>CAVUYS010000019.1:0-61959 GCA_963745745.1 uncultured Spirochaetota bacterium | reverse complement strand
TCATGACAGCTATAACTAAGCGTGCTGCTTGTTCCTGTGTAATTTCTGAACCAAGGGCTGACAAAAATGTTGGGTTCCAAAGTGTACGATCAATAGTTCGTAGAAAACCTGTTGCTACAGTAGTTGTCCACGAAAAGCAATTATGGCGAAGATCCGTTGGTACTTTCGGTATGTTGGTACAGAGAAAACAACGGGAGAAAATTTCACTCTGGACATTTGTGGGTAAATTTATTAGAGGGTTTGATTCTGCTGTTGATGTTGCACATATGTTTGCCATACTATCCTCTTGTTGATTATTTAAATAATTAAACAACATATTGTTGATATTATTTATTATTAATGTCAATTAAATTTAACCTCCAGTTGGCGCAAAGCGTGGCCGTTTCTTTCTCTACATTTTGACTTATGGGTTTTTATTTATTGTTATAAAACTCGGAACCATATTATGTTTTCCTCATTAATGCTTTGACGGAGGCTAGATTATGTCATCATCAGTTACAACAAACACAAACCCCATCTCCCTACCTCAGCCCACCTATACGGTCTCTCTTACTTGCGGGGATATCGAATTCAACGCCCATGAATTCCATTCCCTAAAAGAGTCTGTTGCTTATGTAGATAGCCTGTGCCCCCCAAAACCACACCGGAACTGGACAAGATATTTTTATCCCAAAGGATGCCAGCGATATTGAGCAATGGAAAGTCAATCTCCTCCTCCCTTCCACTCTTTTGTGGTGTGCTCGAATACACCGTGTAACATCATCGCTATTTTGTTCCGCTGCCTTATTCCTCTTGTGCGCGCCTGTAACTATGGCGCTGGACTTCATCACACTCCTTCCTAGATGTATTCTTGTGCCGCCTAAGGCTTTGTATGATTGGATATGGAAAAAGGAACACCCACTCATCACGGTTATTAAGGACACGATCGGACGTGAAAATGCGCTCTTTAGGGAGACCATCGGCGTAAGAATTTTCGATCGCCAGGTTGCTATAGATAACGATTTGGCTCGTGTTGATGAAATAGGCTGTGAGGGGGACGATTTCGATGAGGCGTTGTAAAATTACCTACCCTATTTCTGTAAAAGGATATGCGGCTGAACCCTGCTTCTTTAAGATGATTGATGGGCAGTGGTATCCCTTTGCTGCTCATGATGCCCTAAAGCCATTTTCTGAAGATGCCAAGCTTCTTTTGGGTCGCCTCAACGCCCTACGACAGCGTATTGGGGAAGAAAGAACTGCCGAATGCAAAGCCGCTCTGGAAACCCCTGGTGCCGACAAGGTTTTTAATCCTTTCTTGTTCGATCAGGTTACACATGTTTTGTAGATCGTCACTCCAGTGCAATGTGCCCACAACGTTACGCTGTCTTCCGGTAGAAATCGCCAGATAAAAGGCCCGTTAAGGAGGGCGGGGAGAAAAAGGAAGTTTGGCTTACAAAAAGACTTACTCCCCCTGGCGAATCTGTTTCCTCAATGCGATATAGAGAGCACGAACTTCTGGATCAGATTGTAATTCGAGTGGAATGTAATCCCATATTTTTGGGTTTTCAGGGAGCGCCTGCATAATAAAATCTTTATCATACCGCACTCTTGTCTTTGCATCCATAAAAAAATCGAAAGCACCTGCTCGTACAGCCTTCATACCCGCCTTTATATCCTTCTCGGTAGGTTTCGGAAGCGCCGCACGAACTTCTGGATCTTGTTGTAAGCGGGCTGGTAAGAAGTTCAAGACACCGCTGTTGAACTGAACGGCCTTCTTCGCAAATGCCGTTCACCACCCCCAGGCGGCTGATCTTGCCCGGATTGGAAATCGACACGTTGGGACGCAGCGGCAGCTTGAGGATCAGGCCCTCGGCCAACCTTTCCTCCGGAACCATGGAGACCCCGTGGCGCAGGCCGTCCCTGGGGATGGCGAAGCGTACCGGCCGGCCGTCCAGCCTGATTGAACCGGCCAGAATCTTGTCCAGGCCGTAAAGAGCCTGGGCGATTTCCGATTTTCCCGCGCCGCGCAGGCCATAGAAACCCAGGATCTCGCCGCGGTGCAGCCGGAAGCTGACCTCCCGCAGCTTGGCCGTGCACAGGCCTTCCACTTCCAACCCCACCTCCTGGCGATCCACCTTCCTGGGCACGTAGCCTTCGGCCACCGTCTTGCCGATCATCATCCGGATCAGAGCGGGCCGGTCGATTTCCGCGACTCGGGCGGTGCCGATGATGGCGCCATCGCGGAAAACCGTCACGTAATCGCCAATGGCGAAGATGTCGTCGAGGAGGTGGGAGATGTAGATGACCGTGATGTGCTGCTGCCTCAAACCGCGGATGAGCTCGAACAGCCGCCCGGCCTCCTTCTGGGAAAGGGCCGCGGTGGGCTCGTCCATGATCAGCAGGCTGGCCTCGGCCGCCACGGCCTTGACGATCTCGATGACCTGCTTTTCGGCGAAGCTCAACTCGCCGACCGGGCGGTGCAGGGGAATGTCCGGGGCGAAATCCTTCAGGACCTGGTACAGCCTGCCGCTGCGGTCCGGCCGGCGGATCACCCCGAGGAGGGTATTCTCCCTGCCGAGCAGCAGGTTCTGCTCCACGGTGAGATGGTCGACCACGTTCAGCTCCTGGAACAGCGTGCTGATGCCGAGATTCATGGCTTCCCGGATCGAGCGAGGGCGGAACTCCCGGCCCTTGAAGAGGATCGTGCCGCCGGTGCGCTCCTCGGCGCGGGTTAGGATCTTGATGAAGGTGGACTTGCCCGCCCCGTTTTCCCCCACGATGCAATGCACGCTGTCCCCGCGGATCGCGAGGCTCACCTCCTTGAGGGCCTCCACCCCGGGGTACTTCTTGCTGAGGCCGCGGATATCCAGGATGTCGCCGTTCATAAGAAGGGGAGGATAGGACCTATCCTCCCCGTGACACCTCCCGCGCGCCTTACTGCGCGGCGATCTCCTTGCGCAGGTCGATCTGGATGTTCCACTGGTCCTTCAAGAAGGACTGGATCTCGTCGATGCTCAGGTCCCAGCCGTTGACGATGAAGGACACCACGGCCTCGTTCTTGTCCGTGGCGTACATGTCCAGCTCGCCGTTCCAGATCTTGACCAGCATGTCGATGCACTTGCGGGCGTTGGCCCCGGGCTGCAGCGCCAGGGTGGCCTTGAAGGCGGAGGCGGGATTGGCGACCTTGATGATCTCCGGCACCGACCCATCCACGCCTGCGTGAACCTCGCTCAGGGGTTTCTTGTTGTCCGCCTTGCCCCGGCCCGCGGCTTCAAAGGCCGCCAGGCCGCC
The DNA here is from genome assembly GCA_963745745.1 of uncultured Spirochaetota bacterium. Classification (GTDB taxonomy): domain Bacteria; phylum Spirochaetota; class Spirochaetia; order SZUA-6; family DRHE01; genus MIBK01. The sequence goes on along the minus strand of CAVUYS010000019.1, from coordinate 58,689 downwards.
CAGCACGTTCTCGGCGTCGTAGCCGAACATGATGTTGACGTTCGGGTGGCGCTGCAGGATGTCCTCGGCGGTGGCATAGGCAACCTCGCGGTTGCTCTTGCCGCCGTTGAACACCCACTGGGCGTCGGGGGCCACCTTCTGCACGCCCTGGATGAAGGCTTTGGTCCGTTGATCGTGGGCCCAGTCCACGGAGGGATCGCTGATGGTGGCGATGACAAACTCGATGCCCGGGTGATAGTCCCGCATCTTCCTGGCCACCAGCTCGCCCATGGCGATGGAACCGGCGCGCTCCTCGATCATCATGGTCGGATATTTCACCTTGCCGGAGGCCACGTTGACGAAGGAAACCACCGGGATCCCGGCCTTCTGCGCCGCCTCGATGGCGACCTCCATGGTGGCCTGGTCGTAGGCCTGGCAAATAATGCCGTCGACCTTGCGGGCGATCAGGTCTTCCATGGCCGAGGCCTGCACTTCCGGTTTCATCTGGCCGTCCATGGGAATGAACTCGAAGCCCAGCTGCCTGGCGTAGTCCGCCGCCGCCTTCTGGTGGGCCTGCTGGTAGGAGTCATGCAGCCCCCAGAACACTTCCCCGATGACTTTCTTCTTCGCTTCCGGGGCGCCGCCGGCAAAAAGCAGCGCCGGAACCAGTATCAGAGCCAGCCCGCACATCAGCAGAAGTTTCTTCTTCATTGCCTTCCGCTCCTTGTTCGCTCTTTGGCGATGCGTGCCGCCCCGCGGCACGCCCTCAGTTCCCGCTGACCGCATCACCTCCCTTCGGCTGCTGCCCGCTGCCCCAGATGGAAAGGAACTCCCGGCAAGAGCAATACCGGTATCCGTCTTCCAGGGTCAACTGAACGAAGCGCTCGAGCTCCGCGGCCATCTTTCGGCCGCAGTTCTTGTGCAGCTCCGGTCGAAAGTGCATGGTTCCCTCGCTGTACACGTGTTTGCCCGGCATGGGTTGGAACTCCCAAGGGTGCAGGTAGAACAGGAGAACGCCGATCCCGGACTGCGCGGCCTGCCGCTGGAGCACCGGGCCGAGGCGATCGAAAACGAACCGCGCCCCCATGAGCCGCAACAGGGGCCACTGGTCGTTCTTGCAGAAGAACCTCTCGAAGCGGTAGCTGCCGGATTCGAAGGCGAAGTTCGGGATTTCCAGGACGCGCATATCCCCGGGCTCCAGCCAATTGGCTCGTGAAGGGTGGTAGGGGACCAGCCGTTCCTGGTGGGCGAATACGGAGTAGGAGGCGTCGACCAGGAAGCCCAGGTTCTCCAGGGCCTGCAGCTGGGCGCGGCCCTGCCACAGGCGGGGAGCCCGGAAGGAGACCGGCTCGACCCCGGACAGATCCTGCACGATACGCTTGTTCAGCTCCAGCCGATGCTGCACCTCTTCTTCCAGGATGGGAGAGTCGGCGGGCATGTCGAAATGCGCTTCTCCGACGGTTTCGTGCTTCAGGCTGTGGCAGCCGGCCTCGTGACCCGCAGTCACCACGTCTCGAACCACTTTCTCGTTGTGTTGGGCCGACTCGCCGGTGAAGAAGAAAGTCGCGGGAATCCCGTTGCGCCGCAGGAGGTCGAGGATGAGATAGGTCCCCTCCCGGACACCCCGGTAGCTCTTCAGGTAGCTGCCGATGTCTGTTTCCATGTCGAAGCCGAGGATGATGTATTTTTTCATTCGTTACCGTTAATCTAAGGAAGCCGCGCGGGAGGCGTCAAGCCTTCACTTGCCGCCGGCCGCCGCCGCGGACATCTTCTCCGCCAGGTCGGGGGCGATCTGCTCGTGCTTGAAGAACACGAAGGCTTCGTCCCAGCCGGTTTTGGCGATTTTCCTGGACCAGGCGGCCAGTTCCTTGGGTTCATAAGAGCTCTTGCGCAGGCGCAGGTACCCCCAGGACGCGGTCGGCTGGATTTCCGGATCCGGCTCTTCGTCGGTCTGGCTGGCCACCAGGGCTACGCCGTGCTTTTCCAGCAGCGCGTAAACGACCGGGTCCCGCCAGGAGGGGTTGCGGACCTCCAGGGCGGCCCGCAGCCCGGCCGGCAGCAGCTCCAGGAAAGCGGCCAGGCGCTGGTCGTCGCGGGGGAGGTTCGGGGGCAGCTGGACGAGCAGGGCCCCGAGCTTGCCGCCCAGGGCGGGCAGGGCCTGGAGCAGGTACCGCGTCTCCTCCTCGACCCCTTTCAGGCGCTTGAAGTGGGTGATCTTCTGGGAAACCTTCAGCACGAAACGGAACTCCGCGGGCACCTGGGAAGCCCAGCCTTCCAGCAGCTTGGCGGTGGGCAGGCGATAGAAGGTATTGTTGATCTCCACCGTGCCCAGCCTCTGAGCGTAGTAGGAGAGCATGTCCGCGGCGGCGAGGTCCTCCGGGTAGAAACCGCCTTTCCATTCCTTGTAGCTGTACCCGCTGGTTCCAATGCGCAGCACCATGATATGGAAGATACTGAAGGTGATGCTGGCCGGGAAAGCCGGGCAGGGGGGGGGCCGGGGCGCGGGGCCGGCTCAGAGCTCCAGGCTGTGGCGGGTCAGGCGCTCGCATCCGGCGCTGGTGACCAGGTAATTGTGCTCGATCCTTACGCCCCCGATGCCCTCGACGTAGATTCCCGGCTCCAGGGTCACCACCTCCCCGGAGCTGAGGGTCTCTTCGCTCTCCGGCACGAAAGCGGGCGCCTCGGGGTGGCCGAGGCCGATCCCGTGCCCCGCGTGGTGGGGAAAGGCCTCCGGGCGCCCGGCCGCGGCGAAGACACCGGCTACGGAGCGGTAGACCTCGCGGCAAGAGGCGCCGGGCTTCAGCGCCTCCTCGCCCGAGCTCAGGGCCGCCCTGCACAGGGAGTGCAGCTCCCGCTGGCCTGCCGTCGGAGCCCCGACCGCCAGGGTGGCGGTGAAGTCTCCGCGGTAGCCCGCCACAACCACGGAGAAATCGCAGAGGAAGGAGTCACCTTCGCGCAGCCGGTAATCGGTCGGAAGCCCGCCGGCTTTGGGCAGGGCGGGGTGGGTGGCCCGGAAGTCCCCATATACCAGGGCCGGGCTCCCCAGCTCCTCGAGCGCGGCAGACTGGATTTCGCGGTACAGCTCCAGCTCGCCGATACCGGCGCGTACGAGCTCGCGGGCCCGCCAGTGGCCGGCCTCGCCTGCCCGCATGGAGCGCCGCAGGAGCTCCAGCTCGTCCGGATCCTTCCTCCGGCGAAGGCCTCGCAGCAGGGAGCCCAGGGACGGCCCGGAGGGCCGGGTGGGCCGGGTGGGCCCGCCGGCGGGGCTGGCTTCCGCGGGCCACCCCAGCGCCTCCAGGGCCCCGAGCGGCAGCCATTCGGCCTCCAGCAGGCCGGAAGCCGGCCGCAGGCGATCCCGGATCCGCTCCAGCGCCCGGAACAGGACCTGGTCCCGGTTGGGCACTCCGTGGCGGTGGTCGTACCAGGGCTCCACGACCTGGCGATCGACGAAAGCCTGGCCAATTGCGGATTTCAGGGTGAAGTTGTCGCAGAGCAGGACCGCCTCTCCGTTCCGCTCCAGGTACAGGAAGCCCCGCTCTCCGGAGGAAAAGCTGACGGGATTCACCCAGAACCCGCACAGGTAGTTCACGTGCCGCGGATCGGCGATCAGCACCCACTGGACCTCCGGCGGCAGCGCCTCCCACAGGCGTGTCCTCCGCCCTCGGCAGCCCTCCTGGCTCAACATGGCTCCCCCTTGCCTCTTTATAGCCGCCGCCGCCGCATCGGCAGGACGCAAGACCCGGCCCATCCTTGACCAAGGACAGGCCCGCCGGTAGGATCGGCGGCAGGATGGTCGAAGCGATGAAGCGGGTCATGACCCTGCTGCCCGTTCTGCTGCTGTGCGCGGCTGCAGCCGGGGGCCACGAGCAGAGCCCCGAGCCCGGCGGCCCGGAGCGGCCGGTCTTCCGGGAGATCTGGGCCTACCTGCTGCGGGGCGAGGAAGCCGAGCTGACCGGCTCGGAGCCCATCACGGACCTGTGCTATTTCGGCCTGAACCTGGCCAGGAACGGGCGGCTGACGGAGACGGTGGCGCGGCCGCGGATCGTGCTGCGGAATGGCCGGCGGCCGGCGGTGCATCTGGTGATCGCCGAAATTACCAATCAGGCGCTCATGCATTTCTCCCTGAGCCCCCAGTACGGCGTGCGGCCCCTGCTGGTCGAGGACATCCGGCGGGCCGCGGAAGGTTTCGACGGCGTGCAGATCGACTTCGAGGCCGTAGCCCGTGAGGACGCGGACATCTTCGCCGACTTCCTGAGGGAGCTGCGCGGCAGCCTGCCGGCCGGACAGAGGCTGAGCGTGGCGGTGCCGGCCCGGACGGAACCGGTCGCCGCGGACGCCTACGACTACGCCCGCATCGGCCCGCTCGTGGACCGGCTGGTGATCATGGCCTACGACGAGCACTGGAGCACGAGCGCCCCCGGGCCGGTGGCCTCCCTGCCCTGGTGCGCGAAAGTGGTCGACCACGCCAGGCGCGTCCTGGCGCGCGACAAGATCGTCATGGGCCTGCCGCTGTACGGCAGGGCCTGGCCGGACAAGAGGCTGTCCAGGGCCCTGCGCTTCCGCGCCGTGCAGGACCTGGTGGCCGAGAAGCAGGGCTCGCCCGGGTATGCACCGGAGCTGGGGGCCCACTTCGAATACGCGGAGAACGTCCTGGTGAAGGTCTTCTACGACGACGAGCGCTCGCTGCTGGACAAGCTCAGGCTCTACAAGGCCCGGGAGGTGGACTCGGTGTCCTTCTGGCGCATCGGGCAGGGTCCCCCCGGGCTGTGGGGCAGCATCGGCAGCAGCGCCCCGGCGCGGTAGCGACTCCAGCCGGCCCTCAGCCGGCCAGGGCAGCGGCGGCCTTGACCAGCACGGCCAGGACCTGCTTGATCTGCTCGTCGTCCTTCAGCCCGCCCTGCCGGGAAACGGAGAGGTGCGTGCGGCGGATCCTCGCGGCGGGGTAGGCCTGCAGAGCCTGCAGAACGGCCGCTTGGCGCTCCGCGTTCCGGAGGAAGGCGGCGGCCTGTTCGGGCTGGCCGGACTTGATGCGAACCACGGCGTCAAAAGCGGCATCGCCGACGGCGACGTCCTGGCCGCCGAAGGCCTTGGCAATCTTGGCCCCCACGCCTTGAACACGCTTTCGGTGTGGCTGCCGCTGCGAGAGGAGTGAACCTCCTCGTGCACGACGACCCGGATTCCGCGGAACTGCCCGCTCAACCGGGGGCTGACCGCCTTGCGGACCATACGCTCCACGAACTGCGGGACCGGCGGCAGCGCGACGCCCTCCTCGCGCTGCTCCCGCTGCGCCTGCTCCCAGGCCGCATCGCCTTCGAGGTACTGCAGGCCCAGGTACTGCGCCGCCCCCTGCAGGAGCTCGCGCCGCCGGGCGATCAGGCATGGTCATTCGTTATCGGCTTTTAGGCAGGGCGTCCAGAAGAGTCTGCTGCTGCCGGGCGTCCAGGCCCAGGACCGGGAGGTCCTGCTCCAGTTCCCGGCGGGTCAGGCTGCCGGCGACCAGTGCGTTCAGACGGGCCGCGAGCGTGGAGGCCACCAGGTCCTGCGGGGCCGGCAGCAGCGGGCGCACGGCCTGCATCAGCGCGACCGCGCTCTGCAGGTAATACTTCTGGTGGTAGTCTTCCGCCTCGGTGAAGATTCCCGCCGGCAGAATCTCCGTCTGCAGGGGGCCGCCCCGCCGGCGCTCCTGCCCGGCCTTGGATTGCTCGGCCAGACGGCGCTGTTCCGCATCATGGTAGAAGATGATCGAGGCGTACTGCCGCGACCAGGCGGAACCGGAAGGGTCGTGGCCTTCCCAGAACAGATCCAGCAGATGCCCGTAGCTCAGGAGCGACGGGTCGAAGGTGATCTCGATGGTTTCGGAGTGGTCACCGATGCTCTGGTAGGTGGGATTGGGGGAGCTGCCTCCCGCGTAGCCCACGCGGGTGCGCAGCACTCCGGGAAGACGCCCGAACCGGGCGTCGGGTCCCCAGAATCACCCCAGGGCGAAGGTCGCCCGCTGCGAGCCCTGCTCGCTGGGCATGATCCCCCGCCCCTCCTCCGCGATCGCGGCGTCAGACCGAACCGAAGCCCGCGCGCACCCTGCCAGAACCGCAAGCAGGAGTGCCGCCGCGGCGATTCCCGTGCGATGATACATGAACGGCATAGTAATGTATTGGCGAGTCGCTGTCCAGGACTCCCCACAGCCGTCCCCCGTCCGACAGGCGCGCCATTGCCGGATGCCAGGGCCGGTGGGCAAATTCCTTGACCATGCCATTCTCCTTGACTATAATGAATCCATGATTACGAGGATCACAGGAAAGAACCAGGTCACGGTGCCTGCCGAGATTGCCCGAAAGGAGGGCATGCGTCCGGGTACAAGGCTCGAATGGCGCCCAACGGACCGTGCCCATATTCTGGAGGTGAGGGTGCTGCCGGATCCGGCCTCGCTGTCGGGGTACCTGCGCGGGCGCGGAAACAGCTCACGCAGGTACGCTGGGAGCGCGGTGGATCGCCTCGTAGAGCAGCGAACCGTAGAGGACAATGCAGGAGGCAGGGGGTGACCATTACCCACTTATTGGACACCTCCGCCCTGCTGGCCCATTTCTTCGACGAGCCTGGGGCGGACGTCGTGCAAGGCCTCTGGGATACCCGCGCGGGAAAGCCGGGGATTTGCGCGGTAACCGTCACGGAACTGAAAACCAGGCTCAAGGCGGAGTTGGCCAGCGAGGCGGAGGCCCAACAAGCCGTTGAAGCCTACCTGGATGAGCTGACGGTCTGCCTTCCCGTAGATCGCACAGTGGCCGAGATGGCCTGGCAGGTCAAGGAAGCCTGCCCTGAGCGGATCCCGCTGGTGGATGCACTGATTGCGGGCACCGCGCGGGCCTTCAATGCGGTGCTGGTGCACCGCGACCCGCACCTGGCCCGCATCCCGCGCGAGGTGCTGGGGCAGGTGCTGCTGCCGAAAAGCTGAAGGAAGCGCGGCTTGCGCCCTGCGCCATGACCTGGATGTGCTGCACCGCGCTCGGGACTATCAGCTTCTGTCCGCCGTGTCCGGATTGAAGTCCCGCACTGCCTGAAACAAAAAGAGGCGGGCCAACCGGCCGGCTCTTGATTTCAGCGATCGCGGTCTATTCCTCGTACATCGCAGGCGGCAACGCTCGGCTAACCCTGTGGGTCGCCCAGGACCTCGTAGAGCTCCAGCACCACGTTATCCGGCCCGAGGAAGTAGCAGATCTTCGGCCCGTTGTCCCTGGTCACCATGGGAGGGGAGTTGAACTGGTAGCCGAGGCGCTTCAGGCGCTGGTATTCGCCTTCCACGTCGGACACTTTGACCGCCAGATGGATAAGGCCCGGTGAATCCTGGTCCACGTACCCCTGGATCTTCTTGGCAGGATTCCCGTAGTCGATCAGCTCCAGGCGCATCGAACCCTTTCGAACCACGCAGATGTTCAGGCTCGCCTTGGGCACGCCGACCACTCGACTGATCCGGTCTCCATGGTGTTGCGCCCGGTAGTCGATTTGCATGCCCAGCACTTCCGTGTAGAAACGCACCGAGGCTTCGAGGTCAAAGACGCCGATTCCCACATGAACGAAATCCTCAATCATCCCTGTCCCCTCACCGTGCGGATTATCGTGCCGGGGTAGTGAAGCATCAAGGGCCGGTGTTGTCAAGGTTGACGCCGCGCACCGCTTTCAGATATTCTGCCCCGATGAAATCTCGCGATGTGTTGCCATGTGACCCGCAGCCGCGCAAGTTGCCGCTGCCCGAAATCATGCTGTTCCGCTACACCCCGCTGCTGCGCGAAGAGCTGGACAAGGGGATCCTCACCCGGGAAGAAGCACTCGGGCTCTACCGGGCCATGCTGTTGCAGCGCAACGTGGAGTACATGGTCCGCGACCTGGAAGTGAAGCGCTTCGTGCCCTATCCGGGCTACGAGTACCGCGGGACCTCGCATTTGAGCGTGGGGCAGGAGGCCACCGCAGTGGGGGCGATGTCCGTATTGAGGCGGGAAGACTATATCACCAGCACCCACCGCGGCCACGGGCACTGTGTCAACAAGGGCCTGTACGCCCTGCTGGAGATGGACGAGGCGGCTTTGAAGGATTTCGTCCAGGACGCGGAGCAGAACGAGTTCCCGCTGGCAGAATACCGAGACCTGCGGGAAGCTGCGCGCGACTACCATCTCTACCGCACGATGGCCGAGCTGCTGGGCAAGGAGTCCGGGTACTGCAAGGGCAGAGGCGGCGGCATGCACATCGCTCATTTCAGCGTGGGCAACCTGGGCGCCAACGCCATCGTGGGCGGGAGCCTGGGTATCGCCACGGGGGCCGCCCTGGCGGTGGACCTGCTGGAGCAGAAGCGGGTGGTGGTGTGCTGCGTGGGCGACGGGGCCCTGAACAACGGGATCGCCCACGAGTCGATGAACTTTGCGACCATGGCCCAGTTCGAGCACGGCCTTCCCGTGATCTTCTTCGTGGAGAACAACCAGTACGGGTACACCGGCCAGCAGAAGGGGGAAGTGACCGATTTGGAGCATCTGTCCCAGCGGGGCGCCGGGTACAATAAGGAAGGCATGCACGCCGAAACGATCTGCGGGATGAACGTGCTGAGCGTGCGCGACGCCCTGCGGCGGGCCAAGCAGCTCTGCCTGAACGGGGAAGGCCCGGTGCTGATCGACGCGGAAACCTACCGGCACTGGGGTCACAACTTCAAGGACAAAGGAACCACGTACCGGACCGAAGCCGAGAAGGAAGCCTGGCTGCAGAAGGATCCGGTGGAGTGGTTCAAAGGGCAGCTGATCGAAAACGGGATCCTGACGGAAGCCCAGGCCGAGGAGGAGTGGAGCCGGACGCGCAGGAATGTGGAGCTGCAGACCATGCGCGCGGTGAGGAGCCGGGACCCGGACATCCGCAACATCCTGGTGGGCATGTATGCCGACTCGACCAGCGACGGTCTGGACGAGAAATACCGGACGACGGGGCTGCTGAAGGAAGCAAGAACCTTCCCGCGGGACAGCGAGGGCAGGATTCTGGCGCGCCACGCGGTCAATGAGGCCCTGATGGAGGAGATGGTCCGCGACCAGCGGGTGTGTATCTGGGGCGAGGACGTGGGCGAGGCAGGCGGCGCCTATATGGCCACCTTCGGCCTGCTGGAGGTCTTCGGCAGGAGGCGGATCTTCAATGCGCCGATTTCCGAATCGGCGATCGTTGGGGCCGGGATCGGCGCGGCCATGGCCGGCCTGCGGCCCGTGGTGGAATTGATGTACATCGACTTCGTCCTGCAGGCCATGGACCAGGTAGGCAACCAGGCGGCGAAAGCCCGCTACATGTTCGGCGGCCAGTACGTGGTGCCGCTGGTGATCCGGGCGACCATCGGCGGAGGGAAAGGCTACGCGGGCCAGCACAGCCAGAGCCTGGAGTCGGTGGTGGCCCACTTCCCGGGCATCAAGGTGATCGCCGCCTCCAATGCGTATGACATGAAGGGACTGCTCAAGAGCGCGATCCGCGACGACAATCCGGTTTTCTTCATCGAACACCAGTGGGTCTACCTGGAGAAGGCGGTCGTACCCACCGAGGAGTACACGGTGCCCATCGGGGTGGCCCGGGTTGCGCGCAAGGGCAGCGACCTGACGGTGGTCTGCTACTCGAACATGGTGTCGCGCACTCTGGCGGCCGCCGAGAGGCTCCAGGCCGAGGACGGGATCAGCGTAGAGGTGGTGGACCCGCGCACGCTTGTGCCTCTGGATATTGAGCGCATCAGCCGGTCGGTGAAGAAAACCGGTCGGGCACTGGTGGTGGTGCAAGCCGTGTACACGGGAGGCTACGCCAGCCACATCAGCCACGAGATCACCCGCACCTGCTTCGCCAGCCTCAAGGCTCCGGTGCGCATCCTGTCGGCCTACGATGTTTCCCCGCCGATGGCCTTCCCGCTGGAGACCGAGAACATCCCAAGCGTGGAAAAGATCATGCGCACCATCCGCCAGGAACTGAAGGTCAAGCCGCAGGGCAAGACGGTTCCCGCCTCGGGCCGGAAGCCGGCCAGAGCCAAAGCCAGGGGCCCGGTCAGGCGGGTTGCCAAAGCGAACGCCAGGGGGGGGTCGAGCCGATGAGCGACATCGGAGGCGAAGCGCCGTACCGGGAGGAGAAAGCCCCGCTGCTGCGCAAGGCCATCGCCCAACGGATGACCGAGAGCAAACTCACCGCCCCCCATTTCTACCTGACGGTGGACGTGGAAATGGAAAGATTGATCGACCTGAGAAACACGCTGAACGCCGGGCGGGAACAGAAGATCAGCTTCAATGACCTTCTGCTCAAGGCCGTCGCGCAACTGCTCCTGGCCCACCCGGAGTGCAATGTGTCGTACGTCGACGATAAAATCCGCTACTACGCGCAAGCCGACCTCTGCCTGGCCGTAGCCATACCCGGGGGACTGCTCACGCCGGTGGTAAGGAACTGCGAGAAGAAGAGCATTGCGGAAATCAGCAACGAGGCCAGCGCCCTCGTGGCCAAGGCCCGCAGCAAGCGGCTGCGGCCTCACGAGGGGAGCGGAGGTTCCTTCACCCTGACGAATCTGGGCAGCTACGGCATCGAGCAGTTCGCCGCGATACTCAACCCGCCGCAAGCCTTGATCCTGGCCGTAGGGGCGATCCGGGAGACGCCGGTTGTTCGAGACGGCGGCCTTTCCATCGGAAAACGCATGAAAATGACCCTGTCCTGCGACCACCGGGTGCTGGACGGGGCGACAGCGGCGGTTTTCCTCGCAGAACTGAAGGGGCTTCTGGAAAACCCGGCAGAGCTCGGGTCGCGGCAGCCGTCAGCCACAGCGCAGGGGCAGCGACCCGCCGAAAACGGCTATTGACAGGCAACGGGAGGCAAAAGATGAAGCCAGAGCTGCTGAAGTACACCGCGGATCACCTGTGGATCGCCTTGGAAGGCGAAACGGTTCGCATCGGACTCACGGACTATGCCCAGAAGCAGATGGGAGAGGTGGTTTTCGTGGAGTTCCTGGAAGCGGGCAAGCAGTTCGTGCAGGGGAAGGCCTTCGGGCGAATCGAATCGGTGAAATCGATAGCCGATCTCATCGCTCCCGTGACCGGGCAGGTCGTGGAGCTCAACAAGGCAGTGAGCGATTCCCCGGAGCCGGTAAACACGGATCCTGAAGGGGCGGGGTGGCTGGCGCGCATTCGCCTCGAGAAGCCCGAAGAGCTGAAGGCCCTGCTGAGCTACGAGGCTTATCAGAAGAAGGTCACGGAGTAAGTCATTCCCCTCGGAAAAAATTTGACAAGCCTGGCAAGAGTGGCTTAGGATGGGCTGATCAAATGAACAGGAAAGGAAAATATTTTCAATAGGGCGAAACAGGTTGGACAAACAACTGCTGTACCGAATCTGCAAGATGTACTACGTCGATAACCTGACGCAGCAGGACATCGGGGACCGGCTGGGTGTTTCCCGCATGAAAATCGCCCGCATGCTCTACGGGGCCCGCCGGGAAGGATTCGTGGAAATCAAGCTCCATTTCAGTTCCATGGAAAACGCGGAGATCGGGAGGGAAGTTGAACGCCGATCCGGCATCCGGGAGTGCGCGGTAGTTCCCACCTACGAAAACACCGAGCAGATGCTCAACGAGATGGCCGTGGCGCTCGCCGATATACTGGACCGCTGCCTGGAAGACCGGATGATCGTCGGCATTTCCTGGGGGACGACCCTGGAGGCGATGGCGAAATACCTCAGGCCGAGGAAGAAGCATAGCGTAAGAATCATCCCGATCGTGGGCGCTGTCGGCCTGGAAGGCTCCGGTTCGTATACCAACTATGTCACGCGAAGCTTTGCCGAGAAGATCGGCGGGATCAACTACACGATCAATGTGCCGGCCGTGGTGAACTCGAAAGTCGAAAAAGCCGTAATGGAGAACGAGGCCAGCACCCGCCAGATCATCAAGCTCGCCCAAAAAGCGAAGGTCCTCATGGTCGGACTGAGCGATGCCTCGATCGGCTCTTCCCTCGGCAAGACGGGAAACTTCCGGCAGGAGGAGACCGACTATCTGCAGACCCTCGGGGTCATCGGGAACGTGAACCTGGTGTTCCTCGACGCCGCCGGGCAGTACATCGAAAGCCGGGTCGAGGAGCGCATCGTCCGCATCCTGAGCCCCCAGCAGATGAAGAAAGTTCCGGTCAAGATTGGAATAGCCTTCGGGCGAACAAAAGTCGAAGTGATCGCCTCCGCCCTGCAGGGAGGCTGGCTCACCCACCTGGTGACCGATGAGGAAACCGCGAAACAGGTGCTTCAACTTCAAAAGGAGAAAGGCCAATGACCAAGGATCTGCTGATCGGAATCGACCTCGGTTCTTCCAACGTCAAGACGCTCTTGATCAACGCCGAAGGGCAGACCCTGGGCATCGAAACCGAGGAGTACCAGCCGATTTTCCCCAAGCCGGGCTGGATGGAGTACGATCCCAACGACTGGTGGAGCGCGGTCAAGAATACCCTGCGCCGGGTCATCGCCCGCGCCAAGGCGGACTCCAAGCGCGTCGCCGGCGTGGGGGTGAGCGGCCTGGGCTGCTGCCCGGTGCCCATGGACGAGAAGGGGAACCTGCTCTACAACGCCCTCCCGTGGTCGGACCTGCGCGGCCAGAAGGAAGCCGAGTTCCTGAAGGCCAACTGCGCCGAGGAGATCAAGCGCGCCTGCGGCCTGACTCCCACGGCGCTGAACACCATCCCCCACCTGCTGTGGATCAAGAACGAGCGGCCGGACATCTACAAGAAGCTGCATAAGTTCACCGAATCCTCCGGGTTCATCATCCAGAGGCTCACCGGCCAGTTCATCCTCGACCTGGCCTCCGCCTCTTTCGTCGAGTACGGCATCAATTTGCGGACCCTGGACTACGACCAGGGGCTGATCAAGGCCATGCAGCTGGATTTCGAGAAGTTCCCCCGGCTGCTGCCCAACCGGCAGGCTGCCGGCACGGTGACCCGGCAGGCGGCCGCCGAGACGGGTCTGGAGGAGGGGACTCCCGTGGCCTGCGGCGGCAATGACCTGCCAGCCGGAGCGGTGGGCAGCGGCGCGCTGCACCCGGGGCAGGCCTTCTACTACAGCGGCACCGGCTCCAATGCCACCGTGCTCACAGACCAGCTGTTCACCACCTCGCCGGACCTGCTGCATTGCCTGTGCACCCACGACCCGAAGGTGAAGATGCTGGACGGCGTGCAGGGGTCGGTCGGCTACTCGCTGCGCTGGTTCCGCGACGTGCTGGGCGGGGCGGAGCAGAACGCCTCCCAGCTGCTGGGCGGCGGGATCAGCTCCTTCGACCTGATGGACCTGGAGGCCTCGAAAACGGAAGCAGGCTCGGGCGGACTCCTGTTCCTGCCCTTCCTTTTCGGGCACTTCAACCCGGTGCTCAACCCGCTGGCCACGGGCGTGTTCTTCGGCATTTCGCCCACCACCACCCGTTCGCGGATGATCCGGGCCATCATGGAAGGGTGCGTCTTCAACTGCTACGAGAGCTACCGGCACATCGAGGACATGGGCATCGACTACCAGGAGATCGTCTTCGTGGGCGGGCCGTCCAACAGCGGCACCTGGTGCCAGGCCCTGGCGGACACCACCAACCGCAAGGTGGTCACGGTGAGCTCCACGGAGCCGGCCACCTTCGGAGATGCCATCACTGCCGGTGTGGCCGCAGGAGTGTTCAGCGGCTTCGAGGAGATCGTGAAGAAAGTGGTCAAGCAGAAGAAGCAGTACCTGCCGGACGACCGGCGGCACAACCTGTACAGCGCGCTGTACAAGGTGTACCTCGGCGCCTACGAGGATGCCGGCAGGAGCTTCCAGGCGCTGGCCGAAGCCCGCGCGCAGCAGGGAATTTGAGGCAGCGGGCATGACACCCAGGGAAAGGGTCGTCCGCGCCTACAGCCATCAGGAGCCCGACCGCGTGCCCATCTGCATCGGCGGGGTGGCCCAAAAGCTCTCCAAGAAGGCCTACCAGGCCGTGAAGGAGCACCTGGGGATCCGCGATGTCTACGAGAAAGAGTCTATCGTGGATGAGCTGGACAACGTGGTCTACTACCACCCGAAGTTCCTCGAGCACTTCCGGGTGGACTTCCGCGAGGTGCACATCCGGCGATTCCCTCCCGAAAGAAGGTTCGAGGACGGCAGCTGGGAGCACGAGCTGGGCATCCGGATGAAGCACAGCAGCAACGGGGAGACCGTCAATTTCGTCTCCACTCCCCTGCGTGAGGCGAGCCTCGAGGAAATCGAGCGCTACCCCATGCCGGACCCGCAAGACCCGCGGCGGATTCGAGGGGCTGCGGGAGGAGGCCAGGGAGCTGGCGGAAAAGAGCCCCTACGCCGTCGGCTGCTACAAGGCGACCCTCCTGGGGATCTTCGACTGCGCCTGGGTGCTGCGCGGCCTGGATCAGTTCCTGATGGACCTGAGCCTGGAGCCGAAGCTGGCCGACGCGCTGCTGGCCAAAACCTTCGCCTTCAACTACCAGGTCTATTCGCGGATGCTGGACGAGGTGGGGCCTTACGTGCAGGTCGTGGAGTTCAACGACGACCTGGGCACGCAGGAGAACCTGATGATCGCCCCGGAGGCCTACCGGCAGCACCTGAAGCCCCTGCACCGCCGCCTGGTCGAGATGTTCCACGCCAAGGCGCCGCAGGCCAAGGTGCTGCTGCACTGCTGCGGCAGCATCCGCAAGATCATCCCCGACCTCATCGAAATCGGCATCGACATCATCAATCCGGTGCAGCCTCTGGCCACCGGCATGGACACCTGGGAGCTGAAGCGGGAGTTCGGCAGGGACCTCTGCTTCCAGGGGGGCATCGATCTGCAGCGGGCCATGAAAGGCACGCCGGCCGAGGTGGAGAAGGAAGTGCGCGAGAGGATCCGCTCGCTGGCGCCGGGCGGCGGCTACGTGCTGTCCACCGCCAACAACATCGCCAGCGACATCCCCGTGGAGAATGTCCTGCTGCTGTACAGGCTTGCCGACCAGCTCGGAGCCTATCCGCTCGTCGCATAGGAGGAAGGGAATAGATGTATCGCCAGGAAAAGGAAGAGATCCTCAGGGCCGCGCACAAGCTCATGTCCTACGGGATCGTGAAGCTGTCGGCGGGAAATTTCAGCATCCGCCGGGGCGAGCACGTGATCGTGACCCCGTCGGGGATGGACTACGAGGGGCTGGACAGCAGTGATCTGGTCGTCGTGGACCTGCAGGGCAATGTCGTCGAAGGCGAGCGGAAGCCTTCCCTGGACACGGTGGGACTGCTCTACGTCTACAATCATATCCCCCGGATCCAGGCCCTGATCCACACCCACCAGGTGTACGCCACGGCGGTCAGCCTGATTGCCGACAGCATCCCGGCCATGCTGACTCCCCAGGTCAACACCCTGAAGGGGGACGTGCCGGTGACCCGCTTCGCCCCTGCCGGAAAGGTGGAAACAGGCATGGTCACCGTCGAATCCATCGGGGAGCGCAACGCGGTGATCCTGCGGCAGCACGGCGTCATGGCGGCGGGCAAGGATATGAAGGAAGCCCTGTACGCGGTGGTCTACCTGGAGGAGGCGGCGCAGGCCTATCTGGCGGTCCGCAGCATCGGGAAACCCGCCACCCTCAACGAGGAGCAGATCCGCGAGGCGATCAATATTTTCGTGGGATACATCAAATGAGCACTATCGGCAAAGCGGGCCTGGGTTCGGCCCTGGGCAGGACCCTGGGCGGCTGGAGGCGGTTCAAGGAGCGCGGCGTCCTGCTGGTGCTGATCGGGCTGTGCGCGGTGTTCTCCCTGCTGACCCCGAGGTTCCTGCAGCTCACCAACCTGATCAACATCATGCGCCAGATCTCCGAGATCAGCATCGCCGCCATCGGCATGACCTACGTCATCATCTGCGCCGAGATCGACCTGTCGGTGGGCTCGATCTACGGCCTCTCGGCGATGATCGCGGCCAACATCCTGCGCCTGCCCATGGGCGTGTCGCCGGTCATACCGGCTTTCCTCGCCGCGCTCGCTTTCGGCGCCCTGGTAGGCCTGTTCAACGGCGTGATCAGCACCAAGCTCAAGGTGCCCGCCTTCATCGTCACCCTGAGCGTGCTGTCGATCCTCCGCGGAGGCGTGTTCGGGCTTTCCGGCGGCTACTCCATCGCCATCTTTCCCAAGTCCGCCGCGCCGTTCTTCTTCATCGGCAACAGCATCGGCAAGGTCTTCCCGATCCAGATCATCGTCATGCTCGCGCTGAACGTCCTCGCCGCCGTCGTGCTTTCGAAGAGCACCTACGGCTTCCAGCTCTACGCCACCGGGGGCAACCGGAAGGCGGCCGACCTGACCGGCATCAACACGGACCGGATCAAGATCGTGGCCTTCGTCATCTGCGGCCTGGCCTCCGCCTTTTCGGGCCTCGTCTCCCTGGCCTACCTGCAGTCGGTGCACCCCTCGGCGGGCATCGGGCGGGAAATGGACGTGGTGGCCGCCGTCATCCTGGGCGGCACCTACCTGTACGGCGGCCGGGGCACCATCCTGGGCACCTTCATCGGCGCGGCCATCATCGGGGTGGTGCGCAACGGCATGGTGCTGATGTCCGTCCCGGCCTACTCGCAGGAGGCCTCCATCGGGGCGGTGATCCTGCTGGCGGTGGTCGCGGACATCTGGCTGCGGCGGGAGAAGGCGTAGGGGCGGGCCATGAGCCAGGACTTCATCGAGTTCCACGGCATCTCCAAGAGTTTCCCCGGGGTCAAAGCCCTTTCCGGGGTCTCCTTCCGCATCCGCAAGGGGGAGATCCACGCCCTGGTGGGGGAGAACGGCGCCGGCAAGTCCACCCTGATCAACATCTGCTGCGGGGTGCTGCGTCCGGACGAGGGGCGCCTGGTGGTGAACGGCAGCCCGGTGCGCTTCGAGTCGCCGAAGGATGCCGAACGGCAGAAGATCGCCACCGTGTTCCAGGAAATCCCGATCTGCACCAACATGACCGTGGCCCAGAACGTCTTCCTGGGGCCCTCCCCGAAGACGCGCCGGGGGCTGCTGGACGTCCGCTTCATGAAAGAGGAGACCCGCGAGCTGCTGAAGATCTTCAGAATCCAACGGCAGCCCGGCGACATCATGGGAGAGCTGAGCCTCGCGGAGCAGTCGATGGTCCAGATCCTGAGGGCCTTGTACATGCAGCCCGACTTCCTGATCCTCGACGAACCGACCTCCTCCCTGGCCCCGGAGCAGAAGGACTTCCTGTACAGGCACCTGGAGACGGTGCGCAAGGAGCGGGCCCTGACCGTGCTGTACGTCTCCCATCGCCTGGAGGAGATCTTCGAGATTTCGGACCGCATCTCCGTGCTGAAGGACGGCCTGTTCATCGGCACGGTGGAAACCCCGACGGCGACCCACGAGGGAATCATCCGGATGATGGTCGGGCGGAACATCGACCGGCAGGCCTACCAGAAAAGCAGCGCCCAGGGGGAGACGGTCCTGGAAGTCAGCCACCTGAGCCGCGGGAAAGTGCTGAAAGACATCAGCTTCTCGACAGGCAAAGGGGAGATCGTCGGCCTGGCGGGCCTGCAGGGCGCCGGCCGCACGGAGCTGGGGCGGGCGATCTTCGGAGCGGATGCCATCAGCGGCGGCTCGGTGAGCATTGGCGGGCGGAAAGTGGAAGGCAAGAGCGTGCGCCACGCCATCCGCCTGGGCATAGCCATGATCTCGGAGAACCGGCGGGACGAGGGGATCATTCCCGTGCTGCCGGTGATCGACAACCTGATCCTGGTCGCCTTCCGCAAGGCCGCGCGGCTGGGCTTCCTGCTGGGCCGCCAGCTCCGCCAGACCGTCAACACGTACATCGGCCGCCTGAACATCAAGCTGTCCAGCCCCTGGCAGCGGATCGACAGCCTGAGCGGCGGCAACCAGCAGAAGGTCATCATCTCGCGCTGGCTGGCCAACGACCCCAGGCTGCTGATCTGCGACGAGCCGACGCGGGGCATCGACGTGGGTTCGAAGTCGGAAATCCATGCCCTGCTGGTCGGGCTGGCCAGGAAGGGGCTGTCCGTGCTCCTGATCTCCTCGGAGATGCCGGAGCTGCTCGCCATCTGCGATCGGATCCTGGTCATGCACAACGGCCGGATCACCGGTGAGCTCTCCCACGAGGAAGCCACCGAGGAGAAGATCCTGATGCTCGCTACTGCGCAGGCGAAGGCGCAAGAAAGGAGGGAATAAGCGGAAGAAGGTCGTGTCGGTTTTTCGATCCTTGAGGTTTTCCAAAATATCAACAGGAGGAAAGAATGAATCGTTCCAAGAGAATCGTGTTTCTGCTGCTGGCGGTGCTGCTGGCAGCCACCCTGGTGATCGCGGTCACCGGCTGCTCGGGCAAGAAGGAAGCCGCGGCCATGGCGGCCGACGTCACCCAGGGGATGGACCGGAAGCTCAAAATGGCCATGATCGTCCACGACACCACCAGCGCCTTCCAGGCCTTCTTCAAGGAGGGCGGGGAGGACGCGGCCAAGGCGCACAACATGGACTTCGCCTTCATGGGCACGACCTCGATCGACATCCCCAAGCAGGTCGCCATGTTCGAGAACGCGGTCCAGGGCGGGTATGACGCCATCGCGGTCACGATCTTCGACCAGAAGGCCTTCGAGAAGGGGATCAACGACGCGAAGGCCAAGGGCATCGCGGTGCTCTCCTTCAACATCGACGGCGACTGGGGCAAGCGGGCCACCCTCGGCTACTCCGGCTCCAACATGTACCTGCAGGGCCTGGAGTTCGGCAAGTACTTCTTCGGGGAAGTCATGAAGGGCAAGGGCAAGTACCTCTTCATGCCGGCGATCCCGGACCTGCAGGTCCTCATCGACCGCATGAACGGGATGAAGGAGGCGGCCAAGGCCTACCCCGGCATCAAGTACCTCGGGACGGTCGCGGTCGGCACCGACCTCAGCAAGGGCTACTCCAACACCGAAAACGCCTACACCGCCCACCCGGACGTGACGGCCTTGATCGGCACCGACTTCTACTGTGAAGCCATGGCGCAGTTCATCTCCAAGAACGGCCTGAACGGCAAGGTGTTCGGCGGCGCCTTCGACGTCACCCCCGGCATGCTGAAGTACCTGAAGGAGAATGCCCTCCAGGGCATCACCCAGCAGAACCCCTACCTGCAGGGCTACTACGCCGTCGAGCAGGCCTGGGTCTACCTGGCCAAGGGCTACCACCCCGTGGAGCTGGACACCGGGGCCACGATCGTGACCCAGGAGAACATGGGCCCGTACCTCAAGTACTACAACATGGAGTGAGCGCTGGCCAAACCAGCCAAGAAAGTCCGGGGCTGCCTTCGGGCGGCCCCGGACATCCAGAGCCGTCCGGATGGAGGGGTGAGCGATGAGTCTTCTTGGCCTTGACGTGGGCACGACCGGCTGCAAGAGCGTGATTTTCAACGAGGAAGGGCAGATCCTCGCCCAGGCCTACCGGGAGTACCCGGAAATCTATCCCCGCCCGGGCTGGGTGGAGATGGACCCCGAGCGGATCTGGGAGGCCGTCAAGGAAGTGATCCGCGAGTCGGCCGCGCAGGTCCCCCGCGACAAGGTCAGGGCACTGTGCCTCTCCATCCTCGGCGTGGCGGTGACGCCCTTGGCCAAGGACGGCACGCCCCTGTACAACAGCCTGACCGCGGTGGACGGCCGCTGCGTCAAGCAGGCCGCCGCGCTGGAGGAGAGGCTGGGCAAGGAAGGGATCTTCCAGGCCACGGGCGCCTGCGTCTCCCCCGCCTGGTCCATCAACAAGATCATGTGGCTGCGGGAGAACGAGCCGGAGGTCTATCGGAAAACCTGGAAGTTCGTGCTGTACGAGGATTTCATATTCTACAAGCTGGGCCTCGAGCCGACGATCAGCCACTCGCTGGCCGGCCTGACCATGGCCTTCGATTCCAGGAACCGCAAATGGTCGGACCTCGTCCTGGATGCCGCGGGGGTCGATGTCCGGCTGCTGTCCAAGCCCATCCCCTCCGGCGAGATCGTCGGGGAGATCAGCAATGCCGTCGCGGACGATCTAGGCCTGCCGCGCGGGACCAAGGCCGTCACCGGAGGGTTCGACCAGGCGATGTCCGCCCTCGGGGGCGGGCTGGTGAAGGAGGGCAGCAGCACGCTGTGCTTCGGCACGATCGAGTGCGTGACCACCTCCTTCTCCAAGTTCAACAGCGACCCGGCGCTTCTCCAGCACAACCACCCGCTGTACTGCCACGTCATCAAGGATCAATACATCACCATCGGCTTCTGCTTCACCGCCGGCGCCCTGCTGAAATGGTACCGGGACAATCTGGCGGCCGAGGAGGTGCGGCGGGCGAAGGAGAAGAACCTCGATGTCTTCCGGATGATGATCGAGGAGTCGCCCGACGAGCCTTCACGGATCCTGGCGCTGCCGCATTTCATCGGGAGCGGGACTCCGTACATGGATTCCCGGTCCAAGGGAGCGTTCGTCGGCATGTCGCTGGCCTCCAAGCGGGGCGACCTGGTGAAGTGCATGCTCGATTCGATTTCCTACGAAACCAGGCTGAACATCGAGACCGTCGAAGTCGCCGGGATAAAGGTCGGCAACCTGAACCTGTTCGGAGGCGGCGCGCGCAATGACAAGCTGCCGCAGATCAAGGCGGACATCCTGGAAAGGGAAATACGGGCCCTGACGATCAGCGAGACCGGGGCGCTGGCAGCCGCTTTGCTGGCGGGGCAGGCCATCGGCGTCTATACGGACCTCGAACAGGCGGTGGACAATCTGATCGTGCCCAGGAAGGTCTTCGCGCCGAGAAGCGAAAACCGGGGTCTGTACCGCGAACTGTATGCGCTCTACAAGGAGCTGTACCCGGCTCTCAAGAATATCCATCACCAGCTGAGCAGCTTATGAGCGTTGGCCAAACGACTGCCGTGCATGCCGCAGGCCCGGGCACCGCGGAGGTCGAAAACCCTCTCTTGCTGCTCATGCTGGAAAAGATGCTCCTGATCCGGTATTTCGAGGAAAGGATCGCCGATTTCGCGCGCAAAGGCATATTCCGGGGGTCCATCCACTTCTCGACGGGTGAAGAGGCGACCGCCGTCGGCAGCTGCCTGGCCATCGAAGCGCACGACTACATCCTGCCGACCCATCGCGGCCATGGTCAGGAGTTGGCCAAAGAGTGCGATCCGGCCCGCCTGATGGCGGAGATCCTCGGCAAACGTTCCGGGCTCTGCCAGGGCCGCGGGGGAACGCTTCACATCTTCGACAAGGAGCACAACATCCTGGGTTCCCAGGGAATCCTGGGCGCCCAATTCCCTATCGCCATCGGGGTTGGGCTGGCCATCAAGCTCAAGGGCCTGGCCGACACCACGGTCCTCTGCTTCGCGGGGGATGGAACGACCAATACCGGCAACTTCTACGAAGCTCTGAGCATTGCCTCTCTGTGGGAGCTGCCGATCGTCTTCGTTTGCGTCAACAATGTCTACGGCATGGGCACGAAATACGAAGAGACCTGCCGGTTGGAAATCGTGGACAAGGGGAAGGCCTTCCAGCTCCTGTCGGTTGCCCTGGACGGAAATGAAGTGCAGAAGGTGTACCGGGGAATGAAGGACGCCGTCCGCAGGGTGAAGCGGGAACGACGGCCCGCTCTCGTCGAGCTGCGCACCTACCGCCTCAGCGGGCATTCCGTCAACGACCGCCACGTCTACCGCACGGACGCGGAGGTCGAGCTCTGGAGGAAGAACGACCCGATAGCCCAGGCCACCGCCGAGTTGCAGCGCAGAAAGGTGAGCTTGGAGGAAATCGAATCGGTCCGGCGCAGGGCCTTGTCCATCGTAGCGGAGGCGGAACAGTTCGCCCTGAACAGTCCTTATCCCGAAGGGGACGAGGGCGGGCAACTGTAGGATGGCCCCATGAGAGAGATCACCCAGGCTGAGGCGCTTCGGGAAGCGATCCGCGAAGAGATGAGGAGGGACAAGGAGGTCATCCTCATCGGGCAGGAGGTGGGAAAAGGGTACGAGGGCATCTTCGGCGTTTCCACCGGCTTGATGGCGGAGTTCGGGCCCGACCGGATCATCGACACCCCGATCGTCGAAAACACCATGCTGGGCTGCGGGATCGGGGCTGCGCTTCTGGGAATGAAGCCGATCGTGGAGATCATGTTCTCGGACTTCGCCTCAGTCTGCTTCGACGGCATCGTCAACCAGGCGGCCAAGATCGGCTACATGTCCGGGGACCAGTACCATCTGAATCTGGTGATCCGGATGCCGGGGGGCGGCGGCTACGGGATGGGGCCTCACCATTCCCAGTGCCTGGAGTCGCTGTTCATGACGGTCCCCGGCCTGAAGCTGGTCGCGCCCTCCAACGCCTACGACGCCAAGGGGCTGCTGAAGACCTGCATCCGCCTGGGCGAGCCGGTGCTGTTCTTCGAGAACCGCAAGCTGTACAAGATCAAGTCCCCGGTGCCCGAGGAGGAGTACACCCTGCCCATCGGGAAAGGGAGGGTCGTGCGCGAGGGAAAGGACCTGACGCTCATCGCCGTGTCCTACATGGTCAGGGTAGCCGAGAAGGCGGCGGAAGAACTGCTGAAGAACAAGGGCCTGCAGGTGGAGATCATCGACCCCCGCAGCATCGTGCCTCTGGATGAAGAAATCATTGCCGCTTCCATCGAGAAAACGGGCAGAGTGGCCATCCTGGAGGAGGGTCACCTGCGGGGCAGCGTCGGCTCGGAGATCTCGGCCATCATCGCCCAGAAGTACCTGGACAGCCTCGATCATCCCATCCTGAGGATCGGATCGAGGAATGTCCCGATGCCGGCGAGCATCACTCTGGAGAAGGCGGCAATTCCGGACAAGGATAGCGTGTACCAGGACCTCTGCCGCTTCTTCTGCCTCTGAGCCAGAACCGTGAGCTCTCGCACTTGAAGCCGTAAGCTCACCAGGCCCCCCCCGGGCGCTCCTGGAGAAAAAGAGGCGGCCGGTTGGCCGCCTCCTGGTGACTCTCCCGGGTTCGCCGGGATCAATCCTCGTACATCACGCTGCCGAACAGCTCCACGTCGGAGGGCTGGGTGCTGGGGATGGGGTAGGAGACCCAGGTGTAGTTCAACAGGTGCTCCCAGGTCACGTTGGAGGAGGTGGAGTTTCCTCCCCAGGTGCCGCAGCCCAGGGTCATGGACATGGGCATGCCGTTGGTCCAGGCCCCGCTGTTGGCCAGGCACTGCGGCTGGCGCACCATGATGCGGGACACCTTCACCTTGTGGGACAGCTCCTTGACCCGCAGCTCGTTGGCCGTGTGGATGCCGCAGGAGTGCCCCGGGCCGGAGTGGGTGGTGATGCGGTTCACCAGCTCGATGGCGTCGGCGAACTCCTTGTACTTGTACAGGGTCATGGTCACCGACAGCTTCTCGGCGCTGAAGGGGTAGCCCTTGCCGATGCCGGTCTCCTCGACCATGATGAAGCTCTTGCCCTTGGGCAGGTCGATGCCCGCCACCTTGGCGATCTTTTCGGCCGGACTGGGCCACGATCTCGCGGTTCAGCGCGCCCTTCTCGTCCCACATGCCCTTCTGCAGCTTGGCCTTCTCCTCGGCGTTGCACAGGTAGCCGCCGACGGCCTCCAGCTCCTTGATCATCTTGTCGTAGATGCCTTCCTGGATGGCCAGGGAGTTCTCGGTGGAGCAGCTGGTGGCATGATCGAAGGTCTTGGAGCGCATGATCTTGTCGGCCGCGTCCTTGAGGTCCGCGGTCTCATCGACGATGATCATGGCGTTGCCCGCGCCCACCCCGTGGGCCGGCTTGCCGCTGGAGTAGGCGGCCTTGACCATGGGGCCGCCGCCGGTGGCCAGGATCAGGTCCACCTGCTTGATCAGCTCCTTGGACTTGTCCAGGGTGATGCCCTCGATGCCGATCACCAGGTCCTCCGGCCAGCCGTGCTTCTTCAGCACCCCGCGGATCTGGGCCATGGCCTTGTCGTTGGTCTTCTGGGCCTTGGGGTGCGGGGCCATGATGATGGCGTTGCGGGTCTTGATGGCGAACAGCGCCTTCACGAAGGGGGTGGCTTCGCCGTTGGTCACCGGCAGGAGGGCGCCGACCACGCCGACCGGCTTGGCGATCTTGATGATCCCCTTCTCCTTGTCGTCTTCCACCACGCCCACCGACTTCCGGCCCTTCATGTCGCGCAGGGCGCCCTTCACCTTGGTCATCTGCTTGGCGAACTTGTGGGCGGGAACCCCCAAGCCCGTCTCCTGGGAGCAGAACTCCGTGTACGGTTTGGCGAAGTCCGGGCGCACGCCCGCCCAGGCGATGCGGGTGCACATTTCGTCCACCTGCTCCTGGGTGGCCAGCTCGATCTTGGCTTGGGCCTTGCGGGCCCGCTCGACCAGTCCGCTGATGTACTGCTGGATCTGGGCGGGGTCTTGTGTCTCTGCCATGTTCCCTTTCTCCTTTAGCTCTTTTTTGCCAGTGTGTCGGTGTAGTCCAGGCCCTTTTCGATGATCTCGATCATCTCGTCGATCTGCGGCTTGGTGATGATCAGCGGCGGCGAGATGAAGATGTAGTCCCAGTTGCAGTACAGGTACAGGTCGTTCTCCATGAAGATCTTGGCGAGCTGCCCCGAGACGTTGCGGATCGAGTCGTTGTACCCGGCCAGCGGGGCCTTGGTCTTCTTGTCCGCCACCAGCTCGATGCAGGCCCACAGCCCCATGCAGCGGGTGTCGCCCGACCGAGGGGTGCTTCTTCTCCAGCTCCTTCAGCTTCTTCTCGAGGTACTCCCCGTTCTCGGCGGCCTTCTGGATCAGGTTGTCCTTCTTGTAGACCTCGATGTTGGCGATGCCGCAGGCGCAGGCCAGGGCGTGGCCGCAGTAGGTCAGGCCGCTCGCGAACTTGCGCTCCTGGAAGAAGTCCCAGATCTTCTTGGTCCAGATCGTGGCGCCGAGCTGCACGTAGCCGGAGGTGATGCCCTTGGCCGTGGTCAGGATGTCGGGCAGGATGTCGAAGTGCTCGAGGCAGAACCACTTGCCGGCCCGGCCCCAGCCGGCCATGACCTCGTCGATGATCAGGAGGATGCCGTTCTCGTCGCAGAGCTGGCGCAGGCCCTTCATGTAGCTCTTCGGCGGGATGACGATGCCGTTGGTCCCGACGATCGGCTCCATGATGATGGCGGCCACCGACTTCGGGTTGTCGTACATCAGCTGCTCTTTGAGCACGGACAGGGTCTTCTGGCCGCACTCCTCCGCGTCCCTGGAGCCGAACGGGCAGCGGTAGGGGTAGGGGCCGAAGAAGTGCACCACGCCCGGGATGCCCGGCTCGGCGGGCCAGCGGCGCGGGTCGCCGGTCAGGGTGATGGCCCCCGCGGTGGCGCCGTGGTAGCTCTTCCAGGCCGCGTAGATCTTGTGCCGGCCGGTGAACCAGCGGGCGGCCTTGATGGCGTTCTCGTTGGCCTCCGCCCCGCCGTTGGTGAAGAACACGTAGTCCAGGTCGCCGGGGGTGAGCTCGGCCACCATGGCGGCCAGGCGGGCCTTGGGCTCGGTGCCGAAGCCCGGGGACACGAAGCACAGCTTCTCCATCTGGGCCTTCATGGCCTCCAGCACGTGGCGGTTGGAGTGGCCGATGTTGATGTTCAGCAGTCCCGAGCAGCCGTCGATGATCTTGCGGCCGTCCGTGTCGTACATGTAGATGCCCTCGGCGTGGTCGATCATCAGCGGGTTCCACCCGCCCTGGGGCTTCCAGCTGTAGATGACGTGCGAGCGGTCCAGTTTCTGCAACTCTGCGGTCTTCATGCTACCTCCTACAGGTTCCGCGTTCCCTATTGTGCCGTTCTGGCCGGAAAGGTCAAGCCGGCGAAACAACCCGGCAATTAAACTCTCATTTGATATTTTGAAATATCAGTTGAAAATCATAGCACACCTGGCGGCCTGATGCAAGGCCCGGCTGCAGGCCCGGCTTTTGACACGCTCCGGGAATGTGCGTACAATCGACGCGTGACCAATCAGGAAGCGCTGAAGCGGTACCGGGAGCGCAGGGCCGAGATGGCCGGCGGACCGGAAAAGGCCAAGGCCCAGGGCGCCAAGGGCAAGCTCACCGCGCGGGCCCGCATCGAGCTGCTGGTGGACCCCGGTTCGTTCATCGAGCAGCAGCCGTACATCGCCGGCAGAGCCACGGATTTCGGGCTGGACCAGAAGAGGTTCCCCGGCGACGGGGTGGTCACCGGCACGGGCAAGGTCGGCGGGCGGCAGATTTTCCTGTTCTCCCAGGACTTCACCGTGCTGGGCGGCTCCCTGGGGGAAATGCACGCGGAGCGGATCGCCGAGGTGCAGTCCCTGGCCTTGAAGAACGGCGTCCCCTTCATCCAGATCAACGACTCCGGCGGGGCGCGCATCCAGGAGGGCACCCTTTCCCTCAACGGCTATGCCAAGATCTTCCGGGCCAACACCCTGAGCTCGGGGGTCATCCCCCAGTTCTCCGTCATCCTGGGGCCCTGCGCCGGCGGGGCGGTGTATTCCCCCGCGATCACCGACTTCATCCTGATGGTGGACGGGGTGAGCAACATGTACATCACCGGTCCGGACGTGATCCGGGCGGTGACCGGGGAGCAGATCAGCCACGAGGACCTGGGCGGCGCGCAGGCCCACTGCGAGCGCAGCGGCAACGCCCATTTCCGCTTCGGCGGGGAAGCCGAAGCCTTGAGCTTCCTGCGCCGCCTGCTGTCCTACCTGCCCTCCAACAACCTGGAGCAGCCGCCCCTGGCCGCCGGGGAGGATCCGGCGGATCGGGAGACTCCGGAGCTGGAAGAGCTGCTCCCGGAGGATCCCGAAAAAGCCCTACGACGTGCGGGACTTCATCACCGCGCTCTGCGACCGCGATTCCTTCCTGGAGGTCCAGGCGGGCTGGGCCCCCAACGTGGTGGTGGGCTTCGCTCACCTGGCCGGACGCACCGTCGGGCTGTTCGCCAACCAGCCCAAGAGCTTCGCCGCGGCGCTGGACATCAACTCCTCGGACAAAGCCGCCCGCTTCCTGCGTTTCTGCGACTGCTTCAATGTGCCGATCATCAGCCTGGTGGACGTGCCCGGCTTCCTGCCGGGGGTGGCCCAGGAGCACGGCGGGATCATCCGCCATGGAGCCAAGGTGCTGTACGCGATTGCCGAAGCCACCGTGCCCAAAATTGCCCTTATTCTGAGGAAGGCCTACGGCGGGGCCTTCATCGCCATGTCCTCCAAGGCCCTGGGCTACGACCGGGTGCTGGCCCTGCCCACCGCGGAGATCGCGGTCATGGGCGCCGAGGGGGCGGCCAACGTCATCTTCCGCAAGGACATCGCCGCGGCCGCCGATCCCCAAAGCCTGCGGGCGGAGAAGATCCGGCAGTTCTCGGAGAGCTTCATGAACCCCTTCGTGGCCGCCGGCTACGGCTACGTGGACGACGTGATCGAGCCGCGCTTCGCCCGCATCGAGCTGGCCCGCTCCCTGGAGATGAACCTGCGCAAGCGCGAGGACCGGCCGGCCAAGAAGCACGGGAACATCCCCCTATGATGATCGACTTCTTCGGAACCACGCCGGGCCTGCTGTCCCTGGCCGGACTGGCGGTGCTGTTGATCCTGATTTCGATCGTGAAACGCCTGGCTAGGGCCCGCAGGGCGACACCCGGCTCCGCGGCGGCGCCTGAACCCGCGGCCGCCCCGGCGGGGGAGGCCCGCCTGCCGCGGTGGGCGCTCGCGGCGGTCGCGGCCTGGGCCGCGGGCGAGGCCGGCGGGGGCGCGCGCGACGCGCCTAGTGCGGTGGTCTGGACAGCGGCGGCCGGGGGGCGGGACCCCTGGCTGGAAGCAGGCTGGAGAAAAGTAGGGGTTACCAAGTGAAACGAACGATCCGCTTCCAGCTCGACGGGCAGATCTACGAGGTGGAGATCGAACGCGACGGCGACCGCCTGACCGTGACCCGGGAAGGGGAGAGCTACACGGTGAACCTGTTGGAGCCCGCTCCGGCGCCGGCAGCGCCCGCGAGCGGCCCGAGCGGCCCGGCCCGCGCGCCGCAGGCCGCCGCGCCGGCGACCCCGGTCCCGGCTCCACGGGCCGCCTCGGCGCAGCCCGGCAGCGCCCAGCCCGGCGCCGGCCTGCTGCGCGCCCCCATGACCGGCCTGGTCAAGGAGGTCAAGGTGGCCGCCGGCAGCCGCGTGGCCAAGGGCGAGGTGGTGCTGGTGATGGAAGCCATGAAGATGGACGTGGAGGTTTCCGCCCCCGCCGCGGGCGTGGTGGCCGAGGTCAGGGTGAGCGCCGGGCAGTCCGTGGAGGCCCAGGCGCCGTTGCTCTCCATCCGCGGGTAAGGGGGGATACCGTGCGCGCGCTGCGGATTGCCTGTCTGGCCTTTCTGTTTCCCGCGCTCGCCTTCAGCCAGGTGCCGAAGCCGACCGCCAGGGTGACCCGCTTCGACATCGAGCGGATCAGCCTGCGGGAGGTGACCTTCCTGTTCGACGTGGCGGTCAAGAACCCCTATCCGGTAAGCCTCTCCCTGGAGGCCCTGCGGCTGACCTTCCTGGTGGAAGGCACGCAGGTGGCCCAGGTCCAGACCGAAAAGGGCTTCTCGGTGAAGGCCATGGGGACGAAGACCTCCCGCCTGTTCGCCACCCTGCGCTACGAGGACGTGATGAAGGCCGTCAAGAACTACGCGCAGAAGGACTACCTGGACACCCTGGTCAAGACCGAGATCGCCATCCCCCTGCCCAAGATGCCCGGCCTGCCCCCGCGGATCAGCTTCTCCTACGACTTGAGGAGCAAGATTCCCGCCATCAAGCCCCGGGTGGCCATCACCCGCTTCCGGATCGAGCAGCCCTCCGGCGAGGCCGTGGGCAGGGCCCTGCAGAAGGCCGGCCGGGACGCCGCCAGCCAGGGCGCGGCCGTGCAGGCCTTCAAGGACGTGCTGGCGGGCAAGCCTCCCAAGGGCCCTTTCCAGCCCAAGGACCTGGACCTCCCGCTGAAGGTGAGCTTCGACATCGAGCTGGTCAATGAGACCCGGGCCCCCCTGGCCTTCACCGGGCTGGACTACCGCTTCTCGGTCAATGGGCAGGAGCTGCTGACCGGGGCGACGCAGGACATCGTCCGGAAGGAGAACCGCTCCGTGCTGTCGGTCGCCTCCACCTTCAGCTCCCTGGCCCTGTCCGGCGGCCTGCTGGAGGCCCTGCGGGCGCGCAAGGGGGAGTTCGCCCTCGACGGCTCCACCTCGCTCAAGCTCCCCGACGAGGTCCGCAAAGAGCCCCTGAAGCTGGAGTTCCGCGAGGCAGGCTCCTTCAGCCTTCCGTAGCGCGGGTCCCCGGTCCGGCGTCGAAGGCCCGCCGAAAATCCTCCCGCTCTTCGGCGGTCAACGCCGCGCTGAAGTGCAGCACCTGGTCGCGCACGTCGTCGGTCTCGAAATAGGCCTGGCGGCAGCCCAGGTGCACGAATCCCCCGGGCGAGAAGCGGCCCTCTTCGTAGAACACCAGCCGGATGCGCCAGCTCCCGCGCTCGATCTTCTGGCGGCAGCTGCGGCACCTGGCCTGGCTGCTCGGGGCCCGCTCGGCCCCATCGATGCGGGGGAGGCGGTGCTGGGCCAGGCTGCCGCGGGCGGCGCGCTCCAGGGCCTCCCGCTCGGGCAGGTCCACGGTGGTTTCCTGCGATGGCCTGGAGGAGCGGCTCCGGCCGCTTGTAGGCCGCGCAGGCGGGATGGAACCAGAGGGTCATCTCCCCTTCGCCGAAGGGGTTGGGCAGGCGCTCGCCGAAGCGCAGCTCTCCGAGCTGGATGAGCCGGCCGCAGCCCCGGCACTTGGAGCGACCGCTCGGGGCGGGTTCGAAAACGTGGGGCATGATCGTCCGGCCTCACCAGGGGATGGGCTTCCCGTCGCGGAAAAAGCCCCCCGTCGGGCCCTCCTCGAGGAGCGCCGCCCACAGGATCGAAGCGGCGCCCTGGCCCAGGGAGCGCGGCGCGCCCGGCCCGCCCATATCGGTGCGCACCCAGCCCGGACAGACCGCATTGATCTTCACGGCCCGGTCCGCCAACCGCGGGGCCATGATCCGCACCAGGGCGTTGAGCGCGGCCTTGGAAACCCCGTAGGCGGAGGTGGGCCAGCCCTCCTGGGAATGCCGCCCGCGGCGCACGGCATCCACGAAACTCTCCACCAGCTCCAGCAGGCCCTCTTGGGTCAGGTTCGGTCGCTGAAGCGCTTCCTGAGAGCGGGGGAGAGGATCGAGAGCTCCCCCAGGCCGCTGGAGACCATGACGATTGTTCCGCCATCCCTGATCAGGGGAAGCAGCGCCTCGGTAAGGCGCAGCGGGCCGTAGAAGTTGGTGTCGAGGGTCCCCCGGGCCACGCGCTCGTCGAAGCCGTCCATGGAGATGCCGGCGCTGTTCACCAGCAGGTCCAGTCTCTGCCCCTCCTCGCGCAGCGACCCGGCCAGGGCGGCAATGCTCGCCGGATCGGCAGACATCCAGCCGCCGGAACCGCGCGCCTGGGATGCCCTGCGCGGCGGCCGTTCCCTGCTTCTCATCCCGCGCCGTGAGGATCACGGCCCAGTCCCGCCTGGCCAGCTCCCGGGCGGTCTCCAGACCCAGGCCGCGGTTGGCGCCCGTCACCAGGGCGGTCCTGGTATCGCTCTTCATGAGTTAGAGTATACGCATTCTAAGGCCATTGCGGCGGCAGGCCGGCATTCAGGTCGAAGGACACCCGCTCGGCGGCAATACGGGCGTGCGCCCCGGCATCGAAAGTCAGCCAGCAGGCGTCCAGCTCCTCGGCGAGCGAGGCGTACATGGCGTCATAGCCGGTCAGACCCAGTCCGGTGAACCGCGCCGCCCTGTGGGCGACCGCCTCAGTGAGCGGGTAGCGCAGAATACCGGATTGCAGGAAGGGGAGGATCCCCTCCAGGAAGGTTTCCCACGGGCGGGGGTGCGCACGATGGAGCACGGAGAACACCTCGTACCCGAAAAGCTCCGGCACGGCGAACAGGGCCGGCTCTTCGATGATGCGGTGATGTACCGCATCGGCGCTTTCGCTGTGCTCCTCCTGCAGGTACCAGCGCAGCGCCACGGAGGCGTCCAGGACGTACCTCAATTCGGGTAACCCCGCAGCTCGCGCAGGATCTCCAGGCTTGAACGGCCACCGACTCTCCCCGCGCGCAGCTCCCTCAGGTTGTTGCGCCATTTTTCCCGCTCCTCCTCGGCCTGGCGGTCCAGAAAGCGCCGCTGGAAATCTTCTATAGTGATCAACGCGGCTCGGACCTTCTTCCCCTTGCTGAGCAGGATGGGCTCCCGACTCTCCTCCAACTCCTGCAGAACCTGGCCGAAGTGATTGCGCAGCTGCAGGGCATTCACGGTTTTCATGGTTTGCTCCCCTGCCTTGAAGCGTAGCGCGGGAGGCTGCATATGTCAAGTGTATAGGTGCATATGCATCTATGCGCTGGCCAGCTCCTCGGCCTGCCGGACCATTTCCTCCAGCATGCCCAGGCCCTTGGCCCAGAAGCCCGGGTCCTTCAGGTCGACGCCCAGGGGCTTGAGCAGCTCCTCCGGCCAGGCCGAGCCCCCGGCGGCCAGGAGGTCCAGGTACAGCGGCGGGAAAGCCTCTCCCGTCTCCTGGTAGCGCGCGTACAGGGCCAGCACCAGCAGCTCACCGAAGGCGTAGGCGTACACGTAGCCCGGGGAGTGCAGGAAGTGCGGGATGTAGCTCCACCAGAGGCGGTAGTCCTCGGTGAGGGTGACGCTGCCCTGGAACATGGCCTTCTGGGTCTCGCAGCCACAGCTCCCCGAAGCGGTCGGGGGCCAGCTCCCCTTCGGCGCGGCGGGCGGTGTGGATGGCCTCCTCGAAGCGGTTCATGGCCGTCTGGCGGAACACCGTGGCGAAGCTGTCCTCGATTTTCGACACCAGCAGCGCCAGGCGCGCCGCCGGCTCCCGCTCCCGGGCCAGCAGGCTCTGGAAGGTCAGCATCTCGCCGAACACCGACGCGGTCTCGGCGGTGGTGAGCGGGGTGTCGGCCAGCAGCAGCCCCTGGCGGCGGGAAAGGTACTGGTGGGCGCCGTGCCCCAGCTCGTGGGCCAGGGTCATCACGTCCCGCGGGGTGCCCTCGTAGTTCAGGAAGACGTAGGGGTGCGCGGAGGGCACCGCCCCGTGGCTGTAGGCCCCGCCGCGCTTGCCCGGCGCGGGGGCCGCGTCGATCCAGCGGCGGTCCATGAAAGTGCGGGCGATGCGTCCCAGCTCGGGGTGAAAGCCGGCGTAGGCCTCCTCCACCAGGCGGCAGGCCTCGGCCCAGGCGAACTGCCGGTCGGCCGCGGGCAGGGGGGCGTAGCGGTCGTAGTCGGCCAGCTCCTCCAGTCCCAGCAGGCGCCTCTTCAGGCGGTAGTAGCGGGCCACGATGTCGTAGCGCCCGGTCACGGCCTGGACCAGGGCCTGGACCGTGGCCTCGTCGATCTGGTTGTCCAGGTGGCGCGCGGCGATCCAGGTGGGGTAATGCCGCAGGCGGTCGTCGGAGGCCTTGTCCGCCAGGATGTTGTTCAGGATGAAAGAGCTGATCCGCAAGCTGGCCTGCAGTCCCGCGGTGAAGGCCCGCGCCGCGCGCTGGCGCTGGCCGCGGTCCGGACGGTACAGGCGGCTCAACACCGCGTGCTGGGCCAGGCTCTCCCCGTCCAGCTCGTAGCGCGACGCGCTGTGCACCTCCTCGAACAGGCGCACCCAGGCGGCCCGCCCGGTCACCCCCTTCTCGGCCAGGATCTTCTCCTCCGGCTCGCTCAACAGGTGCGGGCGGTAGCGGCGGGCCAGCAGGAGCCAGAAGCGGTGGCTCAAAGCGGGGGAGGCCAGCAGCTCCCGCGCCCGCTCCTCGCCCACCTGCGCCCATTCCAGCTCCAGGAACAGCAGGTGCTGGTGCAGCTGGGAGGAGTGCTCCTGCAGCCGGGCCAGCAGGGCGCCCCGGGCCGGGTCCTCGGTGCCGGTGGACCAGTCCAGGTAGGCGAAGGTGCCCGCGCGCCCGGACTGCTCCTGTATGGCTTCGTACTCGGCTACCGCGGCGGCCAGCTCCGCGGGGGACAGGGAGGCCACCCGGCCGCGTAGCCGGCCGCCCAGGGCCTCGGCCCGGGCCAGGGACTGTTCCAGATCAGCGGACAGGCGCGGGTCCTCGCGGCCGGAGTACAGATCGCTCAGGTCCCAGCGCACCTGGCCGGCTCTGTCGGCGCTGGTGGTTTTCGGTTCGTCCATGTGGACGAATATAATGAGGTTTTACATTTTCAGCATGCGCCGGACGGCCACCCCCGAACCGATCATCACCAGCGGGATGGTGATGCCGATCGCGGTGTGGGCGATGCCCACGCCGAGCATCGCCGCGTGGTCGCCGCTGGACAGCACCTCGGTGGTGAACACTCCCAGGATGATCTGGGCCAGCATCAGGCTGGCATGGGTGAAGAAGGCGTAGCGGTGCAGGTCCTGGGCGGAGAGCCCCGGCCGCTCCTTGCTCAGCATTCCGATGCCGGTCACCGTGTTATAGAGGTAGAACCCCTCGCCGGCGGTCAGCAGGCCCACGTGGGTCCAACGCAGGGCCTGGTGCTCGGGGTCGTTCCACAGGCCCATCAGATAGGCGGCGCAGAGGGGGCTGTTCTCGTAGTCGTCGATGCCCATGGCCTCGCGGTAGTCGTGCCCCGCGGCCATCATGGTTCCCCACTGGACCGTGGCCACGACTCCTGCCGCCAGGAACAGGGAGGCGGAGGTGAAGCCGGAGACCTGGTGGAATTTGAGCTTGTTGAAGCGCCGCACCGGCGGGGCTGGAACCGTGGATGACGGAGCGGCGGCGGCTTCCGGTTGGGCGGCTTCCGGCAGCGTCAGAGCCAGGGGTGCCTCCGACTCGGTGGCGCCGGCGGCGATCCAGGCCCGCAGCAGGTTCTTCTGGGTCACGGGCAGCGGTTCACCGCCCATGGGCATTTCGTCGGAGGCCACCATGGAGTACAAGCGGCTTTTTTCCGGCGAGCCCGGGGTCACCCGGGACGGGTCGGCGATGCCCTGGAAGGAGGCCGTCCAGTCGTGGCAGGCCGAGCAATTGTCCTCCAGGATCTGGCGCACGGTGAGGAAGCCCTGGTTGGCTTCCTGGGCGCCGGCGGCGAACGGAAGGCACAGGAGCAGCAGGCAGGCCGAAAGTCGCAGAACCGAATGCGGGGCCATGGAACCTCCTTTGCGCAGCCCGGGCGTGTCGCCCGGATCCGCGGCTGCCCTCATTGTACCATGTTCCCAGCGGGCGTGGAAGAATTCGGGGACCAGCGTGCAGGGGCGGGAGCTGGGGGGCGGTCAGCCGGCCGTAGCGGAAACCGGGGCGGGAGCACCGGAACGGCCGGCTTCGGGAGCACCGGGCCGGCCGGCGCCGGGAGCGCGCAGGGTCTGCAAGGCGTCCATCCACTTCAGCGGGCTTTCCCGACGGAAGGGGATGCGGTACAGCAGGCCGCGGAACACGAAGTGCAGCTTGTCGCCGGGCTCCACGCTCAGGGACTCCAGCTCGGCCAGCGGGGCGTCCAGACGGATGCCGGCCTTGCCCTTGAACAGCAGGCGGCGGTCGGTCAGCAGCGCCCGGCCGAAGGCGAACAGGCGCAGCCGCGGGAAGCGCCTCTCCCGGAAAAGGAAATGGGCCCGGCTGACCAGGAAGAGCTTCTCGCCGGGCTCCAGGCGCACCAGCGCCGAGCGGATCGGGGTCAGGGGCAGGTCCCGGATGCGCCGGTACCATTCGGCCACGGTATGGCTCTCCCCCACCTCCTGGCCGTACTCGTCCACGGGAGTCACCCGGCTGCGCAGGTCCACCCGCCAGGTGGAGAAGCAGCTGCGGCATTCGATCTGGTTGGTGGACAGGGGACGCACGGCGCCCAGGCCCTCCACGGTGTGGCAGTTGGGGCAGCGGTACAGCACCTTGGACAGGCCGGCGGCCAGCCCGGTGAAATGGCGGCCGGGGTCGTCGATGGGCAGCTGGTAGTCGCGGATCTCGATGGCCCGGGCGATGTCGCTCAGAATCTGCTGTTCGGATGCGGGGATGTCCTCGCGGGCGTACAGGCGGCTGAAAACCATGCGCACCGGGATGCGCCGCCATTTGGAGGCCCAGCGCGGCCAGGCCAGGTAGCCGCCTTCCAGCCGGCAGGTGTACACGGGCACCTTCATGCGGCGGATCAGGCGGGCGATGGTGGGGATCAGCGGCCCGTTGGTGCCGTCCCAGGTGCGCACCCCCTCCGGGTACAGCCCCAGCAGGCCGCCGCTGCCCAGCACCTGCATCATGTTTCTCATGGTCTTGAGGTCCGAAGCTGCCTTGCGCTTGGGAAAGGCCCCGACCCAGCGCAGAATTCCGCCGAGCAGGCGGCCGCGGAACAGCTCCTCGGTGGCCACGAAATAGACGGGACGACGCAGCACGTCGTAGATCCAGATGGGGTCGAAGAGGGTGACGTGGTTGGCCACCAGGATCGCGCCGCCGCTGCGGGGCACCGCCCGGGCGTTGATCGGCCTAAGGCGGAACAGGTACCGGATGGGTTTGCCCAGCAGGAGCATGATCAACTGGTAGAACCAGCGTCGGACCGGGCGTACCTCCCGCGGCTGGGGTTTGGAGCTGCTCACCTGCTCTTCCTCTTCGCTAGCACTGTAGGGGGGGCGGGCGCCGAAGTCAAGCGTTGTTGCCCCAGTGGCGGCGCCGCTCCCCCGGCTGGAGCCGGCCTTCCAGGAGCACGCGGCCGGGGCGTCTTTCCACGGCCGCCCGCCCGGCCTCCTCCAGCAGGACCGCCACCCGCTGTTCCAGCCAGGCGGCCTCCGGGAAGGCTCCGGGGCCCACCGTCAGGACCCGGTCGAAAAGGAAAAGGGCTTCCGGGCGCTGGTTCTCGTAGTACTCGCAGCGCATGGCCAGCGGCAGGATCGCCACCGGGGCGCCGTGCGCGCGCAGGATGCGCTCCAGGCCGCGCTGAAAGCCCAGAGGCCGCTCCGCGGGATGGCGGATGCGGCCCTGGGGGAACAGGCCCAGGGCGTTGGCCGGATCGCCGAGCACCGCGGCCGCATAGGCCAGGGAGGCGGCCACCTCCAGCCGGCAGCCGGGGCGGATGCTGAAGGCCCCCAACCGCCGGAAGAAGCGGAAGCGGGCCACGTGCTCCTCCAGCACCATCAGGTGCAGCCGTCGCCCCAAAAGGCGGCGGTTCAGCTCCCAGAGGAACAACCCGTCCCACCAGTTGCCGTGGTTGGGCAGAATCAGCAGGGGCAGCCCGGGCGGCGGGGAGGGGGGCTCGCCCAGGAGGCGCAGCGCGTGGAAATGGCGCCGCAGCAGGCCGGTGAGGTAGAGCGAGAAGAGGGCCTGGGCCCAGGGGCGGTGCCGCGCGCTGAACATCCCCCGATTCTGGGGAAGTTGAATTCCCCTGTCAACGAGCTTGCCGGTAATTGCAGGTATGCAGTAATGTTTAGCCAAGCCGGGAACGGCGGAGGAGGGAAAATTGAAGCGACTGGTGGTCATCCTGCTGATGCTGGCCGGGGCGGCCGGGCTTCTCTCGGCGGCGGAGCAGACCGTGGACGTGGTCTACCTGAAGGACGGCAGCGTGCTGCGGGGGAAGATCGTGGAGCGGCAGACCTATCCGGTGGAAGGCATCGTGCTGCGCACCGCCGACGGCCTGGACATCCCCGTCCCCATGGACCGCATCCAGCGCATCACCCAGGAAACCGCGGGGGGCCAGGAGCCCGGTGGGCTGCCCGGCCTGGGCGAGCCGCTGATCGATCCCTACGCCTTCGAGGTCAACCTGCTGGGCTTCCTGCAGTTCGGGCCTTTTGCCCGCTTCCATTTCCGCGTCGGGGACGGGCTGACCGTGGCTCCCCACGTGCGCGTGGGCTACGCCGGTCTGCTGCCCTGGGTTGTTTTCGGCAATCCGGACATCGGCGTGGGCACTTCCGTGCTGGGCTTCTTCCCCGCCGCCGGCAACAACCGGATCTATGCCGGGGGTTTCGCCGAGGTGTCGCTGAACCTGGATCAGAACGTCATCGTGACCGCCGGGGCCAACGCCGGCTACCGCTTCCGCTTCCCCGGCGGGCGCTACTGGAACGTGGGCGGCTTCGCCGGCATGTTCTACGACACCTGGTGGGAGGAGCTGTACTTCTTCGGCATGGTGGAGCTGGCCTGGGGCAAAGAGTTCGGCCGATGAAGCGTTCCCAGATCAACCGCTACATGAAGCAGGCCATCGGCCTGCTTCGCAAGCACCGCTTTCACCTGCCGCCCTTCGCCTTCTGGTCGCCGGCGGACTGGCAGTGCAAGGGCGCGGAGAGCAGGGAGATCGTCGCGCAGCAGCTGGGCTGGGACATCACGGATTTCGGGCTGGGGAACTTCGAGTCCACCGGCCTGATCCTGTTCACCATCCGCAACGGCACCCTGGAGGAGCTGAAAAGGCCGGACGGCAAGACTTACGCCGAGAAGATGCTGATCGTGCGCGAGGCTCAGGTCACCCCCACCCATTTCCACTTCCAGAAAATGGAGGACATCATCAACCGCGGCGGGGGCGAGCTGGAGATCCAGCTCTGGAACTCCACCCCGGAGGAGGGGCTGGCGGGCGGCGAGGTGAGCGTCAGCGTGGACGGCGAGCGCCGAAGCGTGCCGGCGGGGGGCAAGGTGACCCTGGCCCCCGGGCAGTCCATCTGCCTGCCCGCGCGCCTCTACCACAAGTTCTGGGGGCGGGAGGGCAAGGGCACGGTGCTGGTGGGCGAGGTGAGCCGGGTCAACGACGACTACGTGGACAACCGCTTCTACGAGAAGGTCGGCCGCTTCGCCTCGATCGAGGAGGACCAGGCCCCGTCTGCACCTGCTGTACGACGACTACAAGCGCTACTATCGCCTGGCCTGAGCGGCTTGCCGGCGCTTCTCCAGGACCTCGAGCACCGTGCCGGTGATACCCTCCGCATCCAGCCGGTGCTTGTGCACCAGCTCCTCGGCGGTCCCCGACTCCCCGTAGGCGTCGCGGATCCCGATGCGCTGCAGCAGCGGCTTGGCGGCGGGCTCAAACAGCTCGGCTAGGGTTTCCGCCAGGGCGCTGCCCAGACCGCCGACGATGTTGTGCTCCTCGACGCTGAACACGGTCTGGTAGCGGCCGGCGATTTCCCGGGCGCAGTCTGACGTCGAACGGCTTGAGGGTGTGGAAGTTGTACACTCCCGTGCTGACCCCTTCAGCCTGCAGGCGGTCTGCCGCTTCCAGGGCGTGGGCCGTGACCGGCCCCGTCGCCACCAGCGCCACCCGGTCGCCCTCGCGCAGGACCGCGGCCCGGCCCAGGTCGAACGGGCAGTCCTCGGGCAGGAAATTGGCCAGGTGGTAGCGCGACAGGCGCAGGTACACCGGACCGGGGTGGCGATAGGCGGCGAGCACCGCCTTCTCGGTCTGGTTGCCGTCGGCCGGGACGATCACCGTCATGTTGGGCAGGCAGCGCATCAGCGTCACGTCGTTGATCGCCTGGTGCGTGGCCCCGTCCGCGCCCAGGGTGATGCCGGCGCTGGAACCGCAGAGCTTGACGTTGGCCTTGGGCAGGGAAATCTGCTGCCGGATCTGGTCGAAGGCCCGGCCGGTCAGGAAGACGGCAAAGGAGTTCACGAAGACGATCTTCCCGCAGCTGGCCAGGCCGGCCGCCGTGGAGATCATGTCCTGCTCGGCGATGCCCAGGTCGATGAACCGCCGCGGGTCGACCTCGCTGAGGTCGTGGGATCTGGTCGAGCGGCCCAGGTCGCAGTCCAGGGCGACCACCCTGGGGTCCTGCAGGGCCAGCCGGGCCAGGGTCCTGCCGTACCGCTCCCTGGTTTCCTCAATGTCCGGCATGGCCATGCTTCCTCGAGCTGATCTGCTCCAGGATTTCCTGCTCCGCCTGCCGGTACTCCGGCTCGCTGAGGGCGCGGTTGTGGTACTTGAAGCTGTTCTCCATGAAGCTCACGCCCTTGCCTTTGACCGTCGAGGCGATGATCGCCAGCGGTCGCCCGCCGCGATCGTCCACCCGGTCCAGCGCCCCGCAGATCTGAGCCACGTCATGGCCGTCCACCTCCAGCACGTCCCAGCCGAAAGCCGCCCATTTGCCGGCCAGCGGCTGGACGCCCTTGATTTCCCCGACGCTGCCCTGGCTCTGGAAGCGGTTGCTGTCGACCAGCGCGCACACCTTGGTGAGCCGGTGGTGGGCGCTGGTCATCGCGGCCTCCCAGACCTGGCCCTCCTGCAGCTCGCCGTCGCCCAGCAGCACGAAGATCCTGAACTGCCTGGAGTCCAGCCTGGCGGCCAGCGCCACGCCATTGGCGAAGGAAAGCCCCTGCCCGAGGGAGCCGGTCGGCGCCTCGATGCCCGGCGTCTTGTGGACGTCCGGGTGACCCTGCAGGCGGCTGCCCAGCTGCTTGATCGTGCGCAGTTCATCCCTGGGCAGGACGCCCAGCATGGAAAGGATCACGTACTGGGCGGGCACGGAGTGGCCCTTGCTCAGGATGAAGCGGTCCCTGTCCGGGTCGTCCCGCAGCTGGGCGGAATAGCGCATCTTGTAGAAATAGAGGCAGGTCAGCAGCTCGACGCAGGACAAGGACCCGCCGAAGTGGTGGGCCTTGCCGTACGAAAACATGCGGATCAGCTCCAGGCGCGCTTCCCAGGCCTTCAGCTCCAGCTGCTCGAACATCCTCGTCCCGCCTTTTTTACGCGGCGTCCCAGGCGTTCCTGGTGTACGCAACTGCCTTGCGAATCCCTTCGCTGCCGGTGAAGCTGGCCTCCTCGATGCACAACCAGTTGTCGAACCCCCGGGACTTCAGGTACTGGAAGATCTGCGGGAAGCAAACCGCGCCCGTGCCGACCAGCACGGGCTGGAACTTGCCCCTTTCCGCGATGTCGGACACGTGGATCGTTTCCACCCGGTCGTACACCTTGCCCAGGATGGACAGCGGGTCCAGGCCCAGGGCCGCGATATTGGCGGTGTCGAAGTTCAGGCGGATGCCCGTGCCCCGGATGCCTTCGCAGATTTCCAGGAAGATGTCCGCGGGGTAGCTGAAGTCGTAATAGTCCCAGGCTCCTGGCTTGGAGTGGTTTTCATAGAGCAGGCCCACCCCGTACCTGCGGGCGACCCGATCGGCTTCGCTCAGGTTCTCCACGGCCCATTTCACGCCCTCCGCGCGCCGGGTGCCCGGGTAGGCCTGGCCGGCCAGGACCCGCAGGTAGCGCACCTCGAGCTGCGAGCTCAAGGCGATGTCCCGCCGCAGGTATTCCATCTCCCGCTCGCGCTGCACCGGGTCGGGGTGAGTGAAGTCCGGATAGGTCGCCGCCATGATCAGCGGAATCCCGACTTCCTTCAGACCGCGGCTCAGCCTGCCCAGGTAGGCGGGCGAATGGTTCTCGATGAAAAGCAGGCTGATATCCACCCCGTCCAGCCCGAATTGTTTTCCCTGCTCGGCCCATTCGATAAGGGACATCTGGCGGTTGCTGATGGCGCTGAACAAGGACACCGGCAGGCAGCTAAGCTTCAACGCAACGACCTCCGCTAATCGAGCGGGCTGCTATGAGCCCCTGGCCTGGGCGGCGGCTTCCGGACGGCGTCTCTCCGGCTGGAGGGTCTCCGGCCGGAGCGGCCGCCGGCCGCGGTAGCGCACCCGTCGCAGGGCGGGGAAGGCGCCGATCCACCCGTCCACCTCGGCGAAGCCGTGCCCGACCAGGTGCGGCTGGTGCGCGTCCGAGCCGGTGATCACGGCGAGGCTCTGCGCGGCGGCCAAAGGCAGGATCTCCGGCAGGGGATAGGGCTGCCTCCAGGAGCGGCGCATCCCCGAGGTGTTGATCTCCAGGCTCATTCCCGCCCGGGCGGCCAGCGCCAGCACCTCCTCCACGTCGCCTGAGTTGGTGGACAGCACCGGGTGCCCGGGCTGGCGGATCAGGTCCAGGTGGGCCACGGCGTCGTACAGGCCGCTGGCGATGCCGCGCTTCAGGGCCTGGAAGTAGTCGTGATACACCGCCGCCAGGGGGCGGTCCGGAAAGTCGAAGCCGAACACCCAGTTCTCCCCGGGCCAGTCCCGCACGAAGTGCACGGACATCAGCACCAGGTCCAGCGGGTAGCCGCCGAGGAACTCCTCGACGCTCTTCTCGAAGCCGTCGTAGAAGTCCGCCTCCACGCCGCAGAGGATGGAGAGCTGCGGGTAACGGGCGCGCAGCCGCTCGATTTCCCGGAAATAGCGCTCCGCGTCCCGCGGCTCCATGCGCAGCCCTTCCGGCCCGCGCGCGAAGCCGGGCAGGGGGATGTGGGGGGTGAAGCAGATCTCCTGCAGTCCCCGGGCCAGGGCTTCGCCTACGTACTGCTCCATGGGCCCTTCCGCGTGGCGGCAGAAGGGAGTATGCAGGTGGTAATCGAACATCGCGGGGCGGATCTGTCCTGTCGGGGCGGAGACTCTCAGCCGACCTGGGTGGTCAGGAAGAGGGGCAGGGTCATGTGCCCGATCTGGTCCTGCAGCTCCTCGATCTCGTCGATGTGCCGGTCCTCGTCCGAAAGGATTTCCTCCAGGATTTCCCGGGTCGCGAAATCGTTGACCTCGCCGGCCAGCTTGATGCCCTCGTTGTAGGCCTTGATGGCCCCGGCTTCCGCGGCGTGGTCGCTCTCCAGCATCTTGGGCACTTCCGCGCCGATGGCGATCTTGTTGAGCTGGCTCACCACGGGCCGGCCCTCCAGGAACAGGACCCGGGCGATGAGCCTCTCGGCGTGCTTCATCTCCTCGATGGAGCGTTTTTCGAAGTACTTGTGCAGCTTCTCGTAGCCCCAGTTGTCGCACATTTCGGAATGCACCATGTACTGGTTGATGGCCGTAAGCTCGTCGGCCAGCAGGGCATTGAGCGTGGTGATAAGCTTTTCGTTGCCTTTCATTGTTTGCCTCTGGTTTTTATATTAAGGTAATATATAGATCATTTTTACGGCCTTGAAAAGGCCGGAAGGGAGAGGGTTATGGTACGAAAGGGCTTGATCGTGACCGGCCTGGTGCTGCTGCTGCTGGGGGTGGCGCTGGCCGCCGGGGCGCAGGGCAAGAAGATGGACCTGGGGGGCCAGAGGCTGGGGATCATCTTCAACGCCACCAGCATTCTGGGCACCATTAACGCGTCGAGCGACGGCGTTTTGGCGGGCCTGGGCCTGAAGTACTGGCTGAGTGACAAGGGGGCGCTGCGCGGCTTGCTGGAGTTCGACCTGAGCAACCCGGGGGCTGGCACCACTACCACGGTGTTCGGTCTTTCCGGGGCTTTCGAGTATCACTTCACGAAGGGCAAGGTTTCCCCGTATACCGGTGGCATCGCCGGGCTCGAGGTTACCGCGGTGACCGGCAACCCCACCAACCTGGAGTTTTTTCTCGGGGGTATTCTCGGCGCCGAAGTCCGGATTCTGGACTTCCTGGGGCTTTTCGCGGAGTACAACCTGCGCTTGACGTTTGACGAGCCGGCTCTGGATTTCGAGCTTGGCCTCGGCAACGCCGGCCAGATCGGTGTGATCGTCTACCTGCCGTAAGTACGAAGGGCGGCCGAGCCCAAAGGCCCGGCCGCCCCGTTCTTCAGGTGTGGGGCATGAAGCCGTACAGCTCGGTGGAGAAGAAGATGCGGTTTTCCACCTCCTGCACCCCGGGCACGGCGCGGGCGATCTGCTCGCAGCGGGCCACCGCCCCGTGCGTGCTCACCGTTCCGTTGAGGATGACCACCCCGTCGCGAACCTCCGTCTCCAGGAACTTGACCGGGATCTTCTCCGTGTAGAGGATGGCCGTTTCCACCTGCTGCCTCAGGGCCAGGTCGGCCAGGCGCTTCTCGCGCTGGGCCTGGGCCTCCTTGCCGTCCAGCAGGCCGATGACCTTGCGCAGCAGCTCCGCGGCGGTCTCCGGCCCGATGGTCTGGGTGTTGAGCACCAGGTCGTAGTTGCTGGAGTCCTCCCAGCTGATGTTGAAGAAGAAGCGGTGGAAGCCGGCCCGGGCCTGGTCGCTGTGACGGATGATGGCCTCGGCGTGCCGGTCGTCGCACTTGTAGGCCTTCTTGATGCGCTCGATGCGGGTGGGCAGCGGCGCGATCACCCGCACGTGGTAGATGCCGGGCACCCCGGACAGCAGGACCTGGCCTCCGCGCCCCAGCACGATGCCGTTTCCCTGCCGGGCGAAGTCGTAGACGACCGTCTTGAGGAAGTGCAGGTAGCGGTTGCGCTCCGAGGAGAACAACTCCCAGAAAGAGGGGCGCTTCTCGTCGTACTTCTGCAGGCTGGAGGGCGACAGGCCGTAGCCAGCCAGCGCCTTCTCCAGCGATTCCTTGTCCAGGAACCGGTACTTCAAGTGCTCGGACAGGGTCTGCGCGATCTGGGTTCCGAAACTTCCGCTCTGGCGGGACAAGGTCAGGATCGCCATACTCCTACCTCCTTGCCGATGAGCTTCTACCTCATACGATAGCGGAGCGGATGCGGGAATGCAAGCGAAAGCCCGCGACGGAAGCGCGGTGCGGATG
Organism: uncultured Spirochaetota bacterium; assembly: GCA_963745745.1. GTDB lineage: Bacteria > Spirochaetota > Spirochaetia > SZUA-6 > DRHE01 > MIBK01. Next base: position 15,362 of record CAVUYS010000019.1, on the reverse strand, counting down.
CCGCCGAGGATACCTGACAATTCCAGTTGACAAAAAGCCATTCCAGGTGTAGCTTGAGAAAAATCATTGATCCCCCCCCCCAGGGGGGGAGGGGTGGTAGGCAAGATGAAAGTAGAAGAGCTTACGGTTACCGGCATGACCTGCGCTTCCTGCTCGTCCCGCGTGGAGCGGGTCGTGGGAAAGCTGGCCGGGGTCAAGAGCGCCAGCGTCAACCTGGCCACGGAAAAGCTGAGCCTGGAATATGACGAGGCGGTGCTCTCCGAGGAGCAGGTCGCCCAGGCCGTGCAGAAGGCCGGCTACGGGATCGCCCCGAAAGAGGATGCCAAGCGGGTCACCATCCCGATCGAGGGCATGACCTGCGCCTCCTGCGTGGCCCGCATCGAAAAGGTGGTGGGCCGCCTGGAGGGCGTGCGCAGCGTGGCGGTGAACCTGGCCACCGAACGGGCCGACGTGCTGTACGTCCCCCAGACGGTGCGGCTTTCGGCGATCAAGCAGGCCATCACCGGGGCGGGCTACACCCCGCGGGAGGTCGACGCGGGCCAGAGCGTGGACCTGGACGCGGAGCGCAAGCGCAAGGCCATCCGCAACCTGCGCATCCGCTTCATCGTGGCCGCCGCCGCCGCGCTGCCCCTGCTGTACCTGGCCATGGGGCACATGCTCCCGCGGGTGCGCCTGCCCGCTGCCGGCGTTCCTGGACCCGATGCAGTACCCGCTGGTCTTCGCGGTGGTCCAGCTCCTGCTGGTCATCCCGGCCATCGGGGCCGGCAGCCGCTTCTACACCGTGGGCTTGAAGGCGCTCTGGCACCGCGCCCCGAACATGGACTCCCTGATCGCCATCGGCACGGCCGCGGCCGTGCTCTACAGCCTGGCCTCCACCGTGCGCATAGCGATGGGCCAGTTCATGGCGGCGGAAGAGCTGTACTTCGAGACCGCGGCGGTGATCATCGCCCTGATCCTGCTGGGCAAGAGCCTGGAGGCGGCCTCCAAGGGCAAGACCTCCCAGGCCATCAAGAAGCTGATGGGCCTGGCCCCCAAGACCGCCGTGATCCTGGTGGACGGCAAGGACACCGAGGTGCCCATCGCCGAGGTGGAGGTCGGCGACCTGGTGCGCGTCAAGCCCGGGGAGAAGATTCCCGGTGGACGGGGAGGTGGTGGAGGGCTACACCGCGGTGGACGAGTCCATGCTCACCGGGGAGAGCATCCCCGTGGAGAAGAAGGCCGGCGACCCGGTCACCGGGGCCAGCCTGAACAAGAACGGCTCCATCGTCTTCCGGGCCACCCGGGTCGGCGCCGACACGGCCCTGGCCCAGATCGTGAAGCTGGTCGAGCAGGCCCAGGGCTCCAAGGCCCCCATCGCCCAGCTGGCCGACGTGGTGTCCGGGTACTTCGTGCCCATCGTCATGGGCATCGCCCTGCTGGCGGGCCTGGCCTGGCTGGCCACGGGGGAGAGCGTGGTGTTCGGCCTGACCATCTTCACCGCGGTGCTGGTCATCGCCTGCCCCTGCGCCCTGGGGCTGGCCACCCCGACGGCCATCATGGTCGGCACCGGCCGGGGCGCGGAGAAGGGGATCCTGTTCAAGGGCGGAGCGGCCCTGGAGCAGACCCACCGCGTGCAGACGGTCGTGCTGGACAAGACGGGCACCCTGACCGAGGGCCGCCCGGTGGTCACCGACGTGGTGCCCCTGGACGGCATGGCCCCGGCGGAGCTGCTGCGCCTGGCGGCGGCCGCCGAGCGCGGCTCGGAGCACCCCCTGGGGGAGGCCATCGTGCGCGGGGCCGCCGAGCAGGGCCTTGCCGCCACGCGCGGCCGACCGCTTCCAGGCCATCCCCGGCCAGGGGCATCGAGGCCAGCATCGAGGGCCGGGAGGTGCTGCTGGGCAACGAGAGCCTCCTCGCCGAGCGCGGCGTGGCCGCGGGGCCGCTGGCCGCGCGCTGGGCCGAGCTGGCCTCCGCCGGCAAGACCCCGATGTTCATCGCGGTGGGCGGCAAGGCGGCCGGCATCGTGGCGGTGGCCGACCTGCCCAAGCCCTCCAGCGCGCGGGCGGTGAAGACCATGCGGGAGATGGGCCTGGAGGTGGTCATGCTCACCGGCGACAATCGCCGCACCGCCCAGGCCGTGGCCGCCCTGGTGGGGGTGGACCGGGTGCTGGCCGAGGTCCTGCCCAAGGACAAGGCGGAGGCGGTGAAGAGCCATCCAGGCCGAGGGCCGGCGCGTGGCCATGGTGGGCGACGGGATCAACGACGCGGCCGCCCTGGCCCAGGCGGACATCGGCATCGCCATCGGCTCGGGCACCGACGTGGCCATCGAGTCCGCGGACCTGGTGCTGATGCGCGACGACCTGGAGGACGTGCCGGCGGCCATCGCCCTGAGCCGGGCCACGATCCGCAACATCAAGCAGAACCTGTTCTGGGCCTTCGGCTACAACGTGCTGGGCATCCCGATCGCCGCGGGGCTGCTGCACGCCTTCGGCGGGCCCGCTGCTCAACCCGATCTTCGCCGCGGCGGCCATGTCCATGTCCTCCGTGTCCGTGGTGAGCAACGCGCTGCGCCTGCGGCGTTTCCGCTTTCGAAAGAAGGGAGAAAAATGAAAAGCAAGGTGAAGTTGCTGTTGGCCCCGGTCGTCGCAGCCGCCGCGCTGGGGTTCCTGATCGGCTGCTCGGCCCTGGATGTGGTCGGCAAGACGGCCGTCACCACCTACCGGGCCCTGCTGGCGGCGGTGCCCGACGGGCCCGCGCTGGACGGCGCCACGGGCCGTTTCTATGTGCAGTCCCCCGGCGGGGAGCGCTTCGAGTGGAGCTCGGATTTCTCCGCTGAGCGGGCCGGACTTCCTGATTTCCCTGGACGCCGCGCCGTTCCTGGAAGCGGGGCTGGAGCCTGAACGGCTGTCCGGGGAGCGCTACGCCCTGGATCCGACCACGCGGCGTCTGGCCCTGGCCTTCGAGGCCGGCGACAAGCGCTTTGCCTACAAGGGCGAGCCCTCGCCCCTGGAAGGTTTCCAGAAAATCGTGGAGTCCTACCGCCCGCTGGTGGGCTACCACGAGGCCCTGGATCACTACGGCCTGGCCCTGGGGGATGGGAACATGTTCGAATGGGCCAAGGACCAGGCGAAGAACGACAAGGACATGGTCTTCGTGCTCAACCCCGAGCCGCTCCTGGCCGCCGGCGTGGATCCGGCCAAGGTGCAGGGCTGGGCGTTCGCCAAGGTCGAGGTCAAGGATTCCGCCGGCGCGATGGTGCAGGTGGACAAGTTCCTGAAGCCCTACGAGCTGAGGTGAGCGGGGTGGAGCACACCAGTGTGGACAGCCGCAAGGCCCTGGAGCTGCTGAGGACGGTGCGCGGGCAGGTGGACGCGGTCGTGCGCATGGTCGAGGAGGACCGCTACTGCATCGACGTGTCCCGCCAGGTGCTGGCCTCCATCGCGCTGCTGCGCAAGGCCAACCTGCTGATCCTGCGCCAGCACATGAACACCTGCGTCAAGGAGGCCATCGCCTCCGACCGCGGCGCCGAGAAGATCGACGAGATCACCATGATCCTGGAAAAATACCTGGAGAAGTAAGGAGAAAGGGAGAGCCATGACCAGCAAGACCCTGAAAGTGGAAGGAATGAGCTGCCACCATTGCACGGAGGCCGTGACCCGGGCGGTGCGCGCCCTGGCCGGAGTGCAGCACGTGGAGGTGAATCTGCAGAAGAAGTCCGCCGAGGTGCGCTGGGACGAATCCGTCCTGGCCGAGGCGGACCTGGCGGCGGCCATCGAGGGGGAAGGCTACCAGGTCGTGCGCTGATAAAGTACGGCGTGTACGCCACATGCTCGTACCCTGGGCGTGCCCCCTCCCCCAGCCGGCCTCCTCCGTTAGTGAGGCACCCTCCCGAGAACCCTGGGGGAGGGGTCGGGCTGCTGCGGGCTGCGCTTCGCTCCGGTCCTCGCCCCGTTGGGGCTCGGACCCGCACCCGGCCTGCGGCCGGGCGCGGCCCTCCGCATCCCTCACGCTTTTTTTCGGAGCCTGTCAGCACTGTCATCCATAGGGCCCTCGTGTGCAGAGCGAACCTCTCCTCCCAGGTTTGCCCAGCATCTTTGGGAATGGCTCCCTATGCTAGCGAGCAGTGGGTAATTCACTCTATTTGGTTGACCGCGCAACTCTGAATCCGACACGAGCAGGCGAAGAAAAGGATCCATAGTTCTGTCGTTCATATACCTTTAGCTGTTGAGGAAGACTAAAGAAGTCACCGCCCCGAACCACTTTCAGAGCTCCGGGCCCAATCCCGACTCGCGGATCTACCGTCGGCAGGCCTTTGTAGCTTGGTGCATACGTGTCCCAGCACCACTCTGATACATTCCCTACTAGATCATAGATCCCAAACGGTGATGCATTTGACCGTGTACGAAAATTTCCATGCGTTTCGCCATTGAAATACCCCACAGGAGTCGTAGGGCCCCCGTGCTTCCAAGAATTCCAGAAGTCCTCCGTTTTACCTGAAAAAGGATGATCGCTACCTTCATAATTCGCCACAGATGAATCTATGGTGTCTCCCCAAGGGTAGAATTTGCGTGTATTTCCTCCGCGCGCCGCATACTCCCATTCCGCTTCCGTCGGTAAACGGTATCCATTGGCATTCCAATCGCATGTTTCCTTTTCCACATCGTATGCTGGAGTAAGACCTTCCATCCGGCTCAAGCCATTGCAGAAATCCAGGGCACCTTGCCAACTCACCCCAACAACCGGATGATTTTCTCTGCCCAAGATGGGAACGATATAGGGAGCACGATGCTCCACTCCAAACTGATGGTAAAAGGGTTCTGAATCAAAAAAACGCATTCTGTATTGTCCGGTCTTTACGTTCCAAAGCGCTTGTTTCTCAACCTTAAAGTCACCCGAGTCGATGAGATAATTAATCACTTTGCAGAATAACTCATTAGTAACCTCAAACTTTGCTAGAAGGAAATCATGAGATATGGTCACTTCTCGCACCGGACGTGTTTCAGAAATAGAATCATCGCCCATGAGGAACTTCCCTGCCGGAACTCTTACTAGTTCTAATGCCGCCTGCTGAGTGTCGGAAGGGGTTGCCGAGCAACACCAAAGGCTGAGAAGTACACAAAGGAACTCAATATATTTGCTCATCTATTACAGTATAGCTCCTCAATGTTCATCGGTCCGTATCTTGCGGCAATATATAGTAATGAACCTCAAGTCTCCCGAATGATTCTCTTGCTGACCTTACTCCAGCCACATCTTCTGTGCCTTGTTGTGCAATCAGGGGACCTTGCGCTGGATCATAGGGTCGATCACTGGGCACGACAATACCGGCGTGACCAGACCCCCGGGGGTTGGATGCTACCGCAAGGACCATAAGGCCTTGATTGGCTAGTTCTTGTGCGGCTTGAGGAGACTCGACTTCCCTTGCCCCCGAAATGGGTAATCCGTACGCAGCAAGCGTTCGATTAATCCGCGCAGCAACGGAAGCATTCCTAGCCATATCATTTGCATTGGTCCAACCGATACCCTTCGCGTTTAGAATCGAACTAGTATCATGGCCACCTCGTATTAGAGTGGCATTTGCAGCTGCTTGACACCATGTAACGCCTGGTTGCTCACCGGGTTTTGCAGCAAGTCCCTGCTCATGAATCCCCCGCCATGTGGGATAACCTTCTCTATAAAGAGGAAGGCTAACCACATAATCGACAACTGCCCTATTTCTCGAGCCAATATCATACCTTCCTGGATTTCCTGCGTCCGCTCCGCTCGGGTCGCTATATCTCACTGGATTATTGTTCGCGTAATGGTACGCGGCTAGGTTCGCAATATTGAACACCCCGCCCATGCCGGGAAGGTTCTGGTTTCGCTGCAACGCTCCAACGCTGATAATCGCCACCGGCAGGTAGCTCTCTTGCGCCGGGTCGGGGCTGATCCAGCGGCTGGTTCTTGGGTTGAGGTAACGTGCCCCGTAATAATAGAGGCCTGTTTCCTGGTCCAGCTCCTTCCCCGTGAACCTATACGGCACCGCCTCCAGCCCCTGCGGCCCGTGCTCCATCCACAGCTCCCCATACGGCGTGTACTCCATGTTCTCGTACCCTGGGCGTGCCCCCTCCCCCAGCCGGCTCTCCCTGTCGAGGGGGCTTCCCTCCCTAACTCCGGGGGAGGGGTCGGGCTGCTGCGGGCTGCGCTTCGCTCCGGTCCTCGCCCCTTTGGGGCTCGGACCCGCACCCGTCCTGCGGCCAGGTGCGGCCCTGCGCATCCCTCACGCGCTCCTTTCGGTATTGGCCAATCCTTCCAACTGATGCTCGGCCTCAGGTGCTTGCTTATCCTTCGTGCCCACCTGCGGATCCTCTCCGCCCTCGCGAGTCGATTGCTTTCAGCTTTGAATTCCCCAGAAGAGCAATGCGGCTCTGTTTCGTATCGGCCCTGTTTAGTTTCAGTTAATGACTTTCGTATCAGGCAAGGACTGGTCAAAGGACCACACCGCTCCTGCGAGATCGGACTCTGGCTGGCCTTCGTTAAGCCTATCCTTTGCATCCCTCGCGCAGAAACTCCGCCCAACTATGGCGGCCAACTGCTATCGTCCTAGCAAAGAAATTGCACTCTACGGGGAATCCGCATTCCTTGCTAACCGCAGGCCAACAGTACCACGAAATCCTGCCCGATTGCGGGTACGGAACTGCATTGTGCAGCTATCCGCACTGCTTTTCCAGCTGCAGCCACGAATGCTGCGTATCTCGGTGACGTCCTCGCTGAAGTATTTCGGGTCCCGCCCGCGGTCTGGTCCAGCCGGATCATCCGCCGGTGAAACTTGATAGTAGGAGCTATCGAAATAGTCCCAGCACCATTCGCCAACATTGCCGAACATATCATAGAGACCCAAGGAGTTTGCTGCCTTGGTCCCTACAGCGTGTGGGTGACCATCCGCATTTTCTCGAATCCAGGCGATAGAGGGTACCTTAGCCACCTTCGTCGCTTCGGTCATTCCTCTATTCGCCGCATACTCCCACTCTGCCTCGGTTGGCAGCCTGTATCCATTGGCCTTTCTATTCCACCGTACCGCAGGCGCCGGTCCCGTGTTTTCAAGCAGATAGCGCTTGAACTGCTGAAAATCGAAGACATAGACCGGCTTCAGCCCCTCGCGCTCACTAAGCCAATTGCAATACCACACGGACTCGTACCAATCGACATAGTACATGGGCCAGTCATCGGGCACCACAAAGCCCACGTTCCGACGTGCCAGCGACAAAAACTCAAAACTATTCCACTTGAATGGAATGTCTACGTCTTCAATAAACTGTCGCCAGTCCTTCACTGTCACCTCGTACTTCCCCATCCAGAAGCTGCTGATCCTCGCCAAGTGAGGAGGATTGTCCTCACCTCCCTCTACTCCCATGGTGAACTGACCCGCAGATACGAGTACCATCTGTTGTTTCAGCATTCGAGGCTGCCCTGTGCATGCCGCCGAAACTATGAGCAATACAGCAAACCCGATGCATGTCTTTTTCACGTTCATCATTCACCTCAGAAGTACATCCTGGAGCGGCCGTATCTGTATGACCTCATATCCCGCAGCCTCGGGTCTTTGGGGATCCAAGGGATCGATTTTTGTCACGCCGCTCCCTGAGCGGATAACGGCTGTGTAGTGCATTGTCTGAAGTTGCTCGTTGTATTCCTCAACGATCCCTGCTGGGGATGTTGATTCTAAGTATTCGCTTTCTGTCATTGTCTGCAGTTGCCAATCGGGGGCCGTATATATGTATTCTTGATAAGTTTCTTTTCCCAGACTTGCTGCTATCAATTTGCTGAGTTGGGATGCATCGCCAACATATCCTTCGCTCTCTATCGCGCCACTTGCTCGTCCCGCCCGTACGGCTTTTTCCATAGCCGAGAAAGGAAGTCCTCCTGGCGTACGAGCAGCATAGGTGTTGAAGAAGGAGCATGTCTGACAGGACACTGTACCTTCGCGTCCACCACCAAATTTGAACATTCGATCGAATTCTTTCTGCCGAACCGGGTTCAATAATGAATAGGTCGGCTCGTCTCGACCAGGATTGCCCACGTCCGCCCCTGATGGGTCCGAATATCGTATTGGATTGTTCCCGGCGTAATGATAGACTGCCAAGTTCACAGTGCTAAATACCCCTCCTTGGCCTGGTAGATTTCGGTTGTTTTGCCGCGTCTGATCGTTCGCCGGTCGCATGGGCAAATAATCCCCCAGCGCCGGATCCGCGCTGACCCACCTACTCGTGCGCGGGTTTAAGTACCGTGCCCCGTAGTAATACAACCCAGTCTCCTGGTCCAGCTCTTTGCCCGTAAACCGATACGGCACCGCCTCCAGCCCCTGCGGCCCGTGCTCCACCCACAGCTCTCCATACGCCGTGTACTCCATGTGCTCGTACACCTTGCCCTGGTAATCGGTCACCAGCTGCACGCTGCCCAGGTGGTCGCTGTGGTAGTAGTAGGTGTTCACCCGGTGGTAGTCCAGGTCCATTTCCCGTCCGTCGTAGCCCAGGCGGGTGGCCATCCGCGTGGAGCCCACGTAGATGTGCTTGCTCCACCGCCAGCCGTTGGGGTAGTCGGCCGTGCCCGTCCACATCGAGTCGAAGTACAGCGTCTCCCCGGCTTGCGAGGCTTTCAGTGCCCGCTGGCCGTCGGCCCCGTAGCGGTAGGACACGGTCGAGGCCCCCCTGCTCGGAGCTTGCCACCAGGCGGTTTTCCTCATCCCACTGGTAGAGCCGCTCCAGGTACCCCGTTCCCGCCTCCCCGTAGCCGGGCGCCCCCGTGAAGCTCGCCTGCCGCCCACTGGCCAGCGGCTCCTGCCCCCAGCGGCGCTCCTCCAGCAGGTTGCCGTTGGCGTCGTAGCGGTACCAGAAGCTGCCGATCCGCTCGGCCTGGTGCGCCTTGCCCTCGTAATACTGGTAGGTGAGATCATAGGTGAGGGAAGCCCGCGGCGGGCTGGGCGGGGCCCCGCTCTCCGCGCTGGTCTTGCGGGTCAGGTTCCCGAGCGCGTCGAAGGCGAACGCTTGCGTGTAGGTGGAGCTTTGGGCCGTGTGCCAGCCCTCCCCCCGCCACTTCGTGTTGCCCTCCACCGCCTTGCTCAGCGTGGCGGAGGCCTGGACGAGCTGGTCCAGCTCGTCATAGGCGTAGCTGGCCGATGAGGTGTAGCCCTTGCCGAAGGCCGTGGCGTTGTTGCCCACGGCCAGGATGTTGCCCACCAGGTCGAAGCTGTACTGGATGCCCTGCAGTGAGGTGGCATCCGCGGTGCGCGTGCTGATGGCCTGCAGCCACCTCCGGTCCGCGTCGTAACTGTAGGAGGTGGAGACCCCGTTGCCCAGGTCCAGCGCCACCCGCTGCCCGAAGGCGTCGTAGCCGATGTCCTTCACGTACTCGGTGAGCGTGAAGAGCGTCGGGTGCCGGCGGTGATGGTGCGGGCTTTCGGAGCCGTGCGAGGGGTGAGCCTGCCACCAGCTGTTCCAGTCGCGGCTGCGCAAGCTGGAGTACCACCCCCAGCCCCGGCCGCGGTTCCAGTGCTGGCCCCGGTCCTGCGACCACCACCAGTGCTCCGAGCTCCAGTGGTCCAGCCCGCCGACCTCCGTGTAGCCGTCGTGGAAGCCGGTGGCCGAGGCGATCTGCCCGCCCTCATCATACCCGTACAGCAGCACCTCCCCGTCCGGGTAGCGCACCTCCTGAAGCCGGCCCAGATAGTCCCACTCGGTGCGCATCGTCGAGCTCACCGGGCTGCCGCTCCAGCGGGTGATCGTGCGGCTCACCCCCACCGTCTCGCCCAGCTTGCCGTACAGGTAGCTCACCGTGCCGGAGGCGTCACTTCGGGATACCAGCCTCCCGGCCCCCCCGTCGGCGGCGCCCGGCTCTCCGTACACGTTCACCACGTCGGCGCCCCTATGCTGAAGGCGCTGCCAGCCTTGCTGCGTGCTGCGCTGCGGTCTTGGCTGTGTGGTGTGATGCGCATTTGCACATGCCATTCGTGGGATCGAATGGCGCACCACCATCACGCAGCTCGGGGATGTGGTCCGCACACGCGCGCTGGTGTGGGGTGTCTGTTGGTGCAACGTCTACCCTGCTGACCACCTCACAGCGCCATCCTGCACGCTGCATCACTGCCTTACGGAAGGCTCGATACTCAGGGGTTGAGTAAGTATCGGATCAGCCTTCTTTGCTTCAGGCTTCACGCGCCTGGCATCGAATGACTTCACCAATGGCTGGGGAGTGCAAATGTACACACCGAAGGGAGCCGCTCAGGCTGATGGACCCAGAGCGGCCCAAAACTAAGGTAGGATCGCAGTCCAGCCCAAGGAAGGCAACGCCTACACCCTATGCAAGCAAAAGCCCGACCACATCGGCCGGGCTTCAAACGTGCGCTGCACTTGCGTGACCCTAGGGTGGCTGCGGGGTGGCTGCAGATATGGCTGGCCTGAGTGCTTCCGAGACTTGCCAGATTTCTAATTCGACGGGAGTTGCGACCCAGACGTTTTACAACCTTGATTCGGTCCTCACAAATGTGGCCGTTTTTTTTTTTTCTGCCCAACCCTTCGGCCACGCTGCTTGGCCGGCAAGGGAAACGTTTTTTTTTTTTGCTGCTAGTTCTTGGCTAGACGTATTGCTACATCTTCGAGGTACGCCTTGCCGCGGACGTCGTTGGCCTTCACGAGCGGGCGCGGTAGACGAGGGTCGTCTGCTGCTCAGAGCCCGGCAGTCGGGACCTCGAACAGCCGCACGCTGCCGGCGCCGTCGCTGGCGACTCGCCAACCACCCTCGGCCGGCGTCACCCGCTGCGTCGTGATCGGCGTTTCGCTCGACGCAAACGCGTGCAGCGACTGCGGTGGACCCGACCCTCCGCTCCGGGAGCAACCGACGACGAGGAGCAGGGTGAAAACCCCCGCCTTCCAACGCGAGCGCATGCGCATGCCCTCCTGCCACTCAGTGTTCAGGGTTCGCCCTGATGCGGGAAGGCCCAAAAACGCGCGTTTCGGAACCGCTTCTCGAGCGTTCGGCTGCCGGAGCGGGGCTCCACTCCTTACGCTCGCGGCGGCGCGCATGCCGTCCAAGCCAAAGCCCGGACGCGGCCTTCCTCTCACACCACCGACTCCGACGGGATCCCGAAGCGCTCCTGGTAGGCGGCGTACCGCGCGCGCTCGGTCGCGACGTCGAGCCCGGCGTCGGCGAGCGTGTAGCGATGCGCGCCGTGCTTGTCGTTCGGATTGGCGGCGAGGAAGCGGCGCATGCGCGCCTCGGCGTCGGCCGAGAGCGTCGAGCTCGAAGTGCGCGTAGATGCGGCGCACCATGCCGATCTCGTCGCGCACGAGCTCCTGGAAGTGCATGTCGAAGACGCCGGCGGCGCCCGCCGGTCGCGCGTCGCGCACGGCCGTCGCGCGCTGCAGTCCGGCGGCGAGGCGCTCCGTCCACTCGGGGCCGATCGCGGGCGATCGATCGCGTCGCTCGCCATGCCGCAGCAGGACGCAACCAGGCTCGCGAGCGAGGCGACCACCCGGAGCGGATCGCGGTGCGTCTGCACGATGCGCGCGTCGGGATACACGGCGAGGAGCGCGTCGAGCGCCCAGAGGTGGCCGGGCGACTTGAGCACCCAGCGCTCCGCCGGACAGCGCCACTGGAGGTACTGCAGCTGGCGGCGGTGCGACGCGTAGACCCAGCGCAGGTCCGCCGCGTCGAGCCACGCCTGGTAGGTCGGGCACGCGGTGGGTCGTCGTGAAGATCATGCTCGCGAAGTCGTGCGCCGTGAGCGCGACGCACTCCTGCGGCAGCTGCGCGCCCATCGGGTGCATCGTCTTGAAGCCGGGGATCAGCCGGTCGACGCCGCGAAGTGCTTCTCGACCGCGCGATGCGCGGGTCGGTCTCGTAGGTCGCGCGCTCCGGCGGCGGCCACGGGTGCATCACCTCCCACGTCATCGGCACGCGGTTCGCCGGATCCTGCGCCAGGAGCTCGTGCAGGATCGTCGTGCCGGTGCGCGGCAGGCCGACGATGAAGAGCGGGCGCTCGACGCGCCCGCGCGGCGATCTCGGGATGCGCGCGCGTGCGCCGCCGTCATGCGGAGCCGGTTCTCGAGCAGGCGCACGAGATCGGTGCGCGCGATGACGCGGCCGAGGAGCGTCAGCGCCGCCTCGCGCTCGAGGCCGTCGAGCAGGATGCCGAACGGCGTCGCGGAAGCCGTCGTCGCCGAAGTCGTCGAGCCCCGTCGCGGCGCTCGCGCGCGCCAGCAGCGCCTCGCGGCGTCGAGGCGAGCAGCGGGAGCCCGACGCCGCGCAGCGCGCGCGGCCGACGCCGTTCAGCAGCCGGAGCCCGAGCGGGCGGGGCAGGCGCCGGCGGCCATGGGGGCGCACTCGAGCACGGGCATGCCGGCACGTAAAGCGGCCGTGTTTCGACGCGGCGCGCCTTCGGGCACGGCGCCTTTTTGCTCGCGTCGCGCGGGTCTCGTGCTGAACACAACGACCCAACCCCCCCTGCCTGCACCGCCACCGGCAATGTTTTTTTTTTGTTTGTTTTACTTCGTTCAGTTACATATGCTATAGAGCGGGATAATCCCCAGGCTGGCCGTCGACGAGGTAGGTCTTCTCGAAGTAGGCGGAAGGGAGGAACTCGAGGTTCAGCCCGGTGCGGCCTTCGAGCTGCGCCGGCAGCGGCTGGTCGAGGAATACGCCGATGAATCCGTTGCCTTCGGGCCTCACGACCATGCGGGAGTCGAAGTTGAACGCGTCGTAACGGAACCGCCTCGAATGGTGTTGGGCTCCCGATCGACCTTGCGCTTCACGAACCGCGGGATCTGGTCCCACTGCTCGGGCGTCGGCTTCAGGCGCACCGCGCCGCCCGTCGCCGTCCGCACGCCGTGGTGGATCAGCTCGATGCCGGCCGTCTTCTCGTCGAAGAACATGCCGTTGTACTCGCTGCTGAAGACGAAGACGTCGAGCCCGCGCTTCTCAAGGTAGTCGTTGTCGTTGAGCTTCAGCGGCTGGTCCTGCGCGGAGGCGCCCGCAGCGCGGAGGCCGACGCGAGCGTGAGGGCCGGGAGCGCCCGGGTGATCCACGCCCTCGCTCGGCCGACACCATGCCTGGTCATGACCAGCTCCGTTAGGAATGTGGGGCCACCTCGAACTCGCCGAAGTGGTGCAGGAGTAGTCTCGCGCCCAATGCAGCAGACAGTGCCGACTCGGATGATGAGGCACGCGCTCGCTCGCAGCAACCCTCCGGGGCTGGCCTGCTGCATGGGATCAGGGTCCGGGTTCACCCTAGGACTCTGGTCCGTGGCACTGCCGGCGCACGGTCGCGTGGACCATGGGGGTCGTCCATCAGAATCGACGCGCTCGCGACGACGGCTCCGGTGCCCCGGCCACCGGCTCCGAGTGCGTTCGCGGAGGTCGCAACCGTGCACTCGAAGCGGCCGGCCATCTCATCTCGCCGATGTTGCTCGTCGCCGCGCCTTCTCTTCCGGCCCCTTCTCCTGCTCAGCCGAGGACGGGTGCGTTTCGAGGATCGACGCCTCCAAGACAGTGCCGGTATCAGAAGTACGTGTACGGACAGTTCCTGGAGCGCATCGGGGGAATCGTCAACAGCGGCGTGTCGGCCGAGATGCTGAAGGGACGACCGGAAGTTCTACCAAACGATCACGGCTCACCCCCCCGCCGAGCCACCCGCCGGACCGACGGGGATGAGGCGCACGCCACCGCGTCGCTGGACGCCCGTCGGTCCGGAGGAGTTCGTGACGATGGACACGACGGGCCCGTACGTGGGCGACCACACACCCATGGTCAAGCTCGGCCCCGATGGGCGCGGAATCCAGCAGGCTGGGCTGGCGTTGCGCAAGGGCAGGTCCTACACGGGCCGGGTCGTCCTGGCCGGTACGGCAGGCGCGGCCGTGCGCGTGGCACTCGTCTGGGGGACCACGGACCGCCGGACCCGTCGTCATCGACAAGCTCGGCTCCGGCTATCAGAAACACGCGCTGCGGTTCGAGGCGGCGGCCGACGCCGACGACGCCCGCCTGGAGATCGTCGGGACCGGAACCGGCAGCTTTCACGTGGGTGCGGTTTCGCTGATGCCGGCGAACAACGTGCAGGGCTTCCAAGGACCGCGAGGTCGTGGCCGCGCTCCGGCCGCTGCAGTCCGGCGTCTACCGCTTCCCGGGCGGCGACTTCGTCTCCGGCCACGAGTGGCGCGACGCCATAGGCGATCCCGACCGGCGTCCGCCCATCATGGACCCGGTCTGGCACGCGGTTCAGCCCAACGACGTCAGGGCACCGACGAGTCCATGCAGCCTTGTGCCGGCTGCTGGACGTCGAGCCCTACGTGACCGTCAACGCGGGCTTCGGCGACGCGTCGTCCGCCGCGCAGCTCGTCGAGTACAACAAGGCAGGCCGCCACGCCGATGGGACGCGTGCGCGCCGCCAATGGCCATCCCGAGCCGTACCACGTCAAGTTCTGGGGCGTGGGCAACGAGCCCTGGGGCAACTGGCAGCTGGGTTTCGTGCCGCTCGCGCAGTTCGTGCTGAAGCACGACCTGTTCGCCAAGGCGATGCGGCGGGTGGATCCGACGATCAAGCTGATTGCCGCCGGCTCGATGCCCGACGCGATGACCGGCTCCAAGCAGGGAAGGCGTCAACAGCCAGATCCTGTCGGACTACCTGTCTCCCGCGGACTTGAGCAGCGGCCTGCTGTTCCACTGCCTGGACGGCGTCGATCTCCTGAGCGAGCACTTCTACTCCACCAGCAACCAGCGGTTCGACCTGGAGAGAAGAAGGTCCCGTCGAGTACTCGCTCGTCGAGTAAGGGATGCGCCAGCCCGCGACGCAGGTCCGGGCGAAGTACGAGCACTACCAGGAGTACCTGAAGCGCATCCCGAGCTGCAGAAGCGGGTCCCGATGAGCCTGGACGAATGGGCGTACATCGGCGCGCCCCCGCGACTCGTACAAGGTGGTGCCGGCCTACGCCTGGGTCTTCCACGAGATGTTCAGCCACTCCGACCTCTTCCAGCTGGGCAAGTTCGTGCGCGACGTCGATGATCAGCGCGAGCCGAACCGACGCCGTCCTGAACCCGACGGGGCTCCTCTTCAAGATGTACCGGGAGCACTTGCGGCACCGTCCCCGTCGAGGTGTTTCCGGGGACTCGCCGCAGCCGAAGCCGGGGTACCCGGCCGGAGACCAGCCGCGAGTGAATCCGGGGAGCGACACCTACCCGCTGGACGTGAGCGCCGCGCTCGGCGAGGATCGCAAGACGCTGACCTTCGCGGTGCTGAACCCGTCGGATGCCGAACAACGGCTCGAGCTGTCGATCGCTGGGGTTTCGGCTCCGGCCGGAGGGCGGCTCTGGCGCATGGCGCCGCGGACCGTCGACGCGGCGATCGCGGTGGGACACCGG
>CAVUYS010000018.1:0-8905 GCA_963745745.1 uncultured Spirochaetota bacterium | reverse complement strand
ACGTGTACTGCTCGCCGGCCGAGCTGAAGATGCCCGAGGCGGTCACCCGGGACGTGCGGGCCCGTGGCATCCCGGTGGAGGAGACCACCGACTTGCGCGCGGCCCTGGCCCGGGCGGACGTCGTCTACATGACCCGCATCCAGCGCGAGCGCTTCGAGGATCCGGCCCAGTACGAGCGGCTGAAAAGCAGCTACATCCTGACCCGCGAGCTGGTGGAGAAGGCCAAGCCGGGGCTGACCGTCATGCACCCCCTGCCTCGCGTGGACGAGATCGCCGAAGAGGTGGATGCGCTGCCCGGGGCTGCCTACTCCCGCCAGGCCCACAACGGCGTATTTCTAAGGATGGCCCTGCTGGCCATGGTGCTGGGAAAAGCCTGAGCGGATCGCCCTATAGTGATCAGGGCGCCGGCACGCGCCTTGATCTTCTTCATCCCTTGACCGCGGCCGCAGCGGCGGCCTGCATCCTGCGGACGTGGATCAGGTACCGCTTCCGTAGGGGTCCCGGCCCAGCAGCAGATCGCTGGCCAGCACGGCGCCTGCCAGCTTCTCCGCATCGGTGATCACGCAGCTGGCGCCGGCCCCGAAGGCCAGGGCCAGGAAAGCCTGGTTGACCGTCTGGCGGTCCGGCAGCCCGAAGGAGACGTTGCTGGCGCCGAGGTTGATGTTCACCCCGAACTCGCGCCGGACCAGCGCGATGGTCCTCAGAGTGACGGCAGCGGCCTTCTGATCGGCCCCGACCGAAAGCACCAGAGGATCGATCAGCACGTCCTCCGCGGGGATGCCGGCCTTGGCCGCCCGCTCGAGGATCTTCCCCGCGATGGCCAGGCGCGCCTCGGCGTCCGCCGGGATGCCGGCCTTGTCCATGGTCAGCCCGATGACCGCCGCCCCGCGATCCTTGACCACCGGCAGGATGTCCCGCAGCTTGCCCTCCTCCCCGGAAACCGAGTTCACCAGGGGCTTGCCGGGGGCGACTTCCAGGGCCGCCGCCAGCGCCTGGGGGTTGTTGGAGTCCAGGCAGAGCGGCAGCGGCGTGTGCGCCGTCAGGAATTTCACCACCGCCGGAAGAAGGCTCTTCTCGTCCAGACCCGGAACGCTGACGTTGACGTCCAGCACGTGCGCGCCGAAAGCCGCCTGCTGGAGGGCCTGCTGCTTGACGTACTCGAAGTCGCCGGCCTGCAGCGCGGCGGCCAGCTTCTTGCGTCCCGTGGGGTTGATTTTTTCTCCGATCATGACGATAGGACCGTCCGTGCTGACGACGACTTCCTGCGACTGGCTCTTCAACACCGTCTTCATGGTTCGCTCTCCTGGCAAAAGAAAAGAGGCAGAGGCTGAGAGCCCCTGCCTCCAACCGCTACCTGGCGAAGAACGGATACTTCAGTCCGTACGAGCTGACTTCCTTCTTTACCTTCTCGTACAGGTCCAGATATTCCTTGGTCGGCTCCACCGTTTCCATATTATAGCATTCGCTGATGGTCTTGCCGATCGGGGCCTTGGAGATGTCCTTCTCGTATTTCGGCAGAATCTTCTTCACGATCTCGTTGGCCTGCTTGCGGGTCAGGCCCATCCTCGTGGCGGCGTGCGCCGCCTCCGCCGCAATGCGCCCCTCCATGCCGGTGGCGCGCTCGGGCATGCGGTTGCGGGCCACGGCGGAGGGCGACAGATCCGCCCCGGAGACCGCCGAGGTGATGCCATGGTTGATCAACTCGTAGGCCGCGAACTCGGTGCAGGGCCCCGCCGCGATAAAGGTGTTGGAGAAGTGCAGCAGGTGCGTGTTGCGGGACAGGGCCTGGTGCGAAACCGCCGTCAGCCAGAGCATGCGCCGGGTGGTGTTGCAGGTCTCGTGGATCTCGATGGGGAAACAGCAGGAGTACTCGGTCTGGAACACCAGGCGCCCCAGGAAGTGGTGGGCCACCAGGACCATAGCGGTGCCTTCCGGCCCGCCCGCGTAGCCCCCCATCAGCGGCCCGTACAGTCCGCCGATGGTGTAGGTGGTGCGCAGCAGGAAGGAAACCTTCTTCATCCGGTCGTAGTCCACCTTCATTTCCGCCACCGCGCCGCAGAGCATCGCGTCCCGGGGCAGGGCCCCGAACTCCGGGCGCGCCGCGGCGATCATGGCATCGGCGTGCTCGGCCGCGGAAACCATGGTGTACATCCCCTTGCCGGGGTGCCCCACGCGCCGGGCGGCCTCGCGCCGCTTGCCGATGTCCCAGATGGCGGCCTCCACTTCCATGGGGGAACCGGAGCGCACTTCCACTCCGCCCAGGGTGTGCAGCAGGGAGCCGGCGGAGAAGCAGTCCGCCAGCCGCTCCTTGGCCACGCTCATGGCCGCCTGCCAGGAAGGTGGCCTCGGAATACGGATTGCCCACCAGGGTGAAGTTGCTGAAGACGGGCCGGGAATCCTCCACCTTTCGGGCCTTCTGGATCTTCTGGTCGCGGCCTTCGCCCCAGACGATCTGGTCCACCGCCGCCTCCAGCGAGTCGAACAGCTCGTTCTTGCTGAACTTCATGACCCGGCCGGTGGAGGTGCAGTACACGCCTACTTGCAGAAAGAAGTCCACCGCCGCGTCGAACAGCCGGTCGGCCAGGGCATCGTCCGCGCAGACGACCTCCTCCGGGTTGTACTTGATGCTGTACTTCTTGATCACCTCGGCGGACACGCGGCCCACCCGCCGGTTGAACTCCTCCTCGTGGATCTTCTCGCCCGTTTCGGACCGCTTGACGACTTCCCAGAAATCGATCATCGCTTTCTCCTTTCTCAACCGACCAGTTTCTTCGAGACGCTCACGGCCTGAACGGCGTTCTCCCCGTACCCGTCGGAGCCGATCTGCTTGGCCCAGTCGGCCAGCACGGGCGCGCCGCCGACGATCACCTTCACCTTGCCGCGCAGCCCTTCGGCCTTCAGGGCGTCGATCACGCGCGGGATGTTCTGCATGGTGGTCGTCATCAGCGCCGACATGCCCAGAATGTCGGGTTTCAGCTCCTTCACCTTCGCCAGGAAGGTGTCGTCGGGAACGTCATGGCCGGCGTCCGTGACGTCGAAGCCGGCGCCCTCCAGCATGATGCGCACGATGTCCTTGCCGATGCGGTGCACGTCGCCGCTGACCGTGCCGAGGACCACGCGCCCGACCTTCTTTTCCCCGCCGGCAGCCGCCAGGAGCGGCCGCAGGATCTCGACGCCGGCGGACATGGCATCCGCGGCCATGATCATCTCGGGGAGGAAGATCTCCAGGGTCTCGAACTTCTGTCCGACCTCTTCCATTGCCGGTCGCAGCGCCTTCTCGATGATCTCCATGGGCGCCACTTTGCTGGCCAGGGCCTTCTTGATCAGCTCCTTGAGCTTGTCGGCTTCGCCCGCCTGCACCTGTTCCTTCATTTGCTTGAAATCATCACCCATAGCCATCCTCCATATATTGATGATTCTATCCACCAACGGGGATATTTAATATTTGATCATATATCAAATTAGCCGTCAAGTCCTATCTGCCCTTCATCGGCAAGAATTGCTGCCTTAAAGCCCTAAAAAGTGCCTTTTGATTTCCGGGTTCGCCGCCACTTGCTGTCCGCTGCCCTCGAGCACGATCCGGCCGTTCTCCAGAACGTACGCCCGATCCGCCAGCTCCAGGGCGAAGTTCGTGTTCTGTTCCACCAGGAGCACCGTGAGCCCCTTGGCCTTCAAGGCGTGCAGGCGATCGTAGATTTCCTCCACCAGTTTGGGGGCGATCCCCAGGGACGGCTCGTCGAGCATGAGAATCTTTGGGCTGGAAACCAGGCCGCGGCTGATGGCCAGCATCTGTTTCTCCCCGCCGCTCAAGGTCGCGGCGTACTGCCTGCCGCGCTGCTGCAGGATCGGAAACAGGGTGTAGATTTCCTCCAACAGCCCGGACTTGAGATTCGCGGGGGTGGCGAACGCGCCCATGAGCAGGTTTTCACGCACGGTCATGTTGGGGAAAAGCCGCCCGCCTTCGGGCACGTAGGAGATTCCCGCCCGCGCGATGTGGTACGACGGCCGGCCCGCCATGTCCCGCCCGTCGAACAGGACCTGACCGGAATAGGGCCGGATCAGCCCGCAGATGGTCTTGAGCAGCGTGCTCTTGCCGGACCCGTTGGGCCCGACCACGGCCACGACCTCGCCGCCGGCCACCAGCAGATCTACCCCTGCCAGGATCGGGACCTTGCCGTAGCCGGAGCGCAGGCCCTGGACGCGCAGCGCGGTCACCGCTTGCTCCTCCGGCCCAGGTAGGCCTCGATCACCTTCTCGTTCTTGCTGATCATCTCCGGGGTGCCCTCGGCGATGAGCTCCCCGTAATCCAGCACGATGATCCGCTCGCACAGACCCATGACCATCGGCATGACGTGCTCCACGACGCACAGGGTCATGTCCCGCTTGCGGCGCAGAGTCTTGAGCATCTCCATCAGCTCGGCCAGCTCCGAAGCGTTCAAACCGGCCCCGGCCTCGTCCAGCAGCAGCAGCTCGGGGTCCGTGGCCGCCGCCCGGGCCACTTCCACCCGCTTCAAGGGGGCCAGGCCGAGATCCGAGCACTTCCAGTCCTGGATCTTCTCCAGGCCGAAAAAAGCCACCGTTTCCCGGACCTTGGCCTCGACCTCCCTCTCCCCATGGCGGTTGTACGCTCCGATGCGGATGGCCTCGGCCACGCTGAGGTGCTCGAAGGCTTGGGTCACCTGGAAGGTGCGGGACATGCCCAGCTTGCAGATCGCATGCGGCGACAGGCCGCCGATGCTCTGGCCCTTGAAGGCCACCTGCCCGCCATCCGGGTGGTACAGGCCGGAGATGGTGTTGAACAGGGTGGTCTTGCCCGCCCCGTTCGGCCCGATCAGGCCGAGGATCTCCCCCGGGGCGATGTGGAAGCTGACCCGGTTCAGGGCCGCCAGGTTGCCGAAGGATTTGCAGAGCTCGCTCACCTGGAGGATCGCCTGGCCGCTCATCGCCTCTCCTTCCTCCAGGCGCCGATCAACGACGCCAGGCCCCGCGGGCGCAGCAGGGCGATCAGGATCAGCACCACCGCGTAGATCACCAGGTACAGGCTCTGGAGGCGTCCGCCCAGGCTGGCCCGCAGCAGCTCGCGGCCGGTGACCAGGATGACCGTGGCCAGGAGCGGACCGTAGATGATGCCCATGCCGCCCACGATACCCAGGATGGCCACCTCCATGCTGATGGTGGTGGAAAAGAAGCTGGTGTGCACGAACCCGTAGATGCAGGCGTACAGGCCGCCGGTGACCCCGACCAGGAAGGCGTAGATCACCAGCGCCTTCAGCTTGCTTCCCCGGGCGTCCACCCCCAGGACCCCGGCCGCGTCCTCGTTGTCGCCCAGGGCCAGCAGATAGTAGCCCAGGCGCCGGGTGCGGATGCGGTAGGTGATGAACAGGGTGGCCAGCAGCAGGACCAGCATGATGTAGTAGTAGGGCAGGTAGGACTGGAAGCGCAGGTTGTACAGCGAGTAGCTGGCCGAGGGCAGCAGGCGCTCCATGGGGCCGCCGACCTGCTTCCACAGCAGGAACACCACCTGCAGGACCACGACCAGGGCGGAGGAGGACAAGGCGTACCAGACCTCCCGGATGCGGAAGCGGAACAGCGGGAAGCCCACCAGGAAGGCGAAGCCCATGGCCACCGCCCCGCCGGCGAACATGCCCACCCAGGGGGTGATGTTCCAGCGCAGCAGCAGGGTGGCCGTGGTGTAGGCCCCCAGCCCCAGATAGGCCCCGGCCGGACAGGTCCAGCTGCCCGGCCATCCCGCCGATGATGTTCCAGGCGCTGGTGAGCACCCCGTACATGGCCACCGTGGTGAGCAGGATGAGGTTGTACTGGTTGCGCAGGAAGGCCAGGGGCAGCGCCGCGGCGACGGCGGCGAGCGCGACGGCCAGCAGCCAGGAGCCCCTGCTGTTCCTTCTCACTACTTCCTCCCGAAAAGTCCCCGGGGCCGCAGCCACAGGATCACCACGAAGATCAGGTACACGATCAGGGACCGGGCCCGCGGTTCCCAGTAGGCCACGGTCAGGGCCTCGGCCACGCCGACGATCACCCCCGAGATCAGCAGCCCGGAAATCGAGCCCAGGCCGCTCAGGGCCAGGATGCACCAGCTCAACAGGCCGAAGCGTATCCCCATGGTCGGGTCGACCTGCTGGAAGCTCATCAGCAGGCCGCCGGCCAGGGCGGTCAGCGCCGAACCCATGGCGAAGGCGAAGGCGTAGATCCAGCGGATGTTGACCCCCATCAGGGAGGCGGCGTCCGCGTCGTCCGAGGCCGCGCGGATCGAGCGGCCCAGCCAGGAGTACTTCAGGAACAGCGCCACCGCGAGCACGGCCACGACGCTCACCGAGGCCGAGATCAGGCGGGAGAGCAGGACGTTGAACGGCCCGACGGGGAAGTTCCCCTGTATGATCGAAAACTTCAGGGCCCGGGGGCGGGCCTCCCAGACCAGCTGGGCGAGGGCCCGCAGGAAGGTCATCAGCCCGACGGTGACCGCGACCTGCACGACGAACCTTTCCCGCAGGGTCTTCTGGATGATCGAGTAATAGATCAGCACCCCCAGGCCGAACAGCAGCCGGAATCGTGATCAGCGGGGTGAACACCGCGTCCAGCGACAGGTAGGTGCTCGCCCAAAAGGTCAGGTACATGGACAGCATCACGAAATCGCCGTGGGCGAAGTTGACGATGTTCAGGACCCCGAAGATGAGCGACAGCCCCAGGGCGATCAGCGCGTAGACGCAGCCCATCAGGGCCCCGTCCGCGACGCCTTGCAGAATGTTGAGCGATCATCGATATTCTCGGAAAGGCTGGCCGGGGTTCACCCGGCTGGTATCCTCTCGCACTGCCAGTAACTTGCTCGCGTCCGGGCGCGGGAATACTGCCTGCGCCTGGGCGGTTTCGAACGGCCACACCACTCTTGGTCTGCCCGTCCAGCACCTGCATGACCACCGCCTTGGCGTCGGGATTGTCGCCCGTGCCGTTGAAGCGGATGGAGGCGCTCGGGAAGGTGTCCACCGCGCGGGCCGGAGTGATCTCCAGCTTCAGGAAGGCTTCCCGCAGGTTGTCGGGTTTCAGCGGGTCTTTCGGGAACAGCTTCCCGGATAGCTCCAGGGCCTCCTTCAGACACCCACATGGCGTAGTAGTTCATGCCCGGAGCGTCCGAGGGGATGTGCCCGGTCTTGGCCTTGAAATCGGCGACGAACTTCTTGTTCGCCGCGTTGCCCTTCTCCGGGTTGTAGCCGTAGGTGTCGGTGTAGAAGTTGTCCGTTTCGCCCATGGATTCGATGGAGTTGGCGTCGGCGTAGCCGCAGGCCCCCATGCCGGCCACGAACTTGGGTATCCTCCCGCCCTCCCGGATGGTCTTGGCGAACAGGATGGCATCCATGAAGTACGGGCAGTGGAACACCACGTCCGGCTTGGCGGCGACGATGTCGGAGACGATCGCCGTGGCGTCGGACAGGTCGTAGGGGTATTCCTTCTGGTACACGATGGTCAGCTTGTTCTTCAACGCGGCGTTCACCGCCCCCATGGCCACGCTGTGCCCGAAGGAGGAGTCCTCGTTGATTATCGCGACGCGGTTGACGGCCACGCCCTTCTTCTTGGCGATGTCCACCACGAACTCCACGGCCGAGGCCCCGTACTGCCCGGCGTTGGCCGAGGGCCGGAACAGGTAGCGGCGGCCGATCTGGGTCAGGTTGTCCGCCAGGGCGTCCGCGACCAGGATGACCTTGTTGCGGTCCGTGACTTCCGACACCGGGATGGTCAGCCGGCTGATGTACAGCCCCAGGATGGCCACCGGCTTGTTCTTGCTGATCAGGCTCTCCGCGCTGAGCTTCGCGGTGTCCGGCGACTCGCCGCAATCCTCGGCCACGAGCTTCAGCGTTGCGCCGCCCAGGGACTTGATGCCGCCGGCGGCATTGATGTGCTGGATGGCGATCTCCATCCCGATCTTGGCTTCGGTGCCGAACACCGCGTACGAGCCGGTCAGCGGCTCGAGGCAGCCCACGACGAGCTGCTTGGGGGCGGCGAAAACGCCCGAGACCACGACGAGAAGGCCCAGCATCAGAACCAGAACCAGTCGACTTCTGCTCATTTGCTCCTCCTCTTTCTTTTACCGATTGCTAGGGAATCCGTCCAGCCTAACCGCTGCCGCTCCAGCCGTCAATGGAAATATTCTTGCTTACCTGACGATCGTTCTCACTATTTGGAATCATCAGAAATCGCCGTTTCCGGGCAATTGGATACTTGATCAAAACCTGTTATCCTCAGGCGACAGAGGAGCAAGGCCACGTGTTGGATCAGCTGAATTCGGTAATACATTCGACCCTGGAAAGGCAGGTCTACAGCGAAATCCTGCAGGCCATCGTCTCCGGCAAGCTCTCCCCGGGTCCTCCGTGACCATAACCGAGTTGGCCGAGGGGCTCAGCGTGAGCTTGATGCCCGTGCGCACGGCCTTGAAAGCGCTGGAGGCCAACAACCTCATCCACATCCAGAAAAACCGCCGGCTCACGATCCCAAGTTCATCGAGAACCTCGAGGAACTCTTCGAGATCCGCATCAAGCTGGAGGTGGCGGCCGCCCGGAAGCAGCCAGCCACTGCCCGCCAGAACCGCTCCAGAGCCTCGAGCGGACGTTGGGCGAAATGAAGGCCTGCCAGGACCGCGAGTCTCTACCTGGAAAAGAACGTGGAATTCCACCGCGCCGTCTACCAGAGCGCCAACAAGCCGATCCTGTGCGAGATCATCGACGACCTCCGGCACCGGATCAGCCCCTACATGTACCTCTACCTCAAGATCGACGTGCACGCTCACGACCCCTTCCACGAGGGGCTGCTGGCGGCGCTGCGGGAAGCCGATCCTCAGCAAGCCGGCCGCTGGCTGGAATGCGACCTGTCCAATTCGGCGCGCGAGCTGGCCGAGCGC
>CAVUYS010000017.1:0-144621 GCA_963745745.1 uncultured Spirochaetota bacterium | reverse complement strand
CCAGGTGGACGCGCTGATCGAGGAGTTCAATCGCCGCGCGGGGCGGTAGCAGGGGTGACCGCCGCGGCCGCCCGGCGGAGCTTGACAACCTGCCCCCGACGCCCCAAGTATTCCTCAAGAGGAATATGCTGAAAAGCTGGCTCCGCCGGTCCATCGCGCTGATCGCCCTGGGCGTGGTCGTCTACCTGTTTTGGCCCCTGCTCAAGGAAATCCGGGGCGCCGCCCGGCTGTTCGCCACCGCCCGGTGGGGATGGTTGTGCGCGGCGGTGCTGCTCCAGTTGGCCTCCTACTCCTGCCTGACCTGGCTGAACCTGCTGGCCCTGCGTCCCTTTCCGGGGCGGATCGGCTTCTGGCGGCTGATGTTCGTGCTCACCGCCATGGCCTTCATCACCTCGGCGGTGCCCAGCGCGGGGGCCAGCGGCGTGGTGCTGCGGGCCCGCCTGCTCTCCCGCTACGGGTACACGGCCGAAGCTTCCACCTTCAGCATGCTGCTGCAGTTCCTCTACATGGTCGTCGGCACGGTGGCGGCCTGCCTGTTCGGCCTGGGCTACCTGCTGCAGATGGGCCGCATCGCCGCGGCGGAGATCCTGCTGCTGGCCGGACTGGTCCTGTTCACGGCTTTCCTTCTGTGGTACGGCTGGCGCCTGGTTTCCCAGCCCCACCGCTCCCTGGCCATGCTGGAAAGGCTGGCCCGGTTCTGGAACCGGCTGGCCACCCGCTTCGGCTGGCGCCGCCTGCGGCCCGAAACGCTGGAGGCGCGCCTGGAGGCCTTCCACGAAGGGCTGCTGGAGCTGGGCAACGTGCCCCGCTGGAAGTTCCTGGCCGCCACCGCCGGACGCACTCTTCTGGACGTGGCCAGCCTCGGGGCCTGCTTCGCGGCCTTCGGGCACCTCATCCGCCCCGACATCCTGCTGCTGAGCTACGGCATCCTCATGGTGATCAGCACCATGTCCATCATCCCCGGCGGCCTGGGGCTGGCGGACGTGTCGCTGCCGGTGGTGTTCAGCCGCTTCGGGGTGCCCGGCCCCGTGGCCCTGGCCGCCGGCCTGACCTATCGCCTGCTGGCCTTCTGGCTGGTGCGCTTCATCGGCTTCACCGCCTGGCAGATCCTGGAATCCCGGACCCCCAAGCCGCGCAAGGCCGAAGAAGCCTGATGGGGCGCCCCCCGCCTTCCCCCCCGCGCCGTGTCGCGGGCCTGCTGCTGGTGCTCTACTCCGCCCTGGGCTTCGGGCTGCTGCCGATCTTCGCCCTGCTGGCCTACCGGGGCGGCATCAACGTCGTCACCCTGCTGGCTCTGCGCTTCGTGCTCTCCGGCCTGGTGCTCCTGGCCTAGCTGCTGGCCCGCGGCCGCCGCGTGCTGGCCCAGGTGCGCCCCGCCCTGCCCGGGCTGATCGGCCTGGGGGTGGGGTACACGCTGCAGTCCGGCTTCTATTTCTCCGCCGTGCGCTACATCAGCGCTTCCCTGGCCTCGATCCTGCTGTACTCCTACCCGGCGCTGGTCTGCCTGCTGGCCCTGCTGGTGGAGGGCGAAAGGCTTTCCGCCCGCACGCTGCTGGCCCTGGCCGTGTCCCTGGCCGGGGTGGTGCTGGTGCTGGGCTCCTCCCTGGGGACGGCCCATCCCTCCGGGGTGCTGTTCGCCCTGGGCGCGGCGCTGGTCTACTCCCTGTACATCACCCTGGCCAACCGGGTGCTGCGTGACGTGGAGCCGGTGGTGGCCATGGCCGTGGTGACCCTGGTGACCAGCGCGCTGTACGTCGGCTTGGGCCTGGCCGCCGGCCGCCTGAGCTTCACTTTCGCCCCGTCTGCCTGGCTGCCCATCGCCCTGATCATCGTCGTTTCCACCCTGCTGGCCATCCTGGCCTTCTTCCGGGGCCTGGGCATCCTGGGCTCCAGCGCCGCCTCGATCGTGAGCATGACCGAGCCGCTGTTCACTATCGGCTTTTCCATCCTGCTCTTCGGCGACCGGCTGGGCTGGCAGCAGATCGTCGGCGGCACCCTGGTGCTCGGCGGTACGGTGCTGGTCACGGTCTTCCGCACCCCTGCCCGCGTGGGCGCTTGACGCCTGCCGCGCTTCTGCGTATTGTATCCACACAATACATACATAAGGGGAGCCGCAATCATGAGACGATTGGTTTTCCGGGCATTCCTGACTTCCATGCTGATCTTGGCCGCGGTGGCAGCACTGGCCGCACCGCCGAAAGCCGGCCTCCTGCGCCTGGCTACGACCACCAGCACGGCCGACTCCGGGCTGCTGGCCTTCATCCTTCCGGATTTCCAGAAGAGCTACAACTGCAGTGTGGACGTGGTGGCGGTCGGCACCGGCCAGTCCCTGGAGCTGGGCCGGCGCGGGGACGCCGACGTGGTGCTGGTGCACAGCCGCAAGGGTGAGGACCAGTTCGTGGCCGACGGTTTCGCCCGGGAGCGCTTCGACGTCATGTACAACGACTTCGTCATCGTGGGGCCCAAGGCCGACCCGGCCCGGGTCCGCGGGATGAGCCTGGGCAAGGAGGCCTTCCAGGCCATCCTGGAGGCCGGCCAGCCCTTCGCCAGCCGCGGCGACAAGTCCGGCACGCACGCCAAGGAGCTCGCCGTGTGGAGCTCCCTGGGGGTCACCCCGGGCCCGGGAATGAAATGGTACAACTCGCTGGGGCAGGGCATGGGCGAGGTGCTGCTGTTCGCCGAAGATCAGCAGGCCTACACCCTGACGGACCGCGGCACCTACCTGGCCATGGTGGACAAGCTGCCCGGCCTGGACATCCTGGTCGGGGGCCGGAACCTGGCGGAGAACAAGGACAAGATCCTGCTGAACCCCTACGGCGTCCTGGCGGTCAGCCCGGAGAAATACCCCCAGACCAACTTCGAGCTGGCCATGAAGTTCGTGGCCTGGCTCTGCTCGGTGGAGACGCAAAAAGCGATCGCCGGCTTCGGCGCCGAACGTTTCGGCCAGCCTCTTTTTTACGCCGACTCCGCGGAATACCGCGCGGCGCGCAAGTAGGGAGGGACTTATGCTGAGCGCACGCAACCGTTTCGAAGGAAAGATCAAATCGCTCAAGCTGGGCACCGTCATGGCCGAGGTCGTGGTCGCGGTGGGCAGCCTGGAGTTCGTGGCCGCCATCACCCGCGGCTCGGCCGAGTCCCTGGGCCTGAAGGTCGGGGACACCGTGAGGGCGGTGGTCAAGGCCACCGAGGTGATGATCGACAAGTGATGGCGAGCTTGCTCGGGGGGGGGATCTGGGCGGATCTCCTCCCCATCATTTTCCTTTCCCTGCGCGTGACCGGCGTGGCCCTGGCCATCTGCACGGTGGCCGGCGTTCCCATTGGCGCCATCCTGGGCCTGACCCGCATCCCCGGCCGGCGCCTGGTCACCGCCATCCTGTACACGGGCATGGGCCTGCCGCCGGTGGTGGTCGGCCTGTTCGTCTACCTGCTGCTGTCCCGCAGCGGGCCGCTGGGCGCGCTGGGCTGGCTGTTCACTCCCCGGGCCATGATCCTGGCCCAGATCGGTCATCGCCTTCCCGCTGGTCACCGGGCTGACCATGACGGCCATCCAGAGCGTGGATCCTTCCTTCCGCCAGCAGATGCGCTCCCTGGGGGCCACCCGCCTGCAGGAGATCTGGGCCCTGCTGCGGGAGGCGCGCCTGGGGGTGGTGGCCGCGATCGTGGCCGCCTTCGGCAGCATCATCTCCGAGGTGGGGGCGGTGATGCTGGTGGGCGGCAACATCGCGGGCAAGACCCGCGTGCTGACCACCGCCATCGTGCTCAACACCCGCCAGGGCGAGTTCCAGCCCGCCATCGTCCTGGGGGTGATCCTGCTGGCCCTGGCCTTCCTGGCCAACCTGGCGCTGCTGCGGCTGCAGGGCCGTTCCGGATGAGCACCGGCCTTCCGCCTGGAGGCGGTGCGCCAGCGCTACGCCGGGCGCACCGTGCTGGACCTCGAAGCCCTGGAGGTGCGGCGGGGGGAGATCCTGGCCCTGGTGGGCCCCAGCGGCTCCGGCAAGTCCACCCTGCTGCGCCTGCTGAACTTCCTGGAGCGCCCGACGGAAGGCAGGATCTGCTACGAGGGGCAGGCCACCGACGGGGAGCGCACGCCGCTGGAGCTGCGCCGCCAGGTGACCACCGTGTTCCAGCAGTCGGTGCTGCAGAAGGCCTCCGTGCGGGCCAACGTGGCCTACGGGCTGCGGCTGCGCGGCCAGCCGGCGGACGGACTGGTGCAGAGCCTGCTGGCCACCGTCGGCCTGGGCGAGCTGGCCGGGGCCCAGGCGCGTTTGCTGTCCGGCGGCGAGAAGCAGCGGGTGGCCCTGGCCCGGGCCCTGATCTTCCGGCCGCGCGTGCTGCTCCTGGACGAGCCCACCGCCAACCTGGACCCCTACAACGTCGGCCTGATCGAGGAGATCGTGCGGGCCGAGAACCGGGAGCACGGCACCACGGTGGTGCTGGTCACCCACAACGTGTTCCAGGCCCACCGCCTGGCGCACCGCACCGGCCTGCTCCTGAACGGCGGCCTGGTGGAGCTGGCCGACACGCCCGCTTTCTTCGCCTCCCCCGCCGACCCGCGCACCGCTGCCTTCGTGAGCGGGGAGATGGTATACTAGCCCCAGGTGATCGAGTTTCAATTCGTCAAAGGCAAGCCGGAGTACCTGCAGATCGCCGAGCAGGTCCAGCTGGCCGTGGCCGCCGGCAGGCTCAAG
This sequence comes from uncultured Spirochaetota bacterium, assembly GCA_963745745.1. Classification (GTDB taxonomy): domain Bacteria; phylum Spirochaetota; class Spirochaetia; order SZUA-6; family DRHE01; genus MIBK01. The sequence continues at coordinate 139,933 of CAVUYS010000017.1, read as the reverse complement.
CCCCACGAGCGCCTGCAGCCCGTGCGCGAGCTGGCCGCGCGCCTGGCCTTGAATCCCAGCACCGTGGCCCGGGCCTACCGCCTGCTGGAACGGCAGGGGGTCATCCTGACCGGCGGGCGCCGCGGCAGCCGCGTGGCCGAGGCCGCCGCGGGGGATCAGATGCTGCGGCAGATGCGCCTGCGCAGCCTGGTCTCCCGGGCGGTGTGCGAGGGCCTGGCCCAGGGCTTCGCCCCCGACGAGCTGGAGGCCGCCCTGGGCCTGGAGTTGGCCGCCTGGCGGGAGCGCCGCGAGACAGGGGCCGCCGACCAGCCGGCCATCCGGCCCGCCGCGCAGGCCGGGCGCCTGAACCGTTTCGCCGGCAGCCACGACCTGGCCCTGGAGGCCCTGTGGGCCCAGGCGCGCCGCCTGCACCCCGGGCTGTCCATCGAAGCGCGCTACGTGGGCAGCCTGGACGGCCTCTCGGCCCTGCTGCACGGCGAGGTGGGCCTGGCCGGCGCGCACCTGCTGGACGAGGAGAGCGGCGAGTACAACCTGCCGGTGCTGCGCAGGCTGTTCGTCGGCTTGCCATTATGCCTGGTGACTCTGGCGGAGCGGGAGCAGGGGCTGATCCTGCCCCGCGGCAATCCTCGGCGCATCGGGGGCTACGCGGATCTGGCCAGGGCGGAGGTGCGCTTCGTGAACCGCCAGCCGGGCTCCGGGACCCGCTCCCTGCTGGACCACAGCCTGCGCCTCCAGGCCGTCAATTCCGCGGAGATCCAGGGCTACGGCCGGGTGGTCTCCACGCACCTGGCGGTGGCCGCGGCGGTGGCCGAGGGCAGCGCCGACGCCGGGCTGGGCATCCGGGCGGCGGCCCGGGCCTTCGACCTGGATTTCCTGCCCCTGGCGCGGGAGCGCTACGACCTGGTGCTGGCCGCCGCCGACCGGGACTGCCCGCCGGTCGCCGAGCTGCTGGCGGTGCTGGGAAGCGCGCAGTTCCAGGCGGTGGTGGGGCAGATCGGCGGCTATGACACCACGCACACCGGCGAAGAGCGGCGGCTGTGAGGCGGCCATGAAGCCCGAGCTGCTGGCCCCCGGCGGCAGTTTCCATTCCGCCTACTATGCCTTCCAGGCCGGAGCCGACGGGGTGTACCTGGGGATGCGGGAGTTCTCGGCCCGCCAGGCCGCCGTCAACTTCACCCCCGAGCAGCTGCGCCGCCTGCTGGGCGTGGCCCGCGAGCGCGGGGGCAGGGTGTACCTGGCCCTGAACACGGTCGTGCGCGAGCAGGAGCTGCCCCGGGCCGCGGAAACCCTGAACTGGGCGCAGGAGCTGGGCCTGGACGGGGTCATCGTGCAGGACCTGGGCGTCGCCGAGCTGGCCCGCCGCCACTTCCCCTCGCTGGTCCTGCACGCCTCCACCCAGATGGCCGTGCACAACGCCGCCGGGCTGCGGGTGGCCCGGGAGCTGGGCTTCCGGCGGGTCATCCTGTCGCGCGAGCTGGATCTGGACACGATCCGCGGCCTGCGCCAGGGCAACCCGGACATCGAGCTGGAGGTGTTCATCCACGGCGCCCTGTGCTACAGCTTCTCCGGGCTGTGCCTGGCCTCCTGGGCGCTCACCGGCCGTTCGGGAAACCGCGGGGACTGCGCCCAGATCTGCCGCAGCCTGTTCCGAAGCGAGGACGGGGAGGGTTACTTCTTCTCCAGCCGCGACCTGTACCTGGGTCACAGCCGTACGCGAGCTGGCCGCGCTGGGGATCGACGCCCTCAAGATCGAGGGCCGGATGAAGAGCCCGGAGTACGTGTTCCACACGGTGAAGCTGTACCGGGCCATCCTGGACCGGGGGGAGGAGCTGGCCGGCGAGGAGCTGGAAGAGCTGGAGCGCCGCTCGGCGCTGGGCTTCGCCCGGGAGCGGACCCGGGCCTTACTGGCGCAATCCCCGCGGGGAGCGGCTGATCGACGCCGACTTCCCCGGCCATCGGGGCGCGATGCTGGGCACGGTGCAGGCCGTGCGGGACGGCTGGGCGGCCCTGCGCCCGGAGGCCGACCTGGGACTGCGCGACGGGCTGCAGTATTTCCCCGCAGGCCGGAGGGCGCGACCCGGTCCAGTTCTCGGTGCGGGCCATCCGCCGGGGCGGCCGGGAAGTGCCGGTGGCCCGGCGCGGGGAGAGCGTGGAGGTCGAGCTGCCCCCCGAAGCCGCGAGCCGGCCTCCCGTTGAAGGCCAGCCGCTCTTCCAGCTATCCTCCCGCTTCCTGGACCTGCCCCAACCCAAGGAGGGCGGCTTCCGCCCCTACCGGGTGCCTTGCGCCGGGACGGTGGAGCTGAGCGGCTCCCCCGGTGGGCTGGGCTCGCTGCGCGCGTGTCCCTTGACGCTGCCCGCCGGCGCCGGGGAGTTTTCCTGGCGGACCGAGGTCCCCCTGGAGCGCGCCTCCACCCGCCGGAGCCTGGCCGGACGGCTGGCGGAGGTGTTCGCCGAGTCGGGGGACAGTCTTCTCACCCTGGCGCCCCTGCGGTCTGGACAACCGCACGGGCCTGCCCGACGACGAGCTGTTCGTGCCGCCCTCCGCGCTGAAGAAGGCCCGGGCCGCCTTCTACGCCTCGCTGCAGGAGGCGCTGGCCTCGCAGCGGGAGTCGCGCCTGCGGGCCGTCGCGGAGGACGGCGCTCCGGCGGCCGCGTCGTCCGGCTCCAGCCGAAACCCTCCCGCGGCCGGCCGCCTTTGCCAGGCGGCAGGATCTTTCCCCGCCGGAAGAGGACCCGACGCCGCACCCCTTCGTTCGCGCGTCGGACCTGCGCCTGGAAGCGCTGGCCGTGATCGAGGGCTTCCGCGTCCTGCCCCTGCCGCCGGTAGCCCGCTCGGAGGACCCCGCGGCCGGGCCGTCGAGCTGATCCGGGCCCACCCGCAGGAGCGCTTCCTCGTCGGCCTTTCCAACCTGTCGCACCTGGAGCTGGTCCGCAGCCTGGCCGGCCGCCCGAACGTGCGCTTCTTCGCCGACTTTCCATTGTATACGGCCAACCGCTTCACGGCGGCTTTCCTGGCGCGGCAGGTCCCCGGCCTGCTGTACGCCACGCATTGGCTGGAGGGCCGGCCCGAGGACGCCGCGGCCCTGGAGGAGGCGACGGACCTGCCGCTGCTCCGGCTGGACCCGGGCTTTCGGCCGCCGCTGTTCTACGGTATGGGCTGCCCGCGCGGGCAGGGGGTGTTGCGCGTCGGCGGGAGCGCGGGCTGCCGGGACTGTCCCGGCGGCTTCGATCTGGCCCTGAGCCAGGGCAGGAACCGCTTCCGCCTGCGCGTGCGCGACTGCACCGCCTACCTGTACGCCTGGCCGCGCTAGCGGAAGGAGATCGAGCCGGTGTCGCTGCGGGCGCGCACCTTCAGCGGACCGCCGCCCAGGGCCAGGCGCTTGCGGCCCTTCGCCGAGCCGACCCACAGCAGGCCCGTGTCCGAGGCCAGCTCGAAGGCCAGGCCTTCCAGGCCGTGTTCCAGCTCGAAATCGATGCTGCCGGTATCCGTGGTCAGCTGGCAGTCGGCGGTCAGCGCCACGGAGCGGCCTTCCAGGGAGCCCGTGTCGGAGCGCAGGTCCAGGCGGCCCCGGAACTCCGACAGGACGATGCCGCCGGTATCGGAGCCGGCCTTCAGGTCCCCTTCCACCCGGCTGAACACCTGGCCGCCGGTGTCGGTTTCCGCCCGGATCTCCCCGCGGCACTCGCGCACGGTGATCCGCCCCGTGTCGGTGCGCAGGCGCTGGTCCCCGCGCAGGCCCTCGACCTGGATCGAGCCCGTGCCGGTTTCCACCACCAACCGGCAGTCGCGCGGCACGCGCAAGCTCAAGCGGTGCTCCCCCGGGCTCCAGGCCAACGGGCGGCGCTCGACCCAGAGGCGCAGGCTGCGCCCCGAGCGCTCCCGCTTCACCTCCAGGCCGCTGCCGCGCGGGCGGACCACCTCCGCCTCGATCGCGGAACCCGGGCCGCCGGTGACCTCCACCGAGAAGACCGCGCCCTTTTCCACGATCAGCTCATCGCAGTCCTGAAAGGAAAAGGAGTCGGCCGAGCCCTCTTCGAACAAACCTTCCGCCCCCGCGCCCGGCACGGCGGCCACCCAGGCCAGCAGCGCCGCGGCCGCCAGCAGGCCAATCTTCATTTCCAGCCTCCTGGCAATGCAACACCCGGCCCGGGGAGGATTGTTCCTCTAGACCCAGCGCCGCAGGCGCAGCCACAGGTACATCAGGGGAGGGGTGAGGGCCAGCGCGCCCAGCGTGGCCCACAGGGCGGGCCGCCCGGTCCAGGCCGGCAGGGCCACCGAGGGAGCGAAGAAGTTCATGCCGAAGAAGCCCACCACGAAGGAGATCGGCATGAACAGGGTGGTGATCAGGGTGAAGGTCTTCATGATCTCGTTCATGCGGTTGTTGATGGCCGAGAGGTACATCTCCAGGATGCCGCCCACCAGGTCGCGCACGCTCTCCGTGATCCCGTACAGCCGCACCAGGTGGTCGTACAGGTCGCGGAAGTACACCCGGTGCTCCGCGCCGATGACGCCGAGCTCGTCGCGCGCCAGGCGGTTCAACACCTCGCGCTGGGGGGCCAGGATGCGCCGCAGCAGCAGCAGCCCCCTCTTGCACTGCAGGGCCTCGCCCAGCGCGCGGCGCCCGGGCTCCTCCAGGATCTGATCCTCCAGGCGCTCCACTTCCGCGTCGATGCCTTCGATCACGGGCAGGTGGCTGGCGACCAGCTCGCTCACCAGCCGGTACAGCAGGTGCTCGCAGCCCCGCCCCAGGATGCGCGGGTCCCGGTGGGCCGCGGCCCAGGTGGCGTCCAGCCCCTCGATCGGCTCCTCGCGGTGGGTGACCAGGTAGCCGGGCCCCACGAACAGGTCCAGCTCGTGGGTGTGCAGCGCCTCGGCCCGCGGGGCGTGCACGGAATGCAGCACGACGTACAGATAGGATTCCCAGTCGTCCAGCTTGGGCACGTGGGATTCGGCCAGCGCGTCCTCCACGGCCAGGGGGTGGAAGGCGAAGGTTTCGCGCAGGATCGGCTCGCAGACCTCCGGCGGCTCGGCCGCCAGGTCCAGCCAGAGCAGGCCGCCGGGCTCGGCCAGCGCCGCGGGCAGCTCCGCGGGGCCGGGCTCGGTGAGTCTCCCATCGGCGTGGTGCAGCAGCGCGCGTATCATGGAGGGGAGTATAGCCCCGGGGCCGGCTTGACGCCAGACGGCCGCCCCTCTATGGTAGCCGCCATGGACGGCTATCTGATCAGCGGCATTCAGCAGGTCGGGGTAGGGGTGCGCGATCTGGAGCAGGCCTGGCGCTGGTACCGCCGGCATCTGGGCCTGGACATCCCCGTGTTCCGGGACGACGGGGAGGCGGCCCTGATGCTGCCCTACACCGGCGGGCAGCCGCAGGCCCGCAAGGCGGTGCTGGCGGTCAACCTGCAGGGCGGCGGCGGTCTGGAGGTCTGGCAGTACGCCGGGCGCGTTCCGCTGGCCGCGGCGTTCACCCCGGAGCCGGGGGACCTGGGGATCCTGGCCGCCCGCATCAAGGCCCGGAACGTGGCGGCGGCCTATGCGCGCTTTCAGGCGGAGGGGGTGGAGCTGCTGGGGCCGGTCCAGGCGGATCCGGCCGGGGCGCCCGGATTCTTCGCCCGCGACCCCTACGGGAACATCTTCCAGGTCGTGGCCGGGGACGGCTGGTTTGCGCGCGGCCGGCCCAATGCCTCGGCGACCGGCGGGGTGAGCGGGGCCATGCTCGGCGTGACCCGGCTGGAGCCCGCCCTGGGCCTGTACCGGGACATCCTGGGCTTCGACCGCCTGGTCTATGACCGCCAGGGGGTGTTCCCCGACCTGGCCGGCCTGCCGGGCGGCAGGCAGCCCGTGCGGCGGGTGCTGCTGGCCCACAGCGCGGCGCGGCGGGGGGCCTTCAGCGAGCTGCTGGGACCCGGCCGCCTGGAGCTGGTGCAGGCCCTGGAGCGTGAGCCGCGAAAGATCTACGGTGGACGGTTCTGGGGGGACCTGGGCTTCATCCACCTGTGCTTCGATGTGCGGGGTCTGGAGGCCTTGAAGGAGCGCTGCCATCAGGCCGGCTTCCCGTTCACCGTGGACAGCGCCCAGGCCTTCGTCATGGGCGAGGCCTCCGGCCGCTTCGCCTACGTGGAGGATCCGGACGGCACCCTGGTGGAGTTCGTGGAGACCTACCGCCTGGCGATCCTGCGCAAGCTGGGCTGGTTCCTGGACCTGCGGCGCCGGCCGCCGGAAAAGCGGCTCCCGCGCTGGCTGCTGGGCGCCCTGGCCCTGAACCGGTTGCGCGACAAGCCGGGAGCGAATTAATCGAATCTATCGTTCAAATATTCGGAAAAAAACCCGCTGAAAGGCCGGAGCGCCGCCCCGCCTTGGATTGACAAAAGCCCCGCCCGCGGGCACTGTAGGGCGATCCCCGGTCAGCCCGCCTGCGGAGGTTCCCATGGGAAGTCACTATCGATTGACGTGCCTGCACTGCGGAAAACTCTTCGACGATCCCCAGGAGCCGTTCCTGCTGGGCTGCGGCGAGAGCCACCGGCCCGCGCTGCTGCGCGCGCTGTATGCGGAGAAGCGCCTGCCGGTGGAGGCGCAGGAGCCGGGCCTGTTCCGCTACCGCCGCTGGCTGCCGATCCGGCAGACCTGGCCGGCGGCCGGCAATCCGGTGGTCTTCCAGAGCCGGGCCCTGGCCGCGCACCTGAAGCTGGACGCCCTCTTCCTGGCCTTCAGCGGCTTCTGGCCGGAGCGCGGCGCGGCGCTGGAGAGCTGCAGCTTCAAGGAGCTGGAGGCCCTGTCGGTCGGGGCCCGCCTGCCGCAGGGCGAACGGCGCACCCTGGTGGTGAGCTCCGCCGGGAACACCGGCCGGGCCTTCCTGCAGGCCTTTTCCCGTCAAGGGCAGCCCGCCCTGGTGGTGGTGCCGGAGAACGCGCTTCCCCACATGTGGATCACCGGGGACCGGCACCCCGAGGTTCGCCTGGCCGTGGTGCGCGGCGGCGGGGACTACTCGGACGCCATCCAGGTGGGCAACCGCATCGCCTCCCTGCCGGGCTTCTTTCCGGAAGGCGGGGCGCGCAACGTGGCCCGCCGGGACGGCATGGGCACGGTGATGCTGGCCGCGGCCGAGGCGCTGGGGCAATCCCCCCGGCACTACTTCCAGGCCGTGGGCAGCGGCACCGGAGGCATCGCCGCCTGGGAGATGAGCCTGCGGCTGCGGCAGGACGGGCGCTTCGGCGACTGGCTGCCGCGGCTGCACCTGGTGCAGAGCGAGCCCTTCGCCATCATGCGGGACGCCTGGGACAGCGGATCGCGGGAGCTGCCCGCGGTGGAGGAGCAGGAGGCCAAGCGGCGCATCGCCCGCATCCATTCGCCGGTCCTGAGCAACCGCCACCCGCCCTACGCCCTGGACGGGGGCGTCTTCGACGCGCTGCAGGACAGCGCGGGAAAGACCTACGCGGTGAGCTGCGAGGAGGCGGGCCAGGCCGGCAGGCTGTTCGAGTCCCTGGAGGGCTGCGACCTGGACGCGGCCGCGGAGGTGGCCCTGGCCGGGCTGATCCGGGCGGTGGACCAGGGGCAGGTGGGGCGCGCGGAGAGCGTGCTGCTCAACCTCACCGGCGGCGGGGCCCGCCGGTTGATCCGGGAACGCCGGCGCACGCGCGTGCATCCGGACGTGGAGATCGCCGGCCCGGGCATCGGCGAAGAGCAACTGGCCGAATCCCTGAATCTGCTGCAAGGAGCGCGCTCATGACGGACATCTTCGAGAAGTGCTACGGCGACGGAGGGTACTTCGGGGGCCTGCGGAAGCTCGACGACACCTACTTCTCCCGGCCGATCCTGGATGGGGCGGCGGGGCCGCGCATGCGCTTCCAGGGGCGCGAGGTGATCATGTGGGCCATCAACAACTACCTGGGGCTGACCGGGAACCAGCGGGTGCGCAAGGCCGCGGCCGAGGCCCTGGAGCGCTGGGGCACCTTCACGCCCATGGGCTCGCTCATGCTCACGGGGAATACCGAACACCACATACGGTTGGAGAAGGAGCTGGCCGACTTTCTCCAGAAGCCCGCCGCGGTGCTGTTCAACTACGGCTACCTGGGCGTGCTGGGCACGATCAGCTCCCTGGTCGGGCCCGACGACGTGATCGTCATGGACCGCCTGAGCCACGCCAGCATCGTGGACGGCACGCTGCTGGCCTCCGCCGGGCGGCGCTTCCACCCCTTCAAGCACAACGACCTGGACAACCTCGAGTTCCACCTGAAGGCCGTCAACAAGACCCGCAAGGGCGGCATCCTGATCGTCACCGAGGGCGTGTACGGCATGCGGGGCGACCTGGCCGACCTGCCGGGCATCTGCGACCTGAAGGACCGCTACGAGGCGCGGCTGTTCGTGGACGACGCCCACGGCTTCGGGGTCATGGGGGAGAACGGCCGCGGCACCGGGGAGCACCTCGGGGTGCAGGACCGCATCGACCTGTACTTCGGCACCTTCGCCAAGGCCTTCGCCGCCATCGGCGGGGTCACGGCCGGCGAGGAGCCGCCGATCCGCTGGATCAAGTACAACGCGCGCACCAACGTGTTCGCCAAGAGCCTGCCCCTGGTGTACGTGGCGGCCCTGAGCGCCACCCTGGCGGAAGTGCGCGAGCGGCCGGAGCTGCGCCGGCGCATGTGGGAGGTGGCCGGCCGGCTGCAGAAGGGGCTCACCGCCCTGGGCTACGACATCGGCGACACCGCCTCGCCCATCACTCCCGTGTACGTGCCGGCGGGCAGCGAGCAGATGGCCATGAGCATGATCCGCCTGCTGCGCGAGGACTACGGGATCTTCGTCTCGGGGGTCACCTACCCGGTGGTGCCGCCGGGGGTGGTGATGTTCCGCATGATCCCCACCGCCGCCCACAGCGACGAGGACGTGGACCAGACCATCGAGGCCTTCCGCCAGATGCGCGACCGGATGAAGCTGGACCTGAGCCAGAAACCCTCGCTGAAGAACCGCTAGCCCGAGGGGTTCCGCGGCCTACTTGCGCTGCTGCCGGCCGCCGCGGCGCTGCTCGCGCCGCTCCCGGCCCACGCGCAGCCGCAGCCGGCGGGCCAGGCCCCGCTCCAGCAGGCGCAGGGCGTCGTCCATCAGCTCCTCGACGTTCTCGCTTTCCAGCTTCAGCAGTATTGCGTCGAACAGGGCCAGGGCCAGGCGCCGCGGATTGCGGAACAGCCCCACGCGCATCTCCAGGGCCCGCGCTCCGGCCGCCAGGATCTCGCCGATCTTCTCCTCGATGTGGGTGCGCAGCGTGCCGCCGCGCTCGCGGCGGGCGGCCTGCCCCGGGAAGGCGTACTTCTTGGTCCCGGTCAGCACGCCCAGCAGCAGCGGGCTCTTGCGGATCCCCAGGGTGGCAAAGCGATACAGGGCCTTCAGCCGGTTGAGCGGCGACTCGAAGGAGGCCACCAGGCGGTCGACCTCCTGCCGGCCCTGCTCCTCGATGCCGTCCAGGATCTCCTCGTAGAACTCTTCCTTGCCGGAGAAATAGGTGTAGAAGCTGCCGGTGCCCACCCCGGCGCCGCGGGTGATCTCCTCGATGCTGACCTCGCGGTAGCCGTGGCGGCTGAACAGCTCCACGCCCGCGGCCAGCAGGGCCTGCTTGCGGTCAACGCGCATGGCTCGCCCCGAGCTCCGCGGCCAGCCGGGCCAGCTCGGCCAGGTTGGACTCCGCCGGCTCCCGCTGCCCGCGCTCCATCTCGCCCACCAGGCGGCAGACGGCCCGGTTCCAGGGCGCGGGCAGCCCCGCCTGCTCCGCAGTACGCACCACCAGGCCATTGAGGAAGTCGATCTCCGTGGGCCGGCCCCGCCGCAGGGAGTCCAGCATGGAGCTTTCGGTGCGCCGATGCTTCCAGCCCATGAGGCGCAGCAGCAGGTGCTTGCGGGCCGCGGTATAGCCTCCCTCCTCCGCGGGCTGCAGGAAGCGGCGCACGTTCAGTCCGCCGCCGAGGACCCCCGGCTCCACGCCCTGGGAGCGGGCCGCGCGCAGGACCTCTTCTCCGATCGCCAGGATCAGCCGGCGGCTTTCCGGCGCGGCGGCCAGCCTGCCGAAGCGCAGGCCGCTGAGGGCCCCCAGGGAGGTGAAGGAGGCCGAGATGGCCAGCTTGGACCACAGCGCCGCGGCGATATCGGGACAGGGCCGGACCGGGAAGGCGCGGGCCAGCAGCGCGCGCGCCGCGGCCTGGGGCGGGTTCTGCCCGGCCGGCAGGAGGAAGGGCCCGGAGGCGGTAAGCTCGTAGACCCCGGGGGCGGTCATGGAGGCCCCCCAGAGCACGCAGCCTGGCACGACCCGCTCCCCGCCCAGGCTGCGGGCCAGCTCCAGCCCGACCAGGCCGTTCTGGGTGGTGAGAAAGAAGCCCCGGGGAGCGAGCGCCGGCAGGAGCTCCCGGCAGGTCTGCTCCAGGCCGTTGGCCTTCTGGGCCAGGATGATCGCGTCGTAGGGCGGGTGAAGCGGTGCTGCGGCCAGCGGGACCCGCGCCGTGTGCCAGCGGCCGCCGGCTCGCAGGCGCAGGCCCTGCCCGGAGGCCGCCTCGGCGATCCGGGGATTGCGGTTGAGCACCTCCAGGCGCAGGCCCTTGCGGCCGGCCAGGCGCGCGGCGATCACCCCGCCCAGGCTGCCGCAGCCGACCACCAGCACGTTCATGCCCCAGGGTGCCGGCCGCCGCCGGGGTTGTCAAGTGCGGGCGCACTTTGAATGAATCGAATATTCTCTTCATATATTCGATTAATAAAGTGCAAGATTCCACGATTCCGGGGCCATTTCCCTTGACAATCCGGGCCGTCACGGGGCGAATATGAAGGCTCTCGCACAAGCCCGTCTGGAGGTGCTCCGGTGAAAACCGTTTCAGAGAAGACCGCTCCCGCAAAGCAGGTGCCTGTTCAGGTCCCCGCCGGCAAATCCGCCGCGCGGGTGGACGAGGACTGGCTGCCGGTCATCGTCGGCGGGCTGATGATCCTCCTGGTCCTGCTGGGCGCCCGCCTGGCCCTGCCCGCCTTCAAGTGGCAGAGCGGTCCGGAGTTCGCCGCCGCGGCCGGCAGGCTGCAGCCCGCCGCAGTGCGGCTGGCTGCCGAAGCCGACGCGCTTGGCCAGGCGGAGCTGGGCGAGGCCGGAAGGCGGTTGGACACTGCCCTGGCGGCCGCCGACCGTTCCGAAACTGCGGTTGCCGCCGGGCAGCTGGCCGCGGCCGGCAAGGCGCTGGGCGAGGAGCCGCTCGGCAAGAGCGCGGCAGGGCTGGCCAAGGCGGCCGGCGACGCCGCGGCCCTGCGCATCGGCAGGGTGTTCGCCGCCAAGAACCTGCTGTCCTCCCTGTACATCGGCCTGGCCTTCATGGTCCTGGCCGGCATCGGGGTCTGGCTGCTGGGCGGCAAGCTGCTGCCCTTCCTGGCCGGTTTCCCGGTGGTCTACGCCCTGGCCTGGCTGGCCCAGCTCATCGCCGGCAATTCCGGCCTGAACTACCTGGGCCTGGAGTACGTGATCTTCGCCCTGGGCCTGGGGCTGTTCATCAGCAACGTGCTCGGCGTTCCGGCCTGGCTGAAGGAGGCGGTGCGCACGGAGTACTACATCAAGACCGGGCTGGTGGTGCTGGGGGCGGGCATCCTGTTCCCGGAGATCCTGCAGGCCGGCGCGCTGGGCATCCTGCAGGCCCTGGCGGTGGTGTTCGTGGTCTGGTACGCCTGCTACTGGCTGGCCCGCAAGCTGAAGGTGGACGAGGAGTTCGCGGCCATGCTCTCCTCGGCCGTCTCCATCTGCGGGGTGTCGGCGGCCATCGCCGCCTGCGGGGCCATCCAGGGGGACAAGAAGAAGCTGTCCTACGTGATCTCCCTGACCCTGATCGTGGCCGTGCCCATGATGGTGGCCATGCCCTGGATCGCCCGCCTGCTGGGCATCGGGGACGCGGTGGCCGGGGCCTGGATGGGCGGGACCCTGGACACCACGGGCTCCGTGGTGGCGGCCAGCTCGCTGATCAGCGAAAGGGCCATGCGCATCGGCACGATCGTGAAGTTCTCCCAGAACGTGCTGATCGGAGTGGCCGCCTTCGTGCTCTCCCTGTGGTGGAGCCTGAGCGGCAAGGGCAGCAAGGGAGGAAACGGCAACGGCAGCGGGGTCAAGCGCCCGAAGGCCCGGGTGATCTGGGACCGCTTCCCCAAGTTCGTGCTGGGCTTCCTGCTGATGTCGCTGCTGTTCTCCTTCGTGCTGTCCCCGGGGCTGGTCAAGCAGACCAAGAGCCTGCTGGGCGGCCTGCGCACCGTGTGGTTCGCCCTGGCCTTCGTGTCCATCGGGCTGGAGACCCGCTTCACCAAGCTGGTGGGCATGGGCAAGGGCAAGCCGGCGCTGGCCTTCCTGGCGGCGCAGGCCTTCAACGTGCTGTGGACGCTGCTGCTGGCCTTCCTGCTGTTCGGCGGGAAGATCCTGCCGCTGCCGGTGCTGAAGTAGCAGCGGCCTCGGTCCGCAAGGCGGCCGGGAGCGGGCGCGGGGCCGGGCCCGGGGCGTGGCTGCCGGCGTCCAGCTCGGCCAGGCTCACCCCCGCGGCGCGCAGGTACTGCAGGCTGACGAAGGTGCCCTCCTTGCACAGCAGGCGGCCGCCGCACTCGCAGCCCCCGCACAGCCCCACCCCGCACATGGTGGGGGTCTCCAGGCAGGCGTAGATGTCCGCGGGGCAGGCGCCCAGCTCCTCCTCGATCCGCATGGCCCTGTCGATGAAGGGGTGGGGGCCGACGTTGTAGAAGGCCGCGGATGCCGCTGCGCGGATGCCGGCCGCCTCACCGTCGGCCGCCCCCAACTCCTCGGCCATGACCTCCAGCACCCGTCCCGGCCGGCCGCTGTCAGGCACGACCAGGCTGGGCAGGTCCCCGTCCAGGCCCAGGGCCTCCAGGGCGGCCCCTTCCTCGGCTTCGGACACCCCGTAGTACAGCTCAGCGCGCTTGCCGCGCTCCCGCAGCATGGCGGCCAGGGAGGGGATCACGGCCAGCCCCGTGCCGCCGGCCACCAGGTAGGCGCGGCCGCGCGCGCTCACCGGGGCGGGGGCCCCGCAGGTGCCGCGCACCCACAGCCGGTCGCCGGCCTGCAGGCCGAAGAGGGCCTCGGGTGAACTCGCCGCGCCGCCGCACCAGGAAGCTCAAGGGGGAGGGGCGGGCCACGCTGAAGGGCTTCTCCCCGATGCCGGGCAGGAAAAGGAAGGCGAACTCCCCGGCCCGGGCGCCCAGCGCCCCGTCCAGGACCAGCAGGCGCAGGCCGCCGGACAGGTCGCGCGCCTCCGTCACCCGGTGGGCGCGGTACTCCATCTTCGGGCGGCGGGAAAGGAAGCTCTCGGCTTCCCGGCTCCCGCCCAGGGCGTCCGCGCGCAGGGCGCGCAGGTAGGCGGGAAGGCGGGACTGGCGGGCCACGCGGGCCAGGGCGCTGCCGATGCCGACCACGTCGGCGCCGGCGCTGCTCATGGCGCGGGCGTCCTCGCCGGTGGCCACCCCGCCCATCCCCAGGATGGGCATCTCGGGGCCGACGGCGCGGCGCACCTCGGCCACGGCGCGCAGGGCGGCCTCCCGGATCCACAGCCCGGACTTGCCGCCCTTGTGGCCGTTGGGATTGGACAGTATCGGCAGGCCGGTGAGCGGCTCCCGGAACACCTCCGGGCCCACGGTGTTGACGGCCGCGATCCCGTCCGCGCCGGCCTCCGCGGCCGCCCGCGCGATGGCCCCGATGTCCGCCACGTTGGGGGTGAGCTTGGCGAACAGCGGGGCGGCCGTGGCCCGGCGGATGGCCGCCAGGAACTGCCCTACCACGCCCGGGTCGGCGCCGATGGCCGAGCCGTACCCCGCGCGGGCGTGGGGACAGGAGAAGTTGAGCTCCAGCAGGTCGGCCACGCCGGCGAAAGCCCGGGCCAGCAGCACGAAGTCCTCGATGCAGTCCGCGGAAAGGGACACGGCCAGCAGGCAGCGCAGCCTCCTCCCGCGCCGCAGGGCTTCCAGCTCCCGCAGGCCCTCCGCCAGCCCGGGATTGCGCAGGCCCACCGCGTTGCCGAAGCAGCCGGCCTGCGGCTCCACCAGGATCGGCTCGCGGTTTCCGGGATTGGGCCGCACCTGGTAGCTCTTGGTGGTGATCAGCTCCAGCTCCGGGAGGTTGGCGTCCGCCCACTCGATCAGCCGCGGGCGGGTGGTCAGGACCCCCGAGACGGTAGCCAGCTTCAGGCCCGGGGCCTTCAGCCGGCGCAGCAGCTCGCCTCGCGTCACCGGGCCGCCTCCTGGGGGGCATCAGCGCGCATCTGCGTCGCGTCAGGCGGCGGTAGCCGGCTATCGCCCCGCTCTTGCGGCTCGCGGGCCGCGGCCAGGTCCAGCAGCTCGGAGATGCGGGCGTAGGCGTGGCAGCGCACCCCGTGCCGCTCCAGCTCCTCCCGCCCGCCGCTTTCCCGGTCCACCAGCACCACCAGGTCGGTGATGCGCAGGCCCTGGCCGGTGAGCACCTCGATGGCCTCCAGCTTGCTGCGGGCCGTGCTGATCACGTCGTCCAGCAGGACCACCCGGTCATCAGGGCGGAAGTCCCCCTCGATGCTGTTCCCGGTGCCGTGCTGCTTGGCCACCATCCGCGGGTAGACGAACGGCACGCCCAGCCGAAGGGAGACGGCCGCGGCGATCGGCAGGGCGGCCAGGGGGATGGCCGCGATGCGCTGGAAGTCGATGCGCTCCAGCAGCGCGGCGTAGGCGTCGGCCACGCGGGCCAGCAGGGGCGGGCTGGAGATGATCCGGCGCAGGTCCAGGTAGTACGGGGAGACCTGCCCGGACTTCAGGCGGAACTCGCCGAACTGCAGGCAGCCGTGCTCCAGCAGCCTCTCCAGCAGGCGCAGCCTGGCCAGCTCCCCGCCCAGGGAGCGCAGCGCGCCGTGAGCAAGCCCGGGCCTTGCCCCGGCGGAAGGGCCGGTGGCCGCCTGCTGGATGCGGTCGCGGTACACCCGCGCCAGCTCTCCCGGGTCGGGCGCGTCGGCGATGGCCCGGCTGGCGGCCACCAGCAGTCCCAGCCCGTCGGCCCGCCGGCCGACCCGCACTGCCTGCTCCAGGGAGCCGCCCTGCGGGCCGATGCCGGGGCACAGCACCCAGACCGCGGGCAGCGCCTGGCGCACGGTCTCCAGGGCTTCCAGGTCGGTGGCCCCCACCACCAGGCCCACCTCCCGTCCCCAGGAGCAGGCCTCCCTGGCCACCTGCAGGTACAGCGGCTCCTCCTCCGTGCGCTCCCGGCCCGTGCCGCTCACCCGCAGCCGCTGCAGGTTTCCGGACCGCGGGTTGGAGGTGCGGCAAAGCGCGAACACGCCCTTTCCTTCCCGGGCCAGCAGGGGCTCCACCGCTTCGCCGCCCAGGTACGGGTTCACCGTGGCGGCATCCGCGCCGTACCAGCCGAACAGCGCCTCGGCATAGGCCTCCGCCGTCGCCCCGATGTCCCCGCGCTTGGCGTCCAGGATCACCGGCGTGTCCCGCGGCACCATCTCCAGGGTCCGCTTCAAGGCGGTCAGACCCGCGGGGCCGAAGGCCTCGTAGAAGGCGATGTTCGGCTTGTAGCAGCAGGCGTAGGGCAGGGTCCGTTCGATCAGCCTGCGGTTCTGGGCCTCGATGGCCGCGGCCGGGTCCCGGCGCTCCGCCTCCCCCAGGCGCGGGTCCAGCCCCACGCACAGCAGGCTGCCCTTGTCGCGGCAGGACTTTTCCAGCCTGGCGAAGAATCCCTGATTCTCACTCGTCTTCATGGCCTTCCCCCTCCTGGACAAAAAAAATGGGAGCCTCTCGGCTCCCCTCGGCGGGAAAAAAAACGGGAGCCCCTCGGCTCCCGCACTGCTGTCCCGGTCCTCCGGGTCTAAAAAAGATCAAAAAAAAACTCCGGCATCGCCGGAGTGGTTGTGTTCGATCAATCCGCGGAATCATATGTTGCAGGGAGCATGACACAGGCCGCGCCGGATGTCAATAGCTTTTTCACTTCCGTTCTGGTAGCGTGAGCGGCGTGGAACCCTGCGACTGTGTGCTGCTGGCCGCCGGCCTGTCCAGCCGCAGCACGGACTGGAAGATGCTGCTTCCCTGCGGCGGAGCCACCATGGTCGAGGCCAGCGCGGCCGCGGCGCTGCCCGCCTGCGCGCGGGTGATCGTGGTGGCCGGCTTCCGCGCCGCGGAAATCCTCGCCCTGTTCCGGGACCGGGAGAGGATGGAGGTGGCGGTGAACCCCCGCTTCCAGGATGGGATGCTCTCCTCGCTGCAATGCGGGGCGGCCGCCGTGCGCACGCCGCGTTTCTTTCTGGCCCTGGCGGATATGCCGCTGGTATCGCCGGACACCTACCGGCGGCTCGCGGCAGCCCCGCCCGCGGACGCGGTCATCCCCAAGTACCGCGGCAAGAAGGGCCACCCGCTCCTGCTCTCCGGGGCGGTAGCCGCCGCCGCGGCCGCCGCCTCGCCGGGACAGACCCTGCGCGACGTGCTGGCCGGCTTCGCCACCCTGCTGCTGCCGGTGGAGGACCCGCACGTGCTGCACGACGTGGACACCGACCGCGACTACCGGGAGCTGCTGGGCGGGCAGGCAACGCCGCCCACGGCGGGCGATGGCCCGCCTGAGGCATGAGCAGCCGCTACGCGCGGCCGGCGGCGGCCGTGCGCGCCCTGTACCGCCGCCTGGACCGGCGCATCGCCTCCTTCCGGCGCGCCTCGGGCCTGGGCTGCCCGCCGGGCTGCGGGGAGTGCTGTCTTTCCCCGGAGGTGGAGGCCACGGTGCTGGAGATGCTGCCGCTGGCATTGGACCTGCGCCGCCGGGGCCTGCTGGAGCCGACCCTGGCCCGGCTGGGGCCCGGGGGGGAGCCGCCGCGGCCCTGCCTGTTCTACAGCCCGGCCCCGCTGGGGGCTTTCGGCGGTCATTGCTCCGTGTACCCCTGGCGGCCCCTGCTGTGCCGCCTGTTCGGCTTCGCCGCGGTGGCGGGCCCGGAGGGCCGCCCCGAGCTGGCCGTCTGCGGCCGGATGCGCGCCGCGCTCCCGGACCGCAGCGCGGGCGGCCGCGGCGGCGGTGCTGGCCGGCCGCCTGCGCGCCCCGCTCATGCGCGACTGGTCCCTGGCCGCCTACCGCCTGGACCCGGCGCTGGGCGCCAACCCTCTGCCGATCAATTCCGCCCTGAAGCAGGCCCTGGAGCGGGTGGGGCTGGAGCAGGGCTTGCGCGGGCGACCACCGCCGGGTCGGGTAGCGGTTTTCGCGGGAATTACAGCAAGCGCAGGATCGACCCGGAGGGCTGCCGCTGGCGCAGCTTGCCGTACCACAGGCAGGGCAGGTACAGGATCGCCAGGCCCAGGATCCAAAGCAGGAACATCCGGTCGATGGAGACCCCCCGCTTGCCCACCAGGTGGCCCATGCCCATGTACAGGAACAGGTGGGCCACGTAGAAGAACAGGGCCGCGCGGCCGAACACCGGCAGGATGGCGGCGAAGCGCACCCGGCGCAGGGCGTGAAACAGGGAGAGCAGCAGCAGGTCGATGCCCAGGGTCAACAGGAGAAAGGTGATGCTGGGCGGATACTTGACCACGTTGAAGTAGTCGATCCAGTTGCGGTAGCTGGCGGGGCGGATGTTGAAGAAGCCGTCCGCCAGGCGCAGGCCGGCGAAGGCCGCCAGGAACACCAGGCCGAGGATCCAGGCCCGCCGCATGGCGCGCCCGACGTCGGCCTGCAGCCAGCCGGCGAAGGCCAGGCCGAAGGCCAGCGGGGCCAGCCAGGAGAGCACCGGGAAGCTGACCCAGAGGGTCTGGCTGCCCCCGGGCACCAGGGCGAAGCGCTTCCAGACCGGCAGCCAGTGCTGCCAGTCCGCCGGGCGCGGGCCCCACCAGGCGCAGGCCAGCAGCACGGCCAGGGCCAGGAGGCTCTGCAGCCAGGGCTTCAGCCCGGACAGCGGGGCGGTCAGGATCAGCCCGCCGCCCAGGGCGAAGAGCACCCCGAAGTACCACTTCACCACCCAGCCGGAGGGGGACAGCTCCCAGGCCCGGTTGACCAGGACCAGCTGCACCGCGATGAGCAGCAGCCCGCGCAGCAGGAACTGCCCGGTGATGCGGCCCCAGCCCCAGCCCTGCCGGCGGCGGGCGCGGGCCCCCAGGCCCTGGCCCACGCCCAGCAGGAACAGGAAGCCGCTGGCCGCCAGGTGCGTGACCCAGCGCACCAGGAAGGGCAGAGCCGCGCTGTAGGCGGGGTAGGGGCCCCCCCAGAACTCACCGACCGTGTGCAGCCGGGTCACGAAGAAGACCACGTGGTCCAGGGCCATCAGGACCATGAGCAGGCCGCGCAGGCGGTCCAGGGACAGGAGACGTTGGCTGGCCGGCAGCGCCGGCGCCGCTGTTTCGGGGTTTTCGTTCATGTTTCGGTAGCCGCATGCTACCGCAAAAGGGCTCTCCCTGCCAAGGCCGCGCTGCGGACGGGTCTACGGCGCGGGCTGCAGGCGCAGCCGTCTCCCGTGATGCGCCTCGGACCGAAGCCCGGTCCCACAGGGTCGGGTGGTAGCGCACGTCCCGCCAGGGCTTGATGAAGTCGTCGTAGTGCCGGTGCGTGGGATGGCCGCTCTGCCCGGTGGTGTGCATCATCAGGGAGCCGTCCAGGTTCCCCAGGTCGATGATCGAGCGCTGCGATACGATGTGCTTGACCTTGAAGGGTTTCTTCATGTCCCAGGCCGTCACGTCCACCGTGGTATTCCCCCCGGGGCAGGGGATCGGTCCCCGGTTGAAGATGGCCTCGATCGGCTTGATCCCCGACTCCCCGAGGCTCTGGTTGCGGAACTACGGCCGTATGCACCTTGCCCCAGGACCACTTCTCGAACTTGTCCCCCAGCTCCTTGGCGGCCGCCCGGTAGCCCTTGAAGAAGGCCCTGGCCAGGATCAGGTCCCGGCCTTCCCGCTGCCCGGGCGTCCCCAGGTCGTCCCACCAGGGATTCTGCGGATCGCGGAGCAGATAATAGAAAGAATTCTGCAGGCGGCCGGTGCCTCCGGGAGGCCAGCGTTTCTCCGGGTACTGGTCCTGGAAGGTTTCCTCCACCAAAGCCATCCAGAAGAAGCCGTACAGGGCGGCTTCGGGGCTCTCCCGGCGCATCTGGAAGTCCCAGGCCAGGAGGCGCTCCCGGGCGGCGTTCATGGCCTCCAGCTCCCGGGCCTCCTTCTGCTCGCGCTTCCGGCGCTCCTTCGCGGATTCCTCCTCCGGAGGCTCGGCCTCCGGTGCCTCGTCGGGCTTCCTTCCGGCGGCCAGGTCCAACCGCTGCAGGTATGGGACCAGCTCCGCGGCGTACTGGTCGTACACGTCCGCGTGGATGCTCTGCAGGTCCTGGATGGTGATGCCGTCCCGGTCGGCCTCGATCAGCTCGCGGATGCGGCGCGCCCGCTCCCCGAAGGAGAACTCGCTGCCCAGGTAGTACGGATAGGCGGGACCGGCCACCTGGGCGTTGGCCGTGACGATGTAGCCTTCCTCGGGATTGAACAGCAGGGCAGCTTGTCGAAGGGGATGTAGCCGGTCCACTCGTACTGGTCCGTCCAGCCGGGCGCGGGGGCCAGGCCCTGCCCGCGGGCCCGGATGGGCTGCAGGCCGGGGACCTGGTAGCCGATGTTGCCGTCCACGTCCGCGTACACGATGTTCTGGGCCGGCACGTCCCAGAAGCGCAGGGCCTCGCGGAACTCCCGGAAGTCGGAGGCCTGGTCCAGGCGGATCACCGCCTCGAACAGCTGCCCCGGCTCCAGCGCGGTCCAGCGCAGCGCCACCGCCGTGAGCCCCACCCCGTCGGGGAACTCCCGGCCCGGGGTCACGGTGTAGCCGCCCAGCTCGGACAGCAGCGCCCGGTCGCTGAGGACCGGGCCGTGCCGCGTGGTGCGCACGCGCAGGCGCACGGGCTCGCTCGGCCTTGCGGACCTGGATGGTCTCGACGCGCACCTCCATGTCCACCCAGCGCCCGTTCACCTCGTACTGGTCCGGGTTGTCGGGGTTGATGCGCTCGACGTAGAAGTCCTGCACGTCGCCGCCCAGGTTGGTGTGGCCCCAGGCGATGCGGTCGTTGTGCCCGGCGATGACCCCGGGGGCCCCGGGGAAGGACAGGCCGCGCACCTGGAAGGGACAGGCCGCGGTGCGCCTCACGGTCCCGTCCTCGGCCACCCCGTGCAGGGCGACCTCGTACCAGATCGAGGGCATCTGGATACCCAAGTGCATGTCATTGGCCAGAAGAGGCTTTCCGCTCGCGGTGCGCCGGCCGGAGACCACCCAGTTGTTCGAGCCCACCACCAGGCCCGTGCCCGTCGCGGGCGCAGCCCCGCTCAACCCGAGCGCGGCCCCGAGCATCCTGCGCAGCTCGTCGTCGTCCACCGTGATGGGCATGTCGGGCCGGTACGGGGCGAAGAAGGAAGCCCAGCCCCGGCGGCCGGCGGAACGCAGGACCTCCAGGTGCAGGCGCTCGGTCTCGTGGTTGCCGCCCAGGTCGTAGGCCATCATCTTGCCCCAGGCGATGGAGTCCGCCGGGGTCCAGGGCTGGATGCGCACCTTGACCCCCTGCAGCGCGAGCAGGGCGAACTCCAGCCCCAGCCGGGCCGGCCGGCGCTTCAGGGCGTAGGCGTTGACCCCCGCGGCGTAGGCCTCCAGGTACCGGCGCGTGTCCGGGGAGAGCAGCTCGACCTCGCGCTGGGCCACCCGGTACACGCCCAGGGTGCGCAGGAACTTGTCGGTTTCCAGGGTGGACTTGCCGAACAGCTCGGACAGGCGCCCGGAGCTGATGCGCCGCCAGAACTCCATCTGCCAGAAGCGGTCCTGGGCGTGCACGAAGCCCTGGGCGAAGAAAAGGTCCTCGGCGCTGCGGGCGTAGATATGCGGCACCCCGTAGCGGTCCCGCAGGACCTCCACCTCGGCGGTGAGCCCCTGGAGGCGGATCCGGCCGCGGGTCTGCGGGTACGGCTGGCGGGTGAGCCACAGCCAGGCCCCGAAAACAATCGCGGCCACCAACAGCACCGCCGCCGCGGCGATGACCCAGCCCAGCCACTTGCGAGTCTTTCGGGCCATGGCGAGCCTCCTTTTTGAACCGTACCTGCCAAGCATCGTCCACCGGCACGGCCGCTGTCAAACGCGGACCCGGCCGCACGTGGTCCTGGCCGCCGCCTTCCCCGCCTGCCGCCCGCGTTGACACCCCCCGCGGGTGCTTCTATGATCTGGAGCGATGAAACACGATCTGCTGGTGAGCGGCGGCCTGGTGGTCTACCCGGAAAAGACCCTGCGCGCCGACGTGGCCGTGGACGGGGAGCGCATCGCGGCGGTGGCCGCGCCGGGCGAGCTCTCCGGCAAGCGCACGATCGACGCCTCGGGCTGCTGCGTGCTTCCGGGGCTGATCGATCCGCACACCCACCCGGTCTACCTGGACGACATCGCTTCCCTTTCGCGTTCCGCGGCCTACGGCGGGGTGACCACGATCGTCCACTACGCCTACGCCAAGCCCGGGCAGAGCCTCCTGGCGGAACTGGGCAAGATGCGCGCGGAGGGGGAGGCCGGCTCCTGCTCGGATTTCGCCCTGCACGGCGGCCTGTTCGACACCATGAAGCAGGCCGAGGAGATCCCCGGGGCCTTCGCGCTGGGGGTCACCTCCTTCAAGATGTTCATGGCCTACGCCAAGCTGAAGTGGATGACCGACGACTACGCCATGGCCAGGGCCATGGACCTGATCGGCCGCCAGGGCGGCCTGGCCTGCATCCACGCCGAGACGGGGCTGGCCATCGACTACATCCAGGACCGGATGCTGGCCGAGAAGGCCGACTTCGCCGAGCGCTTCCTGGAGACCAGCCCGGACGTGGCCGAGGCGGAGGGGATCTTCCGCGCCGTCTCCATCGGCCGGCTGATGGGCTGCCCGGTGTACATCCCCCACGTGTCCTCCGCCGAAGGGCTGGCCGCCATCCGCTTCCTGCGGCAGCGGGGGGCGCGGGTGCACGCGGAAACCTGCCCGCAGTATCTGGGCCTGACCTGGGAGGAGCTGAAGGGGCGCGGGGCCCTGGGCAAGGTCGGCCCGGCCATCAAGACCGAGGCGGACCGCCTGGCGCTCTGGGAAGCCGCGGGAGGCGGCCTGCTGGACACCATCGGCTCCGACCACGCCCCCAAGCCCAAGACCGTGGAGGAGGACTTCTTCAAGGCGGCCTACGGCTCGCCGGAAGTGGAGACCATGCTGCCGGTGGTGTGGCATTACGGGGTGAACGCCGGCCGGATCACCCCCAATGCGGTGGCCGCCCTGCTGGCGCAGAACTCCGCGCGCATCTTCGGGCTGGCCCCGCGCAAGGGACGGGTGGAAGCCGGGGGCGGACGCGGACCTGGTGGTGTTCGACCCGGCCGAGCCCTGGACCGTGACCGCCTCCGGGCAGCACACCAGGGCCACCTACAGCCTGTTCGAGGGCCGGCAGGTGGTCGGCCGGGTGAAGAAAGTGCTGGCCGGCGGCCGGCTGATCGTGGACGGCGAGGAGTTCCTCGGCCAGGGCGGCCGGGGCCGCTTCCTGCCGACGCGCGCCGGGAATGGAGGGGGGAAGGCATGACGGAAGTACGGGAGCTTTCCAGGTTCCACAGCGTGGATCTGCGCAGCCTGGGCAGGGTGGTGCTGGCCAGCGGGCCGGAGCAGAAGGTGGAGGTCGAGGCGGAGGAGGACCTGCAGTCCCGCGTGCGCACCGAGGTGCAGGGCGGGGTGCTGGTGATCGGGCTGCGCTGGTGGCTGGGGGCCCTGCTGCGGGTGCCCGAGCTGAGCCGACGTGGTGGTGCGGGTCACCGTCCCGGAGCTGCGCGAGATCCGCCTGTCCGGGGCGGGCCAGGTGCGCAGCGAGGGGCCCCTGCGCGTGGGCGACCTGGACCTGCGCCTGAGCGGGGCCGGGCGCCTGGCTGTTGGAGCTGACGGCCGAGCGGGTGGTGGCGCGCCTGAGCGGGGCCGGGGCCGTGGAGCTGTCCGGGACCGCCGCGGAGCTGGAGATCCGCCTGAGCGGGGCCGGCGCGGTCCAGGCCGAGCGCCTGGAGGCCCGCCGCGTGCGCATCCGCGCCAGCGGCGCCGGGGAATGCCGGGTGCAGGCCGCCGAGACCCTGGAGGCGGAGGTGAGCGGGGCGGGCAGCGTGCGCTACCGGGGCAACCCCCGCATCGACAGCCGCATCACCGGCGTGGGCAGGCTGGCGCCCTAGACTGAGGGAGCATCATCCTCCTTGACCCGGGAGAGCCCCGGGATCAGGGTCTGGGTGGAGAGCACGCCGGGGATGCGCCGCACCTGCTCCTGCACGAAGCGGCTGATCACCTCCGCGTCGGAGGACAGCAGGTCACGGGTCAGGACCGCCTTGAGGACCACGTCGATGCTGCCGTGCACCGAGTGCACCTCCCGCACCTGCTCGATCTGGAACAGGCGCTCCAGGATGCGGGCCTCCTGCCGGGCGCTGATGTTGATCAGCACGAACACGGGGAAACGCCGCAGCATCTCCGGGTAGTCGCGCTCCGCGCGGGACTGCATCTTCATGCGGAACTCCTCCATATTCGAGGTCAGGAAGGCGTCGATGCCGGAACCGTGGCGGCGGGCCTGGTCCCGGGCCCACTGGTGGACGCTGAGATAGGCGTACAGGTCCGCGGCGGTGCGCCCCGGGAAGCCGCGGAGCAGGTCGCTGTGCTCCAGTATCGCCGTCAGGGGGCCGAAGACGGTGCGGTGCCAGTCCGCCGCCGCCTCGGCCAGGCTCACCGCCCGCCCCTCCCCGGCCAGGTACCCCTGGTGCCCGCGCACCTGGTCCAGCAGCACCGCGTACTGTCCCTCTTCGGTCAGCTCGATGGCTTGGGTCAGGCCGGTCTGCTCCTGGAAGGCGCGCTTCTCCCGGTACCGCAGGTTCTCCGGCGTGTCCGGCGCGGGCAGGAACTCGATCACCCGGGCGTCCAGCTCCCGGAAGCCCAGCTCCTTGGCCGCGGCGATGCGGTGGTTGCCGTCCATCACGAAGTACTCGTCCTTGATGCGGTACAGCTCCACCGGCGGCAGGGGCCGGCCCTCGCGCATGGCCCCGCGGATGAACTGCAGGCGCTCCCGCGGCAGGTTCTTCTTCAGCCGGAAGCGGGCGTCGAAGTCGCGGTAGCGCGAGACGCTGCCCACGATGCGCTCCAGGCTCACCGTCTGGATTCCCCGGTCCCGGGCGGCGAAGGCCCCTTCCCGGGCCTGGGCCTCCTTGAAGCTGCGCGCCCGCCGCGGGTCAGGCCGGCCGGCTCTCATGCCCGATCTCGAACAGGAAGCAGCCGCTGCAGTTGACCACGCGGGTGCCGCCGACGGTCGTGACGCGCTCCTCGGGCTGCTCGAAGCTGGCGTGCACGTGGCCGTGCAGGAAGTAGGCGGGGGCGTAGCGCGGATGAGGCGCCGGAAGGTCTGGAAGCCCTGGTGGCAGGGGTCCTCGCGGTCGTGGACGCCGCGGGGCGGGGCGTGGGTCACCACGACGTCCACCCCCGCGCGCAGGAAGCCCGCCATGCGCCGGACCAGCCCGCGCATCTGGGCCTCCGTGTACTGCAGCGGGCCGCCGTTGTACCAGTGGGAACCCTCGAAGCCGGCCAGGCGCAGGCCGCGGAACTGCTCCAGCCGGCAGTGCAGGTTGACCAGGCCTTCCGGCTCCCGCTCGCGCTGTCGCAGGTCGTGGTTGCCGCGGACGTAGTAGACCGGCGCGTCCAGGCTCCGGGCCAGCTGGGCCAGGTGCTCCGGGGGCAGGTCGCCGCAGGAGAGGATCAGGTCCACGCCGGCGGAAGGCGCCGGAGCCGCGAAATCGGCCACCGCCAGGACGCGCATGCTGTGAATATACTGCGGCCGCGGCGGCAGCGACCGCGCTTCACCCTCCGGGTCGTTGCTGCAGGCGCTCGGCCAGCTCGCCGGGCCGAACTGGACAGGTCGCACTCCAGCCACCTGCCGGCTTCCTGAGGATTGGCCTCCCGCAGCGCGGTCAACAGCCCTTCGTGGAAGGGGTCGTGAGTGTGCACGTCGATCTTCAGGTAGAGGTACATGTAAGGGCTGATCCGGTGCCAGAGGTCGTCGATGATCTCGCACAGGATCGGCTTGTTCGGCGCTCTGGTAGATGGCGCGGTGGAACTCCAGATTCTTCTCCAGGTACAACTCGCGGTCCTGGCAGGCCTTCATCTCGCCCAGCGTCCGCTCCAGGCTCTCCAGCGTTTCCGGCGGACAGTGCTTGCGGCCTCCTGGGCCGCCGCCACCTCGAGCTTGATGCGGATTTCGAAAAGTTCTTTCAGATTTTCGATCGACAGGTTGCGGATCGTGAGGCGCCGGTTCTTCTGGATGTGGATGAGGTTCTTGGCCTCCAGCGCCTTCAATGCCGTGCGCACCGGCATCAGGCTGACGTTCAGGCCCTCGGCCAATTCGGTGATGGTCACGGAGGACCCGGGAGAGAGCTTGCCGGAGACGATGGCCTGCAGGATTTCGCTGTAGACCTTCTTTTCCAGGGTTGAGTGTTTTACCGAATTCAGCTGATCCAACACGTGGCGTTGCTCCTCTGTCGCCCAGGATAACAGGTATTGATCAAATATCCAATTGCCCGGAAACGGCGATTTCCGTTGATTCCAAATAGTGAGAACGGTAGTCAGGGAGACAAGAGATTTTCCATTGACGGCTGGATGGGCAGCGGATAGGCTGGACGGATTCTCAAGGAGGAACCTATGAGCAGAAGTCGTCTGGTTCTGGTTCTGATGCTGGGCCTTCTCGTCGTGGTCTTGGGCGTTTTCGCCGCTCCCAAGCAGCTCGTCGTGGGCTGCCTCGAGCCGCTGACCGGCTCGTACGCGGTGTTCGGCACCGAAGCCAAAATCGGGATGGAGATCGCCATCCAGCACGTCAATGCCGCCGGCGGCATCAAGTCCCTGGGCGGCGCAACGCTGAAGCTCGTGGCCGAGGATTGCGGCGAGTCGCCGGACACCGCGAAACTCAGCGCGGAGAGCCTGATCAGCAAGAACAAACCGGTGGCCATCCTGGGGCTGTACATCAGCCGGCTGACCATCCCGGTGTCGGAAGTCACGGACCGCAACAAGGTCATCCTGGTCGCGGACGCCCTGGCCGACAACCTGACCCAGATCGGCCGCCGCTACCTGTTCCGGCCCTCGGCCAACGCCGGGCAGTACGGGGCCTCGGCCGTGGAGTTCGTGGTGGACATCGCCAAGAAGAAGGGCGTGGCCGTCAACCGCGTCGCGATCATCAACGAGGACTCCTCCTTCGGGCACAGCGTGGCCATGGGGGCGGTGAACGCCGCGCTGAAGAACAAGCTGACCATCGTGTACCAGAAGGAATACCCCTACGACCTGTCCGACGCCACGGCGATCGTCTCCGACATCGTCGCCGCCAAGCCGGACGTGGTGTTCCACTGCCCGTACTTCATGGATGCCATCCTGTTCGCCAAGACCATCCGGGAGGGCGGGAGGATACCCAAGTTCGTGGCCGGCATGGGGGCCTGCGGCTACGCCGACGCCAACTCCATCGAATCCATGGGCGACACGGACAGCTTCTACACCAATACCTACGGCTACAACCCGGAGAAGGACAACGCGGCGAACAAGAAGTTCGTCGCCGATTTCAAGGCCAAGACCGGGCACATCCCCTCGGACGCTCCGGGCATGAACTACTACGCCATGTGGGTTCTGAAGGAGGCCCTGGAGCTATCCGGGAAGCTGTTCCCGAAAGACCCGCTGAAACCCGACAACCTGCGGGAAGCCTTCCTGAAGCTGGAGATCACCTCCGGCCCCGCGGTGGACACCTTCCCGAGCGCCTCCATCCGCTTCAACAGCACGGGCGACAATCCCGATGCCAAGGCGGTGGTCATGCAGGTGCTGGACGGCCAGACCAAAGTGGTGTGGCCCTTTGAAACCGCCCAGGCGCAGGCGGTATTCCCGCGCCCGGACGCCAGCAAGTACTAGCAGATGCTAAAGGATGCCGGCCGGGTGACCCCCGGCCGGCCTTTTCTCGAGAAGCTTTCGAAATGATCGTCAACATTCTGCAGAGCGTGGCGGACGGGGCCCTGATGGGCTGCGTCTACGCGCTGATCGCCCTGGGGCTGTCCCTCATCTTCGGGGTCCTGAACATCGTCAATTTCGCCCACGGCGATTTCGTGATGCTGTCCATGTACCTGACCTTCTGGGCGAGCACCTACCTGTCGCTGGACGCGGTGTTCACCCCGTTGATCACGATCCCGCTGCTTTTCGGCCTGGGGGTGCTGATCTATTACTCGATCATCCAGAAGACCCTGCGGGAACGGTTCGTCGTGCAGGTCGCGGTCACCGTCGGGCTGATGACCTTCCTGCGGGCGCTCGCCCAACTGGTCTGGGAGGCCCGCCCCAGAGCCCTGAAGTTTTCGATGATACAGGGCAACTTCCCTCTCGGGCCGTTCACGGTCCTGCTCTCCCGCCTGATCTCGGCCTCCGTGAGCATCGTGGCCGTGGTCGCAGTGGCGATGTTCCTGAAGTACTCCTGGCTGGGCCGCTCCATCCGGGCGGCCTCCGACGACGCGGACGCCGCCTCCCTGATGGGAGTCAACATCCGCTGGACCTACGCCTTCGCCTTCGCCATGGGCTCGGCGCTGACCGCCCTGGCCGGCGGCCTGCTGATGACCTTCCAGCAGGTCGACCCGACCATGGGGCTGCGCTTCGGCCTCTTGAGCTGGTGCATCCTGGCCCTGAGCGGCCTGGGCTCGATTTCCGGGCTGCTGATCTCGGGGGTGATCGTCGGCGTCGCCGAGGCCCTGACCGTAGCCTACTGGGAGCCGCGAGCCCGCTCCCTGATCGTGTACCTGATCTTCGTGGTGATCCTGTGGCTGCGGCCCCGAGGACTGTTCGGGAGGAAGTAGTGAGAAGGAACAGCAGGGGCTCCTGGCTGCTGGCGATCGCGCTCACCGCCGTCGCCGCGGCGCTGCCCCTGGCCTTCCTGCGCAACCAGTACAACCTCATCCTGCTCACCACCGTGGCGCATGTACGGCGTGCTCACCAGCGCCTGGAACATCATCGGCGGGATGGCCGGGCAGCTGGACCTGTCGGCCGGCGCCTATCTGGGGCTGGGGGCCTACACCACGGCCACCCTGCTGCTGCGCTGGAACATCACCCCCTGGGTGGGCATGTTCGCCGGCGGGGCGGTGGCCATGGGCTTCGCCTTCCTGGTGGGCTTCCCCCTGTTCCGCTTCCGCATCCGCGAGGTCTGGTACGCCCTGTCCTCCTCTGCGCTGGTCGTGGTCCTGCAGGTGGTGTTCCTGCTGTGGAAGCAGGTCGGCGGCCCCGATCGAGCGCCTGCTGCCGTCGGCCACGTTCTCGCTGTACAACCTCCGCTTCCAGTCCTACCTGCCCTACTACTACATCATGCTGGTCCTGCTGCTGGCCACCCTGTTCATCACCTACCGCATCCGCACCCGCCGCCTGGGCTACTATCTGCTGGCCCTGGGGGACAACGAGGACGCGGCCGAGGTCCTGGGGGTGGACGCCCGGGGCAGCAAGCTGAAGGCCCTGGTGAGTCTACGCCTTCCTGGTCGGGATCACCGGCGGGCTTGTACGCCTGCATCTACGGGTTCGTGCACACCAGCTTCTTCTCCACCACCATCAGCATGGAGGTGGCCATCCTGGGCATCGTGGGCGGCATGGGCATCATCTACGGCCCGCTCACTGCCACGGTCATCCTGGTCACCGGCCGCGAGCTGCTGCGGGCCAGCCTGGGAGGCCGGCTGCAGAGCCTCTACCTGGTGATCTACGCGCGCGGTGCTGATCCTGATCGCCCTGCTGCGCCCGCGCGGCCTGGCGTCGCTGATCGGCGCTGGCGGAAAACGCCGGCTCAGGCCAAGGAGCGGCGATGAGCGGCGAGCCGATCCTCCAGGTGAGCGAGCTGTGCAAGACCTTCGGCGAACCTGGCGGCCCTGAACCGGGTCAGCTTCCAGATCGCCCGCGGGGGAGATCCTCGGGCCTGATCGGCCCGAACGGCGCGGGCAAGACCACCCTGTTCAACACCATCTCCGGCCTGTACCACCCGGATGGCGGGCAGGTGACCTTCAAGGGCCAGAGCATCGGCGGCCTGCCGCCGCATCAAGATCTGCAGCTGGGCATGTCCCGCACCTTCCAGGTGACCCAGGCCTTCGAGCACCTGAGCGTGGCCGAGGCCATCCGCATCGGCGCTGTACAACCGCCACGGGGAGAAGGAGGTCGAGGCCAAGGTCCGGGAAACGGTGGCCTTTTTCGGCCTGGAGAAGATCCAGGACTGGAAGTGCTCGGACCTCGGCCTGGCCCCGCTGAAGCGGGTCGAAGTGGCTCGGGCGGCGGCGACCGACCCCGAGCTGCTGCTGCTCGACGAAGCCGGGGCCGGGCTGAACTCCTCGGAGCTCGCCGGAGCTGATGGAGATGCTCAAGACCCTGCGCCGGGAGCGCAGCGTGACGCTGTGCGTCGTGGAGCACGTCATGCCGATGGTCATGGGGCTCTGCGAGCGGATCATCGTGCTGGACTACGGGGAGCTCATCGCCGAAGGCACCCCGGAGATCGGATCAGCAGGAACGAGAGAGTGATCGAGGCCTACCTGGGCAGGAGGAGCAAGCGGTGATCGCGCTGCGGCGTCCGGGGTCTGCGCGCCGGCTACGGCAAGATCCCGATCCTGCAGCGCGTGCATCCGCAGTCCCCGGCGGCGAGGTCGTGGCCGTGGTCGGGCCCAATGGCGCCGGCAAGAGCACGCTGCTCAAATCCATCTCCGGCCTGATCCATCCGTATTCCGGTGCAGATCCTGTTCGACGGGCGAGATCTGTCGGGCCGGCCGTCGTATCGCATCGCCCGCGCGGCATCTCCTACGTGCCCGAAGGCGGGCGGCTGTTCCCGAACATGACCGTGCGCGAGAACCTGCTCATGGGCGCTTTCGCCACGCCGGAGAATCTCAAAACCGGTCTGCTGAAGGAAATCTACACCCTGTTCCCGATCCTCGAAAAACGCGGCAGGCAATTCGCGGCGACCCTGAGCGGCGGCGAAAAACAGATGCTGGCCATCAGCCGCGGCCTGGTTTCCAGCCCCAAGCTGCTGATGCTCGACGAACCCTCCCTGGGGATCGCCCCGAAGCTGGTGGAGGAAATCTATGAGCGCCTCCAGGCCCTGAAGCAGAAGGGGCTCACGGTCCTGCTGGTGGAGCAGAACACGCACCTTCGCACTGGAGCTGGCGGACCGGGCCTATGTGCTGGAGAACGGGAAGGATCGCGCTCGAAGGATACCGGGAGGAAGTGGCGGCGAATCCGGGAATCAGAAAACATTTTTTGGGGTTGTGAGCCAAAACTGCCGTTGGAGGAGGGAGCTCTTGACAGCAAATTTGATTTATGATCAAATATTAAATATCCCCGTTGGCGGATAAATCTCATGGAGGAAGTGTATGAGTGATGATTTCAAGCAAATGAAGGAACAGGTGAAGGCGGG
The DNA here is from genome assembly GCA_963745745.1 of uncultured Spirochaetota bacterium. Lineage (GTDB taxonomy): Bacteria > Spirochaetota > Spirochaetia > SZUA-6 > DRHE01 > MIBK01. The sequence continues at coordinate 109,539 of CAVUYS010000017.1, read as the reverse complement.
CGAATCCGAGAAGCTCAAGGAACTCATCAAGAAAGCCCTGGCCAGCAAAGTGCCGCCCATGGAGATCATCGAGAAGGCCTTGCGGCCGGCGATGGAAGAGGTCGGACAGAAGTTCGAGACCCTGGAGATCTTCCTCCCCGAGATGATCATGGCCGCGGATGCGATGTCCGCCGGGGTCGAGCTCGCTCGGCCGCAGTCCTGGCGGCGTCCGGCGGGGAAAAGAAGGTCGGCCGCGATCGGTCCTGGGCACGGTGAGCGGCGACGTGCACCGCATCGGCAAGGATATCGTGCGCGTCATGCTGGAGGGCGCCGGTTTCGACGTCACGGATGCCGGTCACGACGTTCCCGACGACACCTTCCTGGCGAAGGTGAAGGAGCTGAAACCCGACATCCTGGCCCTGTCGGCCCTGATGACCACCACCATGCAGAACATTCCGCGCGTGATCGAAGCCCTCAAGGCCGAAGGGCTGCGCAACAAGGTGAAAGTGATCGTCGGCGGCGCTCCCGTGCTCCCTGAGTGGGCCAAGCAGATCGGTTCCGACGGGTACGGGGAGAACGCCGTGCAGGCCGTGAGCGTCTCGAAGAAACTGGTCGGTTGAGAAAGGAGATAGCGATGATCGATTTCTGGGAAGTCGTCAAGCGGTCCGAAACGGGCGAAAAGATCCATGAGGAGGAGTTCAACCGGCGGGTGGGCCGCGTGTCCGCCGAGGTGATCAAGAAGTACAATATCAAGTACAACCCGGAGGAAGTCGTCTGCGCGGACGACAATCTGGCCGACCGGCTGTTCGACGCGGCGGTGGATTTCTTCCTGCAGGTGGCGTGTATTGCACCTCCACCGGCAGGGTCATGAAGTTCAGCAAGGGCGAGCTGTTCGACTCGCTGGAGTCGGCGGTGGACCAGATCGTCTGGGGTGAGGGGCGCGACCAAAAGGTCCAGAAGGCCCGGAAGGTGGAGGACCCGCGGCCGGTGTTCAGCAACTACACCCTGGTGGGCAACCCCTACTCCGAGGAGACCTTCCTGCAGGCGGCCATGAGCGTGGCCAAAGAGCCGCTGGCCGACTGCTTCTCCGCCGGCTCCCTGCTGCACACCCTGGGCGGGATCGAGGTGCGTTCCGGTTCCCCCATGGAGGTGGAGGCCGCCATCTGGGACATCGGCAAGCGGCGGGAGGCCGCCCGGCGGGTCGGGCACCCCGGCAAGGGGATGTACACCATGGTTTCCGCGGCCGAGCACGCGGATGCCATGATCGCGGCCGCGCGGCCCGAGTTCGGCGCCCTGCCCCGTGACGCGATGCTCTGCGGCGCCGTGGCGGAAATGAAGGTGGATTACGACCGGATGAAGAAAGTGCCCTTCCTGCTGCGCACCACGTACACCATCGGCGGGTTGTACGGCCCCCTGATGGGCGGGTACGCCGGCGGACCGGAAGGCACCAGCATGGTCCTGGTGGCCCACCATTTCCTGGGTCGCCTGGTGTTCCAGACCGAGTACTCCTGCTGCTTCCCGATCGAGATTCACGAGACCTGCAACACCACCCGCCGCATGCTGTGGCTGGTGAGCACTTCACACCAGGCCCTGTCCCGCAACACCCATCTGCTGCACTTTTCCAACGCCTTCATCGCGGCGGGGCCCTGCACCGAGTTTGCGGCCTATGAGCTGATCAACTTCGGCATCACCTCGGCGGTCTCCGGGGCGGACCTGTCGCCCTCCGCCGTGGCCCGCAACCGCATGCCGGAACGCGCCACCGGCATGGAAGGTCGCATCTGCACGGAAGCGGCGCACGCCGCCACCCGCATGGGCATGACGCGCAAGCAGGCCAACGAGATCGTGAAGAAGATCCTTCCGAAGTACGAAAAGGAGATCTCCAAGGCCCCGATCGGCAAGACCATCAGCGAGTGCTACAACATGGAGACGGTGGAGCCGACCCAGGAGTATCTGGACCTGTACGAGAAGGTCAAGAAGGAAGTCAGCTCCGTACGGGCTGAAGTATCCGTTCTTCGCCAGGTAACGGTTGGCGGCAGGGGCCCACAGGCCCCTGCCTCTTTTCTTTTACCAGGAGAGCGAACCATGAAAACGGTGCTGAAGAGCCAGTCGCAGGAAGTCGTCGTCAGCACGGACGGGCCGATCGTCATGATCGGCGAAAAAATCAACCCTACGGGACGCAAGAAGCTGGCCGCCGCGCTGCAGGCCGGCGACCTCGAGTACGTCAAGCAGCAGGCCCTGCAGCAGGTGGCCTTCGGCGCGCACGTGCTGGACGTCAACGTCGCCGTCCCGGGCCTGGACGAGAAGAGCCTTCTTCCCGCGGTGGTGAAGTTCCTGGCCGAGCACGTGCGCGTTGCCGCTTCTGTTTGGATTCCAACAACCCCGAGGCCCTGGCTGCAGCGCTGCAGGTCACGCCGGGCAAGCCCCTGGTGAACTCGGTTTCCGGGGAGGAGGGCAAGCTGCGGGACATCCTGCCGGTGGTCAAGGATCGCGGGGCGGCGGTCATCGGGCTGACCATGGACAACACCGGCATCCCGGCGGACGCCGAGACGCGCCTGGCCATCGCGGGCAAGATCATCGAGCGGGCGGCCAAGGCCGGCATCCCCGCGGAGGACGTGATCATCGATCCGCTCGTGCTGTCGGTCGGGGCCGATCAGAAGGCCGCCGCCGTCACCCTGAAGACCATCGCGCTGGTCCGGCGCGAGTTCGGGGTGAACATCAACCTCGGCGCCAGCAACGTCTCCTTCGGGCTGCCGGATCGCCAGACGGTCAACCAGGCCTTCCTGGCCCTGGCCTTCGGGGCCGGCGCCTGCTGCGTGATCACCGACGCGGAGAAGCTGGCGGGCGCCGTGCTGGCCAGCGACCTGCTGCTGGGCAGGGACCCCTACGGGAAGCGGTACCTGATCCACGTCCGCAAGATGCAGGCCGCTGCCGCGGCCGCGGTCAAGGGATGAAGAAGATCAAGGTGCCTCGGCCGGCGCGCTGATCAAGAAGGCGGTCCTCAGGCCTTGCCCAGAACCATGGCCAGCAGGGCCATGCGCAGGTATACGCCGTTGTGGGCCTGGCGGAAGTAGGCGGCACCGGGCAAGGCGTCCACCTCCTCGGCGATCTCGTCCACGCGGGGCAGGGGGTGCATGACGGTGAGCCCCGCTTTGCCCTGCTCCACCAGCTTGCGGTTCAGGATGTAGCTGCCCTTCAGCCGTTCGTACTGGGCCGGGTCCTCGAAGCGCTCGCGCTGGATGCGGGTCATGTAGACGACGTCCGCCTGGGCCAGGGCCGCGCGCAGGTCGGTGGTTTCCTCCACCGGGATGCCCCGCGCCCGCACATCCCGGGTGACCGTCTCGGGCATCGTCAGCTCGGCCGGCGAGCAGTACACGTACTTCGGCGAGAAGGGGGCCAGGGCGTAGGAGAGGGAATGCACGGTGCGGCCGTATTTCAGGTCCCCGACCATGGCCACGGTCAGCCCCTCGAGGCTGCCCTTTTCCTTTACGATCGTATACAGGTCCAGCAGGGCCTGGGTGGGGTGCTGCCCGGAACCGTCCCCGCCGTTGATCACCGGGATGGCCACCGCGTCGGCTACGCGCCTGGCGCCGCCGGTTTCCGGCTGGCGGATCACGATGCAGTCCACGTACCCTTCGACCGTGCGGGCCGTGTCGGTGAGCGACTCCCCCTTGGCGGCGGAGGAGCTCTTCGGGTCGGCCACGGTGACGGGCCGGGCCCCCAGGCGCTGGATGGCCGTCTCGAAGGACAGGCGCGTGCGGGTGGAAGGCTCCAGGAAGATCACCGCCACCAGGCGATCACTCAACAGCGGGACGATGCGCTTCGCGCGCACCAGCTTCTCCATGCGGGCGGTGACTTTCAGGATCTGGAGGATGTCCTCGCGGGAAAGGTCCTCGGTGGAGAGGATGTCGCGACCGGTGAAGTTCATGTCAAAGCAATAAGACCGCGCGGCGGCCAAACTGTCAAGCTGCGGCGAAGCGCTTCAACTGATACAATGCCGCCCATGACCACCAAGCGAAGCGACTACCTGAGCTGGGACGAGTACTTCATGGGCGTGGCGCTGCTGTCCGCCCAGCGCAGCAAGGACCCCAACACCCAGGTCGGGGCCTGCATCGTGAACCCGAAGAACAAGATCGTCGGGGTGGGCTACAACGGCTTTCCCACCGGCTGCCCCGACGACCAATACCCGTGGGACCGGGAGGGGGAGTTCCTGCAGACCAAGTACCCCTACATCTGTCACGCCGAGTTGAACGCGGTGATCAACAAGATCAGCGCCGATCTGTACGGCTGCCGGCTGTACGTGGCCCTGTTCCCCTGCAACGAGTGCGCCAAGGTGATCATCCAGTCCGGCATCACGGAGGTGGTCTACCTTTCGGACAAGTACCGGGACACCGATGCGGTCATCGCCTCCCGGCGCATGTTCGACAGCGCCGGGGTGGCCTGCCGGCAGCTGGACCCCGCCCGCGAGTCGATCACGGTGTCGTATCGGTCCGCTCTACCTTGACCTGCAGGGCCTTCAGCAGGGGGAAGCCGCTGATGGGGTCGAACACGTCGTCGGGGGTGAGCAGGTTCACGTTGGCCTGGCGGTAGCCGTGGGTGATCTGCACGGTCCCCGGCAGGATCTCGTTGGAGGCCGTGACCGTGACCGGCAGCTGGATGGTCCCCACCCGCGAGCTCACGCGCGCCGGCTGCCCGTCGGCCAGGCCCAGGCGGGCCGCGTCGTCGGGATGCATTTCCATTTCGGGGTTGCGTCCCGCGCGGGCGAAGCGCTCGATGTTCTGGTAGCGGCTGTGGTAGAACAGCAGCTTGCGCGCCCCGGTGACCAGCACGAAGGGGTATTCCGGGTCCGGGGCGCTGCGGTAGGCGGGGGGCCGGTACTCCGGGAGCTCCGGGTAGCCCAGGTCCTTGAGGTACTGCGAGGCGAACTCCACCTTGCCGCGTCGGCGTGGCCAGGGGCTGCTCGCGCCACTTCTCGTAGCGGATGGGCTTATATGGAAAGCCCTCGGGGTGCTCCGCCAGCTGCTCCAGGCTCAGGCCGGAGGGCTCCAGCAGCCAGCGGGTCAGCTCCTCCTCGTCCTTCCAGGGGAAATACGCTCCGGCCCCCAGGCGGTGGGCCAGGTCGTGCCAGAAGCGGTACTCGTCCTGCACCCCGGGGAAGGACAGCAGCTTGCGGCTCAGGGTGACCACCTGGAACATGGCGTGCACGTGCAGCTCGGAGCGCTCCAGGAAGGAGGCCGCGGGCAGCACGTAGTGGGCCAGGCGCGCGGTCTCGGTCAGGAACAGGTCGCGCACCACGAACAGCTCCAGGGCCCCCAGGGCGCGCGTCACCTTCTCCGTGTTGGGGTTGGTCATGGCCGGGTTGGCGGCCGTGAGCAGCATGGCCTTCAGCGGGTAGGGCCGGCCGCTGAGGATGGTGTCCATGGCCGTCATGGTGTGGCATTCCCGGCGCATCCCGTACAGCACCGGGAAGCGCTCCGCGCCGATGGGGCCCAGCTCGGCGAGCGGCCTCTCCCGGTACAGGGTCAGGCGGTTGGTATGGAAACCCTCGGCCAGGCGGTTGCCGCCCTGGCGGTCCAGGGCGCCCAGCAGGGCGTCCAGGCAGGCCACGGCCCGGATGTTGTTGATGCCGTTCTCGTGGTGCTCCAGGCCGTTGCCCACGTAGTTCACCACGGCGGGGGAGGCTTCGGCCATGGCCGCGGCGATCCGGTCAAGCGTCGCGGCGGGAACGCCCGTCTCCCGTTCCACGCGCTGCGGGGTGAATGCCGCCGCATAGGCCTGCAGCTGCGGAAAGCCCACCGAGTATCCTTCCACCAGCTCCCGGTCATAGGCGCCGCGCTCCAGCAGGGCCTGGATCAGCCCCCAGGCCAGGGCCCCGTCCGTGCCGGGGGCCAGCGCGGCGTGCACGTCCGCCTGGCGGGCGACCGCCGACAGCCTGGGGTCCAGCACGACCAGCCTGGCCCCGCGGCGGCGCGCGCGCATGATCATCTGGGTCATGTTGGGGTGGGCGTGCGGCGGGTTGGCCCCCCACAGGACCACCAGCCGGGTCTGCTCGTAGTCCGGCACGCTCCAGGCCCCGTGCACGGTGCTGTAGCCGATCCAGCGGCCGTTGAAGCACATGGAGTCGTTGGAGAAGTAGTTCGGGGAGCCGATGGCGTGGATGAAGCGCCGGGCCAGGTCCTCCTGCTGGGCAAAGCCCACGGCCTCGCCCTTCCAGACTCCGACGGCCCGCTCCCCGTGCCGCTGCTGGATGGCGCGCAGGCGCTCGGCGATCTCGTCCAGGGCCTGCTCCAGGGGGATTTCCTGCCAGCCGGAAGCGGTGCGCTTCAAAGGCTTCCAGAGCCGGTCCGGATGGTACACCAGGTCCACCGCCGCCCGTCCCTTGCTGCACAGCCGCCCGCGGTTCCAGGGGTGTCCCTGGTAGCCGTCAATGTCGACGACCCGGCCTTCCTCCAGGTACACGTTGAGGGCGCAGTGGTCGTCGCACATGCGGCACAGGGTCTGGAAGACCTGGCGGGTGCTCATCGCCGGCCGCCCCTGGCCTGGCTGAGAAGCTCCTTGAGCCTGGCGTCGAAGCCTTCCCGGCGGAAGGCGAAGGCCTCCTCGGCCTCCACGTACTCCAGCGCCCCGGAGATGCAGAACTTCACGCACTGCGGGTCCCCGCCGCACAGGTCGCACTTGCGGGCCACCCGGGCCTTGGCGTCGAAACGGATGGCCCCGTAGGGGCAGGCCAGCAGGCACATCTTGCAGCCGGCGCAGCGCTCGGCGTCGATCACCACCGCTCCGGTGCCCGGGTCCCGCCCGATGGCCGCGGCCGGGCAGACCTCCTGGCACCAGGGCTCCTCGCAATGCAGGCAGGTCCCGGGGATGCACACCCGGTCCTCCGGGTAGAAGCTCACCCGGATGTGGGAGTCCCGGCGCTCGAAAGTCCGCCCCTGCCGGAAGGCGCAGGCGTACTCGCAGTTGCGGCAGGCCACGCAGCTGGCCGGATCCATGGTGACGATGCGCATGAGGCTATCTCCTTGTGCCCTGCAGGGCGAGGGTCCGGTGCAGGCCGCGGAACGGGCGGGCGGGCTCCAGGTGAGCCGGCCGGCCGGCCCGGATGCGCGGCCGCAGGGCGGCCAGCACGCCCAGGTCCTCCGGGCCGCCCAGCACCACCGCCCCCAGCGGCACTCCTTCGCGGTACAGGATTTTCACGTAGCGGCCCGCCCGCGGATCCTGCTCCACGACCGCCTCCTCCGCCGGGTCCCCGCCTTCCAGGAAGCGGCCCATGGAGGCCACGGTCAGCCCGAACATCTCGGCCACGTTCATGTTGAGGCTGCCGGGATAGGCGCGGGCGCCTCCGGCCATGTTGGCCCCCGCCACCTTGCCCTGTTCCACCGCGGTGGGCCACAGGGCATGGGCCGCGTGGGCCTCGCCGAACACGCTGGGGCCCAGGGCCGCGTCGCCGGCCGCGTAGATGCCGGGCACGCCGGTAGACATCCGCTCGTCCACCGGGATGCCGCCCGCTTCACAGCGCACCGCCGTGCCCGCCAGGAACGAGAGGTCCGGCCGGACCCCGGCGCCCACCACCACCAGGTCGGCGTCGAGGTTCGGATCCTCGCAGGACAGCACCACGCGCAGCGGGGCCGCGCCGGCGGCTTCCGGCCGCTGGACCCGCTCGATGCCCACCGCGCAGCGCACGTCCACCCCGTGCGCGCGCATCGCGGCCTCCAGCATTGCCGAGCCGGACTTCGTCCAGCACCTTGGGCAGCACGCGCGGCAGGGCTTCCAGCACGGTGACGCGCAGGCCGCGCTCGCTGGCGGCCCAGGCGGCCTGCAGGGACACGAAGCCCGAGCCGATGAACACGGCCCGGCGGCCGGGCAGGAGCTCCGGCAGGAGGCCGTCGGCGTCCTTCAGGGTCCAGAGGGTGTGCAGGCCCGGACCCTCCAGGTCCGGGACCCGGGGAAGCACGGGGCGCGCCCCGGTGGCCACCAGCAGGCGGTCCCAGGGCAGCGTGCTCCCATCGGCCAGAGTCAGGGTCCGCCGCTGGTCGTCGACGCGGGTGACGGCGCTGCCGAAAAGCGTCCGCGCCTCCAGGGCCTGGTAGTCGGCCCGGTCGCGGATGAACAGGCGTTCGCGGGGGAGCAAGCCGCGCAGGTAGTAGGGCAGGAGAACGCGCGAGTAGGCCGGGCCCGGCTCCGCGGACACCAGGGTCAGCTCGGAGGCGCGATCCAGCCGGCGGAAGGACTCCGCGGCGGCCAGGGCGGCGGCGCTGTTCCCGATGATCACGGCCCGCATCGGCGTTACTTTACCGGATTTGTCGACTCTACGCCAGGGTAAGGCTTCGAGCGCTCAATGCGCCGGCGCCGAGCGCATCTTGCGGGCCGCGGCCTTCACGGCGGCGAGGATGCCCACGTAGCCGGTGCAGCGGCAGAAGTTGCCCCGCAGGGCGTGGCGGATGTCGTCGGTGGACGGATCCGGGTTGCGGTCCAGCAGGGCCTTGGCCGAGAGGATCATGCCCGGGGTGCAGTAGCCGCACTGCACGGCCCCTTCCTCCAGGAAGGCCTCCTGCAGCGGGTGCTGCCCGCCGGCTTCCCCGGCCACCCCTTCGATCGTGGTGATCGACCTGCCGGCCACCGATACCGCCAGGGTCTGGCAGGACAGGATCGGCCGGCCGTCCAGCAGCACGGTGCAGGCCCCGCATTCCCCCAGGCCGCAGCCGTACTTGGTGCCGGTGAGCTGGAGGCGGTCGCGCAGCAGGTTGAGCAGCAGCTCGTTGGGCTGGACTTCCAGCTCGTGACGCCTGCCGTTGACCGTGAGGGTGATGGTCATTCCTTCACCTCCCCGCCGGCGCGGCGCCAGGCGGTCAGGATCGCGTCCCGCAACACCACCGGGGCCATGAGCCGGCGGTACTCGGCCGTGGAGCGCACGTCGTCGATCGGGGAGATGCTCTCCTGGACCAGCGCCACGGCCTTCTGGACGGCGGACGGGCTGAAGGCCGCCCCGCTCAGGGCCTTCTCCACCTGCAGCGCCCGCACGGGCCTGGGCGCGGCGCCGCCGACGGCCAGGCGCACGGCCCGCAGGCGGCCGCCGTCGCGCTCCACGTACGCCGAGGCGGATACCTTGGCCATGTCCAGGGTGACCCTTCCCAGCTTGAGGAAGGCCGAGCCGGAAGCGGCGGGAGGTTCGGGCAGCGCGCAGGGCGACCAGCAGCTCGCCGGGCTGCAGCACCGTGGCCCCCGGGCCGGTGAAGAACTTGGCCATCTCCACGCGCCGCAGCGCGACCCGGCCCCCGGAGAGGCCGGCGATCTCCGCCTCGGCGCCCAGCACGATCAGGGGGCCGGAGGTGTCGGCGCTGGGCGAGGCGTTGCACAGGTTGCCGCCCAGGGTGGCCATGGTGCGGATCTGCACGCTGGCCAGGGCGCGGACGGCCTCGTGCAGGGCGGTGTACCTGGCGGCCAGAAGCTTCTCCTCCTCCAGCCTGTACAGGGGCACCGCCGCGCCCACCGTGAGGCCCGCCGCGCCGGCGGCCACGGTGAAGGCCCCCAGCTCCGGGATGTCCAGGACCTGCACCACGGCCTCGGGCCGGCACTCCCCGGTCTTGATCTGTATGAGTAGATCTGTGCCTCCGGCCAGCACCCGGGCCGCCGGCAGGCGGGCCAGCAGCTCCAGGGCCTCCTGGAGGCGCGCGGGGCGGTGGTAGGTGAAGCGGGCGGGGATGAGGCGGGTGTTAGGCATGGGCCGCCCCTCGCGGCGTCCCGCGCCCGCACGGCGCGCACGACGTCCTCCGGCAGGATGGGCAGCTTGGTGAACCAGATCCCCGTGGCGTTCTGGATCGCCGCGGCCACCGCTCCCGGCACCGGATTCAGGGCCGCCTCGCCGATGCCCTTGGCCCCCATGGGCCCGGTGGGCTCGTAGGTGTCGGCGAAGAAGCTCTGGAAGCTCTCCGGCTCGGGCAGGTCCGCCGCGCCCAGCATCTTGTAGTCGGTGAACATCCCGTGATTGGTGAGCTCGCCCGTGCGCGGGTCGTAGGCGGTGTCCTCCAGCAGGGCCATGCTGGCCCCGCGGTAGAACCCTCCGGTGAGCTGGCCCCGGGCCAGCGCGGGGTTGATCACCGTGCCGGCGTCGCTTCCGGCCACCACGCGCAGGATGCGCACCCGCCCGGTCTCCACGTCCACCTCCACCTCGACGAAGAAGGCGGTGTAGGCCGGCGGGCAGTTGGTCATGCGCACGCTCTTCACCGCGATGGCGGTGCCCCAGTCGTTGTTCATGGCCGCGGTGGCCACCTCCGCCAGGGTGAGCCTCTTCTCGGGCATGCCGACCACCGTGACCACCCCCTGGCCGCGGGCCGCGTCCCTCTCGATCTTCAGGGCGTTCACCGGCGCGGCGAGCAGGCGGGAGGCGTACTCCAGCACGAGCTTCCTGGTTTCCCGGGCGGCCTCCAGCACCGCCCCGCCGCCGCAGTACACGCCGCGCGTGGCGTGGGTGCACACGTCGTAGCCGGTGGAGCGGGTGTCCGCCGGGGAGATGCCCACCCGGTCGAAGGGCACCCCGAACTCCTCGGCCACCAGCTTGGCCGCCGCGTCCAGGCTGCCGCCGCCGTGGTCCATCAGGGCGGTGAGCACGTCCAGGGAGCCGTCCTCGTTCAGCTTGACCAGGGCGGTGGAGTAGTCCTTGACCTCGCCGGGCACCGGGGCGCCCGTCCCCGAGGTGTGGAAGCCGCGGGCCATGCCGATGCCCCGGCGATAGCGGCCCGTCTTGCCCTCCGGCGGCCGGCGGTCCTGCCAGCCGATCAGCGAGGAGCCGCGGGCCAGCAGCTCCTTGACCCCGTCGGACTGGATCAGGGAGCGGATGGTCGGGCCCTGGCCCCAGAAGATCTCCCCCAGGCCCACGTAGCTCTTCAGGCGCAGCGCCAGGGGGTCCACCTTGAGCTTCTCGGCCAGCATGCCCATGGTGCTCTCCATGATGAAGTGCACCTGGGGGGCGCCGTAGCCCTGCATGGCGCAGGAGGGGGCCTTGTTGGTGTACACCGCCAGGCCCGTGTAGCGCATGCTGTCCATGCGGTACAGGGAGTGCAGCCAGCCCGCCAGCACGCCCAGGAAGGCCAGGGCCTGGATGTGGTGGCAGCCGATGTCCACCACCGCCTTCATCTCCACCGCGGCCAGCGTGCCGTCCTTCCGCGCTCCCACTTTCAGGCGGATGCGCGTCTCGTAGCGGCAGTGGTCGTACATGTCCTCCTCGCGGGTCTGCACGATGCGCACGGGACGGCAGGCCCTCAGGGCCAGGGCCACGCAGATCAGGGTCACCGGGTTGGTGTGGATGCCGCTGCCGAAGTGCCCCCCGCCGGGCACCTCCACCACGTTGACCTTGTTCAGCGGCAGGTCGAACACCTCCCCGATCAGGATGCGGGTGTTGTGCAGGGCCTGGGTCGAAGGCCACACCGTGACCCCGCCGTCCGGTTCGGGGCGGGCCAGGCAGCTGCGCGGCTCCAGCTGGGCGTGGTACACGCGCGGGGTGGTGAACTCGTTCTCCACGATCACCTCGGCCTCCGCGAAACCCCGCGCCACGTCCCCCTCGTTCACCTCGCGCGTGCAGGCCACGTTGCCGTCGATGTCGATGCCCCGGTCCTCGACCCAGATCCGGTCGTGGATCCGCGGGCCCCTGGCCTCCAGGGCCTGCTCGGCGCTCAGGTAGGCCGGGTAGATTTCCCACTCCACCTGGACCGCGTCCGCGGCGGCCTGGGCCAGCTCCTCGCTCTCCGCGGCCACGGCCGCGAAGGGATCGCCCACCTGGCGCACGTGGTCGCTCAAGACCTGCCAGTCCTTGTACTTGGCGCGGGGCACCGAGACCTGCCGGAGGTTGAAATGCACGTCGGGCACGTCCCAGGGGCCCAGCACGCTGGCCCCCAGGGCGAGCGCGCCGGAGAAGTCGATGGATTTCACCCGGGCGTGAGGGTGCGGGCTGCGCAGGATGCGGCCGTGCAGCATCCCGGGGACCGTCAGGTCCGAGGGGTACAGCTCCCGCCCGGTGACCCGCGCGGCCCCGGCTTTGCGGGGAAAATCCTTGCCCAGCAGGTGGAAGGAGGGGGTGTTCATAGCTCTGCCTCCATTTTCGCGGTGCGGCCCGCCGCTGTCAACGGAAAACCCGAGAAGCGGATTCCGATTGTTGAGAGGGGCCGGTTTGACGCAGTCCCCAGTGTTGCGGATACCATGCGCGAGGAGGAAAGCGGATGGGCGGTTTTCGATTTTTCCGGCCGGCCTCGCTGGCGCAGCTCTTGGAAGTCAAGCATAAAGTGGGGCGCAGGGCGCGCATCCTGGACGGGGGCTCCAACGTCCTGGTCTACGTGAAGGAGGGCTCCCTCGAGGGGGGCACCCTGGTGGACGTGCGGAAGCTGAAGGCCCTGAAGGGGATCGCGGTCAGGAACGGCCAGGTGGAGATCGGGGCCGGAGAGGTGATCGCCGACATCATTGCCTCCCCCCTGATCCGCCGCCAGGCGCGCTTTTTCGCCGAAGCCCTGCAGCAGTTCGCCAACCCGCTGGTGCGCAACATGGCCACCCTGGCGGGCAACATCGCCGACTCCTCGCCCATCGGCGACACCATCCCGCCGCTGCTCGTGCTGGAGGCCAAGGTGGTGGCCGCCAGCTCGCAGGCCCGGCGCGTCATCCCGCTGGCGGAGTTTTTCACCGGGCCGGGGGCCAACGTGCTGAAGCCGGCGGAGGTGATCACCAGGATCCGCTTCCCGGTGCCCGGCAAGGGCCGCGGCACCTTCGTGAAGTTCGGGCTGCGCCACGGCACCTCCTGCTCGGTGGCCTCGGTGGCGGTCTGGGTTTCGACCCGGGGCGGCAGGATCGAGGAGGCCCGCATCGCCCTGGGCGGGGTGGCCCCCACGCCCCTGCGGGCCCGCCTGACCGAGGAAATGCTCAAGGGCCAGAACGCCGAGGCCGGGCTGGTGGAGAGCATCGCCGCGCGGGTGGTGCACGAGATCAGCCCGATCAGCGACGTGCGGGCTTCGGCGGAATACCGCCGGCAGGTCACGGGCAAGCTGCTGGCCAAGGCCCTGCGCCAGGCCCTGGGGCTGGAGGAATAGCATGGCCAAGACCGAAACCTACGACATCCGCCTCACCGTCAACGACCGGCCCGTGTCCGCGAGCATCGCCGCCGAGACGACCCTCCTGGACTTCCTGCGAGAGCAGGGCTTCATCGAGGTCAAGCGCGGCTGCGACAAGGGGGACTGCGGCGCCTGCACGGTGATCCTGGAGGGCAAGGCCGTCCTGTCCTGCCTCACCCTGGCCCTGCAGGCCGACGGCTGCCAGGTGTACACGGTGAAGTCCCTGGGCACCGCGGAGAACATGCACCCTCTGCAGAAGGCCTTCGTGGACCACGAGGCGCTGCAGTGCGGCTTCTGCACCCCCGGCATGCTGCTGGCCGCCAAGGCGCTCCTGGACTCCAACCCGCACCCGACCCGGGAAGAGATCCGCGAGGCGATCTCCGGGAACCTCTGCCGCTGCACGGGCTACCAGAAGATCGTGGACGCCATCGAAGCCGTGTCGAAAGGAGCCTACCGATGAGCACGGATTATTCAGTCGTAGGCAAGCGCCTGGCCGGCGTGGACGAGAAGGACAAGGTGCTGGGCAACATCGTCTTCGCCGACGATTTCATCTTCCCGGGCATGCTGCACGCCAAGGTGTTCCGGGCCACCAAGGCCTCGGCGCGTCTGAAGAAGCTGGATGTCAGCAAGGCGCGGGCCCTGCCCGGGGTGGCCTGCGTGCTCACCGCGGCGGACGTCCCGCACAACGAGTCGGTCAAGAACGTCGTGGGCCAGACCACGGAGGTGGGCCTGCTGGAGGCCAAGCACCAGGTGCTGGTGCGGGAGCGGGTGCGCTACTGGGGCGAGCCGGTGGCGCTGGTGGCCGCGGAGACCCCGAAGATCGCCATGGCCGCCCTCAAGCTGATCGTGGCCGAGTACGAGGACCTGCCGGCGGTGTTCGACCCCCTGGAGGCTCTGAAGCCCTCCGCCCCCAAGATCCACGGCAACAACAACGTGATCGCCTCCTGGAAGCTGCGCAAGGGCGACGTGGCCAAGGGCTTCGCCGAGGCGGACGTGATCGTGGAGAACACCTACCGCACCCCGCGCCAGGAGCACGCCCACCTCGAGCCGGAGTCGGGCGTGGCCTGGGTGGACGACTCGGGGGTGGTCACCGTGCGCTACGCGGCCCAGGTCATCGAGCACTACCGGGACATCGCCACCGTGCTGGGCCTGCCCGAGAGCCGGGTGCGCGTCATCGGCACGCTGATCGGCGGGGGCTTCGGCGGCAAGGAGGACGTCACCGTGGAGGTGTTCCTGGCCCTGCTGGCCTGGAAAACCAATCGTCCCGTGAAGCTCACCTACACGCGCGAGGAGATGGGCTACGGCCGGCACAAGCGCCACCCGTACGTGCTGAGGTACAAGACCGGGGCCCGGAAGGACGGCACCCTGACGGCCATGGAGGCGGATATCGTCTCCGACGCCGGGGCCTACGTGTACCTGAGCCCCTGGGTGCTGATCTACTCCACCGTGCACGCCACCGGCCCCTACCTGATCCCCAACGTCAAGGTCGATGCCCGCTCCGTGCTGACCAACAACATCATGACCAGCGCCTTCCGCGGCTTCGGCGGCATGCAGACGGTGGTGGCCTACGAGGCCCAGATGGACGAGCTGGCCAGGCGCCTGGGCCTGGACCCGCTGGAGCTGCGCAGGAAGAATTTCCTGAAGACCGGGGACGTGACCGCCAGCTACCAGGAGATCACCTCCGAGGTCCGCCTGGAAGAGTGCGCCCGCAAGGCCCTGGAGGCCCTGGGGGAGAAAGCAGCCCCGAGCTCGCCGCGCAGGAAAGTGGGGCGGGGTCTGGCCTGCTGCTGGCAGTCCTACGGGCGCATGACCTACCTGCACGACACCTCCAACTGCTGGGTCAACCTGGAGATGGACGGCAGCGCGGTGGTGCGCACCGGCATCCCCGACCTGGGCGGGGGCCAGCGGGAGTCGATCCGGGCCATCGTGGCCGAGGTCCTGGGCCTGGCGGTGGAGGAGGTGCAGGTGATCTCCACCGACTCCCAGGTCACGCCGCTGTCCGGCACGGTGACCGCCACGCGGGCCCTGTACATGTCCGGCAACGCGGCCAAGCTGGCGGCCGAGAGCGTGCGCCGGCATCGTCGCCGAGAAGGCCGCGGCGATGCTGGGCGCGAGCCCGGAGGCCCTGCGGTTTCGGGACAAGACCGTCTTCTCCCGGGAGAACCCGGACAAAAAGCTGGCCCTGGCCGAAGTGATCCGGAAGTGCCTGTTCGAGGGCCAGGTGCCCCAGTCGCTGAACACCTTCCGGGCCCCGTTCACCGAGCCCATCACCTCGGACGTCATCAAGGACCCGGTGTTCCCGGATTTCACCTTCGGCGCCCAGGCGGCGGAGGTGGAGGTGGATACCGAGACCGGCGAGGTGAAGGTGCTGAAGTGGGCCACCGCCTATGACGTGGGCAAGGCCATCAACCTGAACCGGGTCGAGGGGCAGATGGAAGGGGGCGCGGCCCAGGGTCTGGGTTTCGGGCTGATGGAGGACTATCTGGAAAAGGACGGGCTGCCCCTGACCTGGAACCTGCACGACTACCTGATCCCCACCTCCAAGGACGTGCCGGACATCAAGTCCATCGTGATCGAGTCGGAGTCGGGCAAGGGCCCCTTCGGGGCCAAGGGCATTGGCGAACCCTCGATCTCGGCGGCCGGTCCGGCCGTGGCCAACGCCGTGCGGGATGCCATCGGGGTGCGCGTCAGCCACCTGCCGATCACGCCGGAACGGGTGTTCTTCGCATTGCAGGAGAAGGGCGGCAAGTCGTAGGACTAACAGACGCCCTCCGGATGAACCGGAGGGCGTCGGATTCGTTCAGCCGGGTCAGGGTCCGGTCACAAAAGTGTACGGCCCGAAGGTGTAGAGTTTCGTGCCAATGGAACTGTAGGCCGTTACCCTCCAATAGAATTTCGTACCTGCCGCGAGGGCATTCTTTGGATCGGTATCGAAGAAATAGTGCGTGCTGGTTTGCGCCAAAACGTAATACGTCGTTCCGTTTACTGACGCCTCAAGCACGTATTTCGTAGCGTTAGTAACTGCAGTCCAGTCACATTCGATCGGCGTTCTGGTAACTCCCGTGCTCTTGTCGAATGGATAGATGTCATCTTTTCGGGTCGCGAACTTTGGAATGGCTGACGCGGGACCAGTGCCGGCGGCGTTCTTGGGCACCACCTTCCAGTAATACGAGGTCAAGCACAATAGCGGCGCGGTCGGAGTATAAGACGTCGTGGTCACGCTCTTGAATAACGCCGGCGGGCTCGTGGTGCCCAGATACAGGTCGTAACCAGTAGCCCCGCTCACCGCTGACCAGGTGAATTTCACGAAGAGGGACTGCGCGCTTGCGGCACTCGCAGGCGTGAGGAGTGTGGGCGCGGAGGCAGGCGGATTCGTATCGAAATTCCAGATGATGGAAGTAGCCGAACCAACGGCGTTGTATGCTTGCACCTTCCAGAAGTAGGCAGTCTTAGGCTTGGTTGACATGGGATAAGAGGTGGAGGAAGTCTTCGTCACCAGCGTTGTCGGGTTGGTACTAGTGTCGCAATATACGTAGTAGGCAGCGGGGGCTCCACCACTCCCCGCGGTCCAGGACAGGGTCGCCGGGTTTCCTACTGTGGCACCTTTCACGGGAGAGACCAGTACCGGCGTTCCCGGTGCATATAACGTGTCGAAGTACCGGACGCCTGAGGCAGGTCCGGTGCCAGCGGAATTCACCGCCTCAACCTTCCAGTAGTAGCGCGTGCTGTAGGAGGCAGTCATGGCATAAGAAGTGGAGGTGGTGGTGGTCTTCAGCGTCGTCGGAGGGTTGGTCGTGTCACAGTACACCTTGTATGAGCTCGGGGTCCCACCGCTCCCGGCGGCCCAGGAGAGGGTCACGGGGGAGGTCAGCCCTGTGGCGGCATTGGCCGGAGCGCTCAGCGTTGGCGCCCCAGGTGGGTACAAGGAATCAAATTGACGGATGACGGAGGTCGCAGAGCCAGCGACGTTCAGCGCCTCCACTTTCCAGAAGTAGCGCGTGCTATAGACGGCAGTCATGGCATAAGAGGTGGAGGTGGTGGTGGTCTTCAGCGTCGTCGGGGGGTTGGTCGTGTCACAGTACACCTTGTACGAGCTTGCGGCTCCGCCGCTCCCCGCGGCCCAGGAAAAGGTCACCGAGGTGCCCTGCCCCGTCGCACCGTTGGCGGGGGAACTCAGCACCGGTGCCCCCGGTGGGTACAGGGTATCAAAGCGCCAGACGACGGATGTCGCAGAACCGCCGGCATTCACGGCTTCCACTTTCCAGCAGTAGGGCGTGCTGTAGGAGGTGGCCATAACATAGGAAGTGGAGGTGGTGGTGGTCTTCAGCGTCGTCGGATCGCTGGTAGTATCGCAGTATACCTTGTACGATGTTGCCCCGCTCGCCGCGGCCCAGGTCAGGGTGACGGATAAGCCCAGGCCTGCTGAGCCGTTGGAGGGAGAGCTCAGCGTCGGTAATGCAGGCGGAATGGGGATCGTGGTGAACGAGTAGACTATGGCGCTCGCGGTTTTCCCGGAGCTGTTGACCGCCACGATCTTCCAGTAATACGTCGTGGCTCGTGCCAGACCGCCCAGGGTATATTGGCTCGGCAGCGGACTGCCCGTCACCGTGGCATTCGGGGTCGGCTCGAAACCGGGGCTGGTGCCGTAGAACAGCTCGTAGCTTTCCGCGTTCGTAGCATCGCTCCAGTCGAGAGTGGGCAAAAGGGCCTGGTCGACGGCGGCATTCGCCGGCGCGGTCAGCGCCGGAGCGCCCGGCAGCGGCAGGGTGGTAAAGCTCCAGGTATAAGGGGCACCCAGCAGTTTGTTGCCGGCCAGATCAGCAGCGTCCTGATGAATTTGCGCTGAATATTGGGTGTCGGGCTGCAGGCTGTCGGAAGGATCCAACGTCACTACGTCGCCGTCAGCGTCTCGGGCATAGGTCCCGGCTACCAACGACAAGGGGGAGTCCGTTGGGCATAGCCTGAAGATGGCGTCCGAGGCGACGTTTATATTCATTTCCTCCGAGAAAGTAACGGATATATTCGAATCGATCGGTACAAGTTCGGCACTGTTAGCCGGTAACTTGGAACTGATTTGCGGCGCAGTGGAATCCGAAGTGCTGCCGTTGCCCGTTACGGTGAAGTAGAAATCGCTTTGGCTGGTGTCATTGGATTGGATCGTCAACTTCACCGAATAGTTTTTCTGATCTTTCGGATTGAAAGTCAGCGAGAACTTGTCAGATTCGCCCGGAGCGTAGATTTTTTGCGGGGTAGTGATATTGAATTCCGGATCTCCGGTGAGGCTCACGCTGATCACACTGGTGAGGATCAGGTTCGCGTCGCCGTTATTTAGGATAGTGAACTTCCGTTCCGAATCAATCGCGTTCGTGGCTATGTCCTGAAAAAGATGGTATGATTCCCCCGCCAGGATCAGGGTCATGCCCTGCGTGACCACCAATTCCGGGGAACCGACGTACGTGGCCTTTTCGACGTCCTCCTGGATGCTTTGCAGCAGGCTGTTGCGGCAGGTGCTTAGGGTCGCAAGCGCGATGAGCCCCAAGGCCAGCACAGCACGAACGAGCCAATCTTTTCTGGGCGTTGGTCCTTTCATCCTGATCCTCCTACTCGCCCCAAACAGCGGTTTCCCGGAGCTGTGTGGATGCGGCCCTGGCCGTGTCACTAGAGTCCGCACCTAGGTAGGCGAAGCGCGAAGCCAGGTCCGGGTCCTTCTCCTGCAGTTTCGCGAAGGCTTCGTGCGCTGCGGGCAAGTTTTCTAGCTCATGCTGAACGCGGGCGATGGCGAGCAGGACACCTGGGTTGTCCGGGGATTGCTTCTGAGCCCTGCTGTAAAAGTCGAGGGCTCTGGGGTAATCTTCTCGCAGGAAATACAAGTTCCCCAAATTGAAGATGCTGGGAACATACTCAACCCGGGCGATAGCCCTGGTGAACTCAGCCTCCGCATCATTATAAAATCCGTAGCGGGCGTACAGAACTCCCAGCTTGTTTCGCAGGCGAGGTTCGTCGGGTGAAGCCTCCAGCAGCTCGCGCATGCGTGCCACCTGCACGGAAATCTCGTTCTTGATGAACAGTTCGAGGCTCACCTGGTAGCGGCGTGCCACATCCTCCAGCGGGGGAAGGGAAACAGCCTGATTCTCGCTGGAGTAGCCGACTGGCTCGTACACCTTCCAGCCCTCGCGCACTTGCAGGAGTGCTGCGGACCCCCTGGCGGCGTTCTCGCGCCACTGCTTGGCGCCTGATTGCCACGCCTTGGCGAAACCCGAGCGGACCTCCGTCACTTCCACGGGCAGCCAAACCCCGTTCTCCATGAAGATGAGGTCGTCCGGGTTCTGGAAGGTGTTCCTGGCTTCCTCCTTGCCCATCCCCAAATCGAAGGCGATGTAGATATGGCCGGGTATGGTGATGAAGGCTGTCCGGATCCCCACCGATTCCAGCAGGGCCGCGAAGAGAATCGATAGATCGTCGCAATCCCCTCCCTTGTAGTACAAGGTCTGCGAGGGGAATTGCAGATAGTCAATTGTCTGCTTGTTCTGGTAGGTTTCCGTGAATGGGGTCTTGTTGTCGGGGACATACGAAATACCGTAAACCCCCAATGACTCGAACAGCCCAACGGCGGTACGGAAGTTCTCGTTGATGGCCTTGCTGTTCACCCGCTCCCGCACGACGCTGGTAACGTTGCGGGCGTAAAGGAGGATCGCCGGGTCCCTGGCGGTCACGAACGAGGTCGCCTTCCGATCATCGTCCCACGTCATGGCGTTGCGGTCGTACACCCTCAGAGATTCCACCTGCGACCTTTTCAAGTCCTTTCCCATGTAGGTGTATTCTACGGTGAGCTCGGCGCTCACCTTCGTGCCCTCGGTGACCGCCAGGATCTTGTCAGTGAACAGCGAATACAGAGGCACGGAAACCTCCTGCAGCCGCTTCAGATCCTTCAGGGTGCCGCACACCTTGGGTTTCTCCATGTACTGGTTGACGAAAAGGCTTACTTTCACGTCGCTGATTGGCCCATTTTCCTGATTCTGGATTATGGCGGCACCCAGGGGATTGCTGTCATAGTACTTGAAGAACACGGGGAATACCGGATCCAAGCGGATTTCCGGGATCTTCAGGTTGGAGCGTCCGGCCTCCATACCGAAGGTGTATGCGCCCCCCAGGGTGGCATTCACGCCCTGGTAGAGCGTGCCTCCCGTTGCTAGGTAGTGCCTATACGATCCGCCGAGGCCGATCATCAACGAGGGCATTACCCGGAAGCCGATCTCGGTGCCCCCGCCGAAATATGGGCTCCAACCAGTCTCCCCTTCGTACAGCCCAATGGAGTAACCGCCACTGCCAAACAGACGGACAAACAACTTCGGAAGCAGAGAGAAATGGAGACCCGCATCAACTCCCGGAGCCAGGATGGAGAGATTAGTGTCAGCCCGCGTCGGCAGCAGGCTGTATCCCAAGCCCAACCTGGTGAACAGAAAGGGGATCGCCCGGAAAACGTACTCACCTTCCAGAGCGACCCCACCGCCGATCGTATAGAGAGCGGTGCTTTCCAGAAGGGGTACCGAAAGGAAGGGGGTGGCCTTCAGGGTCAACAGCCCCGGCTCCTGCGATGAACATGGAAGGGCGGGGTAGAACAACAATAGAAGCAGGATGAGCAGCGTCGCGGATCGACCGATGAACCTCTGAAAACCTGCGAGGACTGCCGAAGGAGACAGATACGCTAATCCCATATGACCCTCCCGAGCAAGTCGACCCTTCCGATCGATCTCGGCTTGGGCCGATTGTCGAAGCCGCTCCATATTCCAGCACGACTCCGTAATCCACGGTATGGTGGCCTCTGAGATTTAGCAATGTTTTGGAATATCTTCTACTACTGCTATTTTAGTAGCAAAAGGGTAAGTTTTTCAACAATTTCGCGGACAGTGAGCAGCTGGAGTTTCGCTCTCAGCCATTTTCCCGTTGTTTCCAGTACTCCAGTACTTCCGTGGGGTAGGTCGCCTCCGATCCGCTCCGTGATGGCCGCGGCGGCCTCGACGAACAGCGGCGCGTACTCCTCCAGCTGGGACCGATCCAGGTCGATGGAGGTCCCCACCAGGGCGATCGAGCCCACGGGACGGCCCTCGTTGCTGAAGATCGGGGCGGCCAGGGCGTTGATGCCGTTGTGGAACTCCTGCAGGTTGGCGGCGATGCCGGACTTGCGGACCTCCGCCAGGTCCTTGCGCAGCGCGGCGGCGGAGCGCAGGGTGTGCGGCGTGTAGGGCTCCAGCGCGAGGCCCTGCAGGATGCGCTCCTCCTCCTTCCGGGGCAGGAAGGCCAGCACCGCCTTTCCCGCGGCGGAGGCGTGCAGGGGCATGACCTCGCCCCGGCCCACGGCGACGCGGGTGTCCACCTGGCCGCAGGTCTCCATGGTCACGCAGGTCTGCCCGTTGAACAAGGCGAAGAAGGTGGTTTCCTCGGTCTGGCCGTGCAGCTCCTCCAGGTAGGGCAGGCAGATGGCCGAGAGGTCCAGGCCCTCGACCACTGCCTCCGCCAGGCGCAGGTGGGTGAAGCCCAGGTAGTAGCGGGCGTCCTTCTTGTTCTGCCGCACGTAGTCGTGCTTCCGCAGGGCCGCCAGGATGCGGTAGGAGGTGGAGGGAGGGATGCCGATCTCGCTGCTGATCTCCTTGTTGGTCAGCCCGGTCTTGTAGTGCCGGCGCAGCGCCTCCAGGATGCGGTGGATCTTGTCGACCGACGGCATGCGGGATCGTTTACCGGTAGATCCGGAGGTAGCTTCTCACCTGCAGGCTGAGGGCGTTCAGGGCGGGGGTATTCAGGCCCTTGCCCAGGATCGGATAGGTGTAGCCGAGCCGGAATTCCATTGCCGGCCTGGAAAGGAACAGGGTGAGCCGCGGGCTGGCGGTGAGGAGGTAGGTGTCCGAGTCCGCCACCGCGGCGCCGTCGAACTCGAGCTCCGGCGTCTGCCGGAAGGTGAGCGGCAGGCCGGCCCCGATTCGTATGCCCCCCAGGTCGAACTCGAAGTGGGGCTCCACCTCTCCCGTCAGCGAATAGCCGTAGTCGACTTCCTGGGGCTTGGGAGGCGAGTCCTGATACGCCAGCAGATCCACTTCGTCATAGTCCTTGGGGAAATAGCGGATGAACTCCGCGTAGAGGTTCAAGTAGAGCCAATGCGTAAAGATCACATCGAACCAGGCTCTGCTTCCCAGCCCGGCGGTGTGATAGTCATTGGCATACTGCCGCCAAGGCTCCCCGTCCAACGCGCGATTGGCCTGCTCCAGCCAGTCCGGCGAGGGCAGAGGGATCCTGCCGCCGGGGGCTATGGCCAGGCGGAACCTTTCGCTGGGCAGCAAGCCTCCCCGCCCCAGCACCTGGACCCGGGTCGCGGCGAAAAGGTCATAGCCGCCATTCACGGTCAGCATGTCATCCGGCGCCGTCTGGTAGTCGAAAGCGGACCAGATGTTCCACCCCGGAGCCCATTCCAGAACGGCGGAAACCCAGCTGGTGATGCCCATTTCCAGGGCCGCTCCGAGGTTCAGGCTCAAGAGCCTGCCGTCGTATTGGGCGATTTGTTCCTTTTCGCCGTCCAGGTTGAACCGCGAGACGGCAAAAGCGAAGCTGGTGTTCTGGGAAAGGCGCAGCGTGCCCTTCGGCAGCTCGCGGGCGTCGTCGGCGAAGGAAAGCCAGGACAGCGACCCGATCAGGACCAGCAGAACAATCCTTTTCATGGCGTCATCCTACAGCCAAAGAATTTCTTGACAACTCGCAGAGCGATGCGCTTTAATGTTCCCTGGCTCTGGAAAACACGGGTGAATAAAGGGAGCAGTCTCTATCAGCTAGAACCTCTCGAGCCTCGCCTCATGCTGTCGGCAGGTGGCCTGCTGGACGAAGTTGCCGCCGCCCTCCCGCTGGCCGATCCGGCCGGTTTCACCCCAGCCATCGAAATGGAAGTCCCGGCCGGCCTGTCGGCGCAGACCACCGGCGCTTACCATCCGGAGAGCGAGCTCTCCAGCCTGTTCCTGGAAGCCTCCGCCCTCACGGTTGCAGCCGCCCCTTTGCAGATCCTGCCGGCGGGAGACCTCGACGCACTCGATGCACCGGAGATGATCGGCGAGGCGAACGCCGCGGCGGCGATCGCCGAGCCGGCCATCCTGGAGCAGCTCCTTCCGGAGCAGGACGGGGTCGCGCCGGTTTCCGTTGACAACTCCGACACTACGGATCAAATGGTCGATACGCTGAAGGCCGGCGAGCCGCCTCCGTCCGTGCACCTGACCGTCGACGAGCCTGTAGCGACGGGCGGGGACCTCACCGTCGAGTCGCTGACCGGATCGGGGACCATCGAGGGAGACGTCTCCGTATCCGGCCTGTGCAGCCCGGGCAACTCGCCCGGGGCGCAGAACATCACGGGCGACCTGACCCTTTTGCCGGACAGCGTCCTCTACATCGAAATCGGCGGGACCGAGGCCGGCACCGGGTACGATCAGGTGAACGTCAGCGGCACGGCCTTCCTGGACGGGACGCTGAGCGTCAGCCTGAGCGAAGGCTACGTGCCGGAAGCGGGCGACCGCTTCGCCTTCCTGATTTACGGGTCCTCCAGCGGCGATTTCCAGGCCTTCCAGGGACTGGAGATCGGGAATGGGCTGTATTTCGACCTGCAGCGCGGCGAAACGCAGTACGAGCTGGTGGCCACCCGGATCACGGACCTCCCGGATCTGCAGGCCATCATCGATGCCTTGCTGGACCAGATTCAGAGCGGCACGCTGGCGCAGCCATATACTTACACCGCCAGCGGGGACGTGCAGCTGGCGGGAATCCTCTCCATTAATGCTCCGACCCTGACGCTGGATGGGATCACCTACGATCCCCTGCTGGGCTGGTCGGGCTCCTTGACGGTGCAAAGCGGGGGGGCTTCCCTGACCCTCGGGGACGCGCTGGGCGCCGTCATCCGGGACTCCGATGCGGACGCGGACGACTTCGCCTTCACCGGGATCTTCACCCTGAACCAGAGCGGCAGCGGGAGCTACGCGTTCTCCGCCGACCGGTTCGATCTTTCGGTGCCCGACCTGCTGAACGCCTCAGCCACCGGCATTGCGCTGAGCTATTCGCCGGACGTCGTCGGCTCCCAACAGGTTGCGGAGTTGGACGCCCTGACCATCACCCTGCTCCCCCTGGACAACACCACCATCACCGTCAACGACCTGAGCATCCGGACCGACGGCTTCTCGGTCGGCAACGCCTCCTACGACGTGGCCGAAGTGAGCTGGGTGGGCTACATCCAGATCCAGAACCTGTCGATCGGCTTCAGCAACCTGAGCTACACGGTGGGCGGCGCGCCGGCCGGGACCGTGGAGGTGAGCGTCTCCTCCATGGCCCTGTTCCCCGAGGCCTCCTACTTCAGCACCGGGGTGAGCGGCTTTGCCGGCAGCTACGACCTGGGCACCGGGGTGCTGGACCTGCAGGCCACCGGCCTGACGGTCCGTTTTGGAGCGGACCCGGCCATCCTGCTGCTGGAGGCCAGCGGGATCGTCTTCGGCCTGGACGGAGCGGCCGACACCTTCAGCCTGCAGGTCGAGCAGGCCAGCCTCTCCTCGCCGCGGTTCGACGAGGAGCTGAAGGTCACGGTGGCCAATCTGCTGGTGAGCGAGCAGGGCTGCTTCTTCGACAGCGCCACCCTGGCCCTCGGGGAGATCGCCCTGGCGGACGTGCTCGTGGCCCAGGACCTCAGTCTGGTCGTTTCCAACTTCAGCTACTTCACGATGGACGGCACGGTAGTCGGTACGGTCGGCCTCACGGCGGGAGCGGTGCAGCTGTTCCCCGGTTCCTCGGCGTTCACCGCTACGGTCAGCAGCTTCGCGGGCAGCTACAATATCGTGACCCAGGCCCTGGCCCTGGGCGCCGGCACGGTGGACCTCCAGGTTGGCGATTTATTGAAGCTCTCGGCCGAAGATGTGGCCATCCTGACGGAGCCCTTCAGCCTGGCGATCACCACGATGAGCGTGAGCTCGCCGCGGTTCGCGCAGCTTTCGGGGACCGTCGCGGGGCTGGCCATCGACTCCAACGGCTTCTCCGTGGCCAGCGCCACCCTGGCCTATGCCGGTGAGGTGGGCATCGGCTCGGTGCTGCGGGTCTCGGGGATGAGCATCACCGCCGCCGGCTTCGGCTACACGGTGGGCGCGGGGGCCAGCTTCAACGGCTCGCTCACCGTGTCGGTCGGCTCGGCCTCAGTCTTCCCGGATGGGCCGGTGAGCGCGGAGGCCACCGGCATCACCGTGACCGTGGACCTGTCGCCGGGCCACGAAGGGGAGCTGTCCTTCACCGCGGTCTCCTTCGCCTTCACCCTGGCCGGCGTGCTGGAGATCAATGCCGCCAACGTGAGCATCGACACCAACCCGGCCCCCGGGGGGCTGGTGGTCGGCTTCGGCTCGCTCAGCGCCACCTTCCCGACCTTCGGGATCACCGGCACGATCGGGGACCCCGCCGCCTCGCCGGCCGAGGTCGTCTTCGGCTTCAACGCCTCCGGGCAGATCGTGGTCCTGCCCGAAGTGGACTTCGGCTTCAGCCTGTCCACCGCGGCCGGGGATGCGGGGACCAAGATGGGCTGGCCCTCCTGGCTGCCCATCCAGGTCACGAAGCTCGCCGTGGTCTGGTACAACGGCATCATGGAGAATCCCGGGGACCTGCGCATCACCATCTCGGCCTCCCTCACGGCCATCCAGGGCCTGCCGGTGACCATCACCGGCGGGGTCACCGATGCGGTCATCGACGTGGGCAAGCTCCTGGACGGGGAGTTCCCGATCGTCTCCATCGGCTCCTTCTCCGCCGGGTTGAGCGCGGAGATGTTCGGCGGGGAGATCACCGCCGCCCTGACCGGCGGGATCATGCGCATGGACAGCGAGGGCTTCCTGCTGGACGGCGACGGGAACCGGGTGGAGGACGGCCTGCCCGCGGTCGGCGCGGTCACCAGCTCGCTGTGGGCCGGCCTCTGGGGCGGCTTCACCTTCGCCAACCTGACCGGTTTCGAGCTGCGCGTGGGCCTGAGCGAGTTCGGGCCCCTGTCCGTCTACGTCGGGGCCACGATGAACATCCTGCTGGAGCCCATCAGCGGCCTGACCCTGATCGGACTGTGCGGCGGCGTCGACTTCAACGCCACCCTGCCTGACCTGCCGGACCCTGCGGACCCCACCACGGGCACGGTGGATGAAGCGCTGCAGCTGCGCCGCGACGAGTTCGATTCACCGGCGGAGATAGGGCTGACAGACTGGCAGAACAGCCTGGCGGCGGCGGTGAAGAACCAGCTCACGGGGGTCATCGCGGCGCGCCGGGCGGGAGAGGCCGACCCGAACTACTGGAACGTGTTCGCCTACCCCATGATCATCCGGGCCGGAGCCTCGCTCAGGACCCACGCTCCCGGTGAGGTGTTCCGGGCCGAGGTGGACCTGGCCCTGGACACCGAGGGACGGATCCTGATCAACGGCGCCGCGGTCTTTGCCGACAACCTCAGCCTGGGGGTGCGCTTCTACGCCGATTTGAGCAGCGCGCCGGTGACCTTCCTGTTCCTGAGCGACTTCCCCGCCGACGGGCCCATCGACCCGGTGTTCAGCCTATACGGGGGCCTGGAGCTGGGCTTTGAGGACGGCGGCATGCAGATCCACGTGGCCGGCGCCGCGGTGATGAGCCTGCTGGACCTGGCCAGCGTGAAGTACAGCGGGGAGCTGACCCTCACCTTCAGCAGCAGCAGCTTCAACCTGCAGGTGGCCGCCCTGACCAACGTGAGCTTCCTGGGCGACGTGGGCCGGGCGGCGGGCGACCTGACGGTGACCGTCAACGGGGGCGACCTGGAGGTCTGGGGCGCATTGCTGCTGCAGCCTGACCTGTCCGCCCTGGAGCAGGTGGGGCTGTGGGCCGACGGGGTCGTTTTCCTCCGGCTGAACACCACTTCCAGCGTCAAGAACCTGGCCCTGACCCTGCCGGCCACCCCGCCGGCCGAGCCGACGGTGGTGCCCCTGACCTTGGCGCCGGAGTCCTTCGGCCTACTGGTCAGCGGTGAGGTGGCCTTCCGCCTGCCGGGCTCCTCCGAGACCGACCCCGCCCTGTTCTACCTGGTCGGCGCTCTGTCCATGGAGGTCAGCCCCTCCGAGCTGGCGGTCCTGGCCACGGCCACCTTCATCGTGGGCACGCCCACCGACCCTTGGTTCGCCTTCAACGCCAACGGCCTCCTGGTGGTCAACGAGCACGGCTTCGCGGCCCAACTGACGCTGTCCTACGCCAACAACACCCTGCCCGGCGTGGAGCTGAGCGCAAACTTCCTGCTGGTGACCAATACCACCGGCCAGCTGGTGCAGTACGAGATCCCTGACTTCGAGGCTCCCCTCCCGGACATCCCGCCGGTGCTGGGGCCGGATCTGGTGTCGCTGGAAGAAGTGGGTCCGAACGGGGAGCGCCTCCTGACGGTCCCGGCCGCGCCCCCGGCCGGCGTGCCGGTGGCCCCCGGCCCCTACGTACTGATCTTCGGTGAGGGGAACCTGACCCTCCTGGATACCTTCGAGTTCGACGGCTCCCTGTGCTTCATCCTCTCCGCCTCCTCCCTCAGCCTGAGCGTGGACATGGGCATCAACCTGGCGGATGTGGGCCAGGTGCAGGCCACCGGGGACCTGCTGATCATGGAGACCCGGGGCACTGACGGGGAGCTCCATCTGGGCTTGGCCGGCGTCCTGGCCGCGGGCGCGGAGATAGGCGGAGAAACGCAGACCGGCCCGGGCTTCATTCTTTCGGCTAGTGTCCTGGTGCAGGTCAACACGCTCGAGACCGAAGTGCTCTCGCTGGAGCTGCCCGCCGGGCCGTACGTGCGGGTGGCGGCCGGCGGCACGCTGCTGCTGCAGCTGGTCTCGGGCTACGGCTTCCTGATGACCGGCTCCTTCAGCCTCGAAACCACGGGCGCCTACACGACCGTCACCACGACTTCCGTCCTGGAGGTGCTCATCGGCGGCCAGCGCTTCTTCAGCCTGGATGCCGTAGGCGCCCTGCTGATCAGCAATCAGGGGATCGCCGGCCTGATCGACATCTCCACCGGCTCGGCCACCGCCGGCACCTTCGCTTTCAGCGGCGACTTCCAGCTGGCGGTGAACACCACCAGCGCGGAAGTCCCCACGATCGCGGGGGTGGACGTGGACCTGGCGGCCGGCCCCTACCTGCGCCTCGCCGTGGACGGCAGCCTGCAGCTGATCCTGGGCGGGGTGGCGGGCTTCCGCCTGGACGGCTCCTTCGCGCTGGAGGCCGGCGCCCTGGATCCGGGCACCGCCGGCATTGCGGTGACCGCGGATGCCACGCTGGTGGCCGTGGTCGGCGGCGTCAGCCTGCTCTCCGTGTCGGCCGATGGGGCGATGCTGCTCACCTCGCACGGCATCGCCGCCAAGCTCAGCCTGGGCGGAGGGGCCAGCGGACCCGGCTTCACCCTGGGGGGCACCTTCCTGCTGGAGTTGAACACCACTGGACAGGCGGTGCCCACAATCGATGGGACGGCGGTCGCCCTGCCCGCCGGTCCTTATGCCCGCGTCCAGGTGGACGGCATCCTGCAGCTCTCGCTGGCCGGAGGAAACGGCTTCCTGCTGGACGGGGACTTCACCCTCTCGGTCAGCCCGGCCGGGCTGGCGATGAGCGCCACGGCGGACCTGAAGGTCCTGGTCGCCACCCAGGAGCTGCTGTCCGTGTCCGCGCTCGGGGGGCTGCTGATCGGCCCGCAGGGGATCGCGGCGCGCATCTCCCTGACCACCGATACCGTGGCCGAGGACCTGTTCTCCTTCAGCGGCGTGTTCGAGTTCATGCTGAACACCGGCCTGCAGCCGGTTGCCTACATCAACAACGTGAACGTGGCCCTGCCCGCCGGCCCTTACGCCTACCTGGCCGTGGGCGGAGCGATGGAGGTCTTCGACGTTCTGTCGGTGAGCGGCGTGTTCTCGATCTCCGCCAGCCCGCAGGGCCTGGAGGTCTTCGCCAACGGGGAGCTGTCCTTCGGGCCTTCCGGCTCGTTCTTCGAAATGCACGCCCTGGGCGTGCTGCTTATCGGCCCCGCCGGGGTGGCCGGTGACCTCGACCTGAGTGTGAGCATCCTCGAGGATTCCGTCCTGGACGGCCTGTTCTCGCTCAGCGCCAGCGCCCGGTTGATATTCAACACCACCTCCGGGGCTCAAAGTGTGCGCATCCCCGCCGCCTTCCTGCCTCTGCTGAGCGCGACCGCGCGTGCGCGCCTCGCTGCTGCGGGCGATGGCTCGGGCCTTATGCTCTACACGGTGGCCGCCGGGGCGCCGCTGCTGGACGGCACGAACGCTCCTGCCGGCCCCTACCTCGTCGCCACCCTCGCGGGCCAGCTCACCATCGCCGGCTTCTGGCAGTTCAGCGGCAGCTTCCGGCTGGCCGCCACAGCGAGCGAGTTCCAGATGGACTTCCGCGCCAACCTGGGCCTGAGCTTCCTGGGCTCGATCGCCGTGACCGGCGCCCTGTCGATTTCCGGGGCCGGGGTGGCCGGCACTCTGGCGCTGCAGGCCGGCATGCAGACCGCCGGCTTCTCGGTGGGCGGCTCGGCCTGGTTCGAGGTCAACACCACCGGGGACGAGGTGATGGGCATCCAGCCCGGCTTCCGGGTGGCCTTCAGCGGCACGCTGAACTTCATCAATTTCGCCCAGGCCAGCGCCACCGGCTACGTCAGCCTGGACGCCGCGGGGCTGCAGCTGTACTTCGCCGGCACCTTCTCCGTCGGCCCCCTGTCCTTCGCCGCCTCCGCCTTCGTCGGGGTGTTCTCCGACGGGATCGTGCTGGACGCCGCGGTCTCCTTCGACCTGAACCTCCTGACCTTGTTCGATTTCGATTTCGACGGCAAGCTGCAGGTCAACACCACCAACCGCTCCCTGGCCGGCTTCAACGGACCCACCGGCTGGGTCGCCTTCCGCAACGTGGACGGCGTCGCGGTCTCCATCCCGGCCCGTTCCTTCTACCTGGACGTGCGCGGCAGCCTGACGGTGCTCTGGGCCATCAGCCTGAGCGGGCGGATCAAGGTGACGGTTTCCGGCAACGCCTGGTCGATCAGCATCCCCGAAAGCGGCAAGCTGAGCGCGAGTCTGTTCGGCATGATGTCCATCTCCGGCTGGGGTTCCTTGAACTCCCAGGGCCACTTCGACCTGCATTTCGCCGGCGGCGTGGGCCTGCCCTCCTATGGGGCCGGCACCGGGGTGCAGGGGGACATCTGGCTGAATGCTTCCTTCAACGGCACCACCTTCCACTTCAACGCCGGCGGCAGCTTCAGCGCCAGGTTCGCCGACATCGAGCTGCTGGGGGTCAGCACCTCCCTGGACGTGTACGGCGTGCTGGGGCAGAGCGTCAGCCTGGACCTGCACGTCAGCGGCTCCGGCTGGGTCTGGGACACGATCATGAGCGTCGTGCGCATGACCGCCGATGCAGCCGCGGCGGCCGGGTACGCCATCCTGAACTGGCTGGGCAGCATCGGCTGCGAGATCCTCTCCTGGTTCGGGGCCTGCGAGGAGTGGGTGGAGGTGGAGGTGCCCAGCATGGCCTGGGTGGAGAAGCTGTTCTCCTTCGACATCCACCTGGCCACCATCCAGCTGCCCTCCTCCCTGGCCGTCACCCCGCCGCCGCCGCCGAACCTGGCCACTCTGAGCGGCGGGGTGCTGTGGCTGAACGTGGGCCCGCGGGCCAGCAGCCGCAACGAGCAGCCGGGCACCCGGGACGAGAGCTTCACCATCACCCACCTGGGCGGGACATCATCCGGGGAGAGCCTGCGCATCACCGCCTTCGGGGTTTCGGAAACCTTCAACGGGGTCACCGAGATCCGGGCGGACTTCGGCGATGGGAATGACGCCCTGAACGTGCAGGCCGGCGTGCTGGTCGGCGCCCCCTACCTGCAGGGCGGCGACGGGAACGACAGCCTGAGCTACTCGGGTTCGGGAACCGCCGCGCTCTATGGCGGCACGGGCCACGACACCCTCACCGGCGGTCCGGGCAACGACAGCCTGGACGGCGGGGACGGCAATGATCTCCTGCAGGGACGCGGCGGCCGGGACACGGTGCTCGGCGGCGCGGGCAACGACACCCTCAGCGAATCCGTGGGCAACCTGGCCACCGGCGAGAGCTTCGACGGGGGCGCCGGCTACGACCGCCTGGAGATCACCGGCGGCTCCTCCGCCGACGACCTGCGGGCGGTGACCGAGGGCGCGGCGCAGGTCCGCATCAGCAGCTATTCCGGCTCCACCGAGCTGGGCTACCTGCTGGCCTCCCACCTGGACAGCCTGACCCTGAACGGCGAGGGCGGCGCCGACCGCTTCTACCTGACCGGAAATCTCCGCCAGGCGGAGCTCGCCGAAGTGAGCGTCAACCTGGGCAGCGACGCCTCGGCGGACGCCGTGCAGATCACGCTCACCTCCGGGGCGGATGTCCTGAAGCTCTCCAACCTCACCCAGGACGGTTCGCTGCGCATGACGGCCACCTGGACCGGCTACGGCGTATTCAACCTGCTGGGCGCCGATCCGGCGGACGGGGACACCCTGAGCCTGTACGGCGGCGGCGGGGACGACCTGCTGTGCTCCCTCGCCGTAACCCAGGTCCCCTTCTCCCGGATTTCCTTCTACGGGGAGGGCGGCAACGACCGGATCGTCGGCACGCCGATCGGCGACACCATCGACGGCGGCGCGGGCAACGACACCCTGAGCGGGCTGGGCGGGCTGGACACCTTCCAGGACGCGGGCGGCTACGACACGCTGATCGAGGCCGGCGTCCGGGACTTCGGCCTGTACGGCAACCTGCTGGTGGAGGGCGTGGCAAATGTCACCGGCAGGGGCGAGCTGCGCCGGCTGGCCGGCTTCGCCAGCGCGGTGGCCGAGAACATCGGCGGCATCTTCGAGGAGGCCCGGCTGAGCGGCGGCCAGGCGGGCACCCTGTTCGCTGTCGGGGCGGCCGCGGGTGTGGTGAACGTGAACGGGGCCGATCTGGCGGTCACCGCCTGGACGGGCCTGGCCAGGCTCAACGGCGTGGGCGGCGACGACGAGTACCTGGTGGAGCTGCGCGGCCTGGACGGCGCCCGGGTGGAGGTGAACGAGGAGAGCCTCTACAGCAACGGCGTGCTGGTCGCGGCGGCCGGCGGCAGCGACGCCCTGGGGATCCGCACCTCCGAGCTGGCCGACAGCGGCGCCGCCGCAGCGGCCGGCGGCTGGACCACCTTCAGCCTGCAGGCCGCGGGCCTGGCCGCCAGCGAGGTGGCCGTCACCGCCCAGATCGAGTCCAGCGCCCTGTACCTGTTGGGCGGGGACGACGTGATGGCCCTGCTGTCCCTGGGCGTGGCCACTACCATCGGCTGCGGGACGGGCAACGACGTCGTGAACGTGGGCAGCCTGGCCCCGGCCGCGGCCGGGGTGGTGGACGGGATCGCCGCGCTGCTCACCGTGAACGGCCAGGACGGCGCGGATACCCTGAACCTCGACGACAGCGGCGACGCCAACGACAACGCCGGCACTCTCAGCGCGAGCGCCATCGGCGGGCTGGACATGGCCGGCTCGCTCAGCTACACGCTGTTCGAAAGCCTGAACCTCTGGCTGGGCGCGGGCTCCGACACCCTCACCGTGTTGAGCACGCACGCCGGGTCCAGCTGGATCGCGGCCGGGGCCGGGGGGGACACGGTCAACCTGCGCACCATCGCCGGGGCGACCACCGTGCTGGCCGGGACCGGGAACGACACGGTGAACGTGGGCAGCCTGGCCGCGGCCGCCGGCGGCGTGGTGGACGGGATCTCCGCCCTGCTGACCCTGGACGGCCAGGACGGCGCCGATGCGCTGAACGTCGACGACAGCGGCGACACGAACGGCAACGCCGGGGTTCTCACCGGCAGCACGATCAGCGGCCTGGACATGGCGGGCTCCATCGGCTACGCGCGGTTCGAGTCGCTGGCAATCGCCCTGGGCGGCGGCGCCGACCTGTTCACGGTCGAAGGCACCCATTCCGGCACGACCTTTCTGAACGGCGGGCCGGGGGCGGACACGGTCCACATCCGCCGCATCGCCGGCTATACGCGGGTGGAAGGCGGAGGCGGCGCGGACCACCTGCTGGTCAACGTGGATGGGGAAAACGGGGTGGGCGCGCTGCTGGAACTGGACGGCCAGGCCGGGGCGGACCTCTACACGATCTGGCTGGCCGGCCAGCCTTTCGACGCGCTGACCCCGGTTTCGCTCATCGACGTCGACGACACCGGCAGCGACGCCGGAGCGGATTACCTGGTGGTCTACGGGCCGGACGACCCGCTGGCGGGCGACAATTTCCTGCTGCGGGCGGAGTTCCTGGCCCTGCTGCCGGCGGCCATCCCCGGCCAGAGCCCCACGGCGGAGCGGGTGAACTACAACGCCTCGCTGGAAGGCCTGGCCATCCACGGGCGCGCCGGCGACGACACCTTCAGCCTGGACGACAACAGCGCCCCGACCACGATCTACGGAGGCGAAGGAGCGGATCGCTTCCAGGTGGGCCAGCTGTTCCAGTCTCCGCGCGAGTGGTCCCAGGTAGCGGCGGGGGATGAGATCGACACCCTCACCACCACCCGCGGCTGGCTCAGCGCCGGGACCAGCCAGGCCGCCACCCTCAACGGCGGGCCGGGCGACGACCGCTTCACGGTCTTCCACAACGGGGCCGCGCTGCAGCTGAACGGCGAGCAGGGGGATGACCGCTTCGCGGTGCGCCTCTTCGCCCTGCAGGGCTCGCAGGCCGCCGATCCCCTGAGCCTCGGCGATGAGGACTCCGTCCTGTACGCGGCCAGCGGGCCGCTGGCCATCGACGGCGGGGAAGGGCAGGACCTGCAGGTGGTGACCGGCACGGAGTTCGCCGACCTGTTCGCGGTCACCGCCCAGGGCGTGTACGGGGCCGGCCTCTCCGCGACCTACACCGGGGTGGAGAGCCTGGACCTGGACGCGGCGGAGGGGGATGACCGCATCGTGGTGCTCGGCACCAGCGCGCTGGCGGTCACACGCGTCTTCGGCGGCCTGGGCAGCGACGCGATCGAGGTGGGCGGGAGCTCCGGGCCGGTCGGTTTCGGATTGAGCAGCCCGTGGACGCTGGAGGGCATCCAGGGAGCGCTGCAGCTCTTCGGCGGAACCACGGAGGAGCAGGAAATCCCCGAACCGGTCCTGTACCTGGGGGAGAGCGATCCGGACCTGTTCGTCGGGGAAGCCAACCCCAACCTGGAGGCGGTGGAGTGCGAGCAGGTCGACACCCTGCGGGCCTACAGCACCGGCAGCCTGGCGGACACAACGGGCACGCCTCAGCGAGAGCCTTCTGGCCGGGCTGGGCCTGGGGCCGGAGGGGATCGGCTACCAGGACCTGGAGGAACTGGTCCTGCGCCTGGGCTCCGGGAACGACCGGCTGCTGATCCTTTCCACGCACGCTGGGGCCACTGAAGTGTACGCCGGGCCCGGCGCCGACCAGATCGACGTGCAGAGCATCGCGGGGACCACCCTGCTGCGGATGGAAGCCGGCAATGACCTCGTCAACGCGGGGGAGCCGGCCGATCAGGCGGTGGACCGCCTCGACGGCCTGCTGGTGGTGGACGGCGGGACCGGGCTGGACACGCTGAACGTGAACGACGGCGGGGACGCCACCGCGGACGTGGTCTGGCTGACCGGCACCACCCTCAGCGGCCTGGACCTGGCCGAAGCGCTGGTCTGGACCGTGAGCATCCAGGGGGCGGCCGGCGGCACCTTCACCCTGAGCGTTGGGGGCCTTACCACGGCGCCGCTCCCCCTGCGGGCCAGCGCCTCGGAAATCCGCATCGCCCTGCTGGCCCTGGGTCTGCCGCACGTGACGGAGGTCACCGTCAACCGGGCTGGGGACTGCTTCCGCATTGCCTTCAGCGGGGATGAGCAGCTGCTGGCCGCCTCTCTGGCGCTGAGCGGGAATGCCGCCCAGCTGGATCCCGCCCCCGGCGCCGCGCCGGCCCTCGTCGCCCAGCCCGCTCCCGTGGACCGCTAGCAGGTGCTGGACCTGTACGCGGCCTTCGGCACCTACGAGGTCACCGTCGGCGGCGCCACCTTCGCGCTGAGCGCGGGCGCGGGCGCCGCGGATGTCGAGCTGGCCCTGCTGAACGCCCTGCGCACGCTGCCGGGGCTGGAGACGGCCGGCTTCGACGACGTGGCGGTGCTGCCGATCGGAAACGCCTTCCTGGTCGGCTATCGGGGCATCCTGGCCGGAGCGGCGGGCCAGGGGCTGGCCCTGAGCGTGAGCGGGGTTTCCCAGGTCCAGCAGGGCCAGGGCAGCGCCTCCTTCACCCTGAACGCCGTGGCCGGCACCTGGCGCCTGGGATTGGGCGGAAGCTGGACCGGTCCCCTGGGATTCGACGCGGGGGCCGCGGCGGTGCAGGCCGCGCTCAACGACGCCCTGGGCACGGAGGGGATCAACGTCACCCGCAGCGGCGACACCTTCACGGTGCACTACGGCACCGTGCCTCAGGCCGGCGCCCTGCTCCTGCAGGTGGACGGACGCTGTCTGACCGCCCCGGTGGTCGCGGAGCTGCGCACCGCGGGCATCCGCTACGCCGCCCTGGAAATCCTGAACCTCGACCTGGGCTCCGGGGCCGACGTGCTGAACGTGCAGGGCACGCGGGCGGCCACCTCCATCCGGCTGCATGACGGGGACGAGCGGATCTACGTCTCGAATCTGGCCAGCGGCGCGGAAACGGATTTCCTGGAAGGCAACCTGGACGGCCTGCTCGGCCCGCTGTTCCTGGACGCCGGCTCCGGCCGCCACCTGCTCATGGTGAGCGACGAAGCGGCCCTGGCCGGGGACGCCGCGGTTTTCATCACCGACCAGCCGGTAGCCGACCTGCCCCTGGCCGAGATCTCGATCATTGGCCTGGCGCCGGCGCCGATCGGCTTCCGCGCCGATGCGGAGGGCAACTTCGCCGACGGGATCACGCTGTGGAGCGGCTGGGGCGCGGAGGTCATCGCCATCGACGGCACCCACCAGCGCCCCGGCGTGCGCACCGTGACCACCTTGAACACCGGTCTGGGCAACGACCGGGTCACCGTGGCCCTGGACGAGGCCACGGACGGGTTCTTCGTGCTCAACACCCAGGGTCCCTGGCAGTCCTTCCCCTGGCTGGCTGATGCGGACTTCGTCGACGGATCGGCCTCCAGCCTGCCGCTGATCGTGTTCGGCGGCCAGGACGCGGATCAGATCACCGGCGGGACCGGCGCGGACATCCTGTTCGGCGACCGCGGCCGGGTGCTCTACCTGGACGAGGCCGGCCAAATCGTGACCGTGCTTGGCAACGGCGGGCCCGGGGACCGGACGGACGGGGTGGCCCGCGCTCCGGCGCGCATCTTCTCGGTGGATCCCCTGGTCGGCGGCAACGATGACCTCTCCGCCCTCGCCGGGGATGACCTGGTGTTCGGCGGGACCGGCGCCGACCTCATCCTGGGCGGGGAAGGCTCCGACATCCTGCTGGGCGACCATGGGCGCTGGGATACGGCCCTTCCGGCCAACCAGAGGTTCCAGTCGATCTACACCGGCCCGACGGATGCGGGCGGCAACGACGCGATCTTCGGCGGTGCGGGGGATGACTTCATCCTGGGCCAGCAGGGGGACGACCTGCTCTGCGGTGAGGACGGCGAGGACGACCTGACCGGCGGGCACAACGTCCCCTTCGGCGCGGACGGCTCCGACACCATGGACGGCGGGAGCGGGGCCGATGTGCTGCTGGGCGACAACGGGACGATCTTGCGCCGCCTGCTGCCCGGGGGCGAATGGGAGCGCTATCCCGCGCCGTTCGCCGACGTGATCCGCGACCTGGTCCGCTTCGACGACCTCGACCGGGTGGCCGGTGACGACACCATGCTCGGCGGCCCTGGCGACGACATTCTGCACGGCCAGCGCGGGGCGGACACGCTGTACGGCGGCTCGGGAGACGACGAGCTGTACGGCGAACTGGGCCCCGACAGCCTGTGGGGACAGGAGGGGCGGGATTTCGTCCTCGGCGACGTGGGGCTCATCCTGCGCGCCTGGAGCGGGGACGGAACGCCGCTTGAGAACTCCAACGGCTCCTGGCACCGGGATGTGTTCCTCGAAGAGGTGGGCTTCCTCACCGGGCTGCTGCCCATGGACCGCACGCCGCTTGGCCTGCCGCTGGCGGAGCTGGCCCGGGCCCTGTTCCAGGCCGACCTGATCGTGCTGGCCGGAGCCTTCGGGCCGGACGGCGCGCCGCTCTACCAGCCCGGACAATGGGGCCTGGCGCACGGAGGCCCTGCTGATCGACCTGGTGCCGGCCGACGACGACCTGCTGGACGGCGGGGAGGGCGACGACGTCCTGTTCGGCCAGCGCGGGAACGACACGATCAGCGGCGGGGACGGCGCGGACCTGCTCTTCGGGGACGGCGGGGTCAACACCATGAGCCTGGCCTCCGACCTGCCCCAGATCGTGAGCGGCGTGCGCCTGATCGGCATCGCCGCCGGGGCGGCGGTGCCCATCGACCTGGAAAGCGGCGGCTCCCTGATCGTGGCCGACGTGCAGCTGGTCCCCGATGAGCTGGCCGCGCTCCAACCGCAGCTCACCCTGTACACCGACGTCAATCCGGCGCTGCTGGAAATCGCCCTGGGCGATCGCCTGTCCTGCAGCGACGGCACGATGCTTTCGGCCTACATCCAGCTGGTCCCCGATGTGGTCCATCACCCCGATGTCCTGCCCGGGAACGACCTGCTGCGGGGGGACGCAGGGGATGACCTGATCTTCGCCGACCCGGTGACCATGGGCTCTCCGCTGGTCACGGGGCTGAAGGAGATCGACCGGGCGCTGGGCGAGCTCACGGAGGAGCTTTCCGAGCTTCTGGCCTGGATGCGCCACGTAGCGCTGGACTACGACCTGTACGAACGGGTCGTCCTGGGGGTGCAGTCCCCCTCCGCGGTGGTGATCGGCTGCGACACGGTCGACGGGGGGACGGGCAACGACACCATCGTGGGCGATGAGGCGGCGCTGCTGGCCCCCTGGTTCGTCCGCTTCGAGGTCCCGGCCGGCGAGTTCCAGCAGGCGGCGCTGGACTTCCATCGCTTCCTGCGCGACCTCGAGTACGTGGCCGTGGACTTCCAGCACCTGCTGGCCGAGGCCCACCGGGAAGTCCTGCAGGGCCTGGTCGCCGATGCGATTGCGCACAATCCCTGCCATCACCCGCCCCGGGACAAGGACCTGGTCGACCTGGCCCTGCGGAGCCTGTTCCTGGGCAACGATCGGCTCTACGGCGGGGCGGGGGAGGACACCATCGTCGGCGACAGCGCGGTGCTGGTCCTGCCGGTCGTCATCGGCAGCGCCGCGCACACGGTGGATCCGCTGGCGGTGGATTGGTGCCTGTTGAAGAGCACCGAATGGGCGCTCGCCGCCCAGGACAAGGCACTGGACGCCCGGCTGTACTGGCACCTGAAGCACGATCACGAGGATCTTCTCGAAGGCCTGCCGAAGGCCAAGGACCTGCGCCTGATCGTTTACCGGCCCGGCTACGAGTACCACGTGGGCAACGATGAGCTCTACGGTGGGGAGGATGCCGACCTGCTGGTGGGTGACCACGCCCTGCTGATCCTCCCGGCCCTCCAGCAGGCGCCGGACAGCCGCCAGGAGGCCGAGGAGCTCAACCGGGCAGCCGACAGCCTGCTGGCCGCCGCGGCGGGCCTGCTCCGCGATGCGCATGCCGACCCGTCCTACGGGCACGATTTCCACGGCGGCGAGCACGATCATGGCTGCTGCGGCGGTTGCGGCTGCCGGCCGCCGGAGGCCAACGTGCACAGCGGCGCCGACCGGATCGAGGGCGAGGGCGGCGACGATGTGGCCTTCGGGGACAACGCCGCAGTGAAGCCCGTTTTCGCCTACCAGTGCTCGACCTTCTCCGTCGAGCTGCAGGCGCAGCCCTATGGCCCGGGCGGGGACGACTGCGACCACGGACACTTCACTCTGCGCTCCGGCGACGACCTGCTCGGCGGCGGGGAGGGAGCGGACATCCTGTACGGCCAGGAAGGCCGCGACCGGTTGTACGGTGGAGCTGACAACGACGTGCTGCTGGGCGGCCGCGACGAGGATGCCCTGTTCGGCGAGGACGGGGCGGACCGGCTGTACGGCGGCAGCCACTGCGACCACCTGGACGGAGGCCCGGGCTGCGATCTGGAAAGGCAGGGCGACGGCGGCCAGGATCCGGTGCTGGTCGCGGTGGCCAACCCGTGGCTGGAGCGGCTGCTGGAGGACATCGCGGCTTCGGCGGCCCGGCTTGGCCGGCGCAACTGGGTGGAGCTGGTTTTCGGCGACAAATGCGGGCATCATTGAGCCCATGGAAGAAGGGTTTGCCCGCAAGAGGATCGTGTACCGCTACGAGAAGCACCCGGAGTACCGGATCGTCTTCGCCAACGGCGCGCTTGGAGGCGCCACCCCCCGGGGGGACGTCAAGTTCGATCTCTTCATCGAGTACCTGGAAGTTCCGGAGGAGTCGGTGCACTCCCTCACCCCGGACGGGATCGGGCCGGAGATCGAGCGCAGCCCGAAGGACTCCCCGTTCACGCGCCAGTCCCAGGTGGGGGTGATCATGAGCCCGGGGCAGGCCAAGGCCCTGGCCTACTGGCTGATGAGCCAGGTGGAGATGATGGAGAAGAAGCGCGGTCCCGGCAGTCCCAGCGGAAACTAGCCCGGTCGTACCGGCCGTCAGTAGTTGAAAGGCGTCTTTTTCCTCTGGATCTTCGGCAGGAGCTCGAAGTCGACGCCGGAGAGCAGGGTGAGCCGCGCCAGCCGGTCCTCCGGAAGCGGGCTGAACACCAGGAGCACCGGCACGGAGGCCGCCTTCAGGGAGAATCTCCAGCCCACGGCGTAGACCAGGGCCGCCTGCACTCCGCCGTTGGGCGGGAAGGTGAGCTCCGGACCCAGGCTGGCCTCCACCCCGAGGGCGAAGTGCAGGCCGACCAGCAGGTTCAGGGTGGGCAGCGCGTAGTTCTGGTCCAGTCCGGACAGCAGCGCCCCTTCCTGGATCATCAGCCGGTAACCGCTCGGGCGCAGGCGGAGGTGCTGGGACAGGCTCAGCCCCAGCTGGCTGTACAGGGGGAAGTAGGAGCGCCCGCTGGGATACAGCGTCTGCAGCTCCTGGTCGAAGCGGCTGGCGCTGGTCATCGCCCAGGTGACGCCGGCGCGCGGCCCTACGAAGAGCCAGGGCTCCTTGGATTCCGCTTCCTGGGCGGCAGCGGGAAGGCAGATCGTCAGGGTCAGGATTGCCAGCAGGATGCGGGCTTGCGCTTTCATCGTGGTGTTCCCCCTTGCATCAGTTGATCTCCCGCTGGCCGAAGGAGAGCGAATCCTCCAGCCAGTTGTCCATTTCGAGCACGGCCCGGCGGCGTCGGTAGGCCTGCCGCTGGGCGGAAAGCTGGGCCAGGCGGACGGCCGCCGCCGCCTGCAGCCCGGCCGCCGGAAAGCGGCGCTGCAGCTCCAGGCGAAGCAGGCGCCGCAGCGCTTCCGGAAGGTGGCGGCCGGGAATCTCATCCTCCAGGCTCACGAACAGGCGGGCGCTTCCCGGGTCGCCCTGGCGGGCGGAGCGGCCGAAGAGCTGCCGGTCGATGCGCTGGGACTCGTGGCATTCCGAGGCGATGACGTGCAGCCCCCCCAGCCCGGCCACGCCCTCGCCCAGGCGGATGTCCGTGCCCCTGCCGGCCATGTTGGTGGCGATAGTGACGGCCCCCCGGCTGCCCGCGCCGGCCACGATCAGGGCCTCCTCCTGATGGCGGACGGCGTTGAGCACCCGGTGCTCCAGCCGCAAGCCGGTCAGGCGGGCGGAGAGCTTCTCGCTGGCCCGCACGTTCCGCGTGCCCACCAGCACCGGCCTGCCCTGGGCGTGGACGCCCCGGATCTCCTCCACCAGCGCCCGCCACTTGGATTCGGAGTCGGCGAAAGCCAGGGTGGGCAGATGCTGCCGGCGGCAGGGACGGTTTTCCGGGATCCTGACCGTGGGCAGGCGGTAGATGTCCCAGAACTCCTGGAGGGCCTCGCGGGCCGTTCCGGTCATCCCCGACAGGCGCCGGAAGAAGCGGTAGAAGCGCTGGAAGCTCAGGCGGGCCAGGGTTTCCGAAGGCGGGGTCAGAGCCAACCCCTCCCGGGCCTCGATGAACTGGTGCAGGCCGGCTCGCCAGGTCCTCTGCGGCATCTGGCGCCCGGTGAACTCGTCCACGATGACCACCTTGCCTTCTGATAGAACGTACTGCTTGTCGCGGTGGAAGAACTCCCTGGCGCTCAAGGCCTGGTGCACCAGCTCCAGGTAGCCGCTCAAGCCCCGGTAGCGGGCTCCCGAGCCGCGGATCCGCTCGGCCAGGCGTCGTTCCAGATCGGGGTGCAGCTCGATCTCCTGGCGTTTTTGATTCACCGCGTAGTCGCGGTCCCGCTCCAGGCCGCGGGCCAGCTCGTGGGCCAGCAGGCAGGCCTCGCTGAACACCGCGTTGGGCGAGGCGCGGGAAATGATCAGCGGAGTGACCGCCTCGTCGATCAGGATGCTGTCGGCCTCGTCCACGATGGCGGCGTGGATGCCGCGCATGACCATCCCCTGCTCGATCAGCTGGTTGCGGCCCAGCAGACTGGCGATCTGCCTGCGGCCGCTGTCCTGCAGGCCGCCCAGCCAGAGGCGGTCCCGCAGGAAGTCGGCCACGATCTCCTTGTTGGTGGTGTAGGTCACCTCCCGGCGGTAGCCTTCGCGCCGCTCCGCCGGGCCCATCTCCGAGGTCACGCTGCCGGCGGACACCCAGCAGAAGCGGTACAGCGGCTGCATCCAACGCGCGTCGCGCCCGGCCAGGTAGTCGTTCACCGTGATGATATGGCAGGGCAGCCCGGTCCAGCCGTGAAGGATGCCCGTCATGGCCGCGGTGAGGGTCTTGCCTTCCCCCGTGGACATCTCCGCCAGGCAGCCGCGGTGCAGGGCCAGGGCGCCGGCCAGCTGGACGGGGTAGGGGCGCAGGCCCAGGTGGCGGAAGGCCGCCTCGCGGATGGCCGCCAGCGCGTCGAGGAGCAGCTCCTCCGCCTGCCGGCGGCGCCGGAAGGCCTGCCGGAACTCCAGCAGGCGGGCGCTCAGGGTCCTCTCCCTCAGGTCCTTCCAGGCCGCCGCCCGCTCGTCGACCAGGCGGGCGCGGGCCAGATGCTCGCCGACCGGTCCGGGGCCCTGGTTCACCCAGTTCACCAGCGAGAACAGCCAGGCGTCCAGGCCGCGGTACAGCTCCGGCGGCTGCCGGATGTCCGTGCGCAGGTAGTCGCGGGACAGAAAGCTCATGGCCTACAACTGGTAGCGCCGCTGCAGCAGCTGGCGCAGGCGGCGGTAGCCCTGCCGCAGGAGAGGCTCCGGCTCCAGCCGGAAGCGCACGCGACCGGAGCGGCCGTGATACAGGGCCGCCCCGCCGGCCACTTCCATCCTCACTTCGTAAAAAGGCTCGGCGGCGATCGCGCCGCTGGATTCCCGGACGTTCACGGCCACCTCCCCGCCGCCGGCGAAACCCAGGGAGATCGAAGGCAGGCGGGTCAGCTCCGCGGGAATGCGGGTCATCGAGAGCACTTCCAGGTCCACCCCCGCCTGGCCGGCCAGGCGGACCTGGGAGGAGCGGATGGCATCGGAAAACAGCCGGGAGACCTCCTGTTGGGAGACCACGGAGGTGAAAACGAAAGCCCGGTCGTCCAGCAGTTGGCCCAGCGGCGTGCCGCGGCGGATCCACATGCCCCGCAAGTCCTTGAGCTGCGGGGCCGACCAGCGCCCGCCGATCTCGGCGCGGAGCACCAACCGCTGCTCGTCCTGCCGCAGGCGGTCCAACTGCTGCAGGAAGGTGGACTCCAGGCTGTCGATGGAGCGCAGGTCCGCCCGGCTGGACAGCAGGGCCTTCTGGCGCGTGGCCTGCACCTGCCGCAGGCTGGCCTGCACCTCCTGGATGCGGAAGGCCAGCTCCCCGTTGCGCAAGGCGACCAGCGCATCGCCCTTCCGGACCCGGCTTCCCGGGCTGGCCAGGATCCGCTCGATGGTTCCGGGCACGCCGTTGGCCACCACGATGTGCTCGGCGGCCT
The DNA here is from genome assembly GCA_963745745.1 of uncultured Spirochaetota bacterium. Lineage (GTDB taxonomy): Bacteria > Spirochaetota > Spirochaetia > SZUA-6 > DRHE01 > MIBK01. The sequence continues at coordinate 66,414 of CAVUYS010000017.1, read as the reverse complement.
CCAGGACTCCCGGCGCCTTGAAGCCGTTGGGGAAGGGCAGGAAGCACAGCAGGCCGAAGAGCAGGGCCAGCGCGCCCAGGCAGACCCCCGCGGCCCTCAAGCGGACGCGCTCCAGGCGCGGGCTTCCCGCCAGGTAGCGCCCCAGGCGCACCAGGGGCGCCGGCACCCAGGCCACCGCGCAAACCGCGGCCATGATCACCCCCGCCAGCAGGAAGCGGTCGGCCACCACCAGCAGGATGGTGGAGAACACCACCAGCTTGTAGGCGCCGCTCAAGGCCCCGAAGACCGAGAGCCAGAACGCTTCGCTGCGGGTGCCCGCCGGACCGCGGGATTGGCGCACGCCGAAGGCGAAGCGCTCCACCAGGTGGCGCAGCTGCCGGCCGGCCTGGGCGTGCAGGTTGGGGATGTCCAGGAGGTCGGAGAGGATGTAGTAGCCGTCGAAGCGCAGCAGGGGATTGAGGTTGAACAGGATGGTGGAAAGGGAGGCCACGAAGATCGTGTTGTAGGCCAGCGAGTGCAGGATCCCCGGTCCGGTGGAGGCCCAGATGAAAACGGCCACGCCCGCCGCGAACAACTCGGCGATCATCCCGGCGGCTCCCACCAGTACCCGGCGCCATTTGCTGCGGAAGGCCCAGGCCGCGGTGGCGTCCATGTACGGCAGCGGGCTGAAGATCAGGAACATGACCCCCAGGGTGTGCACCTCCCCGCCGAAGCGGCGTACGGCCAGGGCGTGGCCCAGCTCGTGCAGGGCCTTGATCAGCACGAGGGCCAGGTACATCAGGGGCAGGTTGGGCAAGGCCAGGATGCCCTGGCTCTGCACCCGCAATGCGGGGAAGTTCTCGATGGCCACCTTGAGGGCGCCCGCCAGCACGGCGCCCCAGGCCAGCAGGCCCAGGGGGCTGAACAGCAGGCGGGCCACCGGCTGCAGGCGTTGCAGCAGGCGGTCCGGATCAAAAAGGGGCAGGCGGATGAACATGATGTTCATAACAGTGGCCTGCCGGGTCCTCTGCCTGCGCTCGCGGAAGCGCTCGAACAGCTTCTGGCTGTCCGCGGGCAGCTCGTAGTGCAGCAGGTTGGCATGGTAGAGCTGGGCCAGGAGGTGGATGACCTCCTCCTGCCCGGGGGCGTTCTCCGCGTCCTGGGCCATGCTCTCCTGCCAGACCTCTTCCAGGGTCCGCTCCAGGCCTAAGCGGGCCACGAAGGCGTAGGCCGGCGGAGCCAGGCGGTAGAACTGGTTGCTGAAAGGGTCGTGCAGCAGGTACCAGCGGGAGCCGCGGTACATCTGGCGGCGCACCTTGACGCTGGAGCGCAGGGCGATGCGCTGTCCGGCGATGCGATACCAGGATTCGTGGAAGACCTTGCGTTCTTCGAGCATCCCGTCCCCGCTACCAGAGCCGCAGGCGCAGGAAATCCACCGTCCGGTGGGTCAGCACCCAGACCGGCTTGCGCCGGCCGGCTTCCAGCCGGGCCATGCCCGTCATCCCGGGGCGCCACCAGGATTGCGGGCTGCCCTCCAGGAGGCAGCGCACGACGAAGGCGTTGCCCTTCTCCCGGGCCACGGCCGCCGGCTCCACCCGCAGGACGCGGATCGGCCAGCTCTCCTGAGGCCGGCTGGCCAGGCTGATCCTGCCTGCCATTCCCTCCGCGAGCTCCTGCACGTCGGCTTCCTTCACCTCGACTTCCGCGTACAGCCGCTCGATGCGCGCCAGCTTGAACAACAGGTCGCCCTGCTGCACGGGCGTGCCGAGGCGCTCGGCCAGGTCCCCCTCGATGACCACCCCGGACAGCGGGGAGCGGACCACCGCCTGGGCCAGCTGGTAGCGCACCAGCTCGTGCCGGGCGAAGGCCTGGTCGTACATGGCCTGGGTGATGCGCATGTCGGCGGTGGCGGCGTAAGCCCGGGCCTTCTCCAGCTCGCCCAGGTAGCGGTTCTGCTCGGCGATCAGCTCCGCCTCCCGCAGGAGCAGGCTGGTCCGGTCCAGGCTCAGCAGCTCCTGGCCCTGTTGCACGGCATCGCCTACCCGGAAGCGCACCTGCTCGAGGTGGCCGTCGAAGGGGGCGGTGACGTAGGCCACGTCGTCCGTCCTCAAGGCGACCGGGGCCTTGACCCGGTAGGGGACCCGGCCGAGGAACAGGAAGCCCAGGCCGGCGGCCGCCAGCAGGGCCAGGAGCTTCAACCAGGTGTGCTCGAAGCCCAGCAGGCGGCCGAGGGCCTCCCTGGCTTCCGCGGCCAGGCGCGCCCCCAGCCAGCGGTCGCTGCGCTTCAGGTCCGCCAGGCGCCGGGCGGCCTGGTCGCAGGACAGGCGCAGGAGGCGCAGCTCCGTTTCCGCGAAAGGACTGGCGGCCCGCTCGCAGGTCAGCACGCCCACGGCCTGCTCGTCCACCCGCAGCGGCAGGGAGCACAGGTGGGCGACGTCCTGGCCGCGGGCGAAGTTGCGGTGGTCGCGGCGGACCGTGCCGCCGTCGTCGTTCCGCGGCCAGAGGATCTCCGCGTTCTGGTCCAGGGCCTCCTCCATGGCCGCCTCCAGGAGCTGCACGGCCTCGGTCTTGCGGTCGAACTGGTCGGTGTGGCTGATGGCCTGCAGGCGGACGTAGCCCCCTTCCAGCCAGCCCAGGCTCACCCGCTCGCAGCGGTGGCGGGAGCACAGCTCGTTGCAGAGGCGCATGGCCGCCGGCAGCAGGTTCTTTTCCGCGTTGAGCAGGACCATCAGGTCCAGCACGCTGGCCAGCTGCTCCACCCGGGTCCTGGATTCCGCGGCCACGCGCAGGAGCTGGTAGGCGGCCGGGATGTCGGCAGCCAGGGCGAGGCGGCGCAGGACCTCCTGCTGCGGGCAGGGATCGCCGGCTTCCAGCAGGAGCACCGCCAGGCAGACCTCCTGACCGGCGCCCGTCTGCAGGCGCACCGCGGCCAGCTGGTTGCCCGCCTGCTCCCAGCGGGCGGCCCCCTCTCGCAGGCAATCCTGCAGGCGCTCCTCGGCTCCCGCCAGCATGGCCTCGGAGACGCCTCCCGCCTTCAGGTTGGCGGGGGACAGCGCCAGAGGCCTCCAGTGCGGCTGCGGCCTTTCCTCCCGAACGGCGATCAGCCCGCTGGCCGCCCCGGCGGCGATCACCAGGTGATGCGCGTACAGGGGCCAGAAGCGGGCAGGCTCGCCCTCGAAGGAGCGGAGCTTCTGCAGGCCTTCCAGGGCCTGCAGGTAGCCTGCTTGTTCCGCCGGCCGCTGCCCGGCATCCGCCTTCACGTCGTCCTGACCTTTCACTTCAAGAGCAAGGTGCCGCTCAACCCGGGGCGGATCCGCCCCTCCGGGTTGTCGAACAGCACCTTGATTTGCACCAGGCCGCTGGCCGGGTCCACTACGGGCGACACCAGCTCCACGACGCCGCGCACGAGGTTGGGGGGGCGGATCCCGTCGAACCGGAGTTGGGCCGGCTTTCCCGCCGCCAACTGGAGCGCCGCAGCCGCTTCCAGATGGACGATGAGCCGGCAGCGGGAGGTGTCCACGACGCGGACCAGGGGCTGCTGCGGGTGGCAGGCCTCCCCGATTTCGGGGATGATCTGGGCGATCACCCCGTCGAACGGCGAGGCGATCGAGCGCTGCCGCAGCTGGGCCTCGGCGATGCGCAGCTCCAGCATTTCCCTCTTTTCGGCGATCGCCAGGCGCTCCAGCTCCGCTTCGGCCAGCGAGGCCTCCAGCTCCTTCTGCTGCAGCTGCTCCCGGGACACCGACCCCGTGGAGTCGTACAGCCGGCGGGTGGCCTGAAGCTCCAGGCCAAGCTGTTCCGCCCGCCGGCGGGCCGCCTCCAGCTCCACCTTGCTCTCCGCGATCAGCAGGCGCCGTTCCACCTCGATGCTCTCCAGGTCCCTCTCCAGTTCCAGGATCACCTCCCCCGCGCGGACCGGCTCCCCCTCCTTCTTGTGGATGACCGCCAGGGTCCCGGCCACCGTGGCGCTCAAAGTGGCGTCCCGGCAGGGCTCGGTGATCCCCCTCGGGGCCAGGCCCTGACCCCAGGCGGCGGAAAGGAGCAGAAGCTGGAAGCAGAAAATGGCGGAGATTCGTCGCCGGACTCTCATGCTTTCCTCATCGTTGCGCTACTGTAGACCGGGCCGCTCGGGAATGCAATCGCTTTTCATCCGTGGAAATTTCCCTATAATGGCCACAGCCATGCATTCATCGACTTCCATGGTTCGAACCCTGCTGCTGGCCGTTTGCCTGAGCCTGGCGGCGCTTCTCCCGGCACAGGAAAACGCCCCGCTGCTGAACCTCACCCTGGCGGAATTCCTGCGGGAGGCGGTGCGGGTCCAGCCGGCGGTGGACGAGGCGTATCTGCAGTGGCTGATCCGCTACCGCCTGGCCCGTTCCGAGTGGGGCTCCTTCGAGCCGGCCCTGGCCGGCCACTTCCGCCGGGACTCTTTGACGCGGGAGAATACCTCCCTGCAGCAGGTCCTGCAACTGGGCGCCCTGGAGTTCTTCGAGACCAACGACGAATACGGCCTGGGCCTGGAGGGCAAGCTGCCGGGCGGGGGAACCTATCGCCTCGGCGGGTCGGTGACGAGGATGGAGAACTCCTACGCCGATGAGGGGGAGTTCGAGTCCTTCGTGGGCGTTTCCGGGGAGCAGCCGCTGTTGAAGGGGCTGACCCACGGGGCGTCCCTGGCCCCGCTGCGCGCCGCCCGCCAGGAGCGCTATATCGCCTTCCACGAGTACCGCCGGCAGCTGATGGACACGCTGCTGAAGGCGGAACAGGCCTACTGGAATCTCGCCTTGGCCCAGGCCGCCCTGGCCATGGAAGAGGATTCCCTGCAGATTGCCGCCAACCTGGCCCGCGACGCCGCGGCCTGGGTCCAGGGCGGAAAGATGTCGGAGCTGGACCTCCAGCAGGCGGAGGCCGAGCTGGCCCTCCGGCAGGCCCGGCGGGCCGACGCGGGGCAGGCCGTCCGGGAGGCGGTGACCCAGCTCAAGCTGTTGATGGCCGGGGCGCGGCTCGCAGAGGACCTGCGGATCGTGGCCGCCGACCCCCTGGTGCCGGATGCTCCGGGGGCCGCCGACCTGGAGGCCGAACGGGCCTCCTCCCTCCAGTGGGCGCGGCGCGCCCAGCCCGACTACATGATGCGCCGGGAACAGCTGCGGCTGGAGGCCGTGCTGCTGGGATACCGCAAAAGCCAGGCCCTGCCGGACCTGGTCCTGAAGGGCAGCTACGGCCTGCGGGGTCTGGGCGAAACGGCGGAAGAGTCCCTGGGGAAGCTGGAGGGCGGGCGCTTTCCCACCTGGTCCCTCGGGCTGGAGATGCGGGCCCCTTTCCTGCTGGGCATCCGGGAGCGCAACGAGCTGGAGGCGGCCCGGCTGAAGAAGAGGCTGGCGGAGGTGCGCCTGGAGGCCCTGGAGTACGAGATGTGCCGCAGCATCGAGGCCCTGCTCGGGCGGGTCGGCACGCTGCGGGCCCGCATCGAGAGCCTGCGCCGGGTGGCGGCCGTGAAGCGGCGGCTGCTGGAGGTGGAGCTGGCCCGCCTGGAGGCCGGGACCAGCGACATGCACCGGGTCTACGAGGCCGAGGAGGAGCTCGCCGAGTCGCAGCGCGATCTCCTGCAGGCCATCGTCCGTTTCCGGGGCGCCCTGCTGGAGCTGGCGGTCAGCCGCGGCTCGGTGCTGCTGGACCAGGGCCTGGAGCACCTGGAGGGGGAGCAGGTGGTGCTGTCCGACCAGCTGGTGTACCGCCGGACCGCGCCCTGACTCCGGTTGCGCTAAAGCCCGGGGGGGCTACAATGGGGCCAGGAGGACTGCCCTGAAGCGGGAACCCGACGACCCGAACCAGACCATCTTCTACGACAGCAACGTGGGCAAGCGACTGTCCCAGATGCGCAGCGCCGGCACCACCTACATCGTCTTCCAGGGCCGGAGGGTGCCGCTGGTGGGCAAGATCCGCCTGGGGCGGGACAAGGCCAACGACATCGTCCTGGAGGACAAGCTGGCCTCCCGCCGGCACGCCGTGATCCAGAAGATCGGGGAGGAGTACTTCCTGGAGGACCTGGGCAGCACCAACGGCACCCAGGTCAACGGGCAGCGGGTGCCGCCGCGCAGCTACCTGCGGCTGACCCTGACCGATACCATCCTCATCGGGCGCACCGAGCTGTCGCTGGCCCACTTCAAGTAGCGCCGGCAGGAGAACAACATGGCAAGCTACCTGGGAAGAAACTGGAAGAAGGAAGAGCTGCTCTCGCTCATCGGGGACCCCTCGCAAGTGGCGGGGGCCACGCCCTTCGTGCTGGCCGACGGCAAGGCCGAGGGGGTCAAGGGCGTCCGGGTGGACACCGGAGGAGGCTTGAGCTTCACCGTGCTGCCGGGCAGGGGAATGGACATCGCCGAAGCGAGCTTCCGCGGGCGGGCCCTGAGCTTCCTCTCCGGCACCGGCATCACCTCCCCCGCCTACTACGACGAGCCCGGGGACAGCTGGCTGCGCGGCTTCTTCGCCGGGTTCCTGACCACCTGCGGCATCACCAATGCCGGGCACCCGACCGTGGACCAGGGCCGCCCCTTCGGCCTGCACGGGCGCGTGTCCAACGCCGGGGCGGAGGACCTGGCCATCGACCAGGAGTGGCAGGGGGAGGAGTACCTGATCCGGCTGAAGGGCCGGGTGCGCGAGGTGCAGGCCCTGGCCGGCGAGAACATGACCCTGACCCGCAGGCTGGAAACCCGCCTGGGGGCCAAAGGCTTCTCGCTGCACGACGTGGTGGAGAACCGCGGCTTCGCCGAGCAGCCGCTGATGCTGCTGTACCACTGCAACTTCGGCTTCCCGCTGCTGGGCCCGGGGGCCCGGGTGGTGGGGCCGATCCGGGGGGTGGTGCCCCGGGACGAGCAGGCCCGCGCGGGGCGGGGAGTGGAGGAAGCCCTGCTCTTTCCCGCGCCGATCCAGGACTATCAGGAGAAGGTCTTCTTCCTGGAGCTGGCCGCGGACCGCCAGGAGCGCACCTTCGTGGGCCTCGCTCAACCCGGACGTCGGGCGACGGGACGCCGCTGGGCCTGGTGATGCGCTTCGACCGCCGGGAGCTGCCCGCCTTCACCGTGTGGAAGAATCCGCTGCGGGGTTTCTACGTGCTGGGCCTGGAGCCCGGGAACGTCACGCCCCTGGGCCGCGGCGTGCTGCGCGAGCGCGGGGAGCTGCCCATGCTGGCCGGGCAGTCCAGCTACACCACTGAAGATCGACTTCCAGGTGCTGGACACGGCGGAGGAGATGCAGGCCCTGGAGAGCGAGGCCGCCGCCCTGCGCGAGGGGAAGGGCAAATAGCCCCCCGGGCGCGCGGCGGCGTTCAGCCTACCACAGGCTGGGCAGCGGCTTTCCGGTCTCCAGCAGGGACTTGAGGCTCGCGAGGACCTTGGGCCAGCCTTCCTTGATGCTTTCCAGCATCTCGGAGCCGGGCTCGAAGCGGTCGTGCGTCACCGTCAGGCGCACCACCTCGCCGAACGGTTGCAGCTCGAGGGTCAGCCGCGAGTGTTTCCGCTCATCCGCTTCGTCGGCCGGAGCGGCCCAGGTCAGGACCAGGCGCCGGGGGGGCGAGCTCTCGACCACCCTGCCGACCAGGCGCAGTTTGCCCTTGCTGTCGTTCTCCCGGTGCTCCCACCTGGAGCCGGGCGTCCATTCGGACAGGTTCACGTGCTGCCAGTACTTGGCCGCCGTCTGAGGGTCGACGATCGCCTTCCAGACCTTTTCCGGCGAGGCGGAGATATAGGTCACGTATACGAAATCAGGCTTGGCCATGAGGATCTCCTTCCAGTGTTTTCTTGAGCTCATGCAAGGCGCTCAAGGTGCTGCCGCTCGTACTTCCGGATCCAGCGCTCGTAGATCTCGTGCAGTGGGACCGGGTTCAGATAGTGACAGCTTCTCACGGCCCCGGCGGATTGTCGCCACGAGGTTGGCGTCCTCCAGGCGCCTGAGGTGCTGCGTTACCGCCTGTCGGGTCATCTCCGTGTTCCGGCAAAGGCCTCCCAGGGTCTGGCCGCCGTGGCCCGACAGGCTGTCCAGCAGACGCCTGCGGGTCGGGTCGGCGAGAGCCTTGAACACCTTGTCCATGTCCACCATGGAATATAGGCAAGAAAATACTTGCCTGTCAAATCAAATCGCAGGAGGCCCTCAGCGCACCGCTTCGCCTGCCACCAGCCGCACGTCGACGATGCGGGCGCCCCGGCCTTCCGGAAGCACCAGCACCGGGTTCAGGTCCAACTCAGCGATGTCCGGGTACTCCACGGCCAGCAGGGAAACCCGGGCGATCAGCGCGGCCAGGGCCCGCCGGTCGCGCGGCGGGGAGCCGCGGTAGCCGCTCAGGAGCGGGGCGGACTTCAGGCCGTCCAGCATTTCCAGCGCCTCCGCCTCGTCCACCGGGGCCAGCCGCACCGCCGCATCGTGCAGCAGCTCGGTCCACACCCCGCCCAGGCCGGCCAGGATCACGGGACCGAAGGAAGGGTCGCGCTTGAGGCCGACGATCACCTCCAGGCCGCCGGCCACCTGTTCGGCCAGCAGCCCCCCGCGGAAGGAGGAGCCGGCGAAACGCCCGGCCAGCTCGGCGAAAGCCCGGCCCACCGCGGCCGCATCCTGCAGGTTCAGCATGACCCCGCCCCGCTCGCTCTTGTGCACGACCTGGGCGGAGACGACCTTCAGCACCAGGGGAGAGGGCAGCTGTCCGCAGGCCTGGGCCGCTTCCTCCGCCGTGCGGCACCAGCGGTAGGCGGGCAGCGGCAGGCCCAGCCCGCCGAGGAACGCCCAGCCCTCCGGCTCGGGGACGGGGCCGCCGGCCGGCTCCGTCGGCGGTGAAGGCCAGGGCAGTGGGCGCGGATCGGGGAGCGGCCCTCGCGGCGCGCGCCGCGCGGCGGCCCGCAGCTCCTGGCGCTCGCGCAGGCGGGCCAGGGCCAGGGCCGCGCGCTCCCCGCTGGGGAAACAGGGGATGCCGGCCCGCTGCAGCAGTCCCACGGCCTCGGCCACCACCTGGCCCGCCGCGAACACGGCGGCGATCGGCTTGCCGGGCACCGCGTCGCGCGCGGCGATCACCCCGCGGGCCAGCTCCAGCGAGTCCAGGAAGGGGGTGGCCACGTTGACGGCGATGGCCGCGTCATAGCCGCCTTCCAGCAGCAGGCGCAGGACCCGCTCGTAGTTGGCGCCCGTGCCTTCCACGGTCAGGTCCACGGGATTGCCCAGGGCGCAGCGCTCGGAAAGGAAGCTGCGCAGCCCGGCCCGCAGCTCCGGGGACGGCTCGGCCGGCTCCAGGCCCAGCTCCTCGGCGCGGTCGGCCGCCAGGATCCCCGGTCCTCCGGAGTTGGTCACGATGGCCACCTTCCGCCCGGCGGGGACGGGGAGGTGGGCGAAGGCGTCGCAGAGGTCCAGCATCTCCTCCACGCCCGCGGCGCGGATCACCCCGGCCCGGCGGAAGGCGGCGGCGAACACCTCGTCGGCGCCGGCCAGGGAGCCGGTGTGCGAGCCGGCCGCGCGCCGCCCGGCGGTCGTGCGCCCGGCCTTGATGGCCACCACGGGCTTGGCCGCCGCCGCCGCGGCCAGGACCGGCAGCAGGCGCTGACCGTCGGCCACGGATTCCAGGTACAGGGCGATCACCCCGGTCTCCGGGTCCGCGGCCAGGTATTCCAGCAGCTCCGGCTCGCCCAGGTCGGCCCGGTTGCCGTAGCTCACGAACTTGGCGAAGCCGATGCCGCGCTCAGCGGCCAGGCCCAGCACGGCGCCGCCCACCGCCCCGCTCTGGGTGAGGAAGGACACCCGCCCCGGCAGGGCCCGCGGCTCGATGCTGGCCGACAGGCGGTTGGCCGTGTTCATGATGCCCGCGCAGTTGGGCCCGATCAGGCGCACGCCGGCCTCCCGGGCCGCCGCCAGGAGGCGCCGCTCGCCTTCCGCGTTTCCCGCCTCGGCGAAGCCGGAGGTGATCACCACGGCCACCGGCGCCCCGGCGGCGCCGGCCTCGCGCACGGCGTCCTCGGCGAACTGGGCAGGCAGCGCCAGCACGGCCAGGTCGATGCCTCCAATCGAACGCGCGCCGGCGAAGGCCGCCACCTGGGGAAAGCCATCGGGAGAATCGGCCTTGGGATTCACCGCCACCAGGCGGCCGGCGTAGCCCGCCCGCACCATCTGGGTGACGATCTGGTGGGCGATCTTGCCTTCCTTGACCGAACCGAAAACGGCCACGGTCCGCGGGTAAAACAGGCGGTCCAGCGCCCGCTTAACCCCGGCTGGCATGCTGGCGTCCCCGGCGGAAGACTTCGAGGTTCGCTGCCGTGTTCTTTTTCAGGAAACCGCGGATGGTTTCCTCCAGCCCCTGCGGGTCGAAGATCCCCTGGGGGTCCATTTCCTCCGGCAGCGCCGCGCTCAGGCAGCCCAGGGCGAACAGGTTCACGGGCGCCGGCGGGCGCACCACGGCGAAGACGCGCGGGGTGCGGCGCGAGAACAGCTCGACCGCCTTCTGCAGATCCGGGTAGGCCTCCTTCTTGAGCGCCGACTCGGAGGGCACGTAACGGTAGTCGATCAGCAAAGCCACCCCTCCCTCGCGCAGGAAGGGCAGGGAGTTGATCGTCTCCCCGACTTCCATGCCGACCAGCACGTCCGCCCCGCCGGGGGACAGGCGGGCGGCCAGGCGCTGGCCGGGCCGGGAGGCGATGCGGATCTCCCCGGCCACGCGGCCGCCGCGGTGGGCCATGCCGCGGGAGTGGAACACCGAGACCGGCAGCCCCAGGTCCGCGGCCCGCTCGGCGATCAGGTCCCCCAGGGTGACCGTGCCCTGCCCGCCGACCCCGGTGATCAGGATGTTCATGCCCCCACCTCGTGGATGGCGTCGAACTTGCAGCAGGTCGCGCACAGGCCGCAGCCGGTGCAAAGCTCCTCGTCGATGGCCATGTGCTCCTTGCCCGCATCGCCCTGGCCCGCTGCGGGTCATGTTCAGGGCCGGGCAGCCGGTCTCGCGCAGGCAGGCCCGGCAGAAGGTGCATTTTCCCGCATCGATGCGGTACAGCTCCCTTTCCGGCTCGCGGCGCGCCACGGTGAGGGCGCATTCCCGCTCGGCCAGCACCACCCGCACCCCTTCGGCCGCGAGGGCCCGCTTCATCACCTCGATGGCCGCCGGCTGGTCGAAGGGATCCATCCGCTCCAGGAAGTCCACGCCCATGGCCCGCACCACGGCCTCGATCGAGACCCGGCGGCTGCCGGCGGCCTGCAGCGCGGGGGCCGTGCCGGGGTTGGCCTGGAAGCCGGTCATGCTGGTCCAGCCGTTGTCCAGGATGACCAGCACCAGGGGGGTGTCGTGCTGCACCGCGTTCACCAGCGCCGGCAGGCCGGCGTGGAAGAAGGTGGAGTCCCCGATGGTGGCCACCAGCGGCCCCTTCAGGCCGGCCCGCTGGAAGCCCTGGGCCAGGCCCAGGCTGGAGCCCATGGCCAGCTCCGTCCAGCAGGAGCTGAAGGGGGCGTTCATGCCCAGGATCGTGCAGCCGATGTCCCCGGTGACCACGACCTCTTCCTTGGGCAGCTTCAGGGCCTTCAGGGCCCGGTTCAGGGCCAGGTAGGTGCCGCGGTGCGGGCAGCCGGCGCAGAAGGTGATGGGGTGCTTCACCGGCGGGGCTTCCGGCGTTGCCGCGGTGGTGGCGGTGGTGGCCTTGCCATCCAGCGCCGCCAGCCCGGCCAGGATCTCGCGCCGCGTGTAGCGCCCCACGCGCGGGAGCACGCCGTCCATCTTGCCCAGGATGCGCCCCTGCCAGCCCAGGCGCGTGGCCAGGCCGCGCACCTCGCGCTCCACCACGGGCTCCAGCTCCTCGAACACGGTCAGGCTGCCGCAGGAGGCCAGCAGCTCGCGCACCTTGCCCTCCTCCAGCGGCAGGACCCCCTCCAGGAACAGGCCGGCCGGCACCGTCTGCCCGGCGGCCTCCCGCTCCTCCAGGGCCTCGGCCAGGCCGGCGATCACCGCCCCCGCGCCGATCACCCCGATCCGGTCGCCGTCCGAGGGGCCGCCCGGCGACAAGACGTTGATCCCGTCGGAGCGGAAGGCCTCTTCCGCCATCGCCAGGCGGGCCAGGTTTTCCCGGTGCTGCGCGAGGCAGATGGCCGAACCGGCCTTGGTGTAGCGGCTGATGTCGCGGCTGAAGGAGGCCGGACGGTCCAGCGGCCGCCAGCGCCGGGTGGAGTCCACGGGAGAGCGGGCGTGGGCCACCGAGGTCACGGAGCGCAGGAGCACGGGCAGCCCGGTGCGCTCCGAGAGGCCGAAGGCGTAGCGGGTGAGGCGGTAGGCCGACGCCGGGTCCGCGGGATCCAGCAGAGGCAGCCCGCAGAGCTGGGCCAGCAGGCGGGAGTCCTGCTCGGGCATCCCCGCCTCGACCCCCGGGTCGTCGGCCACGTACACCACCAGGCCGCCGTTCACCCCGGAGTGGGCCACCCCGATCAAGGCGTCGAGGGCCACGTTGGCCCCCGACATCTTCATGGTCACCAGCGCGCGCTGGCCGGCCCAGGCGGCCCCGGCGCCCAGCTCGAAGGCCACCTTCTCGTTCACGCTCCACTCCACGTACGGGGCGGGCTCGCCCCGGCGGGCCAGGTGCTCGATCTCGGTCAGGGCCTCCGTGGAAGGCGTGCCGGGGTAACCGGTGACCAGGGCCACGCCCTCCTCCAGGGCGGCGTAGGCGATGGCCTGGTTTCCGCTCAACAGCCGGCTCATGGCGCTTCCCGTCAGTAGGGGAACTGGATCCCCATGCCGGCCAGCTCGTCCTTGACCCGGCGGTACATGTCCAGGTGCTCCTGGGTGGGCAGGGCCGTGGCCACGTGGTAGCAGTCCTGGTACTCGGCTGCCGATCGGCGCGTCCGCGGCCCGCTGCTCGTACTTGGCCAGGATGCGGTTGGCGATCTCGTTGGCCTGGGCCCGGGTCATGCCCTGGCGGGCCACGGCGTGCCCGACCTCCATGCCCAGGCGGGCCTCCAGCGGGGTGGCCCGGTTGCGGTGCTTGTTGCGCGCCGAGGCCATCTCCCACAGGTCCCAGCCGCTCACCACGCTCACCAGGGCGTGGCAGGCGGTCTCGTAGAACACCATCTCGGTCATGGGCCCGGCGTTGGAGAAGCCGTTGGAGGTGTACAGCAGCTTGGAGTTGCGCGACAGGGCCTGGCCGGCCACGGCGATGGGCCACAGCAGCTCGCGGGTGGTGTTGGAGCCCCAGTTCAGGTGGAAGGGGAAGTGCTGGTTGAAGATCGCCCCGTAGGCCAGCAGGCCGTTCAGGGAGTAGGCCACGGTGGCCACGGCCACCCCTTCCGAGCCTCCGCACCAGCCGCCGTAGATGGCCCCGGTGAGGTTGCCGGCGTAGCAGCCGTACTGGGCGCAGTGCACCACGCGGTTGAGCAGGGTGTTGGCGGTCTTGAACTCGGTCAGGGTGCCGATGATCCTGGCGTCCGTCGTGCGCACGCCCCACTCGTTGTTGGAAACGGCGATCTGCCCGCTGTCGTGCTCGGCGGTGCCCACGGCCACGAAGAAGGTCCCCGGCCGCCCGACCTGCTTGGCCGCCAGGCGCAGGTTGTAGATGTGCTGCGTGCAGCCGTTGATCTCGAAGGGGGAGGCGGAGGCGATCTTCTGCCCCATGGATTCCTCCAGGATCGGGGCGCAGAACCCGTCCAGCAGCGGCTCTTTCAGGTAGGCCAGGCACATGGAGTAGTGCAGCTCCTCGGAGCAGGTGCAGTCCGGGCTGAACAGGGCGAAGGGGGTCTTGCGGTCCTCCACCTGGCGGTGCTTCCACAGCACGGCGTCCTTGCCCGCCCCCACCCAGTACTGGCCCGGGTGCATGTACAGGGCTTCCTTGATTTCCTGGTCGCTGACCTTGATGATGCGGTGGGTGTCGGTGTTGTACAGCCCCACCTCGCGGTACAGCTCCCAGCCGGCCTGCCACACCCGGTCGGCCAGCGCGTCGTCCGAGGGGACGGGGTTTTTCGGGTCGTACTTGATCTGGTACTTCTTGATGACTTCCTTCAGCTTCGGGGTGAAGAGCTTGGGCAGGAAGTCGTTCTCCTCGCAGAACGGACCGGTGTTGGAGCGTTCCTGGATCTCCCACAAGCGATATGGACTGGACATTATGCTTTCTCCTTCAGCAGCTCGCCGATCATCCGCGGGGCGGTTCCCGCGTCCGGGCTGTACAGGTCCGCGCCGATCTCCTCGGCCCATTTCTGGTTCACGGGCGCCCCGCCGACCACGACCTTGTACTTGGCGCGCAGCCCCTTGTCTTTCAGGAGGTTCACGATCTCCTTCTGGTGGGGCATGGTGGTGGTCATCAGGGAGGAGGCGCCGATCAGGTTGGCGCCCATGGCCTCGGCCTCCTTGATGAAGACGACCGCGTCCACGTTGACCCCCAGGTCCTTCACCTCGAAGAACTGGGTCTCCAGCATCAGCTTGACGATGTTCTTGCCGATCTCGTGCAGGTCGCCCATCACGGTGCCCAGCACGATCCTGCCCTTGGGCTGGCCCTGTTTGCTGGCTTTCAGCTGCGGGCCCAGCAGCTCCACCACCGCGGACATGGCCGCGCCGGCCATCATCATCTCCGGCAGGAAGATCTCCAGGCGGGAGAACTTCTCGCCGACCACGCTCATCAGCTGGGTGAGGGACTCGATGATCTTCAGGGCCGTCCGTGCCCTTGCCCAGCAGGTCCCGGGCCAGCGCCGTGGCGCGGTCCTTGTCCCCGGCCTCCACTGCCTGCTGCAGTTCCTGTACCGACATTCGTTTCTCCTTTGGCTCGTCTATGCGTCGATTCCGCCCGCCCGGATCCGGTCGGAAATCCGGGCGGCGGTGTCCGTGACCCAGTCTTTCAGCTCGGCCTGCCGGCGCGCGCCCATGCGCTGGGCGGGCACGGTCAGGCTCAGGGCGGCCAGCACCCGCCCTGCGCGCCCGCGCAGGGGGGCGGCCACGCAGCGGATGCCGGGGAAGGCTTCCTCGTTGTCCAGGGCGAAGCCCTGGCGCCGGATGGCTTCCAGCTCGCGGCCCAGGCGGCGCCGGTCCGTGATGGTGGTGGGGGTGAAGCGCCTCAGGGGCCGGCCGCCCAGCAGGCGCAGCACTTCCGCGGGCGGCAGGCCGGCCAGCAGCACCTTGCCCATGGCCGAGGCGTGGGCCGGGCTGCGCCCGCCGACGGTCGTGGAGACGGTCAGCGGCTGGCTGCGCCCGCGCTTGTCCAGGTACACGATTTCCGCCCCGTCCAGGATGGACAGGTGCACGATCTCCCCGCTCTTCTGGGCCAGCTCCTCCATGTGGGGGGCGGCCAGCTCGCGCAGCTCGTAGCGGCCCAGCAGGCGGCCGGAAAGCTCCAGGGGCTTCCAGCCCAGGCGGTAGCCCCTTCCGGAGGGGCTCTTCTCCACGAAGCCGTGGGCTTCCAGGGTGGCTCAACAGGCGGAAGGCGGAGGACTTGTGGGCCCCGGCCTGGCGGGCCAGCTCGGTGAGGGTGAGCTCCGGCTTCTCGGCGGTGAAGGCGTCCAGGAGGGTCAGGGCTTTGGAGACCGAAGATAGGACCGGCATGCCAGGTTTCTCTATGCGAAACGGCGTCTCGCTATGCGGGAACTATAGCATGCCCCGGGCCGTCTGTCCAGGGGCCGCCTCTCAGCACTCCTTCTCGTACATGCGGTGCACCTTGCAGATGCGGCCACCCAGGGTCTGGATGTCGCGCAGCATCAGCTCGGTGCGCTCCGAGACCTGCACCAGCTCGGCCCGGCGGAAGCTCCCGCCGGCGGCGGACTTTTCCAGCTCGTGGTACAGCAGGGCATTGCCTCCCAGGCGCTGGTATTGGGGCAGGATGCCCATGCCGTTCAGGATCAGCTCGTCGTTGGAACGGATCGCCGAGAGCAGGCGCAGCAGCTGGAGGGGGCCCAGGCGGCCGGCGTTCTTCTGCAGCGCGCGGGAAAGGTCCGGGAAGCCGAACAGGTACCCGACGATCTGCCCGTCATAGGCCAGGATCTTGACCAGGCGGGGGTCGGCAATGACCAGCAGATCCTTCTTGGACTGCTCCAGCTCCGCGTCGCTCAGGGGGTAGTCCTCCAGGTGGTCGGCCAGGGTCGCGTTGTACAGCCCGGCGATGCGGTCGGCCACCTTCCTCAAGTCGCGCTTGCTGCGGAACTCCAGCACGCGGAAGCGTCCCCGGGCCAGCACCTTCCCGGCCGCCGCCCGCACACGCTCCGGCAGGCGGAATTTGTCCGGCGGCAGGTCCATGGAGTACAGGTCCACGTGCTTGCGGAACCCCAGCTCCTCCAGCAGGCGCGGGTAGTAGGGGTAGTTGTAGGGCATCATGGTCATGGCCGCCCGGTGCTCGAAGCCCTGGACCAGGATGCCGCTGCCCGAGGCCCCGCCCAGCAGCATGGGGCCCCGCAGGAGCCCCAGCCCCTGCCCCCGGGCCCATTCCTGCAGGCGCCGCAGCAGGGCCTCGGCCGCCGGCGGGTCTTCCTCCACGTCGAAGAAGTAGAACTGGGCGCAGGCGGTCTTGTGCTGGGCGATGTAGCTGGGATTTTTCACCACGCAGGCCCGCCCCAGGGTGCGGCCGTTTTCGCGGACCAGGAAGAAATCCCCGGAGGCCTGACGGAAGTAGGGATGCCTGCGGCGAAGCATCATCCGCATGTCCAGGTCGAACCAGGGCACCCACTGCGGGCAGCCCCGGTACAGGCGCTTGGGGAAGGCGATGAACTCTTTTTCCTGCGGGCTTCGTTCGGAGACGCGGAGGACTTCGATGCTGCGGGCCATGATGGGCCGGATTATACCCGCCCGCGGCCGGCGTGGCAAACGCCGGAAGGCCGGCGCCGGGTTACTGCTTGCCTGCAACCGGGGGGGAAACCGGCCGCTGCGGCAGGCTGATCGTGAAGCGGCAGCCCCGGGGCAGGTTCTCGGCCGTGATCTTGCCGCCGTAGCGTTCCAGGATCGCGTAGGTGACCGATAGCCCGAGGCCGCTGTTGCTGCCCCGGGCCTTCTTCGTTGTGTAAAAAGGAAGGAAGATGTCGATGAGGTTGTCCGCCCGGATGCCCGGGCCGTCGTCCTGGACCGTGATGAGGGCGGTAGGAACCCCCTCCAGCAGCACCTCGTCGGTGGCCACGGCCACGGTGCCCCCCTCGGGCATGGCCTCGAAGCTGTTCTTGATCAGGTTGAGAACGACCTGCTTCAGCTCGTTGGCGTTCACCCACGCCCGGATGGCGGGCTTGCCGGAGGAGAAACGGATGTTGATGCTCCTGGAGCGGGCGCTCTGCCGCAGCAGGTCCAGGATTTTGCCGATCACCTCGTTCAGCTCCTGCTCCCCCTGGTCCAGGCGGCCGGGATCGGCCAGATTCACCAGGTTGCTGACGATCGTGGAAATGTAGGAAATCTCCTCCTGCAGCTTGTTCACCGTGTCGCGGGTGCCCTGGCTGGCGGCCCGGTTGCGCAGGGTGGCCAGGTAGTTGTAGATGATCTCCAGCGGGTTGTTGATCTCGTGGGCCACCCCGGCGGCCAGCAGGCCGACGGAAGCCAGCTTCTCGGTCAGCAGGATCTGTTTCTGCAGCTTGTCGTACTCCGTGATGTCTTCCAGGACCAGCATGGTGCCAATGGGCATCTCCCCGTCGAACACCGAAAGGGTCTTGATGTTGTGCAGGGTGTCCCGCCCGCCCATCGCCAGGCGCACGTTGTAGAACTCCCGGTCGGCCTGGCTCTGCAGCGCCTGGGCCAGCTCGCCTGAGTCCGCGCCGCTCAGGCCGTCCAGGACCTCCAGCACGGGCCGGTCCAGGTAGCCGGAGCTCGGGCGGCCGAGGGCGTTCTGGAAGTGCTCGTTGGCCAGCTTCACCCGGCCCTCCAGGTCGGTGAGCAGGAGGCTGAGGGGCAGGTGGGCCAGGATCGCCTCGTTGTAGCGCAGGAAGCGGGTGAACTCGGCGTTCGCGGCGGTGGGGCTGGCCTGGGCCGAGAACTGCGTGTAGGCCAGGCGCACCAGGTTGATCTGGTCGATGTCGGCGGTGCTGCCGCTGAAGATCAGCTGCCCGTCGCGCAGAATGCTGACCTTGTGGGCGTAGCGGTACACGTCGTCGATGCGGTGGGTGATGAACAGGAGGGCCAGGCCCTGCCGGGCGCGCTCCAGCAGCAGGGGGACGATCCGCTCCAGCGCGGCGGGCGACAGCTTCTCCAGGGCCTCGTCGAGCACCAGCAGGACCGGCCCGGCGTAGAGCTGCTTCAGGATATCCACCACGGTGCGGTCCGAAAGGCTCAGGGCCCGCAGCTTGGCGCCGGGGTCGATGTCGAAGCCGTGCCGGCCGAAAAGTTCCGCCGCGGCCCGATTCAGGCGCCGGGGCGAGCTCCAGGCGAAGCGGTTGACGCTGGGGTCGTGAAAGAACAGGTTCTCCGCCACCGTGAAGTAATCGTTCAGGTACACCTGCTGGTAGACCATCTTGATGCCCAGGCGGTTGGAGAGTCCCAGGTTCAGCGAGGCGTAGCGCCTGCCACAGAAGGTGATGCTTCCGGACTTCGGGGGGAGCTTTCCGCTGATCAGCAGGGCCAGCGTCGTCTTGCCGGCCCCGTGCTGGCCGACCAGGGCGTGGACTTCCCCCGCCCTGATGGCCAGGCTCACTCCCCGGACCGCCTCGATGTTCCCGTAGTCCCGGAAAACCTCCTGGAGGCGGAGGATCTCAGAGGCCGCGATTGTTGCTGCCGGCGTCGATTCCATAGCGGGCGATCTTGTTGTACAGGGTTTTCCGGCTCATCGCCAGGCGCAGGGCGGCCGCGCGCTTGTTGAAGCCGGCCAGCTGCAGGGTCTTGATGATCAGGTCCCTCTCGGCCTGCTCGCGCACGTTCAGCCCGTTCCCGGCGGGGCCCGCCCCGCCCTGGAAGGCGGGCGGCAGGTCGGCCAGGGAAATCCGGGGGCCGGAGCAGATGGCGCAGGCGTAGTTGAGGCTGTTTTTCAGCTCGCGCACGTTCCCGGGCCAGGGGTGGCGCAGGAAGGCCCCCATCACCGCCGGCTCCAGCTCCTTGAGGGGGAGGGAGTTGGAAAGGCAGTACTCCTCCACGAAGGCGCGGGAGAGCTCGGGTAGATCCTCCAGGTGCTCGCGCAGGGGAGGCAGCGACACGACCGCGGCGCTCAGGCGATAGTACAGGTCCTGGCGGAAACGGTTGGCGGCGATGAGGCTCTCGACGTTGCGGTTGGTGGCGGTGATGAAGCGCACGTCGATGGCCACGGTCTGGGTGCCGCCGATGCGGCGGATCTCCTTGTTCTGCAGGGCGCGCAGGATCTTGGCCTGGATGGCCAGCGGCATGTCCCCGATCTCGTCGAGGAACAGGGTGCCGGCGCCGGCCTGCTCGAACAGGCCCTGGTAGGCGGAGTCGGCCCCGGTGTACGAGCCGCGCTCGTGGCCGAACAGCTCGTTGTCCAGCAGGCTTTCCGGGAAGGAGGCGCAGTTCACCTTGAGCAGCTTCCGCGAAGCGCGGGAGGAGCCCTCGTGCAGGGCGTCGGCGATGAGCTCCTTGCCCGTGCCGTTCTCCCCGGTGATCAGCACCGGCAGTTCGGTGGCGGCCAGCTTGCGCACCGTCTCCAGCAGCTGCAGCAGGCGCGGACTGCGGGTGGTGAACCTGGGCTTCAGCTCCCGCAGGCGGTTCTTCAGACCCCGGTTTTCCTCGGCCAGGCGGGAGAGCCGGATGGCGTTGGTGACGATCTTGTGCAGCACCTCGAAGTCCAGCGGCTTCTTGACGTAGTCCGCGGCCCCCAGTTTCAAGGCCTGCACCGCGGTGTCCACCGTGGCATAGCCGGTGATCATGATCACGGGCACGCCCGGGTCGGCCTTCTTGAGGTCGACGAGAATGTCGATCCCGTTCTCCTCGCCCACCATGATGTCCAGAAGCACGGCCGCGATCCGGCCGGAGCCGAACTGCCGGAGGGCCTCGGCCCGGTTCCCGGCGCAGGCCGTGGGCAGGCCCAGGTCCTGGAAATTCTGCGCCAGGCTGTCGCACAGGCGGCGGTTATCGTCCACGATCAGGATGCAGGGGGCCATGGGTACCTGTGTTTCGATTTTACACTGTGTGTGTATTTTCTACACACGACCGCCATCATATGGGGACTTCCACCGGCTGTCAACTGCTGCTCGATGCTCCGGCATTTCCCTCTGCGGAATGAAGTTAGAGAATTTTTCCCTTAGTTCGAGGCGAGCTGGACCGGCTGGCCTGGTTCTTGCTTCCTCTTCATTATCAATCCTAAGGAGGAGAAGATGAAAAAGCTTCTCGCGGTGTTAATCGCGCTGTCCTTCGTGGCCACCCTGGGCTTCCTGGGCGGCTGCAGCAAGGCAGGCGGCGGCTCGGGCAAGACCGTCAGCCTGAACGGCTACGAGTTCAAGCTTCCCAACAAGAAGCCCAAGGACCTCGAGATCGCGGTCGTGTACATGAACGTGACCGTCCCCTTCGCCCAGTTCATCAAGCAGGGGGTCGATGCGGCGGCCAAGGAGCTGGGGGTCAAGGCCTACATGACCGGCCCGACCAGCTGGGAGACCGAGCCGCTGATCAAGGTGGTCGAGGACCTGATCACCAAGAAGGTGGACGGGATCTCCGTGGCCGTGCTGGACATCCCGGGCATGACCCCGGTCATCCAGAAGGCCCTCAAGGCGGGCATCCCCGTGACCTGCAACAACGTGGACGCTCCGGAATCCGGCCGCCTCGGCTTCGTGGGCGAGGACCTGTTCCTGGCGGGCGCCGCCACCGCGGAGTCCGTGATCAGCAAGATGGGCCCCAAGGGCAAGGTCATCGTCTCCTCGGTGGCCATCGGCGCGATCTGGTCGCGCAAGCGCCAGGACGGGGTCATGTCGGTGCTGGACAAGTACCCGGACATCAAGATCGTGGACACGGTCAACGCCGAGGGCGACGAGCAGTCGGCCTACGCGGCGCTGGAGAACTCCTTCATCGCCCATCCCGACGTCACCGGCCACATCAGCTTCGGCGGCACCGATTACCTGTGGGGGCGCCTGATGGAGAACAAGAAGGTCGGCAACGCGGACTCCAAGAAGCCGATCTGGAGCAGCGGCCACGACCTGTACGAGGAGAAGCTCATCCAGATCAAGAACGGCTGGACCACCACCGCCTACGGCCAGAACCCCTACAAGCAGGGCTACGAGGCCGTGAAGCAGCTCTACGAGCTCCTGACCCAGGGCACCCCGCCGACGGTCATCGACACCGGCATCGTGGAGGTGAACCGGCAGAACGTGGACGAGTGGCTGCAGAAGATCAAGGACGGGGAGCCGGTCGGCTGAGCGCCTGGCTTCCCACCGGCTATCGGATATAATGCCAGGGGCCGGCCGAACAGGCCGGCCCCGATTTCAATACGGGTAGGCAGGCCATGAGCAAATCGACTTCCGGTGCAGACCCGCAGCCCCCTGGCGGCGCTCTTCAAGGCCAAGGAGATGGGGATCTTCGCCGGGCTGGTGATCCTGGTCCTCGTGTTCTCCGTGTCGACCCGGGTGTTCCTGACCGTCGACAATTTGATGAACATCGTCCGGCAGGTCTCCATCCTCGGGATCCTGGCGGTGGGCATGACCATGGTGATCGTCTCCGGCGAGATCGACCTGTCGGTGGGTTCCGTGTACGGCATGTCCGTGGTGGCCATGTCCGTGCTGATGACCCGCGGGATCCCGATCTGGGCCTCCATCCTGGCCGGCTCTGGCCATCGGCGCTTCGGCGGGGGTGGTCAACGGCGTGCTGGTGACCCTCCTGCGGGTGCCGGCGCTGATCGTCACCCTGGGCATGCTGAACATGGCCCGGGGCGTGGCCATGCTGATCAACGGGGGCATGGTCGTGCCGCTGATCCCCCGCCTGATCAAGGACCCCGCCCTGGAGGCCTTCATCTTCATCGGGCGCGGCAAGCTCTTCGACACCGTCCCCACCATGTCCATCGCCTTTCTGCTCGTCCTGGTGTTCGGCTTCGTGGTCTACCAGAAGAACATCATCGGCTACCGCATGCGCGCCGTGGGCGGCAACGCCGAGGCGGCCCGGGTGTCGGGCATCAACGTCCGGCTGGTGAAGATCGTGGCCTTCGCCATCCTGGGCTTCCTGGCCGCTTTCGGCGGGGCCATCAACTCGGGCTTCCTCGGCAATGTGCAGTCCACGGCCGGCCAGGGCCTGGAGCTGGACGTGATCGCCGCCACCATCCTGGGGGGGACCAGCCTGAGCGGGGGGGAGGGGACGATCGTCGGCACCCTGATCGGAGTGCTGCTGCTCGGCGTGCTGCGCAACGGGCTGGTGCTGCTGGGCGTGTCGCCCTTCGTGCAGATGGTCATCATTGGCGCGGTGCTGATCGGCGCGGTGGCCCTGGACATATGGTCGCGCCGGAAGTGAGCGCCGAGGAGGTCCTGGTCTTCCAGGGCATCTCCAAGAAGTTCCCCGGCGTCCAGGCCCTCGACGGGGTGAGCTTCGCCATCCGCCGGGGGGAGATCCACACCGTGGCCGGGGAAAACGGGGCCGGCAAGTCGACCCTGATGAAGATCCTCTCGGGCTGGTACCCGCCCGACGAGGGGCGGATCCTGTTCAAAGGCCGACCCGTCGAGGTGCCCGACCCGAGCGCCGCCTTGAGTCTGGGGATCTCCACCGTGTACCAGGAGCTGATGCTCTGCGAGAACCTGAGCGTGGTGGAGAACGTCTTCCTGGGCCGGGAGCTGCGCCGCGGCGCTTCCATCCACTGGCCGCAAATGCACCGCAAGGCCGGGGCGCTGCTGGACTCCTTCGGGGTGCGCATCAGCACCCGCGCCCCGGTCAAGAGCCTGCCCATCGCCCAGCGGCAGATCGTGGAGATCGCCAAGGCGCTCAACCTGAACACCGAAGTGCTCATCCTCGATGAACCTACCTCCTCGCTCACGGTCAACGAGACGCGGATCCTTTTCGAAAACCTGCGCAAGTTCAAGGCCCGGGGCATGACCATCATCTTCATTTCCCACCGCCTGGAGGAAGTGTTCGAGGTCACGGACCGGATTTCGGTCCTGCGCGACGGGAAGTACCTGGGGACCTTCGAGGCGGACAAGACCACCCCGAGGGAAATCGTCAGCCTGATCGCCGGCCGGGAGCTCTCCAAGGAGTTCGGCGCGCCCGCGCACCAGCGGGACTGCGCCTGCCCCGAAGTGGCCCTGGAGGTGCGCGGCCTGGCGCGCGGGAAGCACTTCCGGGAGGTGAGCTTCCGCCTGCACCACGGCGAGCTGCTGGGCTTCTACGGCCTGCAGGGAGCGGGGCGCACGGAGCTGATGCAGACCCTGTTCGGAATGTACCGGCAGGACGCGGGGGAGCTGCTGCGGGACGGGAAGCCTCTGGTCAACGGCAGCCCCAGGGACGCCATCCGCCGCGGCTTCGCCTTCATCCCCGAGGACCGCAGGCGGCAGGGCCTGTTCGGGAACCTGGACGTCAAGGACAACCTGGCGGTCATTCACGATAAGAGCATCACCGTCCTGAGTTTCGTCCAGGTCCGCAAGATCCTGGCCATCGCGCGAGAGTACGTGCAGAGGCTGGCGATCAAGCTGAGCGCCCTGACCCAGAACGTCAAGAACCTGAGCGGCGGCAACCAGCAGAAGCTGATCATCGGCCGCAGCCTGTCCACGGATCCCGGAATCCTGATCATGGACGAGCCCACGCGCGGCGTCGACGTGGGGGCCAAGGCGGAAATCTTCAGGATCCTCCGCCGCCTGAAAGAGGAGGAGGGAAAGTCGATCATCCTGGTGTCCTCGGAGCTGGAGGAAGTGGTGGCCGAGTGCGACCGGGTGATCGTCATGTTTCAGGGCCGGATCTCCGGCGAGCTCGCCGGGGAGAGAATCACCAAGGAAAACGTGCTGCACCTGGCTTTCGGCGGCAGCCAGGGGTGAGGAGAGGAGAGCCTGATGACCAAGAAACAGAGGGTGCTGGCCACCATCCGGCGGGAGCACATGGACTATCTGCCCAGCCAGATCACCCTGGCCGATCGCACGCGGGACAAGGAGCTGCACGCGGCGCTCAAATTGCCGGCCAGCCAGAGCATGGACGACTACCTGGAGAACCACCTGATCATCAGCCTGGCCAAGGCCGACTACCCGCTGTTCTTCCGCAACGACCTCAAGATGATGAAGGAGCTGGAGGCGGAGGGCTACTGCAAGGTGGACGAGGCCGGGAAAGTGGTCTACGACAGCTGGGGCATGGGGGTGAGGATCGGGGAGGACGGGTTTTTCTGCTGCTTCTCGCCGCTGGAGAAGAAGCAGGAGCGCAAGTTCGCCGAGCGCTGGATGCCGGAGCGGATCTGGGACGCGGTGACCTCCGACACGCTGGAGCAGCGGGTGCGCAAGTGGACCCCGCCGGACCCGGACCATAAAGGCAACTTCGAGTGGTGCGCGCGGGACATCCAGACCTACGGGCAGGAGTACTTCGTGTTTCCCTCGGGGTACTTCGGGCTGTACGAGCGGGCCTACGGGATGGTGAGCATCCCGGGGCTGTTCGAGAACGTGCTGCTGGCCCCGAAGATGGTGAGCGAGCTGCTGGACAAGATCACCCACTACAAGGTGGAGATGGCCAAGCGCTTCGTGAAGATGGACTTCGCCCCTGCCGGGCACGTGGGGGACGACCTGGGCACGCAGGTGGGGCCGTTCGTGCCGCCGCAGGTGTACCGGGACTTGCTGCAGCCGCAGTACAAGAAGCTGTTCAAGGTGTACAAGGACGCGGGCTGGTACATGATGATGCACTCCTGCGGGTGCATCACCAGCTTTCTGCCGGAGCTGATCGACATCGGCCTGGACTACATCGAGCCGGTGCAGCCCTGCATGGACCTGCCGCTGATCAAGAAGAAGTACGGCAAGCATCTGACCTTCCAGGGGGGGATCGACACGCAGAAGCTGCTGCCCTTCGGCACGCCGCAGGAGGTGCGCCAGGGGGCGGCGGAGGTGATCCGCCTGTTGGGCAAGGGGGGCGGGCACGTGATCGCCCCGTCGCAGGAAGTGATGAAGGACGTGCCGCTGGAGAACATCGTGGCCCTGCTGGAGACCATCGTGGCCGAGCGGGCCACCGCCCACGGGCTGTAGACCCATGATACTCACGGCGGAGCGGATCGCGCGGATGATCGACCTGAGCGCGGTCAAGGCCCAGGACACGGAGCAGGACGTGAGGAAGATGGCCGAAACCGCCCTGGCCTTCGGCTGCGTGGCGGCCTTCGTCCTGCCGTCCATGACCCCTCTGCTGGTCGAGCTTCTCGGCCAGGGCTCCACGACCGCCGCCGGCGGGGTGGTCAGCTTCCCCTCCGGTTCGGACAGCACCCGCCTCAAGACGGCCCAGGCCCGCGAGCTGGTGGAAATGGGCTGCACCGAGATCGACATGGTGATCAACATCGGCAAGCTGCTCTCCGGGCGGACCGCCGAAGTGCGGGACGACATCCGGGCCGTGGTCCAGGCCGTGAGGCCCCTGCCGGTGAAGGTCATCCTGGAGTGCCACTACCTCAGCGACGAGCAGATCCTGGCCGGCTGCGACCTGGCCGTCGAGGGCGGCGCCGCCTTCGTGAAGACCGGCACCGGCTGGGCCGAGACCGGGGCGACGCTGGAGAACGTGACCCTGATCAAGGCGCGCCTGGGCGAGCGGGCCGGCATCAAGGCCGCCGGCGGGGTGAGGGGGCTGGAGACGCTGCTGGAGATGGCCCGCCGCGGGGTCAGCCGCTTCGGGCTGGGCTGGCGCACGGCCACCGAGATCCTGAACCGGGTCCGTTCTAGTCGCTCTGGCGCAGTTTCTTTTCCAGGCGGCTGACTCCGAGGGACAGGGTCAGGGTCAGCACCAGGTACAGCACGGCCACCATGAGCCAGACCTCGAAGGTGAAGTGGGTGCTCACGGCCAGCTGCATGCCCTGGTAGGTGAGCTCCTGGATGGAGATGGCGGCCACGATGGCCGAGTCCTTGATGGTGCTGATGAACTGCCCGGCCAGGGCCGGCAGGATGCGCTTGATGGCCTGGGGCAGGATGACCAGGCGCATCTGGTCCAGCCAGGACAGGCCCAGGGCGTAAGCCGCCTCGCGCTGGCCGCGCTCCACGCTCTCGATGCCCGCCCGGATGATCTCGGTGATGTAGGCGCCCTCGAACACCGCGATGGTGACCACCGCGGAGATGAACTGGGTGAAGCGGGACACCGGGGCGAACAGCGCCCCCAGCACCGCCTGGGTCCGCGGGGAGAGGGCGCGCACCAGGGGCTCCAGGCCCAGCAGCGGCATGAGCTGGTCGGCCACGAAGAAATAGAAGATGAACACCAGCACCAGGGGCGGCAGGTTGCGGATGATCTCCACGTAGGTGCGCCCGACCATCCGCAGAAAGAGGCTCCTGGTGGTGCGGAACACACCCAGCACGATCCCGATCAGGGTGGCCAGGATGGTGGCCCAGAGGGAAAGCCGCAGGGTGGTGAACAGGCCCTGCAGGATGTAGTTGGCCGCCCAGCGGCCGGTGTCCGGGTGCCGGAACACGAGGTACTGGGGAATCGAGGCCCAGTGCCATTTGTAGTTCAGGCCCACCGTGACCCGGTAGCCGATGAACGCGGCGAAGCCCGCCAGCAACGCGATGATCAGCGCGTCCAGCCAGCGGAAGCGGACCCTTTGGCCGATCACCTATGGCTCCAAAAACCGCCCGCCCCCGTTCGGGGCGGACGGTTCAGGCAGTCTTCCTACTGGGTGAGTTTTTTCCACTCGTTGCCGGTGAACCAGTACTGGTGACGCTCCTCCAGCCAGCCTTCCCACTCCATGCGGGTGATCCAGTTGTTGAAGAAGATGATCGCTTCCGGGTCGCCTTTGCGCAATGCGAAGGCGATGGGCTCCTTGGTGAAGGTCTTGCCGCTCAAGGGCAGGTACAGCACGTCCGGGTGTTCGTTGACCCAGTTCTCGGGCCCCGGCTGCGAGGATACGCAGGCGTGGGCGCGCCCGTTGACCACTTCCTGGTAGGCCTGGGCCTCGTCGTCGAACTGGCGCACCTGCGCCTTGGGCATGAACTTCTTGGCCGCGGCCACGGGGGTGGCGCCGGTGCGCACGGTCAGGATGACGTTGGGTTTGTTGAAGTCCTCCAGCCTGGTCCAGCCCGGGGCCATCTTCTTGTTGGCGCAGATGGACATGCCGGAGTAGTCGTACGGAATGGTGAAGTTGACCTTGAGGCTGCGCTCGGTGGTGGAGCCCATGCCGCCGATGATCACGTCGAACTTGTTGGTGAGCAGGGCGGGGATGATGCCCGACCACTTGGTCTCCACGAACTCCAGGCTTCACGCCCATCTCCTGGGCCAGCCGCTTGGCCACGTCGATCTCGAAGCCGACCAGGTTGCCGGTCTTGTCCTTGAAGACCCAGGGCACGAACACGTCCACCCCGACTTTCAGAACGCCGCGCTTGGCGATCTCGTCGATCAAGCTGTCCTTGGCCTGCGCCCCGACGAGTCCAGCGATCGCGACCAGCGCGATCACCGCCAGAACCCATGCTTTCCTCATCTCTTCCTCCCTCTTCCTTTATAAGATTTGGCTCAAGAATGACTTGGTTCGTTCCTCCTGCGGGTTGGTGAAGAAGTGCTCCGCCGTCCCTGTCTCCACCACTCGGCCTTCGTCCATGAAGATGACCCAGTCGCTCACCTCCCGGGCGAAGCCCATCTCGTGGGTCACCACCACCATGGTCATGCCCTCCCGGGCCAGGTTCTTCATGACGTCCAGCACCTCGTTGATCATCTCCGGGTCCAGGGCCGAGGTGGGCTCGTCGAACAGCATCACCTTGGGCATCATGGCCAGGGCGCGGGCGATGGCCACGCGCTGCTGCTGCCCGCCGGAAAGCTGGGCCGGGTAGGCGTCGATCTTGTTCAGGATGCCGACCTTGGTCAGCATGTCGCGGGTCATGGCCATGGCCTCTTCCTTGGCTCTTTTTGCGCACCCGCAGCTGGGCCAGGTTCACGTTGTCGGCCACGGTGAGGTGGGGGAACAGGTTGAAGGACTGGAAAACCATCCCCACTTCCTTGCGTATCTCCAGACGGTTCTTCTTGTTCTCGTCCAGGGGGATGCCGTCCACGACGATGGTGCCCGAGTCGCGTTCCTCCAGGCCGTTCAGGCAGCGCAGCAGGGTGGATTTGCCGGAGCCTGAGGGGCCCATGATCACCAGCACCTCGCTTCGCCGGATGTCGGTGGAGAAGTCCTTCACCGCCGTGACGCCGCCCGGGAAGGTCTTGCAGACGTCCTTGACCGTGATGATGTAATCGCCCAGGGCTTTTTCGCTCATGTTCTCATCCCGCTATCTTGAAGCGCTGCTCCATCCTGCTCACGACCGTGGACAGGCTGACCGTGATCAACAGGTACAGTCCGGCGGTGGTGAACCAGATCTCGAAGGGGAGGAAAGTTTCGGAGACCACGATGCCGGCCTGCAGGGTCAGGTCGGTCAGCGACACCAGGCTCACCAGCGAGGAGTCCTTGATCAGCGACACGGCCTGGCTGGTGAGCGGCGGCAGGATGCGGCGGATGGCCTGCGGCAGGATCACGAAGCGGTAGGTGTCCACCGCGCCCAGGCCCAGGCTGTAGCAGGCCTGCCACTGGCCCTTCTGGATCGAGACGATGCCGGCCCGAAACACCTCGGAAGCGTAGGCCCCCTCGAACAGGCTCAAGGCCAGCACCGCGGAGAGGAACCTTTCGATGCCGAGGATCGGTCCCAGGATGAAGTAGATCACGAACAGCTGCACCAGCATCGGGGTGTTGCGGATCAATTCCAGGTAGGCGCGGGCCACCGCCCGGCCGACCAGCGAGTCTGAAAGCCGCAGCAGGGCGGTGCCCAGGCCGATGAGGAAGGCCAGGACCAGGCTGATTCCGGATATCCGCAGGGTCAGCCCCAGCCCCTGCAGCAGGGGCCCCGCGACCAGACGGCCCTCGGCCACGCCCAGGATGTAGCGGGGAACCCGGTACCACTCCCAGCGGTAGCCGGAGCGGGAGGCGCCCAGGAACAGGAGCCAGATCAGGATGGCGACCAGGAGAACGAACTGGAGGATATCCCGGGCTGGGGAGCGCAGCAGGAGGAAGTGCTGCCGCCGCGAGGACCGGCCCTGCCCGCCCCTGCTTGCCGCATCGCCTGGCTTTTTCATCGAATGTTGATTCGTTCGGTAGTCATCGGCAGTATATATATGCATCCGGCGGATGTCAAACCGCCGGATGCCGCTGGCTGAGAACGGCCGGCCGGTTTCAGCCGAGGATCTCCGCGATCCTGCGCCGCGATTCCGGGGGCAGAGGCACCGGCGCGGGGGCGCTCAGGATTTCCTCCACCCGCTCGCGGGCCCGTTGGGCCAGGCTCTTTCCTCCGGCCGCCGTCCAGCCTTCGAAGTGGTGGCGGTCGAACAGGGTGGGCTGCCATCCTTCCCGGAAGTGCCGCGCGGTGTGCTCGCTGGACAGGTAGTCCCCCTCCGGGCCCAGCTCGGCGATCAGGTCCAGGGCCAGCGTCTCCGGGCTCACTTCGCTGCCGCGCAGGAAATGGCGGACCCAGCCCGCCAGCTCGTCGCAGATGGCCAGCATCTGCAGGGAGCAGCACTTGCCGCTCTCCAGGTATCCCAGGTCGTGGACCAGGTTCACCCCGGCCAGGCCCTCCATCAGCAGGGTGAGGGCCGCCTCGGCCGTCGCCTGCTCGTCGGGCAGCTTGGAATCGCTGGCCCCGCCCAGGCCGAAGGAGGGCAGGCCGTACCAGGCGGCCAGGGAGGTGCGGCTTCCGTAGCTTTCCGGCCCGCAGTAGGCGTCCTGCATGGTCAGCATGTCGAAGACGTCGACGTACCCCCCGCTGTGGATGACCGGCGCCCCTTCCCGGACCAGCTGGGCCAGCAGCAGCCCCACCAACTCCCCGGCGTTGGCCAGGGCGGTGGCTCCCGCGCTGGTCACCGGGCCGTTGACCCCCCGCAGGACCATGGGGGTGTAGGTGGTGGGGATGCCCTTGCTCGCCAGCAGGCGCAGCTTCTGGAGGGAGTCGGCATTGTGACGCAGCGGGGCGGTGACGTTGATGTAGCAGGCGCAGGAGGGACTTGCGGACAGGGCCCGCTCCCCGCCGGCCACCGCCTCCGCCGCCCGCAGCACGTCCCGGCAGGACTCCAGGTCGTTGGTCACGAACAGGATGGGTTTGCTGCTGCCTTCCAGCATGGCCCGCATCTGCAGGCGGTTGGCCTGCTGCGGTTCGACATCCGCCGGGAGAAACGCGGACATGAGGAAATCGATGTTCGGCAGGCCG
Organism: uncultured Spirochaetota bacterium; assembly: GCA_963745745.1. Taxonomy (GTDB): domain Bacteria; phylum Spirochaetota; class Spirochaetia; order SZUA-6; family DRHE01; genus MIBK01. The sequence goes on along the minus strand of CAVUYS010000017.1, from coordinate 36,267 downwards.
TCACACAACCGCACCGCCTCTTCCAGGTCGCGCCGGGTGGGAAGCCGGCGCTCGCCGGTGCGGTGATCCAGGAGGTAGAGACAATCTGAACCGGGGCCAAAAAAAACCCTGCCCTTTTCCAGGGGCAGCCTCGGCCTTCCTTCCCGGTCGCAGAGCCCGATGCTCCTGGGGGCCGTAGCCAGGGCCCACTCCACCCGCTTGGGCGGCAGGCGCACCCGGCCGCCCTCGTCCACCTTCGCTCCGGCGGCGCGCAGCAGCCGGACGGACTCCTCGTCCTGCAGGCAGACGCCGACGCGCTCCAGGATCTCCAGGCTGGCCTCGTGCAGGCGGCGCTGCTGCTCGGGGTCCAGATAATCGAATCGAAGTGCCATGCTCAACTCCAGTGGGCCCGCGGCTCAGGGCTCCCCGGCCAGCAGCTCCCCGGCTGCCCGGGCCTGCACGGCGGCGCCCAAAGCGAGAAGCTCATCGCCAAAGTCGAAACGCGGGCTGTGCAGCGGGTGGGCCAGTCCCCGGGCGGGGTCGCCGGAGCCCAGCTGCCAGTACACGCCGGGGACGCGCTGATGGAAATAGGCCACGTCGTCGCCGGTGGCCAGCACCTGCTTCAGCGCGGCGAGGCGTTCGGTCCCGACAACCGCAGCGGCGGACTCCCGGAAGCGCGCGGTCAGGCCGGGATGATTGAACACCGGCGGGTAGCCCTCCTCCAGCTGGAACTCGACGCGGGCCCCGGCCGGTTCGGTGACCGCGCGGGCCAGCTTCTGAAAGCGCGCGAGGGAGAGCTGCAGCAGCTCGGGGGTTGGGGCCCGCAGGCTGCCGGCAACCTCCACGTAATCAGGGATGACGTTGGCCGCGGTCCCACCGTGCACCGAGCCGAACCCCAGGATCAGCGGTTCGGTCTCGCCGGCCAGCTCCCGGCGTAACGCTTCCGCCTCGGTGAGGAGAGCGGCGGACAGGAGCAAAGGGTTGACGGTTTGCCCGGGCTCGGCCACATGCCCGCCGCGGCCGGTGATTCGCAAGCGAAAGCTGAGGGAGGAACAGGTGGCCCAGCCCTCCTTCACGGCCACCGTTCCCGCCGGAAAGCGCGGATTCAGATGCAGGGAGAGCACGGCCCGCACCGGCCGGCCCTCCAGCACTCCTTCCCGCAGCATGGCCAAAGCGCCCCCCGGCAGGGTGTCCTCGCTGGGCTGGAACAGGAACAGAACGTTGCCGGGCAACTCCGCGGCGTGGCGGCAGAGCAGCTCGGCCGCGCCGAGCTGAATAGCGGCATGGCCGTCGTGCCCGCAGGCGTGGGACACCCCCGGCACCGTGGAGCGGTAGGGAACGTCGTTGGCCTCCTCGACGGGCAGCGCGTCGATATCGGCCCGCAGGGCGATCAGCGGCGCCCCGGGCCGGGCCTGCAGCAGGCCGACCACCCCCGTGCCGGCCACCCCCGTGCGCACCTGCAGGCCGAGACGTTTCAGACGCTCGGCGATGAGCGCGGCGGTGCGCCGCTCCTGGCCTCCGAGTTCCGGATGGCGGTGCAGCTCGCGGCGCAGCGCAGTAAGCTCGGGAAGCAGAGCCCGCGCCTCTTCCAGCAGGGCTGTGCTCATCCCAGCAGCTCCCGCAAGCGCCCGCGCAGCCGTTTCTGCAGGCCCGGTGAGCCCCGGCCCTGCCAGTCTTCCAGACCGGAGCGCTCGAACAGCCCCGGGGTCCACATCGCGGAGCGCATGTGGGCCAGGGTGTGCTCGTCGAGCAGGAACGAGCTCCCGGCGGCGGCCCGCCCGCTGGCTTCCACGGCCAGGTTCTCGTCGCTCACCGTCAGGCCGGCGGCCAGGCGGCGGGCGGAGCCGGCCAGCTCGTCGCAGAGCAGCAGCATCTCCAGCGATCCGGTCTTGCCGGCCGAAAGGTAGCCCAGGTTGTGGATGAAGGCGGTGCCCGAGAGCGCCGCCAGGTGCAGGTTCATGCCTGCCTCGGCGGCGGCCTGGGCGTCGACGGTGTGCGCGTCCGAGCAGCCCGCGCCGGTCCAGGAGGGGATGCCCAGGTCGGAGAACAGGTCCACGGCAGCCAGACCGGCCATGGCGTATTCCGGGGAGCCGTAGGCGATGCCGCCGCTCTTCAGGTCCATGGGCAGGATCGAGGAGCCGGTTAGCACGGGGGAGCCTGGCCCGGCCAACTGGTGCACCACCAGGCCGGCCAGGATCTCCGCGGTGGACTGGGCCAGGGCCCCTTCCAGGGTCACCGGACCGCTCAAGCCGGGCAGCAGCGCCGGGTAGCAGACTACGGGCAGGCGCTGGCGCGCCGTGAAGGCCAGGCGGCGGCAGGCCTCCTGTCCCAGCTCGAGCGGCGAGCTGGGGCCGGTCAGCTCCAGGGCGAAGGGGCGGTCGGCCAGGGCCTGCCAGCCGCCGGCCTGCCCGGCCAGCCAGCCCCAGATGGCTTCGTCCTCCACTTCGTCGTGGGCCGCGAAGACCAGGGGCTTGCGCGTGTATTCAGCCAGGGCCCGCACGGCGGCCAGGGCCTGCTCGTGGGCGGGCAGCTCGTTGGGGTTGCCCAGGGTGGCGGCCAGCTCGAGGTTGGGCAGCTTTTCGCACAGGCGCGCGGTTTCGCGGATGTCCGCCAGGGTCGAGGAGCGCTGCTCGCCGGTGCGCCAGTCCAGGGTGCGCAGGCAGTTGGCGCCCAGGGCGAAGCGGGGAACCCGGTCGGCCGTGTCCACCGCCGCCCTCCCGTGGCGGTCGAACAGCACCAGCCGGCGGGGTATGCCTTCCAGGGCGCGACGCACCCTGACCTGCGGGAAGCGCACCCGCCCGTCGGCGCCCTGGGCGCAGCCGGCCCCGGCCAGCGCCCGGAGGGCCTCAGCGTCCCGCACCAGGACCCCGGTTTCCGCCAGGATCCGGAAGCTGGCCTCCAGCACGCGCCTGCTGTGCTCGGGGGACAACAGGCGCAGGCGCGGCCTGGAGTCCGGGTGCCCGTCCATCGGCCTCCGATCATACTTTCGCGCCCGGCACGGGTCAAGAACGCGCTGGGCACACGGATCGTCTCTTTGACACGGGCAGCGAGGGGTCCTATATTGTCAGTACCGAAGGAGGATGTTCGATGAAGAGATCTTTTCCAGCCATCCTATCCATGGTTTTGTTGTTTTCCGTGGGCCTGCTCTGGGCCAGCGGCGGCCAGGAGGCCAAGCCGGCGGCGGGAGCGGCCGGCGGGGGGCTGCACGGGGGAGTGCTCCGGAAGGCCTTCTTCGCGCCCACCAACCTGGATCCGGCCTTCCTCAGCTCCATCACCGACGACGAGATCGGCCGGTTCTGGGGCGACTTCCTGGTGTACGTCGACGAGAACCTGCGGCCGGATCCGAGCCGCAGCCTGGCGGAGAAGTGGTCGGTCAGCGCCGACGGCCTCTCCTGGACCTTCAACCTGCGCAAGGGCGTGAAGTTCCACAACGGCCAGGAGCTCACTTCCAAGGACGTGAAGTTCACCTTCGACCGGCTGCGCGATCCCAAGGTGGGCGCGGCTACCGTGGCCCTGTTCGCCGGGATCACCGAAATCCTCACTCCCGATGCCGCCACCGTGGTGTTCAAGATCAAGCAGCCGAATCCCGACCTGGTCACCAACCTGGGGGACTACCACACCCTCATCGTCTGGAGCGGCACCCGGGACTTCGCCACCGAGCACATCGGCTCGGGGGCCTTCCTCATCGACAGCTACCTGCCCGAGGACCGCATGATCCTGAAGCGCAATCCCAACTACTGGCGCAAGGACGCCAAGGGCAATCAGCTCCCGTACCTGGACGGGATCGAGTACATCTTCCTGGCCGAGGCCTCGGCCCAGGTGGAGGCGCTGCGGGGCGGGCAGGTGGACTACCTGCTGTACCTGCCCTCCGAGTACGTGAAGACCGTCGCGGCGGACCCGAACCTGGTGGTCTACCAGAAACCGTCCAACACCCACTACGTGGTCCACATGCGCAGCGATCGCCAGCCGTTCGGCGACGTGCGGGTGCGTCAGGCCTTCCGGGCGGCCATCGACCGCCAGGCCATCCTGGACGGCGCTTTCCAGGGCCTGGGAGTCACCGGCCGCGACACCCCGTTCGGGCCGGCCTACGCCGACTACTACCTGAACGTGCCGGAGCTGCCGCGCGACTTGAGCAAAGCCAGGAAGCTGCTGGCCGAGGCGGGCTACGCTTCCGGTCTGAAGGTCACCCTGACCACCCAGCAATCCTCCCCGGTTCCGGCCATGGCCACGATCCTCAAGGAGCAGCTGGCCGAGGCGGGAGTGACCGTGGACATCCAGCTGGTGCCGCCTGACGTGTACTATGGCGCGGACAACCTGTGGCTGGAGGCGGACTTCGCCATCACCGACTGGGGCGCGCGGGCCACCCCGCAGCCCTACCTGGAGCTGGCCTACACCAGTACGGCCCAGTGGAACGAGAGCCATTGGGCGGACCCGGAGATCGACGCGCTGTCCAAGCAGGCCGCGGGGGAGTCGGACCGGGCCAAGCGGGCCGAGATCTACAAGAAGGTCCAGCGGATCTTCATCGAGCGCGGCCCGATCCTGGTGCCCTTCTTCAGCAACAGCCTGTGGGGCGCCAGCAAGAAGCTGAAGGGGGTCGTGCCCACCGGCTATCTGGGCACGGCGGTGGACCTGGCCCAGGTCTACTTTGAGAAATAGCGGCCGGCGAGCGCGGTGAAACCTACCTCCCCCCCGGGCGCGCGGGGGGGAGGATTTTTATGGATACGAAACGGAAGGGATGGGTCGCCATCACCTGGCGGCGCCTGCGGCGGTACCCGGCCACGCTGGCCGGCTTCGCCATCTTCGGCTTCTTCCTGCTGCTGGCCCTGGTCGGCCCCCTGGTGGCTCCCTACAAGTACTCCGACCAGTCGCTGCAGGAGCGCCTGCTGCCCCCTTCGGCCCGCCATCCCCTGGGCACCGACCAGTTCGGCCGCGACGTCTTCAGCCGGGTCATCGTCGGCAGCCGGGACGTGTACGTGGTGGCCGGGTCCGGCACTTTCCTGGCCATCCTCATCGGCTCGACCCTGGGCCTGGTCTCCGGATACTTCGGGCGGGTGGTGGACGAGATCCTCATGCGGCTGGTGGACGTCCTGCTTTCCATGCCGCCGCTGCTGCTGGCCATGCTGATCCTCTTCTCCCTGGGGCCCTCCCGGCTGAACGTGATCCTGATCGTCGGCTTCCTGTACGTGCCCATGGTGTCGCGGGTAGTGCGCAGCGTGGTGCTGGACCTGAAAACCCGGCAGTTCGTCGAGGCCGCCCGGCTGCGCGGAGAAAACAGCCTCTACATCATGTTCCGGGAAATCCTGCCCAACGTGCTGCCGCCGCTGGCCGTGGAAGCCTCCATGCGCTTCTCCTACGCCATCTTCCTGGTGGCTTCGCTGGGCTTCCTGGGTCTGGGCGTGCAGCCGCCCTCCCCGGACTGGGGCCTGATGGTGGGAGAGGCCCGCAACTACTTCACCCAGGCCCAGTGGCCGCTGCTGGCCCCCGCCGGAGCCATCGCCCTGCTGGTGGTAGGGATCGGCTTCATGAGCGACGGGCTGCGGCGCATGCTCCTGCCCGGAGGGGTGAGCGAGTGAGCCAGGCGGCGCTGGAGATCCGCGACCTCACCATCGCCTATGACACCGAGGGAGGTCCGCTGGAAACCGTCCGGGGCGTGACCCTGGCCATCGCCCCGGGGGAGATCTTCGGCCTGGTGGGCGAATCCGGCTCGGGCAAGACGACGCTGGCCCGGGCCATCGTGCGCTACCTGCCGGCCAACGGGCGCGTGCTGGCGGGCAGCGTGCGCCTGGACGGCACCGAGCTGCTGGAGCTGTCCGCCGCCCAGATGCGGCGCACCTGGGGAGCCCGCATCACCATGGTGCACCAGGATCCCAACACCGCCATCAATCCCTCGATCATGGTCGGCGAGCAGATCGCCGAGACGGTCCGGGCCCACCTGGGCCTGTCCCGGGCGCGGGCCGCCGCCCTGGCCCTGGACATGCTGGCCAAGGTGCGCATGGGCGATCCGGCGGCCGTGGCCCGGCGCTACGCCCACCAGTTGAGCGGCGGCCAGCTGCAGCGGGTGCTGATCGCCATCGCCCTGTCCACCAACCCGCGCCTGCTGATCATGGACGAGCCGACCACCGCCCTGGACGTGACCACCGAGGCGGTGATCCTGGACCTGGTCCGGGACCTGCTGGCCGAGTACCGCACCGCGGTGCTCTACATCACCCACAACCTCGGGGTGGTGGCCCGCCTGGGTCACCGGGTGGCGGTGATGTACGCCGGGCAGCTGATGGAGGAGGGCCCGGTGCGCGAGGTGTACAAGCGCACGCTGCACCCCTACACCCTGGGCCTGCTGGGCTGCGTGCCGCGCATCGACGTGGACAAGCGCGACATCGTGCTCAATACCATTCCGGGCCTCATCCCCCGCGCGGACCAGCTCCCGCCGGGCTGCATCTTCGCTCCGCGCTGCCCGGGGGTCGAGCAGGCCTGCCGCGACCGGCGGCCGCCGCTGGAGTCCGCCGAGGAGAACCATCGGACCGCCTGCCGGCGCTGGCAGGAGCTGCGCGGCTCCCCGGCCCTTTTCGCCGCGCCGCAGAAGAAACGCGCATACCGGGAGGCCGCCGGCGTGCAGAGCGAGGTGGTCCTGGAGGCCGCCCATATCCGCAAGTACTTCCCCGCCTGGCGGGTGGGGCTGCGGGAGCTGCTGCGGCACGGCCGGCCGATGGTGCGCGCCGTGGACGACATCTCGGTGCGGGTGCGCCGGCGCTTCACCATGGGCATCGTCGGGGAGAGCGGCTGCGGCAAGACCACCCTGGCCCGCTGCATCGCCGGACTGGAGGAGGCCACCTCGGGCGAGATCGAGCTGGAAGGCGGGAAGCTGCCCCGGACCATCGCCCGGCGCTCGCCCGCCCAGCTCAAGAAGATCCAGATGGTCTTCCAGAATCCCGACGCCTCCCTCAATCCCCAGTTCTCCGTGGGGGCCAGCGTGGAGCGCCCCCTGGCGGCTCTGGGCGGCTTGAGCCGGGCCCGGATCCGGGAGCGGGTGCGGGAGCTGTTCCGGGCGGTCAACCTGCCTCCGGACTACATCCACCGCCTGCCCCACGAGCTCTCCGGCGGGGAGAAGCAGCGGGTGGCCATCGCCCGGGCCTTCGCCACCGATCCGGCCTTGATGATCTGCGACGAGCCGCTCTCCTCCCTGGACGTGTCGGTGCAGGCCTCGCTGATGAACCTGCTGGCCGACCTGCAGGACTCGCAGGGCACCTCCTACCTGTTCATCTCCCACGACTTGAGCGCCGTGCGCCACCTGTCGGACTGGATCGCCGTGATCTACCTGGGGCGCCTCTGGGAGATCGGCTCGGCCGCGGACGTGTTCTCCCCGCCGCACCATCCCTACACCGAGGCGCTGCTGTCGGCCCTGCCCGTGCCGGACCCCGACCTGGCCCAGAGCGGCATCCGCCTGCACGGCGGGGTGCCCAGCGCGGTGCACGTGCCCTCCGGCTGTCGCTTCCACACCCGCTGCCCGCGCAAGATCGGGACGATCTGCGAGACCCAGGAGCCGCCCTGGCAGGAGCACGGCCGCTGGCACCGGATCAGCTGCCACATCCCGGCCGCTGAGCTCCTGCGCCTGCAGGGTAAGGGAGGACTAGGCTTGACCGCCTACCTGCTGCGCCGCCTGGGCTTCATCGTCCTGACCCTGCTCCTGGCCTCCGTGGTGATCTTCGCCGCCACGCAGCTCCTGCCCGGGGACGTGGCCCAGGTGCTGCTGGGGCAGTTCGCCACCCCCGCCGCGCTGGCCAACCTGCGCGCGGAGCTGGGTCTGGACCGCCCGGCCTACCTCCAGTACTTCGGCTGGCTGGGCCGCTTCGTCTCGGGGGACTGGGGCGACTCGCTGGCCAGCCGCCAGCCGGTGCTCCCGCTGGTGCTGGGCCGCATGCGCAACTCGGCCATGCTGGCCCTGCTGGCGCTGCTGTTCTACGTGCCGGTGGGCATCCTGCTGGGGGTGATCGCGGCGCTCAACCGGGAGAAGCCCCTGGACCAGGCCATCTCGGGCCTCTCCATGGCCTTCGTCGGGCTGCCGGAGTTCGTCAGCGGCCTGCTGCTGATCAGCGCCTTCGCCATCGGCCTGGCCATCCTGCCGGCCAATTCCTCGATCGCCCCGAACACGGGCTTTCCCCAGGCCTTCCGCTTTCTGGTGCTGCCGGCGATCACCGTCAGCCTGACCAGCCTGGGCTACGTCGCGCGGATGACCCGTGCCACCACCATCGAGGTGCTGAAGACCGACTACGTGCGGGCGGCCGACCTGAAGGGCCTGCCGCGCGGGCAGGTCCTGAGACGCCACGTGCTGCGCAACGCGCTCCTGCCGACCATCACCGTGGTGGCCATGGGCATCGGCTACCTGATCGGCGGGCTGATCGTGACCGAGCAGGTGTACGGCTACCCGGGGCTGGGGCGGCTGCTGGTCTACGCCATCCAGCGCCGCGACGTGGTCCTGGTGCAGGCCTGCAGCATGGTCGTGGTCGCGGTATACAGCCTGTCCAACCTGGTGGCCGACATCCTGTACGCGGTGCTCAACCCGCGGATCCGCTATGGCTGAGGGAGCCGAGGCCGAACGGAGAGTGGCGGCCTTCGTGACCGGCCTGCGGTGGGCGGAGCTGCCCGAGGCGGTGCGGCGCAAGGCCCGCCTGTGCCTGCTGGACAGCCTGGCGGCAACGGTCAGCGGCGGCCGCGCCCGGGTGAGCCGGATCGCGGGGCAGTTCGCCGCCCGATACCTGCCGGGGGAGGAGGCCACCATCCTGATGCAGGGCGGGAAGGCCAGCGCCGCGGGCGCGGCCTTCGCCAACGGCGCGGCCGCCAACGCCCTGGATTCCGACGACAGCGCCCGCTACGCCTACGGGCACGCGGGGGCCCAGCTCTTCCCCACGGCGCTGGCCCTGGCCGAAGCGCGGGGTCTGGACGGCGCGCGCCTGCTGGCCGGGCTGGTGGTGGGCTACGAGGTGGCCCACCGCATCGGACGCTGCTGGCACGACGACCACGCCGTGTACCAGGCCTGCGGCTCCTGGGGCTCGGTGGCCTGCGCGGCGGTGGCCGCCCACCTCCTGGACCTGCCCGCCGAACAGGCCCGCCAGGCCCTGGGGATCGCCGACTACCACGCCCCCAACCTGCCCATGATGCGCGACGTGGCCCACCCGGCCATGGTCAAGCACGGCATCGGCTGGGCCGCCCTGACCGGCATCCACGCGGCCCAGCTGGCCTCCTGCGGCTTCACGGGCGTTCCCAGTCTCCTGGCCCGCGATGAATACGCGCCTTGGGTCGCCGACATCGGAAGCAACTATCTGATGGTGGAGGGCGTGGCCTGGAAGGCCAAGGGCTATGCCTGCTGCGGCTGGGCCCACGCCGCCGTGGAAGGGGCCCGCAGGCTGGTGGAAAGCCGCCGCCTGGACCCGGCTTCGATCCGCGGGATCCGCATCCGGACCTTCCAGGAGGCCGCGGCGCTGGGCACCCGCCTTCCGCAGAGCACCGAGGAGGCCCAGTTCAACCTGGCCTGGCCGGTGGCGGCCATGCTGGTGGACGGGGAGGTCGGGCCGGAGCAGACCCTCGAGCATCGCCTGGGGGACCCCCGCATCCGGGAGCTGGCCGCGAAGGTCGAGGTGGAGGTATCGGAGGAGCTGGACGAGCTGCGCCGCCTGTTCGAGAAGGGCGACCCGCGCGGGCGCTTCGCCAGCGAGGTGACCCTCGAGCTGGAGGACGGCAGCTCCTTGAGCTCCGGCAGGGTCGGCGGGGGCCTGAGCTTCCCGCAGCCCGGCTGGGACCAGCAGGTCATGGAGGAGAAGTTCCACTGGCTGGTGGACCCGGTGCTGGGCTCCGCGCGCGCCGGCCGGCTGGTGCAGCTCGCCAGGGGACTGGAAGCCCAGGGCAGCGTCAGGGAGCTGACGGCTCTGGCGTGCTCGGCTCCTTGAGCACCTGGCAGAGCAGGGCCTTGTACACGGGAAAGCCGGAAAGCGGATCGCGGTTCTCGAAGTCGGTGAGCTCGTTGGCGTTGCATTCCCGCCAGGCCGGCGCGGCGGAAAGGCCTCCGCCGTGGGCGTCGGCTTCCACGACCCCGGGCAGGATGTCCTCGGTCACGCGCGCGGTGTAGAGCACGCGCCCGCGGGGGGTGCGCACGCTCACCCGGTCCCCGTCGGCGATGCCCCTTGGTGAGGCGTCCGCGGGGTGGAGCCAGACCAGGGGCCGCGGGTAGCGGGCCAGAAGCTTCCCTATATGGTGGTGCTGGGAATTGAAGAACTCCTTGTTGCGGGCCCCGGAGTTGAACACCAGGGGAAACTCGCGGGCCAGCTCCGGAGAGCCCAGCGGGCCTTCCGTCGGAGGCCGGAACACCGGCAGCGGGTCGTAGCCGTGCTCCGCGAGCAGGGCGGAGGCGATCTCGAACTTGCCGCTGGGGGTATCGAAGCCGGGCCGCCCGTCCGGGCGCAGCAGGCCCAGCTCCCACTTGCGGTAGCGCATCGGCGGGGCCGGCAACTGGATGCCCTCCGGATGACGCTTCAGCTCTTCCAGGTCCAGGCCCGTGCCCGCGAAGGCCCACTCCAGCATTTCGTCGATGCTGCCAGGGTACAGGTGACCGTAGCCCAGCCGCTGGGCCAGGCTGATGGCGATGTCCCAGTCGCTGCGGGCCTCCCCCAGGGGCTGGATGACCGGCCGGCGCACGGCTACGTGCCGTCCCTGGACGATGTAGCCGCCGTGCTCGAAGGCGGTGGCCGCTGGCAGCACGACGTCGGCGAACAGGGTCTCCTCGGTGGGCAGGCGGTCCACGACCAGCAGGAAATCCAGGGCGGCCAGGGCCCTGCGCCACAGCTCCGGCTGCGGGTAGGCGGTGAGCAGCGAGGCCCCGAAGACCAGCAGGGCCCGGATCGGGTAGGGTTTTCCTTCCAGGATCGCCCTGGGCAGCTCCATGGCCTGGGCTTCGTGGCGGTATTTCGTGTACAGCGGGTGGCGTTCGGCCCCGATCGGGGTCTTCCCCGCCGGCGCCGGCACCCGCCGGCTGCGGTTGACCTGGAAGCTCCAGGGGGGGATGGAGATCACATTGCCCCCGGGGGAGTCGAAGTGGCCGGCCAGGGCGAACAGGGTCAGCACGGCCCGCACGTTCTGCACGGCGCTGTTGGTGTACTCCAGCCCGGTGTCGTGCAGCAGGCAGGCCCCCCGGGCGCGGCCGATCCGGCGCGCCGTGTCGCGGATGTCCGCCGCAGGGACGCCGGTGATTTCTTCCCCCCGCTCCGGGCTGAACTCCCGCACGTAGGCCGCCAGCTCTGCAAAGCCGACGGTCCAGTCCTCCACGAAGCGCCGGTCGTACAGCCGCTCCTCGATCAGCACCTGGATCATGGCCAGAGCCAGGGCCCCGTCGGTGCCCGGCCGGACGGCCAGCCAGCGGGCGTCGGCGGCCCGGACGGTTTCGGTGCGGCGGTGGTCCACCACCAGCACCTGGGCGCCCCGGGCCCGGGCCCGGCGGATGCCGGCCATGGCCAGCGGGGGGGAGGCGTTGGCCGGGTTGGTGCCCCAGACCACCACCAGCTCGGTGCGTTCCAGGTCGGCGAAGGTGTCCAGCTTCCACACCCCGCTCAGCAGGGCCGGGGCGATCACCCCCTGGGCGGCGTAGCAGTTGGCGCCGGCTCCGGTGGTGTTCGGGGAGCCGAAGGGAAACAGCAGGCTCCAGGCCGAGGTCTCCCGCACGCCGGCGGGGGACAGCATCTCCCACAGCGACTGCTCGAAAGTGCCCCGGCCTGTGTACAGGCAGACCGCCTCCGGGCCGTGCCGCCGGGCGACCTCCCGCAGCCCCTGCACGACCTGGTCCAGCGCCTCGTCCCAGCCGATGCGCGCCAGGCTCCGCCTGCCCCGCGGTCCTGTGCCGCGCTGGGGGTACAGCAGCCGCTGGGGGGCATAGACGATGTCCTCCACGCGCGTAATGCGGCGGCAGGTGATGCCATGCGGGTGATCCGGCCGCGGGCTCAGGCGTACGGATGCGCCCGCCTTCCAGGTGCACCCGTACGGCGCAGGCGGCGCCGCAGATGCCGCAGTGCCCGTCCACCTGGGAGATATCGTGGTTTTGCCTGTTCATCGCCGGTGGACCTCCGCGTATGCATCGATCTCGGCCTCCAACTCCGCGTCCAGCGGCGGCCGCTGGTAGGCGGCGATGAGCTTCAAGGCCTTCTCATGGGCCAGATGCACGGCCTGCTTCCGGCCGTCCCGCGCCCAGCGGTCGTAATCCGTGGACTGGAACACGTCGCTGGGAAGCAGGCAGCGGAAATGCTCCAGGGTGTGGTCGTGACCCAGGAAGCAGCCGCCCGGTCCGACCTCGGCCAGCGCCGCCAATCCCAGGGATGGATCGTCCAGGCGGAGGGGGTCGTTTTCACCCGGGCGGCGAGGAGCAACCGGACCCGGTCGAGCTCGGCGCCGGCCAGATCCTCCCCTTTCCGGCCGATGTCGGTCCGGAGAGAGCGCTTGCCGGGATACTCGAAAACCTGTTCGATCCCGAGGCGGACCTCGAGCACGTCGCCTTCCTCTCTGAGGCCGGGCAGGGGGATGCCTTCGAGACCGGCTGTGAGCTGGGGTTCGGGACGGGACGCGAACTGGAGGGTCCGGCCGCGCGCCGCCTCGATGCGTGCCTGGGCTTCCCGGATCTCGGGATGCCCGGCCAAAGCGAGCTCCACGGCCCGCTCCAGGGTCAGGCCTCCCTCCTGTGCGGGAAGCGCGGAAACAATGACGAACGCCGCCAGGGCGGCGAGAACCGGCGGTCTCTTGAGCGCCATGATAATCCTCCTCGTCGAAGTCGTCGGGTCGAAACCGGAGAAGGGATCAGAGGAGGAAGGATTTGGGAGGGTGGGCGATATCGGCGGCCAGCCGGCCGAGTGGACGGCCTTCGGAGGGATCGGACATAACCGCCGCGGACTCCGCCGCCGCACCGAGATCGACGGGCTCCGGGCCGACCATCGAGACCCAGAAGCAGAGGCAGGTCTCGCCGGAAGGGTGATGCGGATGGACGTGGCCGAGGCCTGGGGCCTGCGAGGTGCAGTGGACGGGGCAATGGTCCTCGGCGAAGTAGTAATGGAACATACAGAGGGCGAAAACGACGACAAAAGCCAGGACCGCAGCCTTTTTCATGTCTCAGTGATTATCCCACGGAATCAAGATGGGGTCAAACCTACTTTTCATCACTTTTCACAGCAACGTGATCCCGGATTCCGACATATTTGTCGGAAAGTGATGAAAAGTAGGTTTGACCCCTTCCGTTCCGTTGCCTTTCATCGGCCTCCCCGTTCTGTTATCATCACGGCGTGAGAAGCCTTGTCACGGGGGCGAGCGGGTTCATCGGCCGGCGGCTGGCCCGGGAGCTCGTCCGCCGGGGCGACGAGGTCGCCTGCCTGGTCCGCCGGACGAGCCGAACGGCCCCGCTCCGCGATCTCCCCGTGGAGCTCGTCATCGGCGACCTCGGCGATCCCGGCTCCCTTGACGCCGCCGTCAAGGGCCGCGACCGCGTCTTCCATCTGGCCGGCGTCGTCCAGGCCCTCGACGAGGCGGACTTCGCCACCGCTAACACCCGGGGGACCGCGAACCTCGTCGGGGCCTGCCTGCGGGCCGCTCCGGGCCTGAAGCGCTTCGTCTTCGTCTCGAGCATCGCCGCCGCCGGGCCCAGCGGAGCGGGCCGGCCGGTCGTCGAGACCGACGTGCGCGAGACCGGTCTCCGCCTACGGCCGCAGCAAGCTCGCCGCCGAGAGCGCCGTCCGGGACGACGGGCGTGCGGCTTCCGGCGACCATCGTCCGGCCGCCGAACGTCCTCGGGCCGGGCTCGAAAGAGCTCGCCGGGGCCATCGGCCTCCTGCGCAGGCGACTGGCCCCGGTGATCGGCGACGAGCGGCCCAGGACGAGCCTCGTCGACGTCGACGACCTCGTTTCCGCCCTCATCCTCGCCGCGGACCATCCCCGCGCCGTCGGCGAGACCTACTTCGTCACGGACGGTGGTTCCTACGCCTGGCCCGAGATCATGGCCGCGCTGGCCGAGGAACTCGGTATCGGGCGATTCAAGCTCGGCGATCCCCTGCGGCGCCCAGCTCCTGGCCGCCGGCCTGGCCGAGGCGGCCTGCCGCATCGACCGGGCGCCCGCCCAGGCTGACCAGAGAGATCGTCCGGGCCGGCCGCGATCAGTTCTGGCTGTACGACGGCTCGAAGATCGGCCGCGAGCTCGGTTTCCGGCCCCGGTACGGCATGCGCGATTCGGTCCGCCGGGCCGTCGAAGCGTCCCCTGCGGACCCCGCGCCGGGCGCGCGCGCGGAGGCCGGCGGCCTGACCGGAGGCCGGCGGCTCGTCATCGCCGGGCTCGAGATCCGGCTGGCGGATTTCGTGACGCTCGGCGCACTCATCGTCCTCACGCTCGTCGCCGTCGCCTTCCGCGGGCGCCTGGACAAGCCCGCTTTCACATCGGAACGAGCCTCGCCGTCATCCTCCTCTACATCGTCTCCCAGGCCGTCCTGCTCCGCTCTGCGCCCGCCGTGGCTCCGCTTCGCCGTGCGGACCGTGTCCGTCCAGCTGACCTGCCTCCAGATCTATCAGACGGCCGTCGCCCTCCAGCTGCTCCTCTTCCCCTGGCAAGACGCCCGCGTCCTGGCCTGGGAGGCGGCGGTCTTTCCGTCAATCCGGTCGTCGCCATCCAGAAGTGATACACGCCCGCGCTGTCGGAATGGATGTTCTTCGTCTACGTCTTCTACGTCGTCATCTACCCTCTCCTCGGCTTCGTCATCTTCTTCAAGCACGGCGAGGAGGCCAACGAGGACTACCTCTTCCACCTCGGCCTGGTCAACCTCGTCTGCGGCCTGGGATTCATCCTCTTCCCGGTGGCCAGCCCCATGTACTGGCCGAGAAGATCCGCGTCCAGCTGACCGAGCCCCTGACGGCCAGGTTCTTCGGCACGGTGGCCGAGTGGATCCGGGCGAACATCCACACCGCCGGCGGCTCCATCCCCAGCCCTCACTGCGCCGTGGCCACGGTCATGTGGTTCATGGCCCGCAAGTACACGAAACGGGGCTTCATCTGGCTGGCCCCGGTCATCCTCTCGCTCTACGTCTCGACCGTCTACGGCCGCTTCCATTACCTGTCCGACATGGTCCTCGGGATCGCCGCGGCCGGGCTCGTCATCGTCGCCGCGCCGGCCATCGAGAGGGCCTGGAACCGGAACACGGCCCGCCTCCCGGGAGAGACGCCGTGAGCCGCGTGCTGGTCACGGGCGCCAACGGTTTCGTCGGCTCCAATCTCTGCCGCTGGTTCCGGGAGCGCGGCTGGGAAGTGGACGCCCTCGTCAGGGAAACCTCCGATCTCCGCTTCCTGGACGGCCTCGACGTCCGGCTGATCAAGGGCGACCTCAGCTTCTCCGACCGGATCGATCTTCCGGCCGGGACGACGCACGTCGTCCACGCCGCCGCGCTCGTCTCCGACACGGCCGGCGACGAGGACTGCGCCCGGAACATCTTCGATGCGACCCGCAGCCTCGTCCGGAGGCTCCGGGAGTCGGGCGCTCCCCTGCAACGCTTCGTCTATGTCTCCACGGCGCTGACCCTCGGATTCGGGAGGCGGGACATCTCCGAGGAGAGGCCGGGCCGCTCGGCCGTCTTCCTGCCCTACGTGCGCCACAAGATCCGGACCGAGTGCGAGCTGCGCGACCTCCACGCGCACGGCGGGTTCCCGGTCGTGATCCTCAGGCCCGGGGACGTCTACGGCCCGAACGACCGGGTCTCCTGCGCCCGGATCCTGGCCGGCTGCGAACAGGGCCTGCCCCTCATCGCCGGGCACGGCCGCTGGCGGTTCGGCTACTGCCATATCGGGAACCTGTGCCTGGCCGCCGAGCTGGCCCTGGTCACGCCGGGGATCGAAGGCCGGGCCTACACGGTGACCAATGGCGTCCTGCCCACGTGGAAGGAGCTCTTCAACGCCTTCCAGCGCGGTGTGGGTAGAAGGCAAAGGATCTACGTGCCCGTCCTCGCTCGCCAGGGCCCTGGCCGCGGCCGCGGGCGCCGTCGCGGCCGTTTTCCCCCGCTTCGAACCCAAGCTCAACTATTACCGGGTCAGGCGCGTCACCTCGGAGACGACCTACGACATCTCGGGGACGATCGCCGATCTGGGGTACCGGCCGGACGACGACTACGAGCGGCAGTTCGCCGAGATCGTCGCCTGGTACATAAAGGAGAAAGCCCGTGGCGGATTGGCTTGAGCGCGCCGCCGGACCCGGCGGCATCACCCTGTCCCTCGTCTACCTGGAGCTCGTCCTGGCCGTGACCCTGCTGACCTCCGTGCTCCATTTCCGGAGGCTCAAGGAGACGCGCGGCGAGCTCGGGGCCGTGCGGCTCTACTTCCTGGCCGTGTTCGGCCTTTTCCTCGTCCTCGCCCTGCGCGCTGACGTTCCTCACGTCCGCACGCCCTCTCGAGACTCTGGCGGGATTCGGATGGACTTTCGGACGGGTCGGGCCTGGGCCTCAAGCTCACGCTGGCGCTCCTGCCTCTCGCCTGCCTGTCCGGCTTCTCCGGCTCCCGCGATCCCGGTCTGCGCAGGATGTATCCGTTCGCCAAGGATGCCTGTTCAGGGACGGGGAGGTTCGTCGGCTACGAAGTTTCCTACTTTATTTTCTATTACCTGCCCTGGGAATCCGTCTTCAGGGGCGTCCTGTTCTTCCCGCTCGTGCCGGCGATCGGACTCATCCCGGCCCTGGCCGTCCAGACGGGGGCCGTGACCCTGATGCACATCGGGCATCCCGACAAGGAGATCTTCTCCGCCGCCCTTTCGGGCCCGGCCTTCGGACTGGGCGCGTATGTCACCGGCTCCTTCTTTTACCCGCTCGTCATCCACGCTGCGGTCGGGATCATCACCGACAGTCTGGCCTGCCGTCGCCTGCGACGGGAGAAGGCGTGAGGATCCTCGTCACCGGGGCGACCGGCTTCGTCGGCGCCGTGCTCGTGCCGGAGCTCGTCGCCCGCCACGGGGCCGGCGCCGTCGACGCGTTCGTCCTTCCCGGAGACGCGATCCCCGCGACCTGGCGGGACTCGGGTGTGCGCTTGTTCAGGGGCGACATCGCCGATGCGGCTGCCGTACGGGCGGCCGTCGCCGGGCACGACCGCGTCGTCCACATGGCCGGCCTCATCTCCTACTGGAAGGGCGACGAGGAAAAGCTGAGGCGGATCAACGAGGACGGCACGCGGGCGGTCGTCGAGGCCGCGCTGGCCGGCGGCGTCGAGCGGCTCGTCCACGTCTCGTCCGTCGGAGCGATCGGATTTCACGAGGACGGGAGGCCGGCCGACGAGACCGTGCCGTTCAACTGGCCCGCGGACATCCTCTACATGGGCTCGAAGCGGCGCGGCCAGGACATCGTCGAACGGGCGGTGCGCGAACGGGGCCTGCGGGCCGTCATCCTCAATCCCGCCTCGATCATGGGCCCGGGCGACCACAATCCGGCGACGCCGCACAACGAGCTCTATAAAAGGATATGCGGCCGGACCCAGATCGGCTCGTTCGCAGGAGGGCTGGCCATCGTCGACGTCCGGGACCTCGCGACCATCATCCTCGAGGCCGTCGAGGGCCGGGGCCGCGACGGCGAGAGCTATCTCGTCGTCGGGGCCAACCTACCCTATCGCGACGTCGTCCGCCGGATCGCGGGGGCCTGCGGCCGCAGGGCCTTCCCTTTCGCGGTCCCGGCCCCCCTGTTGAAAGCGGCCGGGGCCCTTTTCGAACGCGTCGCCGGCATCACCGGGCGCAGGCCTCTCCTCACCGCGGCCTACGGCAAGCTGAGCGGTTGGACGGCCTATTACGACAACGCCAAGAGCCGGCGCGAGTTCGGTCACAGCTACATCGATCCCGACCGGACGATCGCGGACGGCTGGCGCTATTACCGAGACAATTTCGGTTCCTGAGGGGACCAGGTCTTCGCAAACGCGAATTCCCGCCTGGACCAGGAGGGACCAGGTCTTCGCATTCGGCCGCGCGTTGGCGGGGAAGCGAAGACCAGGTCCCTTCCGGATCAGCGGACGCGGACCGGAAGGACGATGTGCGAGGCGTGCTTCCCGGACCGGTAGACGCGCTGGGTCGCCGGGCGGTAATCCGAGGCCTCGGCCAGGAAGATGTTCTCGACGAACGTCTGCGGATTGCGGTCGATGAGCGGGAACCAGGTGCTCTGGACCTGGACCATGATCCGGTGGCCCTTGAGGAAGCGGTGGTCGCGCCGCATGCAGATCGATGGCGAACTCCGCGACTTCTCCGGGGACGAGTGGCTCGGGTTTCTCGAAGCTCTTCCGGAAGCGGCCGCGGAAGACCTCGTTGGCGACCATCAACTGGTAGCCGCCCATCAGCGGCTCCGCGGGATAGTCCTCGGGGTAGACATCGATGAGCTTGACCACCCAATCGCTGTCGGTCCCCGTCGTCGAAGCGAAGAGCCTGGCCGTGATGCTCCCGGTGACGGTGACGTCCTCGGCCAGCGCTTCGCTCTCCCAGCTGAGGACATCGGGGCGCATGTGGGCGAATCGCTGGTCGCCGACGAGCCACGTCCGCCAGCCGGATCCGCGCGGATCGTAGGTCGCTTCGATCGGCCGCGGCCGGTACGGCACGGGCCGGGCGGGATCGGAGACGTAACCGTCGAAGGCCGGGCCGTCGCCCGGCTCCGCGGGGGCCTCGAACGACAACCGGCCGTCCTCGCGGAAGTAGAGGGCCCGGTCCTCGGTCAGCCGCCGCGGCGGCCACTCGTCGTAGATCCGCCACTCGTTGGCGCCGGTCTCGAACGTGATCGCCTCCGGGACTGTCCCAGCCGGGCTTGTCTTTCAGATAGCAGGCGAAGAAAGGCGCCTGGATCCGCTCGCGGAAATACTTCGACGTGTCGGAACCGAACTTGATCCGGCCCAGCGCCTCCCCGCCCGGGCGGTTCCAGCCGCCGTGGTTCCAGGGACCGGCGACGAAGAAGCTGATCTCCCGGCCGTCGAGCGGCTCGAGGGTCTCGTAGATCTTCTGCGGCCCGTAGAAGTCCTCCTGGTCCCACCAGCCGGCGACGTGGAGCGTGGGCACGGTCACGCGGTCCAGGTAGGGGGCCATGGCCTGCCGGCGCCAGAACGCGTCGTAGTTGGGATGGGCGACGTAATCGTTCCAGGTCGGGATCTGGCCGAACAGGTATTTCTCGTTGACCGTCGAGAGAGGCCCGAGCCGGAGATACCATTCGTAGGTGTCGTACTCGTCGAAGCGGAAATTCGTGTCCCCCTTCGTCGTCTCCATCTTGGCCGCGTACTCGAAGCCGTAGCTCAGGCGGAACGCGCCGTTGTGGTGGAAATCGTCGCCAAGGTACATATCGGCCGGGGACGCCTGCGGCGAGACGGCCCTGACGGCCGGATGCGGATCGAGCATGGCCATGGCGGCGAGCCAGCCGTCGTAGGAGACGCCCCTCAGGCCGACCCGGCCGTTGTGGCCCGGCACTTTCGCCAGGAGCCAGACGACGGTGTCGTAGGCGTCCGTGCTCTCGTCGATCGCCTTCGGGATCTTTCCTGTCGCGGGGCGGCCGCTGCATGACGAACGTGCCTTCGGACCCGAAGCGGCCGCGGATGTCCTGGTAGACGAAGATATAGCCGTCGGCGACGAGCTCGCGGTAGCTCTCCCCCGCCAGGTTGACCGCCGTCTCCGGGACCCCGTAGGGCGTGCGCTGGAGCAGGAACGGGAGCAGCGCAGCCGCGTTTTTCGGCGCATAGACGACCGTCCGGAGCTTCACCCCGTCGCGCATGGCGATCATGGCCTCGGTCCTGGAGAACTCGGGCGGCGCCGCAGGGTTTTGACCGGACGAGATCAGCGTCGCGCCGGCAGCGAGCGCCAGGGCGAGAAGTGGGACCGCCCGCAGGACCGTGGTCTTCTTCGGGAGAATGCGCATCGTGGGCTCCTTTCCGTCGCCGGATGCCGATTCTAGCCCCGGCGGTCCCTCCCGGTCAAATAAAAAGGGGACGTTTCTAGTTTTAAAATTCATCTAGAATTCATTTAATGAAAACAAGATGAAAAACAAAACCAGAAACGTCCCCATTTTTTTGGCGCGTTGACAGGATCGCGAGCTTGCGCATAGAATGCCAGCGTCCGGGATCGCGCGCCATGAAGATCGTCCTGTCCGAAACGCTGAGTTACTGCTTCGGCGTCCGCAAGACGCTCGAGATGACCGACCGTCTCCTGGCCGACCGCCCCGACCGGACCTACTTACATGCTTGGCGAGATCGTCCACAACGAGCACGTCGTCGAGGCCCTCAGGGCCAAGGGCCTGCGCATCGTCCAGACCCTCGCCGACGTCCCGGCCGGCGGCGTCGTCATCCTCCAGAGCCACGGCTCGACCCGGAAGCGCTATCGCGAGCTCGCAGAGACGGGGCCTCGAGTACGTCGACGCCACCTGCCCGATGGTCCGGATCATCCACGACCGCATCCGCGAGGTCGAGGCCCAGGGCCGCACTCCCGTCGTCATCGGCCAGTTCGGGCACGAGGAGGTCCGGGGCATCGTCGGCCAGGTCGCCCGGGCCCTCGTGGTCAAGTCCCCCGACGAGGTCACGCCCGATCTCTTCGACGGCGTCCGCCGGGCCGGCGTCGTGGCCCAGTCGACGTTCGTCGAGGCGGAGGCCCAGGCGCATCGTCGAGCGCATCCGGGCCCTCGTCCCCGACGTCGTCTACCACGACACGATCTGCCAGCCGACCAAGACCCGCCAGCGTGAGGTCGAAACCCACACCCGGAAGGCCGACTGCGTCATCGTCATCGGCTCCCGCCACAGCGCCAACACCATGCATCTCTACAACATCGCCCGGGCCATCAACCCGCGGACCCACCTCATCGACAGACCGGAGAGCGTCGAGGACATCGCCATCCCCGCCGGACGCGACCGTCTTCGTGGCCTCCGGAGCGTCGACGCCGATGGAGCTCATCGTCGAGGTCGTCCGGCGCCTCGAGTCCCGCCCGGAGACGCCGCCCGGACCGGAAGGACGGCGCGCTCGTGACCTTCGACCGCCATATGTCGCGGAGCCAGGACCCGGCTCGCTGCCGACCTCACCGCGTTCCTCGCCTCGAAGCGCGGGGACGTGGCCCGGCATCGAGCCGTGGGGACGCGACGTCCTCCGCCGCCTGTCCGCCTTCACCCGCAAGGGCAAGATGATCCGCGGCGGCCTCGTCCTGCTCGCCCACGGGATGGCCGGGGGGCGGTCCGGGCCGGCCGCGCTCCGGGCCGGCACCGCCTTCGAGCTCATCCAATCGGGACTGCTCATCCACGACGACATCATGGACCGGGACCCCCGGCGCCGCGGCGCGCCGTCCATCCACGAACAGTACGCCCGGCCTCGCGCGCGGCCTGGACGGCCCGGCGGCGGCCCACTTCGGGACGAGCCTGGCCATCTGCGCCGGCGAGATCGCGATCTTCCTCGCCTTCGAGGCGCTGGCCGGCCTGCCCGGACCGCCGCGTCGCGCGGCCGACGTCCAGAAGCTCTTCGCGGCCGAGTTCGGCCTCGTCGGGCTCGGCCAGATGCTCGACATCGAGGCCGGCGCGGGCCGCCGGGCTCTCTCCGAGAGCGACGTCCTGGACATCTACCGCTACAAGACCGCCCGCTACTCCTTCTCCCTGCCCCTCGCCGCGGGCTGGATCCTCGGCGGCGGCCCCGGACGCGTCCTGCCGGCCCTCCGTCGCCTCGGCGAAGACCTCGGGCTGGTGTTCCAGATCAAGGACGACGAGCTGGGGCTCTTCGGCAGCGCCGCGGCGACCGGCAAGCCCGTGGGCTCCGACGTCCGGCAGGGGAAGAAGACCCTGTTCTATCTGGGCTTGACGTGACCGGGCCTCCGGTCGCCGACCGGGACCGCCTCGTGGCCGTCTTCGGCCGCCCCGACGCCCCCGACGCGGACGTCCTCTTCGTCCGCGACCTGGCCGAGCGCCTCGGCGTCCGCAGGGACGTCCTCGGCACCATGGCCGAGCTGGCCCGGCGGGCCGAAGGGCGGATCCGCGCCCTGCCCGTCGGAGAGCGGCACCGAGAGCCCTTCTCTCGAGCCTTCTCGACTACAGTCTCGCCCGCCGGGCCTGATCCGCCCCGCTCCGGTCGCATGGGGGTGAGATATCACCTCGCGAATCACCCTTAGGGGTGATTGACCCTTCTCACAGTCAGGGGCGAAAATCGTCCCGTAATCGGCCAGACACCTCGTTTCGGAGGACGGATACAGATGGACAATCGCAAAGACAAGCGCTTCTCGGAACGGAACACGGTCTTCATCAAGTCGACGTCGGAGAGCGCCGAGGCCCTCTACGGCCACGGCATCAACGCCCACACCCACGACCTCTCCCTGTCCGGAGCGAGGATCTGCACCCCCCACTACTTCCCCGTCGGGAGCGTCGTCCGCATCGTCATCGACCTCGAACGGACCCACCAGTCCATCAAGGTCGACGGCGAGATCAAGTGGACCAAGAAGAGCGAAGAGGACGACGACCTCTTCGAAAGCGGCGTCGAGTTCCTGCACAGCATCTCGCAGACGCTGCTCTCGCTGATCAAGCACCTCTACGCGGAGAAGAACGGCGCCGGCATCCCGACGGCCATCTCCCACTGATCAGGCCCAGGCCCTCTCCAGGACCTCCCGGTTCTCGAGCAGCAGGCCGATGTAGACCGCCTCGAGGTCGACCATCTCCCGGTCGTCCCGCCTCAGCCAATCCGACAGCCAGGCGAAGCGCAGGGCCAGGACCAGGTCCGGAAAGCATTCCCAGGCCGCCTCGGAGTAGCCGGCCCCCGCGCGGAGCCGGCCGACGAGCGTTTTCACCAGGTCCTTCGTGAGGCAGCGCGGGTCCTCCATGCCGAGACAGCCGACGAGGATCGCGGCGTCGTAGGCCTCCGTCCGGTAGCCGCAGAACTCGAGATCGATGAGGGCGTTGATCCCGGTCGGCGACCAGATCACGTTCAAGGGGTGGAAATCGCCGTGGCAGAAGGCCTCGGGGATCGTGGCCGAGCTTCGGGAAGAGGTGACGCTCGAGCCGGAGGACGGCCGGGTAGACGCGCTCGAAGAGCGGCCGGTTCCGGTCGCCCACCTTGCCGAGGAGGTCGCGGACGAATCCGGCCAGGGAAAAGTCGTCCGGCCGGGCCGCTTCGCGGAGCACCGACGGCGGCGGCCCGGAAGCGGACGAGAAGATCGGCCAGCGCCTCGCCCCGCCAGCCCTCGAACGCGTAGGCGGGCCGGTCGAGAGGCGTCCCCGGCACGAACGGCGAGACCTGCCAGGCCCCGTTCCCGTGCTCGGCGACGGTACGGCCGGGCGCGCATGTCCGCCACGGCCTGACCTCGGGCAGCCGGGCGGCGACGAAGGCCGCCGCGGCGGCGATCTCCTCTTTGCGCGACGCCGTCGCGGGATCGTGTCTTTCGACGACCCACAGGCGGCCCTGCGCGTCCTCGGCGGCCGTCCGCTCCAGACATCTCTCCGGGCTTCCGGCGAGCGGCAGGTCCGCGCGGAGGCGGACGAACTCCAGGCCGAACCGTTCGAGCACGGCCGCGACGTTCGTCGGATCCATGTTTCACCTCCCGGCGTTCCCGCGCGGAGGATGATAGAGTCCGGCCGGACCGCTGTCAACGGAATTCGTTCCCGGGCGGGCGGATTTGTCCTATAATCGGGGAACGCGGACACCATGAGCGGCATCACCTCATCCCTCTTCGACGCGACGTCGGGCCCCTCGGCGGCCGGGTCGAGGAGCTCGTGCGCCGCCACATGAGGCTCTGGCGGGAGGCCTCGGCCGAGCCCCGGCCGCCGAAGAAGCGCTACGCCCGCGCGGAAAAGCGGGCCGTCGAACGCGAGCTCTCTGCGCTCGTCGGACGGCTCTCTGCGCCGGAGGTCCGGACGGCCTTCCTCGACGGATCGCTCGACGCCGCCCGCCTCGAGGCCGTCGCCGCCGGGCTCAAGCCGGGTTTCAAACGCCTGCTCGGTCTCATCGACCTGCCGCTCGACGCCGTGTACGACGCCCGCTTCATCGACTCGACGCGCCGGTTCCTCCAGGCCGCCCGCGACTTCGATCCCGGGCTCGGCCTGGACTCGGCCTACCAGGCCCTGCGCAACGTCTGGATCATGAACTCGCTCCAGTTCGACCTCGGCCTGCCGGTCGAACACGGCGACGCGGTCTTCGCCTACAGCATGGTCTATCCCTACCTCGACAACGTGCTCGACGACGCCGGGACCTCGGAATCCGGCAAGCTGGCCCTTCTTGCCAAGCTCAGGGAGTGGCTCGAAGGGGCCGGGCCGGAGGCGGCGTCGCCGGGCGAGGCCCGGCTTCTCTCGCTCGTCCGCCTCATCGAGGGCCGCCTGCCCCGCCCGCGCTTCCCCGGCGTCTACGGCTCGCTCCTGGCGATCTACAACGCCCAGGTCAAGAGCCTGCTCCAGCAGAAGCCGGGCGCCCTGACTTCGCCGGACGACGTCCTGGCCATCAGCCTGGAGAAGGGCGGAACGTCCGTTCTCGCCGACGGCTACCTCGTGGCCGGCGGACCTTTCGGCGGCCGACGAGGAGTTCTGCTTCGGCTTCGGGACGTTCCTCCAGCTGGCCGACGACCTTCAGGACATCGCCGAGGATTCCCGCTGCGGGCTGCGGACCCTGTTCACGGATGCCGCCGGCCGGGCCGGCCGCGAGGCCGCCGCGGTCCGGCTCGAGAACTACCTCGCCGCCGTGATCGGGCGGGCCCGGCGCGGCGCGACGCCGGCGCGGTCGGCGCTCTGCGACGCCATCGAGGGCGGACTGGCGCTCATGTTCAGGGGCTCCGTGGGAAAACACCCCGGGCAGTTCCCGAGGCGGTTACGTCCGGACGGCCGAAGCGCGGCTTCCCCGTCCGCTTTTCTTATCTCGAGAGGCTCCGCAAGCGGCTCGGCGACGGAATGCCCGCGGGCGGCGCCCGCCTGGCCGATCTCGATCCGGGGCTGGTCGCCCTCATGGCCCTGTCCTCGCGGGCCTTCGCCCTCGACTGAGCCCGGGGCGAGGCGCCTACTTGGCGATGACGGCGACGGTCTTCGGGTCCCGGACGGCTTTCCAGACGACGGCGGCCGCCTTGACGTCGCCGGCCGGCCGGACCGTTCCGGTCGATCTCGTCGCCGAGGACCTTGCCCTCGTAGAGGAAGGAGATCTCCTTGCCGCCGGCCACGGTGTCGATCCTGAAAGGAGATCCGGTCTCCCGAGACCACGAAGCCGCCGGCCGCAAGCGGCCGTCCGTCTTCCGTTCCCTCGACGGTCACGGCCTGGAACTCCTGGTCCGCCCGGAGCGTGACGTGCCTCTTCTGCCCGCCGACGGGAATATCCCAGTCCCACCGGCCGGAGACGTTGGCCGGCACGATCCAGAAGTGGACGTCCCGCCGGTCGTCGAACGACGTCGTGACCTCGACCGTCTTGTCGGGCTTCCAGTCGCCCATCTCGAAGCTGTGCGAGACGAGGCGCGTGCCCGGCCTGAGCTCGGCCAGGAGCTTGGGCCGGAGGCGCAGGTTGACCGACGTCAGGAGATACATGGTGACGACCGTGGCGTCGCGGAAATCCGCTTCGAAGAGGTCCTTCTGGAGGAACCGGACCTTGCCCGTGAGCCCGGCCGCGGCCGCGTTGTCGTTGCTCTCGGCGACCCGGACCGGATCGATGTCGATGCCCACGGCCTTGATCCCGAACCGCTTGGCCGCCGCGATGACGATGCGGCCGTCACCGCAGCCGAGGTCGTAGAGGATATCCCCCGACTTGACCCCGGCCAGGCTCAGCATCGCGTCGACGACCTCCGGCGGGGTGGGCACATAGGGCACGTCGTAGCCCCGGAACTGTGGCCAGGACAGCTCCTGGGAGACGGCCGGCTGAGGAAGAGTCAGCAGCGCCGCCAGCGCGGCGACGGCGAAGACGGGTATGTGTTCTCATCGCGGCTCCTCGAACGAGGCGAAGCTCCGGGGCAAATCCCGGGACGGGACGAATGATAGACCCCGGTTCCGGGCGGTGTTAATCCGCCGCGGCCCGGTGGGCCCGCGCTAGGATACGACTTGGCCGTCGAAAAGGCGGATCGTACGCTCGGAGCGGGCCGCGATGCGGTCGTCGTGCGTGACCATGACGATCGTCCGCCCGCCTTCCGCAGAGCTCGACCAGGATGGCCATGATCTCCTCGCCGCTCTTGGAGTCGAGGTTTCCCGTCGGCTCGTCGGCCAGCATGATGGGCGGGTCGTTGGCCAGGGCCCGGGCCAGGGCGACGCGCTGCTGCTGGCCGCCCGAGAGCTCGGTCGGCCGGTGCTCGTTCCAGTCGTAGAGCCCGACGGCCTTGAGGAGCTCGGTCGACCCGTTCGCGCCGCTTTCTGTCCGTTCTTGCCGTTGAAGAGCAGCGGCAGCTCGACGTTCTCCCAGGCCGTCGCGTAGGGCAGGAGGTTGAAGTTCTGGAAGACAAAGCCGATCATGCGGTTGCGAATGGTGGCCAGTTCGATCGAAGGTCGAGCCCGGCGACATTCCGCCCTCGAGAACGTAGGCGCCCCCGGACGGCGTGTCCAGACAGCCGATGATGTTCATCAGTGTCGACTTGCCCGAGCCCGACGGGCCCATGATGGAGACGAATTCGCCCTTGCCGATCCTCAGCGAGATGCCCCGGAGGGCTTCCAGCGATGTCGCTTCCGTCTGGTACACCTTTTTGATGCCGTCGGAGTTCGATCATGGTCGTCCCCTCTATTCATAGCGCAGCGATTCGATGGGATTGGCCCGCGAGGCCCGGAGCGGCCGGGAAGATCCCCGACAGGAAACACGAGGATCGCCCACGACGGCCATGTAGGTCACGAAGATCTCCAGCGAAAACACCGGGCGCAGCAGATAGGCCTCGATCCCGAACGATTCGTAGCTGATCGGGACCAGCCGGACGAGGTGGACGATGTTGAACGCGGTGACGAAGCCCCAGAACGTCCCTTTCGCGAAGATGAACACCGTCTCCAGGAAGAACTGCTCGACGATGGTCCGTCGCCGGGCCCCGATGGCCAGCTTGACCCCGATCTCCTGGGTCCGCTCCTTGGCCGACCGCGTACATCAGGTTGGTGACGCCCACCGCGCCGATGAGGAGCGTCAGGGCCCCGATGATGCCCAGGAAGATCTCGATCCCGTGAAGATGGCCTGCGCCCTCCTTGGCGTTCTCGATGGTGTTCCAGATGCCCAGGCGTAGCTGTCGTCGGGGTCGAAGCGGTACTTGCGGCCGAGCACGCGGTCCGCACCCGCGCCTCGACTGAGCTTCGACCGGCTGCAGGCCTCCCGGGCTTGGATGTGGATGCTGGTCTGATGCGCCGTCGGTTGATCGATGCTGCTGAAGGCGGTGGAACGGCAGGTAGACCTGGTTCGGCGTCCGGGCCGTTGTACATCGGAATCCTGGATCTTCTTCTCCAGGACCCCGATCACCGGGAAGGGGACGCGGTTGATCTGACGGTGCGGCCCGCCGACGGGATCCTCCGTGCCGAAGAGGTCCGCGCGCCAGCTTCCCGCCTATGAAGGCGACCTTCGGCGCTTCTCGGCGACGATCCAGCGGCGTTGAGGAAGCGGCCGCCCGCCTGGGGCAGCTGGGTCGCGCATCCCGCCGAACTCCGCGGTCGTCCCGTGGATCGTCGCGGTTGACGGTCTCCGTGCCCGCCGGCCGAGGCCGAGACGGTAGCGTGTACGATTCCGGCGCGATGCGCCACGATCTCGGGCATCCGCGTCCTTGAGGTGTCGACGTCCTCGCCGCGAACTGGATCGTGCCGGCCCTTGGGCAGGCCTTCGTAGGCTTGGTGGTAGCGTCTGGCCGCCGTAGCCCATGATCCGCTTCTCCCCCATGCCGCTGCGAGCCGCCTGTGGAACTGATCGCTTCATGCCCTGCGCCGAACGACATGAGCAGCAGGATCGAGAGCGTCCCCCAGACGATGGCGAACGGTGATGAGCGAGCGCTTCCGCTGGCGGCGCTTGCGGTACTCGCTCCGAAAAGCCGCAGGATCATCGCGATCTCGACCCGCAGGTGCTTCATGCGAGCTCCTCAGCGCGACCTCGAGGGATCGAGTCGAGCGACGCGCCGGCGCCGGGATCAGTCCCCGGACCACGAGGCCGATCAGGCCGAGCAGGATCAGGACGGTGGAGAGCGATGACCAACGGATTGAGGCCACGGGCACTCCGACGAATTCGGTGAAACCGCCCTTCGGGAAGGCCGTCGCCGCCTAGAGGACGCCGGCGCGATGAGCCCGAATCCGAGCGATGCCGCCGATCAGCGATCATGCGAGCGCCTCGCTGAAGAACTGCCAGCAGGATGGTCCGGCGGCGGGCCCCACCGCCAGCTTGACGCCGATCTCGCGCGTCCGCTCGTCGACCACCACCCGTCATGATGTCGAAGCGACGCCGACGCCGCCGACGAGCAGGGTGAACGAGCCGATGACGCCCAGGAAGATGGTGAATGCCAGGAAGAAGATCGTGAATTGCTTCTCGAACTCCAGCGTGTCCCAGACGCCGAGGGCGTCGGGATCGGCCGGGGAGAAGCCGACGAGCTTGGCCAGGTGGGCCTTGACGTCCTCCATGACCGCCTTGCTCCGGCCGAGGTCGAGCGGGCGGAAGATGACGTTGGAGACGTACTTCGTCCCGTAGAGCGAGGCGTACGTCGTCCAGGGGATGAAGGCGCAGCGTTCGTCGCGCTGGCCGTTGTAGTTGGAGTTCTGGAGCTTCGTCCGCATCACGCCGACGACGGTGAACGGGCACGCTGTCGATGAAAACGGGCTTGCCGACGGGCTCCTCGGTCCCGAAGAGATCGGCTCGCCAGGACGTCCCCGATGAAAGCAGACCCGCGTTCCGCCCGGCCATGTCCTCGGGATCGATGAAGCGCCCGCGCTCGGCGATGGTGTTGCGCATCGAGCTCGAACTCGGGGTTGACGCCCCGGACCGTGTTGCGGAACTCTTTGCGGCCGTAGCGGATGAGCCGGCTGCCCGACGAACTCCGGGCTGACGAGCTCGATGCCGGTGACCTTCTCCGGGATGGCCTCGACCGTCTCCGGGGTGATCCGCACGGCCTTGCCTTTGAGGAAGCCCTTCTAGGCCAGCGTCGTTCGCGGCGGGAAACACGAGCACCATCCCCTGGCCCATGCCGTGGAAGCGTTTCATCTGGGCCTTCGATACCGAACCGCCGAAGGCCAGGAGCAGGACCACCGAGAACGTGCCCCAGACGACCCCCGACAAGGTCAGGAACGGTCCGCATCGGCTGGCCGGACGAGGTCCCGGAAGAGATTGCGGAAGAAGATGCCGGATCACTTGATTTCCGCGGGGCGGCCTTTCGACGACCTCGTCTCCTTCGCTTGACGCCCGTTCAGGATCTCGATGTTCAATCCGTCCGATAACCCGGTTTCGATCTCGACCTTCTTCGATGCTTCTCGCCTCCGGGGATCTCGACGTACTTCTTGCCGTCCTCGAAGATGCACCAGCCGCTCGGGAGAGCAGGGCCACGTGCTTGCGCTCGCGGACGCTGGATGCTGGCCGCTGGCCGAGATAGCCGGCCCGGAGCGTCGCTCCGGACGCTTCATCGATGAGGATCTCAGATGTCGAAGAGGGTCGCGTTGCCCTCTTTTTTGGCCTTGGGGATAGACGCGGTCGACGTCGCCGTCGATCTTGGTGTCCCTCAGGGCGCCGATCTGGATCTCGGCGGTCATCCCGTCGGAGAGCTTGCCGACGTCGATCTCGTCGACCGTGCCTTTGAAGAGCAGGCTGGACATGTCGGCCAGCGAGCAGAGCTCCGTGCCCGGCTGGTAATTGGTCAGCGGGACGACCGGGTCGCCCGTGAAGGCGTTCTGGGAAAGGATGATCCCGGTGATCGGCGCTTTGATGAGCGAGTCGATGTCCCGGTTGGCCATGCTGATGCGGCCTTTCTCGAGGAGCTCCAGGCGCTCCGAGGACGTCCGAAACCTCAGCTCGGCTTCCTTGTACAGACCCTCGGTGCGTCCATCTCCGACCGGGAGATGAGGTTCCCCTTGAAGAGCTCGAGCTGGCGCGTCCAGTCGCTCTTGAGCTTCTGCATGGTCACCTCGGCCAGCTCCATGGCCCGGCGGGTTTCCACGTATTCGATCGGGGTCGGATTGGGCGAGATCTTGAACAGCGGCGCCCCCGCCTTGACCGCGTCGCCGACCTTGAACAGGACCTCGGCGACGATGCCCGGGATGGTCGACTTGACCTTGATCTCCTTCTCCGGCTCGATCGTGCCCACGGCCAGGGCCTTCTCCCGGATGTCCCCCCGGGAGACGGCGACCAGCTTGGTCTCCGCCTTCGGCTTACCGCAAGCGAACAGGAAATAAAAGAACGTCAGGAGCAGGGCCAGAGCGATTATGCGGAAGATCCACTTTTTCATGATACACCTCGGACTTCGACTCTCGTCACAAGAGACGAATGAACGGGAGAAAGGTTCCCGCGGCGAATGCCCGTCGCCGGGCCGGGCCGAAGTCATCCGAGGAACGGATGTCTGGAGGGGCGTCCTCAGGGAGTCCGCGGCGCCTGGGTCAGGACGACCTCGACCCTCCGGTTCCTGGCCCGGTTGGTCTCGGTGTCGTTGGGCGCGACGGGGTTCTCGGGGCCGAAGCCCTGGTATTTCATCCGGCTGTTGGAGACGCCCTGGGTCATCAGGAACTCGTAGACCGAGCGGGCCCGGTCCATGGACAGCCGCATGTTGAGGTCGGCCGAGCCGGTCGAATCCGTGTAGCCCTCGATGCTGAGGTTCATGTTGGAGAAGACCATCAGGATGCCGGCCAGCTTGGCCACGGACTGCTGGGAGGCGGGCTTGAGCGTGGCCTTGCCGACGTCGAACAGGATGCCGGAGAGACTGACGATGACGCCGCGGGCCGTCTCGGTCGTCTCGGCGACCGACGACAGCGCGCCCTTCAACATACCGGCCAGCTCGTCGCGTTCCTTCTTGATGGTGTCGCGTTCGGCGGCCAGGGCGTTCTTCTCGGCGGACAGCTGGTCCCGCTCGGCGGCCAGCTTCTCCGTCTGCTGGGCCAGAGTCCGGGTTTCTGCGGCCAGGGCCTCGCGCTGGACCTGGACCTCCTTGAGTTCCTGGGCGATCCGGCGCCGACTCCCCTTCGGCCGTAGTCGCCCGCGATTCGAGTGCCGCCCTCTCCGCCAGCCGCTTGGCCTCGGCCTCGGCGGCCGCTTGTTCCTCCTTGACCTTGACGGTATCCTTGATGGCCTGGGCAGGCCAGCTGCGCGGCAACCCGGGCCTGGTCGGCCATGGCCTTCTTGTCGCGCGTCGAAGCCTGGGCCTTCGCGAACGCGGCCTGGGCCTGGGCGAGGGCCTTCGGATTGACCTCGGCGGCGCCGATCTTCCCGGCGATCTCGAGGGCCTTCATGGCCTGCTTGACGGCCGCGGGTGTCTTGTCGTTGTACTGGACGCTGGAGATCGAATCCAGGGCGCCCTTGTAATCCGTCGCGAAATCCTTGAAGGTAAAGGGCGTGTTGGCGATGTTCATCCCCTGGTTCTCGCCCGAGACGAAGACGACGAGCTCCGTCGGCCGGGTGACCGTGGCGAACGGCTCCGCCGTGACCATCAGCGCGAAGGTCTTCTTGCCGGTGTAGCCCTGGACGGTGCCCGAAGAGCTCTTCTTGTCGGCGACGACTTCGCCGAGGTTTTCCGTCGAGCCGTCGGGCGTGACGGCCCAGAGCACGTAGGCCGAGATGTCCCCGGCGAAGAGGACGGCCGGTTCCATCTTCTCGTACTTCAGGCTGACCGAGGCTTGCCCGTTGTCGAAAGTGAGCGTCGCCTGCATGGCCGCCCGCGACGGGGTCCGGAAGGTCTTGGCGAAACCGATCTGGACGGTCTTGCCGCCCTGGAGCGTCAGGGCCGTCAGCTTGATTTCGGCACCGGAGAGGGCGGTCGATGAGAGCAGGACGACCGCGATCAGAACGGCGAGAGAGCGCTTGGACATGGGGCCTCCTTCGATCGTGGGTGGTTAATCCCCAACGACGCTGGTTCGAACGAAGGATAGCACCGACCCGGAGGGCCGTCAACGGGCGGGCCGGACCCATTTGTAATCGGGCGCGTTCGGGCCTATAGTAAAAGTGGATAGAGGACGGAAGGGCGATTCGGTCATCGACCTCGAAAAGGAGACCGTCATGATCCGACATGCTTGTCTTCGGCTCATCGGCGCATTCATCGTCCTCTCGGCAGTCGCCGGCCCTTCCATGCCGCCGGTGCCTCAGGATCCCCCGGCCGATGCGCGGCTGGCGCGCATCCTCGAGCGGACGAAGGACTACTGCCAGAAACTCGAACGGGCCGCCCTCGACTTCACCTGCATCGAAAAGATCGAGGAGCGGACCTACTCGACGATCGAGGAGGCCCCGGACGGCGTGGTTCCCAATCCCTCGGGCGTGGCCTACACGTACAAGCCCATCAACACGCCCTACTACGCCACCACCTACGTCTACGATTACCAGTTCGTCCGCAAGGGCAGCCGGAAGACGGAGAGCCGCGTCCTCATCGAGGAGAACGGGCGGAAGAAGAAGAACCAGGACGCCGTCCTGACCACGACGACGGTTCGGGTGGAGAACGCCCTCTTCGGTCCCATCGGGCTGCTCGGCGCCGCGGCCCAGGACCTCCACGAGTACCGCATCGTCGGCGAGGAGAAGGAGAAGGGCGAGCAGATCCTCCTCCTCGAGGCGACGTTGAAAGCCACGCTCGACCGCGTCCACTGCACGGGCCGGATATGGGTCCGCGAGGACGACGCCAGCATCCTCAAGATCGCCTGGGACCAGGCATCGGTCGGGAATTTCGAGATCATCCAGAAGACGGCGAAAGAGATGAATGCGGAGCCCCGCCTGACCTCGGTCACCGAGTACGGCCAGGAGAAGAACGGCCTGCGGTTCCCGAGCAAGGACACGACCGAGGAGGGGTACATCAAGCACGGCCGGGTCCAGGTCCGTTCGCTGACCACGATCCTCTATAAGGACTACAAGTTCTTCACGGTGGAGACCGCAGGTCAAGTACTGAACGAGGGCCGGCCGCCGGGGAGGGCCGGTTTCGGGTATAATGCCCGAGAAGATCTAGTCTCAGGAGAAACGACGATGCCTGCGAAAGCTCTTCGGTTCCCTCGCCATGATCATGATCGCCGTCCTGGCGTTCTCGGCTTCCGGCCCGGCCCAGGAACGAAAGTACGATGCGCTCCTGGGGACCTGGGACGTCAAGATGGAAGACGGCGCCCGCGAATTCGTCTTCGAATTCTCGATGAAGGACGGCCAGTTGGCCGGCAAGTACTCGGGCGCGTCCGGCAGCACAGAAATGGCCGACCTCACGTTCGAGGACGGCACGGTCAAGTTCAACGTGACCGTCGGCGGCAACATGGTCATCAACTATTCGGCCGTCGTGGCCGAAGACAAGCTGATCGGGACACTGTCCCTGGAGTTCGGAGAGGCCGGGATCACGGGCGTGAGGCGGAAATAGAAGATCGTTGGTGCCGGTGGAGGGAATCGAACCCACACTCGAGTTGCCCCGACGGGATTTTGAGTCCCGCGCGTCTGCCAGTTCCGCCACACCGGCGCGGTGCGATAACTATAGGGGAAATCGCCGGGTATTTTCAAGGAAGCCACAAGAAGGAAATCGGGGACACGTACCA
Organism: uncultured Spirochaetota bacterium; assembly: GCA_963745745.1. Lineage (GTDB taxonomy): Bacteria > Spirochaetota > Spirochaetia > SZUA-6 > DRHE01 > MIBK01. The sequence goes on along the minus strand of CAVUYS010000017.1, from coordinate 2,694 downwards.
ATTTCAGAAAAATTGTTACATGTCCCCGATTTTCCATGTCCCCGATTTCCTATTCCTATCCCCCGTCCTCTGATATAGTTCCGGCATGCCGACGCCGGAGCGCATCGAGAAGGTCGAGCGGGTCCTCGCCCACCGCCAGTCCGACCTGCGGGTCGTGCTCGAGGGCGTGACCCTGGCCCACAACGCCAGCGCCGTCATGCGGACGTGCGACGCGGCCGGCGTCCTGCACCTCGACCTCATCGGACCGAACCCGAGAGCCCTGCGGCCCAACAAGGCCATCTCGACCCGGGCCGACAAGTGGCTGGAGATCCGCGGTCCACCCGACCCCGACGGCCTGCCTCAGCCGCTGAAGGAAGCCGGCTATCGAGATCGCTGGTCACCCACCTGCGCAAGGACTCGGTCCCCTACACCGAGCATCGATCTACACCCGGCCGGTCGGCCCTCGTCTTCGGCAGCGAGGCCGACGGCATCTCGGACGAATGCCCTGGCCGCTCGCCGACACAGGTCGTCCGCATCCCCATGTTCGGCATGGTCCAGAGCCTCAACCTCTCGGTGTCGGTCGCGGTCATCCTGTACGAAGCCCTGCGCCAGCGGGAGGCCGGGGGCTATCGGGACAAGGCCCGGCTTCCGGCCGGAGAGCTCGAGACGGCTCAGGAAGCAAGCTGGCTGAATCTCGCCGGACCAGAACAGGGAGAAGTAAAAAAACGGGGACACGCACCGCATAGGCGGTGCCTGTCCCCTCGAAAGAAAAGACCGGAGCAGGTCTCTCAGATCCTTCGCTGTCCGCCCCGGAGGCTGAGCTTCTTCGAGGCTCTGCCGGAGCTCCGGCATGCCCTCGGTCTGCCATTTCTGGAGCTCGCTCGCTGAAGGCGTCCGTGTATCCCTGCCACGATTCGAGGAAGCTCTGGAGGTCTTCGGATTCGAAGCAGATCGCCGCTCTTGTCCTCCTGGACCTCGACGTCCAGGGTCAGCGTCTTCTTGTCCCGGAGGACTTCGAGCTTGATCTTGTCGCCTTTCTTCTTGTCCTGGACGAGGTCGAGCAGCTCGTTGACGGTCTCGACGCGTCTTGCCGTCGGCCTTGACGATGACGTCGCCGACCTTGACCGGCCTTCTCCGCCGGGCCGTCCTCGGTCAGCCGCGGTGACCAGCAGGCCGTCCCGTCCTTGACGCCGAAGTGCTCGGCCAGCTCGCGGTTCAGCTCGCTGCAGTAGACGCCGATGTACTTGCGGGTCTCGTACCGGACGTCCGCGGACATCGAACGGGCGGTCGGCCTGTGCGCCGGCTTCGGGCTTCCCGGCGCACGGTCTCGATCGGCGGCGTTCGGCCGAAGAGGCCGGGGAAGCGGACGTCCATCTCCTTGCACGCGTCGTCCTCGGCCAGCTCGCCGAGCTTGACCTTGACGTCCATGGGCTTGCCGTCGCGCTCGATCTTGAGCGTGACGTCCTGTCCCGGCTTCCGCTTGCGGATCTCCGGCGGCCAGGACGTCGCGGGCCGGGGATCCTTGCCGTCGCCATCTTGAGGACGACGTCGCCGTCCTTGAGCTTGGCCAGCTCGGCCGGGCTCTCTCGTCGACCGTGCCGATCACGGTCCGGCCTTCCTGATCCTCGTCCGATGCCGACGCCCAGCCAGCCGCGCTCGACCTTGCCCTTGTCCTTGATCTCGGCCGACGACGTCCATGACGACGTCGATCGGGGACGGCCAGGGCCATGCCCGACGAGGGCGCCTCGGCGCGGTTGCTGAGCGACGACGCCGGAGCCGACCTGTTCCCTGTCGCGGAACTCGAAGACGACGGGGCGCTCGTCCATGTAGATGCCGCGGAGCAGGCCGACCATCCGGCCGTTCGGCGTCGACGACGGGGCCGCCGCTCGAGCCGGGCGTCGACCCAGACGTTGAGCCGGACCTTGTCCGCGGCGACGGAGCTGACGATGCCCTGGGTGACGGCCGCGGTCGCCTCGGGCGACACGCCGACGACGCCGATCCAGGACGCCCGGCGCGCAGATCGGCCGGCTTGCCCATGGCGAGCGGCGGCAGTCCGGCGTCCTTGGCCTGGATCAGGGCCAGCTGGGTCTCGGTGTCGAAGCCCTGGAACTCGGCCTCGATCTTCTTCCCGTCCGAGGTCGTGACGGTGATCTTCTCTTCGCGCGGGGAGATCAGGGCCGTCGTGACGATGTAGCCGTCCTTGTCGACGACGACGCCGGTCGCCACGCGCCGGGTGCCGTTCCGGGCCTCGACGCGGACGACGGAGGGATAGACCTTCTTGGCGACGCCCGCGATGTCGGGCTCGCCGCCGATACCTTTCGCCCCTGCCGCTTCGGTCCCGTAGGACGGGGCCAGAACGGCCAAAGAGGCCATGATCACGAGGGCCGGTTTGAGCATCCTGTTCATGGCTTCTGAACCTCCTAATAAATGATTTCCGAAGATACGGTCTCGGAAACCTGCTCCAGTATGTAAACCGTCCGGGGTTGCGGGCGGGCGTTGCGGTATTCCGAAGCGTAGTCCATCGTCTCGTAGACGGGGACGAGGCGGGAGCCGCCTCTCGATCCGATCTCCGGGGTGGCCGAGAGGGCCTCCCTTTCGGCGTAGGACAGGACGGTCCCCTTGTCGACGCCGGAGGGATTGAAGAAGAGGAAGCCGGCGAGGAGGAGCGCCGCCGAGCCGGCGAAAGCGTACCGGTAGGTCATCGCCCGCCGAGCC
>CAVUYS010000016.1:0-118521 GCA_963745745.1 uncultured Spirochaetota bacterium | reverse complement strand
TCGGTCCATGTATGGCTCAACATGATGGAAAAAATCCTTGTATCCTTCACACAGGTAATTTAATCCGGGTTTGCCATCAGGTGTAATGCCGAACCGGTGTTTCGGACATTCGCCATGACATGCATACCTGACATCGCACTGCAGACAGTACCGGGGCAGCTTATTTCTTTTTTCGACTCCGAAATCAAACTGTTTCTGTGATTTGACCATATCGATCATCGGTGTGTCTTTGATATTTCCCAGGTAATATTCGGGGAAGACATAATGATCGCAGGTAAACATATCACCGTTATGTTCCATTACAAGAGCATCGCCGCAGGTTTCCGAAAAAACACAAATACCGGGCATTTCACCAACATAGTTGGCAAGTGTAGTATCGAAGATCTGAACGAAATACCTGGCAACATCATTTCGGACCCATTCATCGAATACCGTTATAAGAAATTTTCCGAAGTCCTTGCCTGTCACAGACCATTCAGTCGCCTTGTACCAGGGTCGGAAGCAGGAGAGGCGAGCCTCAGTCCTGAATTTTTTGAAGGATCGGTTTCCCTTTCGACTACCGGAAGAAACTGTATGAATCCGCTTCCGATTTTTTTCAGGAATCTGTAGGTTTCCTTCGCATATGGTGCATTATATGAAGTAACACAGCTTAATGTATTGAATTCAACTTTGTGTTTATGAAGTAACTCAATACCTTTCATTGCCCTCTTAAACGATGGTCCGCCCGATGCTGTCTTCCTGTATTTATCATGATTATGCTCTTCTCCGTCGATTGAAATGCCAACCAGTATGTTATTGTCCTTAAAAAATTCACACCATTCATCATTTAACCGTGTACCATTTGTCTGAAAAGCATTTTCGATCGTTTTATCACCCTTGTATTTCTTCTGAAGATGCGAGAGCCTTTCTGAAAAAATCAATGCCCATAAGAGTAGGTTCTCCGCCCTGCCAGGTAAAGGTTACAACGGGCACCTGATTTGCCTCAATGAATTGCCTGGTATACAGTTCAAGCAGCTCATCCGACATTCTGAACGGAGTTTCCCCGTTGAAAAGATTCTTTTTCTCCAGGTAATAGCAATATGTGCAATCCAGGTTACAGGATGGTCCTGCAGGTTTAAGCATTACCTGGAAGGCATTTGGCCGTTTTAGCTTTAGTGCATCTGTAAAGAGAAGATCCATCCGGCAAAAATATAAGAATCTTATAATTAGTCGCTTTACTTTACAAAATATGAAAATCAGGCAAACTTCCACCTTTCTGCTAATGGTTCTCTTACCATTATTAAGTACGTGCAAACAAACTTCAAATACCTCGGGTAATGAGCCATTCTCCAGCTCTAAACCATTCGCAAGATACTGGTGGTTTGCCTCTGAAATCAAGCAGGAGGACGTGAAATATAATCTCGACTGGCTAAAGGCACATGGTTTTGGTGGCGTTGAGCTTGCATGGGTTTACCCTCTTAACCGTTTCAATCCAGCAGATACAACATATACACCACGCCAGGAATGGCTCAGCGACTGGCAGAAAATTGTTGATTTTACAATAAGATACGCCGATTCAATAGGAATGGTATGTGATCTTACATTAGGTACTTTATGGCCTTTTGGTGACAGTCATGTTCCCCGGGAACAGGCATCACAAAGGTTTGGCGATCCTGCATGGTGGCAGGAAATACATCGTAGCTGGGAGCATCCTGTTTCAGGTTACGTAATCGATCATCTGAAATCTGAAAATTACCTTCCCTATTTTAATAGATTGATTGATTCGTTTCCCCGACCTGAAACCAGACTGAAACAATCATATTTCATCGATAGCTGGGAGGTCGAAACTGAAAAATTATGGTATGATGGCCTGAACAGCGATTTCAAAGAAAGGTTTGGTTACGATATCACTCCTTACATGGATTCAATATACAGCGAGGAGAGTAAAAAATACCTTTATGATTATATGTCAATCATTTCCGATAGGGTTATTGACTTCTATACAAAGTTTGATTCTACCCTGAATTCAGTTGGCATTATGTCGAGAGGTCAGGTATCGGGAGCACCCTGCGATCTTATTTCCGGATATTCGCGCCTTGATATCCCGGAAGGAGAAGCAATGCTTTTTGAACCCGAATTCTCATCAATTCCAGCTTCAGCTGCATTGCTATCTGGGAAAAGATCCGTCTCATCCGAGACTTTTACATGTCTCTATGGCTGGCCTCATGACTATATCCGTGAAGAACAGACTGCGGATCTGAAGATCATAGCTGATGCGCTGTTCTCCAATGGTATAAACCAGATTATTTGGCATGGTAAGGCTCATAATCCAGCAGGTTATGACACTGTGAGCTTCTATGCAAGCACGCATATCGGCGATAAAGGTAACCTGGCACCTCAATTAAAAGAATTCAATGAATATCTCACAAAGGTTTCAGCAGTAATGAAGAAAGGCAATACATGGTCCGATATTGCAGTTTACCTGCCTGTTGAAGATGCCTGGTGCGCAGGTGTTATGCCGAAAGAAAAACAATTTATCTGGTCATGGGGATATTATGAGATGCGATATATCTATTTTCCCGATGAACTTAAGCCTTTCAATCCGGCATGGATAAATTATGAATTCCTGGAAAAGTCACGCGTCGAAAACGGAATTCTGAAAGTTGGGAATGCTGAATTCAAGGCTTTGTATGTTGATGCAAACCATCTTGATTACAAGGTAGTCAAAAGAATTTCCGAACTTGCAAATGCCGGTCTCAGGATTGTTCTGAAGAAAAATCCGGAGGAGCCAGGAGCTGCAACTCACGATGATTACCAGGATCTCGTAAATACAATCCTTGCTTTAGAAAATGTCACCCATGAACTACCCATAGATATTAAACCTTTTATGGCAGGAAACAAAATTCCGGCTCATTGGTGCAGAAAAGAAGGGGAGACGCTTTACATATTTTTCCCCGATCCCAAAGCTTGCAGGCTGAAATTCCCCCTGGGCTACGGCCAGTCACTGAACACAGAAACCACAAGATATGATATAGCAATTGACTGGAATGGCAGTGAGGTTGCAATGCAGTCTCGAGTTTAAACCGTACCAGTCTCTCCTGTATAAAATTGAAAATGGTAAATCGTCCAATATTGATATTGAATTCACACCTGAAATTCCGGTTCAAAAGCTTCGGTCAGAAGGCTATAAAGCCCCATGGCTGGTCAGGTAAATTTTAAAGTATTGTTCATTGAAAAATATATGAATCTTATAATTATTTCATTAAATTATATAAATACCCTGTACTAATTTGGTTGTAATTTATAAACCTGTATTACAGACATTTACATTTCAAACTACAGGGTGATGAAATCATCGTTCTTGTCGCTCTTAATTTTTGCCTCTTCTATTGTCATGCTGGGCCAGGATGCAATAGATGGAAGACATTTATTGACTTCCACGAATCAAAAAACGGCAGACACTCTAAGCTCAAACAAACCATATGTTCCTGTAACAGGATCGTATATCACATTTGCAACCGCATTCAGGTGGAATTGTTTAGGACCCACGGGAGGTTACTGGAGTGAGAGCAACATTGACGATTACACATTTCGTCCGGTTTTTTCAAATATCGCTTCATACAAGCTGGATATCTACAACCGCAATGGTTATAAGGTCTTTGAAAGTGCAGAACTCAATAAGGGCTGGGACGGGTATTTGAAAAATGGTGCTCTTGCAGCCCAGGGAGTTTATATCTGGAAAGTTTCAGGAAAATATTCCGATGGAACTCCTTTCTCCAAATCAGGCGATGTTACATTCATTTACTAGGCAGCAGCAGGCAGTTGGTTGAAGGCTGCAGGCATAGGCTTTACGCTTTACGCTCTACGCTTTAAGCTTTAAACATTCACTCCAGTTAATTTACTTTGCCATCACCTGAACATGCTCCCTGACAGTCTTCGCAGCTTTCACCATATTCATAAGTGAACGTTTTGTCTCATCCCAGTTGCGTGTTTTTAGCCCACAATCGGGGTTTACCCATAGCTGATCTTCAGGGATAACGGCAGCAGCCTTTTTCAGAAGGTCAGTCATTTCCTGTTCAGAGGGAACACGCGGCGAGTGAATATCGTAGATACCGGGACCGATGTCGTTCGGATATCTGAAATCTGCAAAGACATCAAGCAATTCCATCTGCGACCTGGAACATTCGATTGTAATAACATCTGCATCGAGCGAAGCAATGTTCCCGATTATGTCGCTGAATTCGGAGTAACACATATGCGTATGAACCTGGGTTTCGTCCCGAACGCCGGCATAAGTAAGCCTGAAAGCTCTGATTGCCCACTCGAGATATGCCTGCCAGTCATTCTTTCTTAAAGGCAATCCTTCCCTCAGGGCAGGTTCATCTATCTGGATGATCTTAATACCTGCTTTTTCGAGATCCAGAACCTCATCGCGAATGGCAAGTGCGATCTGCAGACATGTTTCTGACAGTGGCTGGTCATTCCTTACAAACGACCACTGAAGAATCGTAACAGGACCTGTGAGCATGCCTTTTACAGGCTTTGATGTAAGAGATTGCGCATATTTAATCCATTCCAATGTCATTGGTTTCGGACGCATGTACATCGCCGTAAATTATTGGGGGCTTGACGTATCTTGATCCATAACTCTGTATCCATCCGTTCTTGGTAAAAGCAAATCCATCAAGCATTTCTCCGAAGTATTCCACCATGTCGTTCCGTTCGAATTCTCCATGAACAAGGACGTCAAGACCTGCTTCCTCCTGCCATCTTATAGCCTTCTCGATCTCTTTCATCAGGAATGAAACATAATCTTCCCTCGGGAGTTGGCCCTTTTTCATCTTTGCCCTCCAGCTTCTTACTTCCGGAGTCTGTGGAAAAGATCCGATTGTTGTGGTAGGAAAAAGGGGAAGGTTAAGGATCTGGAACTCTGTTTATTCTTACGTGATCTGAAATCGTTTCGTTGGAGCATCTCAAGTTTTGACAGATCACCCATTCTCTCCTTAACCCGGCTATTATGGATCAATGTTGAAGTTTTCCGGGCTGATAAGGATTCTGCATTATGGAAAAGACGTATATCATCAGAAACATTAGCAATTTTTTGGGCGGATAAATATCTAAGGGTCGATACTTCATCGATCTTTTGTCTTGCGAAAGACATCCATTGCTTTACATCTGCAGGCAAGGCAATTCGCGTCAGTCTCAAGTTCCACATCGATGGGTGTGTGGATCAATGAGCATGAAGGAGCGATCATTAGCTTTTCCGAGGCTGTTTTTTCCAGGGCTGACTGAATAAGGTAAAGTGAATTTACAAAATCGTTTTTCCATATGTTCCTTCCGTCTACAAGTCCAAGTGAAAGCATCATCTTATCAGGAAGATTCTCAAGAACGGGTTTAAGCTGATCCCGTGAACGGACAAGATCGATGTGTACAGCGTTCACCGGGAGTGAAAGAGCAACATCAAGGTTATCCTTCAATCCATCAAAATAAGTCGCAAGAAGGATTTTCAATCCGGGAAATTCACTTCTGATCTCCCGGTAGGCAATTCTGAACATCTCCCTGGTTTTATCATTGATATCGGTCACGAGAAAGGGTTCATCAAACTGTATCCATTCAGCCCCATTGCTTATAAGCTCATAAATAATATCAAGGTAAACAGGGATCAGGGCTGCGATACCCCCCAGGATGTCGACTGGGCGAGCTATTTCACGGCGGATGCCGGCGCCAGGGTTCGCCTGCTGTACGAGGGCGATGACATCGCCTTGAGCTTCTACCTGAAGAGCCTTGCCGCGGCGGGTGAGCTGAAACCCGAGCTGATCGATCGGTATGCCTCGAAAACCGGGGTCGTCGAATCGCTGGAGCGTTTCCGCTCGATCCTGGGGGCGGAGAATGGCTACGTCCCGGGAATCGATCCCGACCCTCTTTCCTACCTGCGTGAAGAGGGCTATCTCGGGCCGCAGGCGGGTCTGGCCGAATCGGTCGCCTACCTTCAGGCCTTGTCCGGCTCCCCTTGGGATGACGAGTACTTCACGCCGGCGCAGCCCACCGCTGAACAGGCGGCGCAGGGTTACGCCTTGAGCCGGGAGTCGCTGGTCACCTATTGGATCGGCGCGGAGGACCGCGGCGCGGCCCTCGCGGTGCTCCAGGGGCTGGAAGGGCCGCTGCAGGATCACGTCTCGAGCCTGCAGGAAAACCATCTTCGGCAAACCAGTGAAACCGGAGTGGACGGGCTCTACGCCGCGGCGTGGGACGATGTGCACACCCGGGAGCATTTCCGCGGCTTCCTCAAGGGCGAAGGCTTTCTTCTGGAGAACGGGAGCACCTGGGAATCGAACGAGCGCGACTACGAACAGCCGGTGCGCGAGAACGAGCTGGCCGCGGACCTCAGCGGCTCGCTGGTCAGCGCCGAGCAGGACGTGCTGAACTGGCAGCTGGAATCCTACAACAACCTCCTGTCGGAGAACAGCTTCCTGGCTTCCGCGCTCTTGGCCTACGAGCAGGAGGACGGGGATGCGGCCTTCACCGCCGCCCGCGAAAGGTTCTTCGCCGGGTATTCCGACCTCGAGGAACCGGCTCCGCAGCCGTTCACCGTCGGCGTGGAGGTTTCGGGAGCCTGGAGGGAGGCCGCATCGCAGCTGCAGAGTGCGCGCAACGAGATTGCCCATCTGCGGGAAACTCTCACCAGCTACGGGAAGGTGGTCAGCGACTTCCTGGACAACGTTCCTTTCGACGACATCAGCCGGCCCATCCGATCGGAGATCGCCGACATCCGGAGCCGGATCGCCGATACCGAAGCGCAATGGGAGCGGCTGATCAACGGTCCGGGCGGTTTCCGGGCCCTGGAGCTGGATTACGCGGAGCAGTACGGGGAAGTGCGCGCTCGCCTGAGCGAGCTGGGCGAGGCCAAACAGGAGCACAAGACCGCCAAGGCCATCCACGAGTACGCCTCGAGCGGCTACCTGGCCAACGCCGTACCGGCTTCGCAGTCCGTGACCAGCCCCGAGGACCTGCAGGCCGAGATGGAGGCGCTGCAGGAGTCCATCGACGCCGTGGATCCTGATGCCCGCCTGCTGTACGTGCACGACCGGCTGCGCAACGCCTCGGCGGCGGTGGACGCCCTGCAGGCCATCTTCGAGGACCCCGACACCCAGCAGACCCTCCTGCAGCGCGACGCCGCTTATGCCGAATACCGCAGGAGCTACGAGGAGTACTACCGCAGCGAGATGGTGCTGCACAAGATCGAGAAGGTGCTCTCCTCCGAGGGGCAGGAACAGACCGTGGCCGTGCGCGACGCGCGCAGCGCCTACGAAGAGGCCCTGCAGGAGTTCGCCGGGCTCAGTCTCGAAGGGGAGCGGCAGACGTTTGTTGACGATCTGCTGCAGAAGATCCAGGACCCGTCCGATACCAACGACCGGTTCACGAATCTGATTAGCCGCATCGCCATCCAGTACGACGAAGCCGGCAATGCCTCCATCGGTTTTTCGGCGGCCGGCGACGTCGAAGCGCGGAGAGGGGACTTCGAGCGCTACTTCGGCGCCGCGGGGCTGCCGTTCGAAGAGGTGGCCTACCTTCAGGAGGTTCTGCGCTTTTCCGAGAAGCTCGACGCCAACGCCATCACCCTGAACACGATCCAGCAGTGGGTGAAGGCGATGGCCTTCGAGGAGCTGCAGATACGCACCGGCGGGGAGCCAGAATACATCGTCGAAACGGGGGACGGCAGAGATAGTAGTTACAACTGGATCCATTTCAATCCGGCGGTGCAAAGCGCCATGGAGGAGATCCTCAAGGGCGCTTATGTCCACACCGACGACAAAGTGCAGCAGTACGTCGACGAGCACTACGTCTACCAGGAGCTTCAAGCCTCCTACAACGCCACCAACCGAAACGACAAGGACTACAAGCTCTTCCAGATGGCCTGTCTTCTCGGCCTGTGGGGGGGGAAGCCGAGCACCTTGGGGAACGACTATCTGGAATACGTCACCTTCTACAGCTCCGCGAACGAGCTGGACGATAAACTAGACAGTTTCTGGACCTGGTTTTATCGAGATGACTGGCGAGATCGGCGGAACAGAGCGCGGTACGCCAGGGATATCTGTGAATCTTCAGTGACTGATACCTGGGACCTGCTGGATTCCGGCGGCGGAGATCCGAACGCCAAACTGGCGCTGTTGGAGCAGGCGGAGGCGCGGCTGTCCCTGCTCAATGGGGACGCCAGCGGCGCGCCGGTCGGAATCGCCAATCTGAAACAGGCCATCCTCGATGCTTTCCAGCGCGACCCCTACGAGCACCTGGATCAGGTGCTGGCCCTGACCAGCATCCAGGGACCGGATATCGGAAGCAAGCTGGACCGGCTGCTGAACCCGCTTCGCATAGCCGGCAAGACCTTCGCGGGGACTGCCAAGGACACGCTGCTTCTTCTGCAGGCGGTCATGGAGGAGACGGCCCGGCAGAAGGAAAGCATCCAGAACCGCATCCAGGTGTACCTGGCGGCCTCCTCGTCGTCGGAGGATCCGGGGATCGCGGTGGTGCAGGAGGAGCGGCTGCGGGAATACGGTGAGCTTCTCGCGCGGTTTCTCAGGGATGGGGCGGTGGCTCCCGAGGGGTCGGAGCTGAAAGCCCATGAGTCGCTGGTGGCGCACTTCGGCGATGCGAAGGTGGGCGACGTGCAGGTGTTGGCCGCCGTCGGCGCCTACCTAGCCGATTACTATCGGGATGTCGCTCCCGCTTCCGCGGTCGGCCCCGTGCCAAGCGGCTATTCCACCAACCGCTTCGAGCGGGACTTGCACGAGGCCTATCAGGCCTTCTTCCTCGAGCCATTGAACGAGGATCTGCGCAGGCGCCGCTGGGAAGTCCTGACCGAGCGCTATGTGGCGATGGTGCACGCCTACAGGCTGGGGGCCGATTTCCTCTATGCCGCCGAGGCGGCGCTGAACAACCCGGTATTCAGCTCCAGGGAACACGCACTGCGGGGCTTCGAAGATATCGCTGCCGTGTTCGACAGCCTGACCAAGACCTACGACGGGTACACTTTCGCGGGCGCAGGCCTGGCCGTGGGGGACATGCAGGAGGGGCTTGAGGAGGTGCTGGCGGGCCGCAGCCGGGCCTACCGGGAGCTGCGTGTGCAGGAGATGTCGCTGCTGCGCACCGAACTGGAGGAGCAGCGCTTGCTGTGGGACCAGCAGATGAGCGCCATCCTGGCCCGGGGGCAGATGGAGTGGAAGCAGGCCCAGCATCAGGTCCAGGCCCGCCAGCAGCAGTGGCAGAAGAGCTTCCAGGAGAGCTTCCAGGTCAAGAAGGAGGCCTGGAACCTGCAGTACGCCATTTTCCTGGAGCAGAAGCGGGAGTGGGTGGCCGGGCTCACCGAGCAGGCCACGCGGGTGGGCAATCAGCGGATCCTGGAGAGGTTTGGTGCGGACACCCGGGAGACGATCGCGCGGGGGCAGGATTTCCTGATCTCGGATGTGGCGGAGCTTCCGGACCCAGATGCGCTGATCGCCCAGACGCTGGGCGAGGGGCTGCTGTCGGCGCTTCTGGGCGGGGCGGGGAACTTGCGCAACGGGATCGCGCAGTGGGAGCCGGTGAGCTTCGGGGCGCTGAAGCTGGCCAGCTTCCAGGGGGCGGAGAGCCTGGAGCGGATCCGGGCCTTCCAGTGCCGGCAGAACGAGCAGTTGTCCACGCGGATGGCGGTGCTGCAGTACGGGCAGGCGCTGGAGGCGCTGCGGGAAGCGCGGCAGGGACTGGAAGGGCAGGTGGCGGATGCCAACCAGGAGTTCTCCGAGAGCATGCGGCGCATGCTGCTGCACGACGGGTTCCGGCAGGAGGGGGTGAACTTCGTCAAGCAGGCGGTGGTAGGGGCCACGCTGTGGAGGACTCTCACCGAAACGCACACGATTGGGGGCTACCAGGACTACGAGGCGCAGTTGAAAGAGGTCGGGCAGCTTCTGCCGGAAGCGGATGCGGGCAGCCTGGAGCAGCTGGGCTTCGCGGGCATCCAGGGGCTGCTGAGCCGGGGCCTGCGAGGGCTGGAGGAGGAGCAGGAGCGGGTGTTCGGGGAGCCGGAAGACACCCGGTACCTGCATCAGCGCTATGGCGGGGAGGGCGTGGCCGGGCAAGAGGACGATGCGGCGCTGGGCTATGCCGCGCAGCTGGCGGTATACGAGCGGGTGCGGGGGGTAGATACGCAGCGCATCGGGGAGGAGGAGTTCGAGCGGCTGGTGGAGGAACTGGAGGGCTCGGAAGGGGAGCGGGTGGTGGTGATGGGCGGGGGGGAGTTCGGGGCGCACATCGGCTTTGCCCCCACACTGAAGCCGGAGCCGGACGCGGATTACGCCCTGGAGGAGTATGAAAAGAACCAGCGCTTTGCGGGGCTGGGGGAGCAGGGGCGGATTCTGGGGCTGTACCTGCAGCACAAGCTCATCGAGGCCAAGGGGTACGCGGAGGCCAACCAGCCGTTCTACAACAAGAAGCTGTGGGACGACCGAGACGCCGACTTCAAGGCGTTCACCCTGCGCTCGGTGGTGGACATCGGGGTGACGATCGCCGCGGCGGTGTTTGCCCCGGTGACGGGGGGAGCCAGCCTGGCGGCGTCGGTGGCGTTGAACCTGGTGGATGATGCGGTATTCACCCTCGCCGACATCGCCAGCGGGTTGGATGCTGGGGAGGCCTTCGGGGCTTTCGGCAAGAAGGCGTTGACCTCGGCGGCCACTGCGGCGATCGGGGTGGGGTTCAACGGCTTTTCCGGGGCGCAAGCGAGCTTCCACGGTCTGGCGGGAGCCACGGGGAAGTTCGGCGATAGCGTGATCGGTTCGACCCTGCTCAAAGGCGCGGAAGTAGCCACGACCAATAGTCGCTACCAGCGCGATCAACGCCATCGATTTCACGCGGATCGGCAGCGACGGCTGGTTTGACACCGGGGGCTTCACCGAAGGGGCCTTCGGAAAGGATGCGATGGCAGAGGTGGCCGGCGGCATGGCGGGGAACTTCGTGACTGTGGGGCTGGGGAAGTGGAACCAGGTTGACAGTAGCCAAAACTCCGCTGTCAGGCAAGCTTTATGACACAAAGGCTATCGGCGCATTCAATCGAACCATGGGGGGGCTTGCCTCCATCGGGGTGAGCTATGCGGTTGCCGGCAGCGCATCGGCGAACTTGTTGAACACCAGCATGTTTGGACTGCAGGATGTGAATGGGGAGCCGGTGAGCATCGGACTGTTGGAGTACCACTTCGGGAAGAAGGGAAACTACCTGGCCCTCGGTATGGAGGGCACGGACATGAACGTGCTGCAGATGTTACGGTCCTTCAAGGGCATGGGTGAAACCATCAGTATCAGCAGCTTCAAACTCGGCGGTGTGGAGGGACGCGATACTCTGAGTGCGCTGAACGGACTGGGATGGTCAGAACAGCGAGGCCAATTGGCTGCTTGCCCAGAACATAAAAAGCAGAAGTGTTCAGATAACATATGAAGATCTTGGCGGCGAGCTGGGCAGAACCAAGTTGAGCAACGCCAATATGATTTATGTAAACGAAATGCTGCTGGGCGGCGGAGAGGAAGGAGCGGCCCAGATCGCCAGCGTGCTGGCCCATGAGGGAATCCATGTGGGGGGCTCCGCCGATGAAGCTGCAGCCTACATCCAGAGCTGGGAGACACTCAACGATCTGAGAGAGATTTGGCAGATCAGCGGAGAAGGGTATGAACTGACAGGGATTGCAGCGATGGCGCAGTTCTATTCGGAAGAAGATGCCCGCTTGGCCATGATGTTGATTGCGGCGCAGGGCTTGCTGGACCAACGACAGGAGGGCATTTTCTCAGAGGAAGCCGCACTGGATCCACGGAAGATGCAGGAGTTGGTAACCCTGTATGGCTATCGAGATGGGCGTGGAGAGCTGCGCGTCGATCCCCGTGTGATACGCAGCGAGCAGGTACGAGCGAAACATCAAGTAGGCGAAATCCTTAGCGAAACCGATCTGGAGGCCTTCATCCAAGGGGAGTCCGTACGCTTGGGAATGGACGCCGCCCGGTTTCGATTCGAGGTGGAGCAGAGGCTGGAGATCAAAGAAAAGCTAGAACGAAGCTTTGAACTTGCCAGTACCGCGGAGCTGCAAACCATCAAGGAGCTAAAGTCCTTAGGGATCGACCTCAGTAAAGGAGGACTTGAGCAGTGGGTTTCCAGCTTGGAGCATTTGCTGGTGGACAATGGATACCTGAAGCGAACAGTGGATTATGCGGCTGGCAAGGTGGTTGGGGACTTGAGCGGAGTTCCGGGGGCCTGGGATATTCTGAAATCGAAGGATGAACAAGAGGCCGCCAAAGCGCTGTATAAGGGGCTTGTGGACAAGGGCATCGACAAGCTGCTCATAGAGGCATTTGACGATAAGGTGCCAGGGGTGGCTGAGATCCGTTATCTCGCGAAGGAAATCTTGATGACCTCGATGTGGGCTGGGGAGGTGCTGTCCGCCGGCCTTGCGCTGAACCAGATTGATGACTATAGAGCGTACCTGAAAACACAGTGGAGCTATTCCGACACGATGCGGATCGATGTAACGATGCAGAATCTGGCAGCCGTAGAGTACCTGCAGGATCTTCTGACCAGCGGAACGGCGATGGAAATGATGAAGGAGCTTGCGAGGCGTTCTTCATCCGGACTTATCACAAAGGGCACTTATGGAGACTTTCTTAAGCTTGGTGATTGGAACTCGAAAATGAAATATCCCTATTCTATGAAAAAAGTTCTTTCGGACTGGGTAATGGTCTCACAGGGTGTTGATTTAAAGAATAGAATTGAAGGATATAACCTTACACCAGGATTTAATTTATACTATTACTTGATCTTGCTCGATCCGCAATTGGGGAAATACGAAACCTTCTGGAGTTGGGAGAAATAGTGGATAGAAAGAACGTGATCGCTATTATAAGTATTGCTGTTGTCATTTGCTTAAGAGGCTACGCATCAGAGGATCTTTTGTTGGATTATTTCCTGCCAAGAGTGGAGGCGCAAGGTGATAAAAAGGAAATAGCTATTTATCGAGATTTCGCGTCCAACTATGTCGAAATCAAGAAGCGTATAGAGGCGAATGATTCGAAATCGGCCTTCAACATCATTGATCAATACGTTGTACTGAAATCTGATTACCTGAAGCAGGAAGTTTCAGGGCGAGAAAGGTTCTATCTCAGCGGATTCATCAGCTCAGCGTTGTATATGAAAGCTCTGGCGCTCTTTCAGTTCAGTCCAAATGAAGCAATTGAGCTATTCTACTGCGCGTACACTCTTGTCCATGAAGAGTACAGAAAGATTGGCATGGGGAATTTAATTGATACGGCATTTTTCACGCTCGCAGGGCCGATCCTTTATGAAGGATCGGTGGAGCAGGAACTCAGTCTATTTCGCAAAGGAGTGCTTCCGCCTAATTTCATCGCTTACACTCCAGAAGTTGAAGGAAGAATCCAGACCCAGAAAGAAACGCCGGACGGTCTCTTCCCGATGGTATCAGCAGTTACGCCTGAAGACTTTGAAAAGTACATGAGCATCTTTCAAGGATTCCGCTATTTCAAGTACCTGAAGCCGCTGGAGCGGGTTCTTCTGATCACCTACAATCCGAAAAATCGGAAAGCCCTGAGCTACATCAAAGAACTGCAGAAAGAATCCGGACTGAAGATACGAAAGCAGAAAGACACTGGCTATGACTTTTTCCAGATGTATGCCCGAATCGATTCGGAATTCGCGAAAGCGATTTTCCGAAAGTACTACGAGAAGCAACCGTGAAAGCGCTGATGAAACTTTCTGCACCTACTGCTTCCGGATTCCGTGAGATGGAATTTCCTGACCCGTGCCTAAGGGGAAAAAGATGAAAAAGCGAGCGTCGCTGTGTTTGGCTATTGTTCCACTTCTGATCTCATGTGTAACGGTCGCCAGCCCCCGCAACTTCGCACTGAAGGAAGGAGAAGGCGCGATGGTATGCAGAATTTCCTCGGAGACCCTTTCCAGCTTTTCTCTGAACCTGGCAAGCGGCTGGGGATTGGCACCGGTGGTGAAAGTCAAGCGAGGTGATCATGCGAAAATCCTAATCGTCAAAGAAGGAGAGTATCATTTCTACAACATCAGCATAGGGTACGCCAGCGCGGAATTCCCATTCGCCAAACCGTTCAGGGTTGAAGCAGGCAGAATCAACTACGTCGGCGATTTCACATACGAGAGCGTGGGCCGGGAAAGGATCAATATGGACCAATTCGACAACAGAGACGAGACAATGGCTGATGCATATCGGCAGATCCCCGCGATGTTGGAATATCCGTTCGTGAGCATTTTTGAATAGCCTGGCATTGCTACGATGCAGCCGGCAGGGGCTGGCAGCTCACCGCTCGGGTGTGTATCCTGGGGCCAGGCAGGAAAGCGAGAATGGCAGGCGAAACCCGAGAGGCCATGGAACGGGAGCTCAACCAGCTGCGCGGGCAGCTTAAGGAACGCAGGGCCTCGATCCCGATTCACTCCATACGGCCGCACCAGCTAATCGAGATCGAAGAGCTCGAGGAGGCGATCCAGGAGCTCGAGGCCAGGCTGGCTCAATCATAGTCGCCGACCCGAGGCCTCAGGTAGCCCTTCCCGGGGCGCTATGAAGCGCTCAAGCCAAGACCCGCGCGGGCACGGCGGCGAAGCCTTAGTGCAGGTTCAGGGTAAGCTGCACTTGGAAATCTTCTAAGGTCCACCGCCATAAAGATGGACAATACCGCAGGCCGGCAGTAGAATTTACAGGATGCCTCATTTCCTGGTGCTGTATTACGTTGCAGTGATCATGCTGGGCCTGGCGGCTCTGGCCATCTCCGTGGTCGGCACGATACGGTCCCGGGTTTCCTCCTACTGGCTGCTGATCCTGTTTTACGGGGCGTTCACCGCGAGCATCGCCGCGCTGTTCGTGCGCGAGTACCTGTACGTGAACATCGCCGGCTTTTCGCTTCGGGCTGTACTCATGAGCTACCTCGCCGGCTCTCTCCTGACCGTTCTGTGCGTGGCCGCAATCACCCTCTACTACCACCGGGTGTTCACCGTCCGCTACCAGAAGCTTCGCGATGCCCTGGTGGCGGCTGTCGCGCTGCTCAACGCGGCAGGATTCCTCTGGCCCAATGCGGTGAGCCTGGAGGAGTCCCGGAACCTGTTCGTCCGCAACCTGCCGATAGTTCTGGCTTCCGCCGCGTACATCGCCCTGTTCGCGTACGTCCTGGTGGTCGCGGCGATGGGTTCCAAGACGGACCGGCCCCGGCGGGAGCTCGTGCTCATTTGGGCCACCTTTGCCTTCGGGGTCGTCGGCTTCCTGGAAAGCGTCCTCGGGTTTGTTGGGGAGCTGAAGGAGCCGATCGTGCATCTATCCGCGGCAGGCCAGGGATTCATGTTCAGCACCGTTCCCTACGCCCTGTTCGGGTGTATCCTCGTGTATTATTTCGGTTCTTACCTGATCGCAGACTCGGCGCCGCCGCGGAAGGTCAGCGATGAGTTTGCGCAGCGGTTCCAGATATCATCCCGGGAACGGGAGGTGATCGTGCTCCTGAACGAGGGGCTGGGGAACAGGGAGATTGCCCAGAAGCTCTTCGTTAGCGTGGCCACGGTGAAGACGCATGTTCACAACATCTTCGAGAAAACAGGCGCCAGGAGCCGCTATGAGCTCTTTCGCCTGGTCGAGCCCCCCGGTCTGAAACACGCGTCGTAGGCACCGCCGCCTTTCTGCCCAGCACTCCATCCGTTGATGGATGGATCCCCGCCGCAAATCAATCCGTTGATGGACGTGTTCTGGCCGCAAATCAATCTGTTGGTCGATGCTTTTCCCTGCCGAAAAAGTGTTTTGTTACGGCAGGAGGATATGATGAACAAGAGCTTTTTCAGAGCGCTGGCTGCCTTGCTCGCCTTCGGGGTGATCATGGGCTGCGCCAGCGTGGGCGGAGGCCAGCGGGCAACGAGGGTATCGGACCCGGCCCGAGGGTTCTCCTTCAGCGTGAGCCCGGAGCTCACCCCGCAGGAGGCGAAAGACGCCTTCTATCATTACCGGCTGGAAGCACGGGGCATCGACGTGTACGTGGAAGCCGTTTCCGCCAGTACGGAGGAGGAGGGCGTTGGGGAGAGCCTCCGCTCGGCTGGGGTCGACCCGGCCTCTCTGGTGCTGGACGGCAGCGCCGCTTTCGGCGATTGGCGGGCAAGGCGGCTGATCGACCGCGGAAGGGAGCGTGCAGTGGCCGTTGCCTACCAGATGCGCGGCGGAGTGGTGTACTCCCTCATCGCCGCGGCCAGCGCCTCAGCCATGCCTGGGGACCCCCCCGGGTCCGTGATGGGCATTCTCGGGAGCTTCCGGTTCTCCGAAGTCGGGGGCGCCGCTGCTGCGGCCACCACCCGGGAGGAGCTGGAGGCGCTCGTGCGCGATGCGGCCGAGCGCGGAGGAGGGAGCATATCCCTCGCGGCGATTCGTGATGGCAGGATCATCTACCGGTACTCGGCCGGCATGGCCCGCCGGGGCGAGCCGGGCTCTCCGGAGACGGCCTACCACTGGGGCTCTATGACGAAGGTGGTCACCGCGGTGGCGGTCATGCAGCTTGAGGAGCGGGGGCTCGTGGGGCTGGATTCTCCCATAGCGCGCTACCTGCCCGAGTTTCCGGCGCGTTTCGGGATCACGGTACGCAACCTGCTGAACCACAGCTCGGGACTTCCGGAAAGGGATGTCACGCACCTGGTATCCTACCGCGGCCAGCCTCTGCCCGCCCTGGAGGTCATTCTCTCCGATTACCTGGCGCAGGTGGACCGGCTGGACTTCAAGCCCGGCACGGAGTCCCAATACTGCAACTGGAACTACCTGGCCCTGGGAGCCCTGATCGAGCGCAGTCACCGGCAAGCCCTTTGCGTCTGCTGTTGCTGAGACCGTCCTGCGGCCGGCCGGAATGGCGCACACCTCGTTCCGGTACGCCGATCTGCCGCCGGGGACCCCACTGGCCAGCCCCGTTATCCCGGCTCACGCCGAGTCGGCCCTGCTCGCCGTGTTGAATGAAAACCACCCAGAGTGGAACGGTGAGGGCCTGATTGACGGAAGAGCGGAGGGACGAACCTACCTGACGGATTTCGACATCCTGGCCCCCTGGGGAGGACTCGTAGGGCCGGCAGAAGACGTCGCGCGGTTCCTCTGGACGAACATGGACGCGGGCGTCGCCCAGTCCGCGTGGGGCCTATCCCCTTCGACGCTGCAGGCCATGCAGCGGATGCAGCGCTCCGCGGATGGGCAACCGTTCGACCGGGGCCTCGGGTGGGTCATGCAGCAGGAGAAGGGCGAGGAAATCCTGGAGCACGGGGGCGGAGGGCCCGGCATCGAAGCGCTCATGCGGCTGTACCCCAAGCGGCGGCTGGGAGTCGTGGTCATGGGGAACATCGACGACTACGGCGTGGGGCGCATCCTCGCTGCGGCCGCGGACATTCTTTAAAACTCATCAAAAATCGAATATGGAGAGAATAATGAACAAGAGAGGCTTTCTGTTGGCACTGCTTTTCGCAGCTTTGGTTTCTGAAACGGTCGTCGCGGAAGACAATTACGCTGTGGTACCAGTCAATCTTTCCCTGGTTCCTGCCTTCAGCTTGGGGCGGACCGACGGGCAAGATACGGTCAACATTGTGCAACTGAACATCGTGGCCGGATACGCGGATATGCTCAGAGGAGCGGCCCTCGGGGTGATCAGCATCATCGGAGAAGATGCAGTGGGACTTCAAGCCGGGGTGGCCAACTGGACCAGTGGGAATCTCATCGGAATCCAAGCCGGTGTGGTAAATACGGTTTTCGGTACGGCAAATGGCGTTCAGGCCGGGGTGCTCAACTACGCAAAAAGCACCTCCTTGGTCCAGGCCGGAGTGGTGAATGTCAGCAGGAAGGCCAGAGGCATTCAGCTTGGCGTGATCAACATAGCGGCAGAGAATGAGGGCATACCCATCGGCCTGATCAGCATAGTGCGCAAGAACGGACAGACCCATGCGCAAGCCTGGTACGATGAATTGGGATTGATGAATATTGCGCTGATCCACGGAACCAAGACCGTCTACAATATCTACACGGCAGGTATCGACAGCCAGCTCGAAGATCTGACGGTTGGACTAGGTCTGGGAGTTCATATCCCTGTTGGCAAGGTATTTTTCAACACCGAGGCGATTTTCGGTGCGGTCTCCCCAGTGGATGCCATAGCCATAGAGTACGAGAACTTTTTTCGAGCCAGGGCCTACCTGGGATACAAGTTCTCCTCCTTCGCGCTTATTGGCGGGGTTTCCTTCAACTACCTGAGCAATAGAAACGACACCAGCATCACCCTCGAGCCCGTACACGCATACGAGTTCGGCTTCAGCAGCGATGATCGCCGTTTCTGGCCCGGGGTGTTTTTCGGCATACAGTTCTAAGTTAAAGAGTCAAACGAGCATTCATTATACAGCTATCTAGAGGTCGTCCGCAGGTTCGCGGACGACCTCTTTTTTCGATAGACCTCAACAACACGCGTTGGGATCCATGCAGCATGGCATCAAGCCAACCGACCGATCTGGCAAGTCCAACGCTTGAGGCCGCCACTACGTATATCGCCTCCCCGCGGGAGTGATCTGTCGTCCGGTTTGGCTCAGCAGTGATAACCTATCTGCCCTAATGCTACTGATCGGGAATATCAGAAAATGTGGCGTGCCGTAAGCGCGTTCTCCGGTGGTTTGCAGTCAAACACATTCCCCCTTTTTTCCTTGGCGCCCTATGCTTCTTTCCCTCCTCAGGGATTTTTGACAAAGCGTGTTGAAAAGGCTTAGAGTATACTAATAGAAAGCCAAACGGCTTCTCTGCGCCGGTTTGTTTACCTGCTTGATTTACACCACACCAAGAAGAGAAGCCCGAGCGAGGCTGGAATGAAACGTTTGGCGTATCCGGCCACTGGTCCGCCTCCTGAATCAACCGAGTGTGCATCGCCAGAAACAAGAGTAAGGAGGTTCGATATGAAGTATCTCACGATAGCGCTTGTCATTTCTGCCCTTTTTGCTGCGGGAGGCCAGGCCGTGGCGCAAACCCAGATGACCTCCGTGGGCACCAACTACAGTTCGAACGTCACGAAGATTTTCCCGATCGACCAGGACCACTGGGTAGGAACCCAGGAGATAACGGGGATACGGCTCGATGACAGCGGCAAAGGTCCGTTTCACATGATGACCACTTACATCGTGCTTATCTTGTACGGGGATAAGAGCGGGGTAAGGCTTCATGGGTATTGCACGTTCATGGACAAGGATGGCGACAAAGTGATGGCGGACCTGTCGGAAGCCAGTCTGACGAGCCCCAAGGGCAAGGGCAAGGTCCTTGGAGGAACGGGCAAGTTCGCGGGTATAGAGGGGACTGTGGACTACGAGGTGTCGAACCCGAAAGGATTCCCGGAGGGGACTGGCCGAACTATCTGCAGGGAGGTCTGGAAGTTCACGCTTAAGACGCCGCTGTAGGGGGTGTCTCTCGAGGGGAATAGGGAGGTCAGGCAAAATAGGGTCCCGCTTTCGCAATTCTGATGCTGGCAGCCTCGACGATCGGCTGCCAGCATTCAAGTATGCTGAAGTTGCGTTCACGATGCGACGGACTTTTCATATTCGCCGTCAATCGCATGATTGCGGTAGTTGGCCTACTAATCCGAGCAGCGAGACTTATCGCTGCTGCCTGGTGACATAGAGGTCGAGTAGGCGTCGAATCATTTTCTGGTACTGCGTATCATGCTTCTTTCACTGTATCTTGAGGGAGGAAGTCATTGACCACCCTGATCTCTCCCACAGGTTCATGGGTGTACTTTCTTTTCATAAGTTGGCTATTTCTAGTGTGGAGGTCCTATTTCTTCTCGCTCATGAAAAGCGAAGACAAAATCAGCGTCATGCAGGAGTGAGGAACAGACTACTTAACTCTGGTACCTCTTCGCCGTCTTCAAGCCTGTCGGCAATAACTCGAAGAGCCATGGCCTTGGCTTTGGAAATCGCAGAGGATTTCGTAGTGGAGTATACTAGCACGCCTGGAAGATCGGGAACCTCAGCAATCCAGCGGCCGTCCGTATCTTTCTCGATTTCTATAGTCATCTATTCGTCCCACTGATTGGAGTTTACTTCTTCATTGCCTCTGAGACAAACCATAGAGGTAGACGCTGAGTCAGCCCCACGTTGTAACCGTGAGCCAGCGCCTTAAGCGCCCAATCGCGCATCTGCAGATAGTATAATGCCCTCACGCTGCTGAAGTACAAGCTGTGGCCACCGGGCCCCGCTGGCGTCGCGTGTTGCGGACTCCGATGCCGCCAATCAATCACGCATACCCCGCCGGGACAAACACCTCGTCCGGATGGGTCTCTCTGTATTTGGCGATAGCGTAGATTTCTTTCCAGCAAGCGATGACGTTCTTTCGCTCCGGTATGGAGATGTCCAGGGCCTGGCGGAGTTTGGTCAGGTTGCGGGAGGGAACGCCCGGAAACAGATGGTGCTCCACGTGCTCGTCTAATCCGCCGTAGAAGAACTTCGTAATGGGAGACACCTTAACGCCCCGAGTGCACAGCCGTTGATCAGTCGAGTTGTACATCATGGCGATGTGCTCGGTGCGATGATAGAAGGCGCTGATAGCGAGGCCGATTTGTGGTCCGAGCATGGTGACGATGATCAGATCCCAACGCCGAAGCACGATAAAGGCCGCCAGGGCGGCCACATTAATAATGAGAACGGCGAAGGACTCACGCTGAATGAAATTCAGGTCCTTTTCGCTGCATTGGACCTGGATCATCGGATGAAGCCGCCCCCGCGTCCGCTGTATCAATGCCCACAGGGCCTTGAAGAAAGCCAGGATTCCAAGCGTCACCAAGCTAAACAGCATGCTAAAAAGCTCCCGTCTGACCCACCTGGCGGTAAGGTCTTCCGGAAAGGCCGGTTCCGGGTCCACATCCCGCACCATGGTGTAGCGATGGTGAATCACGTGGGATACCCGCTGATTCCTCGACCCCGCTTTCCATAGGACATGGATCAGGAAGTAAATGCCGTCGCTAAACCAGTCCAGGCGGCGCGGAAACACGATCTTGTGTCGCATCTCGTGCTCGATTCCGTTCAAAAATCCGACAAGCCAGCAGTAAGCAAGAAAGGGAATCACCGCAAGCAGGATATGCTGCCGGCCGGCGATCACCGTCAACCAGCCGGTCCCCACGACAAGGCCCAGGTGCACCGCAACGCGCACGCTACCCTCCAGGGTGCTCCGCTTGTTCAGCCGTTGCAGAGTTTCGCGATCGACCTTTGGCCGATCCCACAGTTTTGCCTCCTCGTCCCACTCCTTATCCTTCAGCTCGCTGCGCGAAACAAACCGTAGATCCACTGTCCCCTCCTCCGTTTGGTTGCTACTTTCTGGCCCTTCCTCACCGTGAGGGTCTGCGCCGCCAAGGCGGCGGCAGGCAGGCAAGCGGCGGCGAGGAGCACAACGAGCCGGGCGAACCGGCAGCCCGGAGTCGCCATGGCCGGCAGCTTACACCTGGCCTGGAGCTCCTGTATACCGGTTTCCGCTGCCGGTCCTCGGGGTTTTTTCTTCCGCAACAAGCCCCATGTGGTTCGGATGCCGAAGCAGCCTACTGTGTTTCTGACGATGAAAGCCGCTTGACTTGGGCGAGACTGATCGACCAGGTGTACGAGGTCGTCCCATTGGTCGCCCTCGGTGTTCCGCACTGATGCGGATTCTCGCCGTGATCACACGAGCCGGAGGAGAGGGGCGCATTTCTCCGCAGGCTACGCTGCATGTTCAGGGATTTCTGAGAAGAACGAGAAAGTGAAGTGGGACGCACGGACGTAACAGGTTACAGATACATATTCCTGATATAGATGATAAAGTCATTCCGGCATAAAGGACTGCAGGAGTTCTATGAAACAGGAAACAAAAGGGGCATCAATCCAGAACATGCTTCTAGGCTGGCGAGGATTCTGGATAGACTCGAAGCCTCTGTAAGGCCGCTGGATATGAACTTGCCTAGTTACAGACTTCCCCAATTATCGGGGAAAGGGAAGGGGACATGGTCTGTCTGGGTGAGTGGAAACTGGCGAGTGACTTTCAACTTTGAGGCGAAAGACGCGACAGACGTCGATTACTTGGACTACCACTAGATTGTGGAGGGAACGATCATGACGATGAGAAAGCCCACCCATCCCGGAGAAGTACTCCGTGAGGATGTGATCAAGCCCCTTGGTCTCACTGTGACTCAAGCAGCAAGAGACCTTGGCGTATCGCGCAAGACGCTCTCTGAGTTGATCAATCAGAGAGCTGCATTGAGTCCCGAGATGGCCCTGAGGATTGCCAAGGCAACCAATACGAGTCCGGAGAGTTGGCTAAATATGCAGACAAAAGTGGACCTATGGAATGCACTTCAGCACATGCCTGAGAACGTTTCGGAGTTTCCGCAACAAAAGGCGGGGTGAGTCCGAAGGAGTTTTCGCACCTTTTCAACGAGCTTTCACCCCTCCAGCAAGCTGAACCCCCGCTCCGATCGGTTCTCCACGATGAACGCCGTCCGGCAGCGGATTTCCAATCTGCGCAGCTCGGCCAGGGGAAGACCCAGGTCGCGCCAGCCGTGGAAGGTCAGTGCCGGGTCGAGATAGCGCAGCCGCACCAGCCGCTGCGGGGGGCGCAGGATCCCCTGGTGCTCTTCGATGAACTTGGTGTGCACCGCTACAGGGATCTGCCGCAGGTTCGGCCAGGAACTCCGCGTGCTCCATCGCGTAGGCGGCGTTGTCCGGGTCCACTTTACTGAAGGCTTCGTCGAGGATCACGAAGCGGAACGACCGCGGCCGGGTCTCCGCCTCGCGAATGCCGAACTGGAAGGCGGTGGTCGAGGCCAGGATGGTGTAGGCCAGCTTGGCCTTCTCGCCGCCGGAGAGGCTCTGCGAGTCCTCGTAGTCTGCTGCTGCTGCTGGAGGTCGGCCTGTAGCGCTCGATGGCAGCGAACTGCAGCCAGTTGCGCACGTCCACGGCTCGCCAATCGGCAGATTCGTTGTCACCGTGCTCCTGCAGAGGCGCTCCGGTGACGGCCAGCCCCTATCGATGTTCTGCCTGAAAATGCTCCAGATAGCGATAGACTTGTCATGGGCTGCGTTTATGCAACTCTCAGGAGGCCCAGGATGAAGCGAAACAGTGTCCCTGCCGTCATTTCGCTGGTGAGTGCGGCGTTTCTCACTTTTGCGTCCTGTTCGTTGACCCCACCGGCTGCGCCAACGGTCGCCGATCAGGCCATATTCGACCTCCCGCTCTCGATGACGGGGCTATCCATGCGAAGCGCAAGGGCCATTTTGCCAGGCACAAGAGACACGATCGACACGTTCTTCGACTACGGCCGCGCGCAAATGTATGTAGCCTGCCAGTGGGCGGCCGAAGTCAAGGCAATGATCTCTGCCGTAGAAGCGGCCGGCGTATTCGAGCGCGAGGCGGACTGGATCGTGAAAATGACCAGCGGGGTCGCCGCGAACGACATCTTCCGATGGACCGTCCTCGGCGGCGACGCATACAAACTGGAATGGTGGCAGGTTCAACTAGACGGCACCTCGTACCAGAAGTATCTGCAGATAGACTTGAGCTATTTTTCACGGGCCGGCGATGTCATTACGGTGCGGGGCAAGGTTTCCGCACATCCCTCCGCCGATCCGACCGCAACACTATGGACGCACTATGCCAGGATGCCGGAATGGGTGATGATCGAATTCGATTCCGCCAAACAATCCGAAGCCGGTAAGAGATGGATGAAGATCTCCGTTTCCGGCTTCCAGCACGAGGAGCTGGACCCTTCAGTCCCCCCTGTCAGCAACGCCACAGATTATCAGGAATGCATCTTCGAGGCGACAAGGGATGCCACCGGGCTGGTGGCGCTGACAGGCGTCAGCTCGGTTCCGGGCGTGAACATGCTCACGTATCTGGATGAGTATGAATACAGGTACTACATCTACAAGGCGAAGGGCAACTCGAGCAAGGCGACCGTGAGCCTGGCCATGCCGCTTTCGGCCGACTACGCGGCGGCAACCGGCAACCTTGACACCGTCTTCACTCTCGAAAAAAACACCGTAGGCGGGATTGCCACGGAGTATGCTGCCGACCTGCTCCGCGCGGATGGCACCTTCGGGATTTACAGTGGTTGGGCCGTCCTGGACCTCCTGTTGCTCTCAGCTTATGCGCCCTATGAGAACAGCACGCCGAGTCCAACGACCGCGACGATCGCCTCGGCGATCGAATTGGCGTACGCAGGTAATCCCACGCATGAAGGTCTGGAGAACCTCAACTACATGATAAACGTGAGCAACCCTGTCTACCTCTTGGACGCGGGGTACAGCTCGTTCGGACCCAGCACTCCTTCAGGTTTCCCGACCGAGGCTGAGCTTCCGGCCTTCAGCGTCGAAAAGGCGACTCTGGACGGGCTTCCCGCAGTTCTGGGCAATCCCGCCAATACGTTCGATCCGAACGAAGCGGCGCCAACTCCCTAGACGGCTGCCT
The DNA here is from genome assembly GCA_963745745.1 of uncultured Spirochaetota bacterium. GTDB lineage: Bacteria > Spirochaetota > Spirochaetia > SZUA-6 > DRHE01 > MIBK01. The sequence goes on along the minus strand of CAVUYS010000016.1, from coordinate 94,042 downwards.
GCCGCTCAGGGCCAGATCCCCCGTGCCTTGTCGGGGACCTGGCCGTTCTTGAAGAGAATCTCGTCGGCCTTCGGGGTCACCGGGCCATTGGCGATTTCAGATGTCCACATCCAGCTCGCGAAGCTCCCCTGCGCTAATCGGCTCGGCCTCGGGATATCCGCTCACCGCGCGGTCCCTCCGCTGCTTGTGCGCCAGGACTGCCTGCCAGTCCGGCCCTTTCGAGCTATGGAAATGATAGCAGAAGTTAAACGGGCATCGGGCAGGGAATGGCTGCCATGATCAGTGCGCGATGGAGATCCACAGCCTTTGCTGTGGACGCCCTGTAGACCGCGGCCTTTGCCGACCCGGCGAATGCTGGTGGAAATGGCGGCTTCGGAAGTGGGGGCGCAGATGGGTTGGCAACGTGTCGGCCTGGTTCAGTGAGCTCACCTCCAGTTCGATCGGGATATGTACTGATGCTTGGTACTGCGTATCATGCTTCGTTGCCTGCTTCTTGAAGAAGTCTACGCTCTCTGCGGCTCAAGCCGAGAGTGACCTTCACTGCATCTTCTTTGAAAACAAGCTCCGAGGGAGGAGGGAGGAAGTCATTGATCACCCTGATCTCGCCCAAAGGTTCATCGGAGTACTTTGTTTTCATAGGTTAGCTATTTCCTCAGGACGGCTAGCTGATCAAAGGTCTTCGGGCCGGAGTCCAGTATATTTCGAATCCTCGCCAGCATTCGCGGTCCAATCTCCTCGCGCTCATGAAAAGCGAAAACAAAATCAGGGTATCCAGCGCGACGGAGAACCTTGTGAGAACTACCCGTCTCTCGCTTGATCTCCCAACCTATTCGATACAGTGCGCTGAGCACAGTTCTTGCCCTAACGGATCTCCACTGCGTCATGCAGGAGTTAAGAATAGACTGCTGAGCTCAGGTACCTCTTCGCCATGTTCGAGCCGGTCAGCGATAACCCGAAGAGCCATCGCCTTGGCTTTGGCGATGGCCGTGGATCGCGTGGTCGAATAGACTAAGACCCCGGGCAGATCAGGCACCTCGGCGAGCCAGCGGCCATCCGCTTCTTTCTCGGTTTCTATTGTCATAGTCAGAATCCTATAGATTGGAGTTTACTTCTTTACAGCTTTTGAGACAAGATTCGAGAACTGCGAGCCAGATAGTTATCAGTACGGGAGCACTGAGGTTGAGTCATAGCGATTTTTTTTGTACAATCAAATCGTGCGGATGGAGCTTGATATGCAATCGTATCCTGGGTATCTAGCTTGAGCGCTATGCGATAGGGCCATGATGGGTGTCGGATGAGGATTCTTGAAGACTTCCAAGGTTTAGCTATCCGTTTGACCGACGAACGGTTGGCCCACATTCTAGAACATCCCGAGATGACCGGGATGGAGTCTGCTGTCGAGCAAACGCTGATCCATCCAGAACAGGTTGTGGAGTCGTTGAGCGACCCACAGGCAAGGTTGTACTACCGTTTCTACTTCGGCACGGCTGTGGGCAACAAGTTCTTATGCGTGGTGGTGAAAATCACAGCTGAGGAGGCTTTCGTTCTCACAGCCTATCTGACTGATCGAATGAAGAGAGGAGTTCTTATATGGCCGAAAGGAAAGTAACGATTTGGTTCGATCCTGAAGGTGATTATCTCGAGGTTATCTTCGACAAGAAGCCTGGATACTTCCGCGAGACACTGAGCGACCAGGTTATGGAAAAGGTAGATGAGCAAGGCAACATACTTGGCTTCTCGGTACTCAAAGTGAGTGCGTTGAGGCAGAAGCCCCTTGAGGTCGCGCTCTGAGTTCCAGGCGGGTATCCGGTGAGATACGCAACCGATGGACCATGGCTTGCGCACGGGCTAGATACTAAAGAACAGGCTCCCCGCCCGGGTTGTCTAATAGAAGCTCCGTTCGACTCTGTTTCATCTCCCCCGGAAGGACTCGAACCTCCGACCTAGTGATTAACAGTCACCCGCTCTACCGGCTGAGCTACAGGGGAATACCTTCTATAAGTTAGCGGAAAAGGCGAAATTCTGTCAAGAGGCGGGCAGGGGTACGGGCAGGTCCACGCCGAGGGTGTTGTCCCAGGCCCGGCGCCAGGTCGCCTCGAACTTGCGCAGCAGGTGGAGCATGGCCAGGTTGTCGGCCAGCATGAAGCCGCGCAGGGTGCGCACCTCGACTGCCTGGGCGGCCTTCAGCAGCAGCTTCAACAGCAGGGTGCCCAAGCCCCGGTTCTGGTACTCGTCGATGACGGTGATGGCGAACTCGGCTACCCCGGGATCCTGCTCCAGGCGCACGAAGCGGGCCACGCCGATGCCCGGGTGGTCCGGGCGGCTCTCGTCGCGGGCCGCGATGGCCACGTGATCGTGCTGATCCACCTCGGTCAGCTCGCGGAGCTGTTCGGCGCTGAGCTTGTGCAGGGGGGCCAGGAAGCGGAAGCGCCGGGAGCCGGGGGAGAGCCGGGCGAAGCCGCGCGCCAGCTCTTCGCGGTCCTCAGGCTGCAGGGTGCGCACCAGGATCGGGGTGCCGTCCCGCAGCCGGGCCCGCCGGTTCAGATGGTAACGCTTCAGCGTGGCCTGGCCGCTCATCGTTGCTAGGACCGGGCCGGGGCCCAAAGGTTGCATGCTACCGCTTGCGGCGCCGGGGAGGAATCAGCAGGAAGCTGCCCGCCACCAGCACGGCGAACCCCACGTAGGCCGCGGTGAACACCCAGGAGGGGAAGTCGTAGAAGATGATCGACCGTACCAGCCGGGCCACGAAGGACAGCTGCCGCTCCACCTGCTGGCCGGCCAGCTCGCGCAGCCGGAACTCCCATTCGGTGAGCGGGCAGACCACGCCCAGCAGGGCTTCCGCGGCCACCAGCACCACCGCGGCCAGGTGGACCAGGCGGAAGGCCAGGTTGCGCACCCAGCGCCAGCCCAGCAGTCCGCCCGCCAGAATCAGGATTTCTCCCCCCACCGCGAAGGACACGTAGGCGAAGTGCAGGACCACCACCGCGTCGGCAAGCAGGGCAGGCATCAGGCCTCCAGGGCGCGGTCCAGCTCGGACAAAGCCTGCCCGGCGGGAAGGCCCAGGAACAGGGTCTGCATAACCTCGGTGAAGGAGGAGGGCAGGGGATTGATCTCGATGATCCGGGCGCCCAGCTCAGCCGCACGGTGGGGCAGCGAGGCGGCGGGGTAGACCTCGCCAGTGGAGCCGATGACCAGCAGGACGTCGGTCCGCTCGATCGCCTGGCCGGCCGCATCATGGACCTGCGGCGGAATGCCCTCGCCGAAGAACACCAGGTCCGGCTTCCACACACCCCCGCAGGTGCACCGGGGCGGGAGCTGATCCAGGTCCACGCTGCCGGAGGCGGTGACCCGACCGCAGCCCAGGCAGGAGAGGGTGCGCGTGCTGCCGTGGAACTCGATGACCTTGCGGCTGCCGGCCTGGAAGTGCAGGTTGTCGATGTTCTGGGTGATCACCGCCTTGAGCAGCCCACGCGCCTCCCAGCGGGCCAGCACCCGGTGCGCTTCGTTGGGCTGGGCCTCGCTCAGGTGGTCGTAGAACAGCTCCCTCAGCACCTTCCAGCACTCCCGGGGGTAGCGGCGAAAGTACGACAGCTCGAGGGTGCGGGGGTCGTAGCGCTCCCACAATCCGCCGGGGCCGCGGAAGGGCGGGATGCCGCTCTCCACCGAGATGCCGGCGCCGGTGAAAGCGGTCAGATGGCGCGCTCGGGCCAGAAGGGCGGCGACGGCCGGGATTCCCACCATGGGATTGAGTCTACGGGTCGGAGCGCTCCTTCACAAGAGCTTCACACCCCCTTCCTATGATGGGCTATTGGGGGCTGCAAATGATGTGGGGCTTGGGTTATGGAGGGTGGGGCGGCCTGGGCTGGCTGGGGCCAGTGTTCATGTTGGCCTTTTGGGCGCTGGTGATCACCGGTGGAGTCTTCCTGGTTCGCTACCTGGTGCGGCAAGGCCGGGCGGGGGACCGCCAGGAATCCGCTTTGGAGATCTTGAAGAGGCGCTACGCAAAAGGCGAAATCGAAACGGATGAGTTCGAGGCCAAACGGAAGGATTTGACCTAGGACCCTCAGGCTCCGAAGGCGGTGGACAGCAGCTCGCGGGTGTAGGGGTCCTGCGGGTTGGAGAAGATCTCCCGCGCCGGACCGGACTCCACGATCCTGCCCTGCCGCATGATCACGATCTCGTGGCACAGGCTGCGCACCAGGCGCAGGTCGTGGCTGATGAAGATGTAGGTCAGGCCGTGCCTGGCCTGCAGGTCCTTCAGGAGCTGGACCACCTGGAACTGGATCGTGCGGTCCAGCGAGGAGGTCGGCTCGTCCAGGATGATCAGCTCGGGCTTCAGCACCAGGGCCCGGGCCAGGGCGATGCGCTGCCGCTGCCCCCCGGAGAACTCGTTGGGGTAGCGGTGGCGCTCCTCCGGGTCCAGTCCCACCTCCCGCAGGGTGTCCACGATCAGCCGCTCGCGCTCCTCGGGGGTGCCGATGCGGTGCACCATCAGGCCTTCGCCGACGATCTCCCCGACGGACATGCGGGGGCTCAGGGAGCCGTAAGGGTCCTGGAAGATCACCTGCCATGCGGCGGCGCAGCGGGCGCAGCTTCCGGGCGTCCAGCTTCTGCAAGTCGTGTCCCTGGAATGAAATCGTCCCGCGGCTGGACTCCAGGCGCAGCACCGCCTTGCCCAGGGTGGTCTTGCCGGAGCCGCTCTCGCCCACCACCCCCAGGGTCTGGCCGCGGCGCGCCGTGAGCGTGACCCCATCCACGGCCTTCACGTGCCCGCGGGTGACGCGAAAAAATCCTCGCTTGATGGGAAACCAGACCTTCAGGTCCCCCAAGGCCAGCAGCACCGGCCGGGCGAGGTCCGGCTCCGGGGACGTGGAGGAGGGCTCCGCCTCCAGCAAGGCCTGCGTGTAGGGCGCCTGGGGGCGGGCGAACACCTGCTCCACGGGTCCGGTCTCCACCAGCTCCCCGGCGCGCATGACCGCCACCCGGTCGGCGATCCGGCGCACGATCGCCAGGTCGTGGGTGATGAACAGCACGGCCATGGTGAGCTCGCGCTTCAGGCGGGCGATCAGCTCCAGGATCTGGGCCTGGATGGTCACGTCCAGGGCCGTGGTCGGCTCGTCGGCGATCAGCAGGCGCGGCTGGTTGGCCAGGGCCATGGCGATCATCACCCGCTGCCGCTCCCCGCCGGAGAGCTGGTGGGGGTAGGCGGACAGCTTCTGCGCCGGATCGCTCAGGCCCACCCGCTCCAGCCACTCCAGGCAGACCCCGCGCGCCGAGGCGGGGGAAAGCCCGCGGTGCAGGAAGAGCGTCTCGGAGAGCTGGCGCTGCACGGTGTGCAGCGGGTTGAGCGAGGACATGGGCTCCTGGAAGACCATGCTGATGCGGTCGCCGCGCAGGCGCCGCAGCATTTCCAGGTCCATGCGGCAGGATGTCCCGGCCCTCGAACAGCACCTGCCCGCGAGGGTAGGCGATCCAGCGCTCGGGGTACAGGCGCAGGATGGACTGGGCGGTCACGGTCTTGCCGCAGCCGCTCTCGCCCACCAGGGCCAGGGTCTCGTTCTCCTGTATTTCCAGGTTGATGCCGTGCACCACCAGGCGCAGGTCCGGCCCGCGGCGGAAGCCGATGGGCAGGTCGCGGATCTCCAGCAGGCGGGCTGGCCATCAGCCGGCCACCCGGGGGTCCAGGGCGTCGCGCACGGCCTCTCCCGCGAACACCAGCAGCAGCAGGGTGGAAGCCAGCACCACGAACGAGGAGATGCCCAGCCAGGGGGCCTGCAGGTTGGCCTTGCCCTGGGCCAGCAGCTCTCCCAGGGAAGGGGAGCCGACGGGCAGCCCGAAGCCCAGGAAGTCCAGGGAGGTGAGGGTGGTGATGGAGCCGGCCAGGATGAAGGGCATGAAGGTGACCGCGGCCACCGTGGCGTTGGGCAGGATGTGCCGGAACATGATGCGGGCGTTGCTCATGCCCAGGGCCCGGGCGGCCAGCACGTACTCGAAGTTGCGGGCCCGCAGGAACTCGGCGCGCACCACCCCGACCAGGCTCATCCAGCCGAACAGCAGGGTGATCAGCAGCAGCCACCAGAAGTCGGGCTGCACCACGCTGGACAGGATGATCAGCATGAACAGGGTGGGCATGCCGGACCAGACCTCCATGAAGCGCTGGCCCAGGATGTCCACCGTGCCGCCGTAGTAGCCCTGGATGGCTCCGGCGGCCAGCCCGATGATCGAGGAGAAGAAGGTGAGGGTCAGGCCGAACAGCACCGAAATGCGGAAGCCGTACAGCAGGCGGGCCAGCACGTCCCGCCCGTTGTCGTCGGTGCCCAGCCAGTTGTCGCGCGTGGGCGGGGAGGGGGCCGGGCTGGGCAGGTCGTACTTGATCGTGTCGTAGCTGAAGCGGATGGGCGGCCAGAGCATCCAGCCTTCGCTGCTGGATCAGCTCCCGCACGTAGGGGTCGCGGTAGTCCGCGGCGATGGCCAACTCCCCCCCGAACTGGGTCTCGGCGTACTGCTTGAACAGGGGGAAGTACAGGCGGCCGCGGTGGCCCAGCACCAGGCGGCACGTCGTTGGCGATCAACTCGGAAAAGAGGCTCAGGACGAAGAAGCCCAGGAAGATCCACAGGGAGATGAGCTCCCCGGCGGTTGGCCCGGAAACGGCGCCAGCGCTCCTGGGAGAGCGGGCTCAACTCCAGACGGCGTGCCACGTCGGCTCCTCGTCCCGAAATCGATGCGCGGGTCCACCAGGGTGTAGGTCAGGTCGCTCACCAGGGCGAGCACCAGGCCCAGGAGCGTGAACATGTACAGGGTGCCGAACATCACCGGGTAGTCGCGCTGCATGGTGGCCTCGAAGCCCAGCAGGCCCAGTCCTTCCAGGGAGAAGATCACCTCGATCAGCACCGAGCCGGTGAAGAACATGCCGATGAAGGCGGCCGGGAAGCCGGAGATGACCAGCAGCATGGCGTTGCGGAACACGTGCTTGCGCAGGATGCGCCGCTCGCGTCAGCCCCTTGGCCCGCGCGGTCATGACGTACTGCTTGTGGACCTCGTCCAGGAAGGAGTTCTTGGTCAGCATGGTCAGGGTGGCGAATCCCCCGATCACCTCGGCCAGGATGGGCAGGGTGATGTGCCAGAGGTAGTCCACGATCTTGCCGAAGAAGGGCAGCTCCCGGAAGTTGGTGGACACCAGGCCGCGCAGGGGAAACCAGTCCAGGTAGGAGCCGCCGGCGAACAGGATGATCAGGAGCAGGGCGAACAGGAAGGAGGGGATGGCGCTGCCCAGCACGATGGCCGCGGAGCTGTCCACAGGTCGAAGCGGCTGCCGTGCCGCACGGCCTTGCGGATGCCCAGGGGGATGGAGACCAGGTAGATGATCAGGGTGCTCCAGACGCCCAGGGATATCGATACCGGCAGGCGTTCGCACGATCAGGCCGATCACGCTGCGTCCCTGGAACAGGCTGTCCCCGAAATCGAACACCAGGTAGCGCCTCAGCATCTCGCCAGTAGCGCACGTGCAGCGGCTTGTCGAAGCCGAAGCGCTTCTTGATCGCCTCGATCACCTCCGGGTCGCAGGCCGCGGGCGCCGCGGTACAGGGACGGGTTCGCTCCTTGCCCGGCTCGCCGGTGCCCTGCCTCGGGCGTCGACCTCGCTGGCCCCCTCCCCGGAAATCCTCTCCATGCATCGCGTTGGAGGTCATGCCGCTGCCAGTTGGCGATGGCCTGGTCCACCGGCCCCCCGGGGGCGATCTGCACGATGAAGAAGTTGACCGTGATGATCGCCCAGAGGGTGGGGATGATCAGCAGCAGTCGTCTGACGATGTATGCGGCCATGCGGGTCCTGGCAACCGCTTCAGCGCTGGGGCAGCCTGGCTTCCTTGGCCTTGTCCACCCACCAGCTGCCGATGCCCAGGGCGTACTTCGGGCGGCACCGCCGGCCGGCTGAACTTGTTCCAGTAGGCCGCGCGGAACTTGCTGATGTGCCACTCCGGGATCACGTAGTGGTTCCAGGTCAGCACGCGGTCCAGGGCCCGGCCCCAGGCCAGCAGCGCCTTCTCGTCGTTCTGGTTGGCCTCGATTCCGTCCACCAGGTAGTCCACCGCCGGGTCCTGCACTCCCGCCGTGTTGTAGGTGTAGTCCAGGTAGTCGGACCTCCAGACGATCTTCAGGTCGCTGGAGGGGTAGAAGCTCGCCCCGAAGCCGCCGGAGATCATGTCGAAGTCGCGGTCCCGCAGGCGCTCGGTGAACTGGGTGGTGTCCACCACCCGGATGTTCATGGTGACCCCCAGGCGCTCCAGGTTCTTCTGCACCGGGATGGCGATGCGCTCCTGGGTCGGGCTGTACAGCAGCAGCTCGAACTCCAGCGGCTGGCCGGTCTTGGCGTTGACCAGCTTCGTGCCGCGCAGCTCCCAGCCCGCCTGCGTCAGCAGCTGCAGGGCCTTCTGGATCTGGGCGCGGATGTTGCCGGAGCCGTCCGTGACCGGCGGGTTGTACTCCTGGGTGAACACCTCGGCGGGGATCTTGTCGCGGATCCCCGATAGTATGGCCAGCTCCTCCTTGGAGGGCAGCCCCCGGGCCGCGTACTCGGTGTTCTGGAAGTAGCTGCGGGTGCGGGTGTACTGGCCGTAGAACAGGTTGCGGTTCATCCACTCGAAGTCCATGGCGTAGTTCAGGGCCATGCGCACGCGCCGGTCCTGGAAAAAGGGCCGCTGGATGTTGAACACCAGGGCCTGCATGCCCTGGGGGATCTCGTGCTGGATCTCTTCCTTTACCACCTGCCCGGAATCGAACATCTGCCCGTTGTACAGGGTGGCCCAGTTCTTGGCCACGTTCTCCTCCCGGAAGTCGTACTCCCCGGCCTTGAAAGCCTCCAGGGCCACGTTCTCGTCGCGGTAGTAGTCGTAGCGCACCAGGTCGAAGTTCAGCTGCCCCTTGAGCACGGGCAGGTCCAGGGCCCAGTAGTTCTTCAGGCGCTCGTAGACCACGTACTGCCCGATCTTGAAGTCCTTGACCGTGTAGGCGCCGCTGCCCAGCGGCACCGTCGGTGAGCGGCTCGGCCAGGTTGCGGTCCTTCCAGTACTGCGGCGGCAGGACGGTCAACCCGCCCAGGGCGACCACCAGCTCGCGTCTGCCTTCCGAAAGGGTGAAGCGCACCCGCCGGGCGTCCAGGGCCTCCGACCTTGCTGACGTCCTGGTAGTACTGCTTGAACTGGGGCACGCCCTCGCTCGAGGAACTTGTTGAAGGAGAACACCACGTCGTCGGCGGTGATCGGCTTCCCGTCCTGGTGGCGGGCCCTGGGGTTGAGGTGGAAGATGATCCAGGTGTAGTCGTCCGGATACTCCACCTTCTCCGCGATCAGGCCGTAGTAGACCTCCACCTCGTCCTCGCGAGGCGGTCATCAGGGTGTCGTAGAAGGAGGTGCTGTCGTCGGCGGCCACCCCGCGCTGGGCGTAGCGGTTGAAGTTGTCGTAGCTGCCGATGGAGGCCAGGTGCAGGGTCCCTCCCTTGGGCGCGTTGGGGTTCGCGTACTCGAAGTTTTTGAACCCCGGCTTGTACCTGGGCTGGCCGTGCACCGAGATGGCGTGCGAGACGATGATCTTCGGGGCGGCGCCCAGCAGGCGGAGCCCGACGAAGCCACGCCAGCAGCAGCGCGGCGAGCGGAGTGCGTTTCATGGGCCAAAGATAGGGATTCGTGGGCCTGCCGTCAACCGCGCGCCGGAAGCCGGCTATTTCACCAGGCCGATGACCACCTCGTTGTCCTCGCGCAGCAGGCGCAGCATCACGTCCTTTTTGGCCGCGTTCAGCTCCTGGTAGAACTCGAACACGCTGGGCACCTCGGTGTCGTTGACCTTCAGCACCACGTCGCCCTGCTTCAGGCCGGCCACGGCGGCGGGGGAGTTCTCCCACACCGCGGTGATGATCGGCCCGCGGGCCTTGTCGGCGAGCTTGAGCTCCTTGCGCAGCTCGTCGGTCAGCACCCCGACGAAAAGGCCCGGCCAGAGGTTCTTGTTCTGGGCGGCCAGCTCCTTTTCCTCCTCGCGGATGGCCAGGCGGATCGACAGGGTGAGCGGGGAGCCGCCCCGCATCAGCTTCAGCTCGTAGTCCTTGCCGGCCGCCAGGTTGCCCACCACCTGGGTGAGCTGGTCGGCGTTGCGCAGGGTCTGTCCGCCGATGGACAGGACGTAGTCGCCCGGCTGCAGGCCGGCCTTGTCGGCCGGGGAGCCCTTGTACACGTTCAGCACGAAGGCCCCGCCCTGGTCGCCCACCTTGAACTGCTCGCGAACGCCCGGGAACAGGCGGTCGTCCTGGTTGTTGATCGAGACGCCCAGCCAGCCGTACTCCACCTTGCCCTTGGAGATGAAGTCGCTGACGGTCTTGCGGGCGTTGTTGATCGGGATCGCGAAGCCGAGGCCGCTGTTGCAGCCGGTCTGGGAGGCGATCCAGGTGTTGATGCCCACCACCTCGCCGCGCAGGTTGACCAGGGCGCCGCCGGAGTTGCCCTGGTTGATGGCCGCGTCGGTCTGGATGTAGTCGGTCGGGTGGCCACGCTGGCCCCCATGTCGGCCCTGCGCCCCAGCGCGCTGACGATGCCCATGGTGACCGTGGTCTCGAAGCCGAAGGGGTTGCCGACGGCCAGCACCAGGTCCCCGACCGCAGGTCGGTCGGAGTCCCCGAGGCTGGCCAGGGGCAGCTGCTCGCGGGTCTCGAAGACCACCACGGCGAGGTCGCGCCGCGGGTCGGCGGCCACCAGCTTGCCGGAGAACTCCCGCTGGTCGTGCAGCCGCACGTTGATCTTGTCGGCGCTGCCCACCACGTGGTTGTTGGTGAGCACGTAGACCGTGTTGCCCTCCCGCTGCACCAGGACCCCCGAGCCCAGGCCCGGCTGGCGGAACTCCCGCTCCTGGCCCTGGCGGTTCTCCGGGTTGCCGAAGAAGAAGTCCCAGGGGGACTGGAAGCGCGGCCCGCGCTGGGCGACCACCTCCTCGGTGTTGATCTCCACGACCACGGGCAGCACCGCCTCGGCCACCCCGCGGAAGGAATACTGGATCTGCTCCAGGCTCTCGGGCACCTGCACGGGCTGCCGGACCGGCAGGGCGGTGGCCGGTTCGCGCTGCCCGATGCTGAAGGCCGGGGAGCAGGCCGCGAGGTACAGGGCGCTCAGACTCAACGCCGCCGCCGCGGCGAGCTTGTTCCGGGTCATAAGACCTCCTGACGGGCTAGAAGATAGTCAATTGGGGCGGGCGAAGCAATCCGGGCCTCCTACAGCACCGAGCCGGGGGGCACGACCGCGTTCTTGGGGATCACGATCACCCCGTCGCGGATGTAGTAGTGCCCGAAGTCCCCCTCCGCGCGGGCCAGGCCGTCCACCCCGATGCGGCAGACCTCGCCGATGCGGGCGTTCTTGTCGATGATGGCCTTGCGGATCAGGGTGCCGCGGCCGATGCCGATGTCCGGGATCCCCTGGCTGCGGTTGCGGGCCTTCTCCTCCGCGGTCTCGTAGTAGTCCGCGCCCATGCAGACCACCCCGTCCAGGGTGGCCCCGCTCTCGATGATCGTGCGGATGCCCACGATGGAGTTCATGATGTTGGCGTTGGTGATGATGCAGCCGTCGGCGGTCAGGCTCTGGTTGATCATGCAGGCGTTGATCTTGGAGGCCGGCAGGTCCCGGCGCCGGGTGTAGATGGGGTGGTCCTCGTTGTAGAAGTCGAACTCCGGGTTGATGGTGGTCAGGCTGATGTTGGTCTCGTAGAAGCTCTTGATCGTCCCGATGTCCTCCCAGTAGCCCTCGAACGGGTAGGCCTGCAGCTTCAGGCGGCCGACGCTCTGGGGGATGATCTCCTTGCCGAAATCGGTCAGGTCGTTGTCCAGGGCCTTTTCCAGTATCCCGGCGTTGAAGATGTAGATGCCCATGGAGGCCAGGTACTCCCGCCCGGGCTTCAGGCCCTTCAGGTTGGCGGCCAGGTTGGGCGGGATGCGCAGGTGGGAGATGTCCTGGTCGGCGGGGGGCTTCTCCACGAACTTGCACGATCCGCCCCTGGCCGTCCACCTCCAGGATGCCCAGGTGGGGGGCCCGCTCCCGCGTGACCGGGGTGACCGCCACGCTCACTTCGGCCTGGTTTTCCACGTGGTTGCGGAAGAACTCCCTCAGATCCATGCGGTACAACTGGTCGCCGGACAGGATGATGTAGTAGTCGGGATCCTGGGTGTGGAAGTGCAGGAAGTTCTTGCGCACCGCGTCCGCCGTGCCCATGTACCAGCTGGAGCGCTCGTAGGTCTGCTCCGCGGCCAGGATCTCCACGAAGCCCTGGGTGAAGGAATCGAAGATGTAGGTGTTGGCGATGTGGTTGTGCAGGCTGGTGGAGGCGTACTGGGTGAGCACGTAGATCTGCTTGTACCCGGAGTGGATGCAGCTGGAGATGGGGATGTCCACCAGGCGGTACTTGCCCCCGAAGGGCACGGCCGGCTTGGCCCGCTCCTTGGTCAGGGGGTAGAGTCTTTCCCCCCGACCGCCGCTGAGGATGATGCACAGGATTCGAGGCATGGCCTTTGCCCAGATTGTAACACCCGCAATGAAGACTCGTCAAGGAAATGGGCATTTGCTATGATGGCCCATGCTCGAGCAGGCGATCCGGGAGCTGCGGGGGGACCGGGCGTTCATGTCCTGCGTGGCCCACTGGGAGGTGCTGCCGGCCCGCCCGCCGCGCACCGTGGAGTTCCCCGCCGGCATCGACGGGCGCATCCTGGCGGCGCTGCGCGAGAAGGGCGTGGAGCGCCTGTACACCCACCAGGCCGCCGCCTTCGCCGCCGTGCGCGCCGGCTCCAGCGTGGTGGTGGTGACCCCCACCGCCTCGGGCAAGACCCTGGCCTACAACCTGCCGATTCTGCAGACCATGCTGGAGGACCCGGCGGCCAAGGCCATGTACCTGTTCCCCACCAAGGCCCTGTCCCAGGACCAGCAGTCCGAGTTGAACGAGGTGCTGCTGGGCGGGGAGCTGCCGGTGAAGATCTTCACCTACGACGGGGACACCCCCCAGTCCATCCGCATCTCGGTGCGCGAGCAGGGGCGGGTGGTGATCACCAACCCCGACATGCTGCACACCGGCATCCTGCCCAACCACCCCAAGTGGATCAAGTTCTTCCAGTCCCTGCGCTACGTGGTGGTGGACGAGATCCACACCTACCGCGGGGTGTTCGGCTCCCACATGACCAATCTGATGCGGCGCCTGAAGCGGGTGGCCGCCTTCTACGGGGCGCATCCCCAGTTCATCTGCTGCTCGGCCACCATCGGCAACCCCCGCGAGCTCACCGAGCGGGTGCTGGAAATGCCGGTGAAGCTGATCGACGACAACGGCGCGCCGGCCGGGGAGCGGCACTTCGTGCTGTACAACCCGCCGCTGGTGGACCCCGTGCAGGGAATCCGCCGCGGGGTGGTCAAGGAATCCCAGCTCCTGGCCACGCGGCTTCTGAAGATGGGGGTGAAGACCATCGTTTTCGCCCGCTCGCGCGTGCGCACCGAGCTGATCGCCAGCTACATCCGCCAGTCGCTGGCCAATCCCTATACCGAGAACTCCCGCATCCAGGTGGCCTCCTACCGCGGCGGCTACCTGCCCAACGAGCGCCGGGCCATCGAGCGGGGCCTGCGCGAGGGGGACATCCGCGGGGTGGTGTCCACCAACGCCCTGGAGCTGGGCATCGACATCGGCGGCCTGGACGCCTCGATCCTGGCCGGCTTCCCGGGGACCATCGCCTCCACCTGGCAGCAGGCCGGCCGCGCGGGCCGGCGGGCATCGGTGTCCCTGTCGGTGCTGGTGGCCTCCTCCTCGCCGATCGACCAGTACATCCTGCGCCACCCGGAGTACTTCTTCGCCACCTCGCCGGAGTCCGGCTGGGTGGACCCGGACAACCTGTTCATCCTGGCCGACCAGCTCAAGTGCGCCGCCTTCGAGCTGCCCTTTCACGAATCCGATCCGGAGTCGGAGCGCTGGCGCTCGATGCTGGACTACCTGGAGGAGAACGGGGTCTTGAGGCGCACCGGCGGGCGCTGGTACTGGTCCGACCGCTCCTATCCGGCCGAGAAGGTCTCCCTGCGCTCCAGCGCCCCGGGCAACATCGTGATCGTGGACCTGACCAAGGGGCGGGACGCGGTCATCGGGGAGATGGACAAGCCCTCGGCCAAGATGCTGCTGTTCAACGAGGCCATCTACCTGCACTCCGGGGACCAGTACGTGGTGAAGAAGCTGGACCTGGAAAACCAGCGCTGCTACGTGGAGGAGACCACGGCCAACTACTACACGGACTCGATCGTGAAGACCGACATCCAGATGCTGGCCGAGGACCGCCGGGAAAAGATCGGCGGCGCGTTGGAGATCGCCCTGGGCGACGTGCTGGTGCGCACCCAGGCCACCAAGTACAAGAAGCTCAAGTTCCAGACCCACGAGAACGTGGGCTACGGGGAGATCGACCTGCCGGCGGAAGAAATGCACACCCGCGCGGCGGTGCTCCTGATGGCCGGGGGCACGGCGGCCGGAGGCTCCTTCGAGGCCCTGAGCGAGGCCGAGCGGCCCCTGGTCCTGCAGCGCCTGGGCGCGCTGGTGCGCAACGTGGCCCCCGTGTTCCTGCTGTGCGACCCGCGCGACCTGGGCGTGGCCGAGCGGCTGCGGGACCCGACCTTCGGCTGCCCGGCACTGTACGTCTACGACTCCTACCCGGGCGGCACCGGCCTGGCGGAAGGTCTATCCTCCAGAACGCCGCGGCGATCCTGGCGGGGGCGCTGGAGCTGGTGGCCGGCTGCGCCTGCGCGCAGGGCTGCCCGTCCTGCATCGGGCCCGCGGAGTCCGAGACCGCGGCCGAGCAGGCCGATCCCAAGGGCACGGTCGTGGGCTTCCTGCGGGCCTGGAGCGGGGAGGGGAAATGAGCCTTCTGCCGGACGGCGCAGCGGCCATGCCCGCCTACCGGATCGTGGAGATCGCGCGGCGCTTCCGGAAGAAGTACGCCTTCGAGGAGCCGTTCACCACCGACTTCCGCCTGGCCCGGGAGCTGGCCCGGCGCATGGGCTCCGCGCGCGGCCAGCCGGCTGCGCCCCGCGCGCCCGGCCAGTCCGGCCAGCCCGCGCGCGCCTCCGAGATCAACGCCCTGGCCCTCATCGAGGAGATCCTGCGCTACGTGGTGCACCTGTACCTGCGCCAGGCCTCCCCCGGGCTGTTTCACGACCTGCTGGCCGCTCCGCGCGTGCGGGTGGCCCGGCTGGGCGCCCTGCTGCCGGCCTATGTCCGCGAGTTCCCGGCGCCGCCGATCTACCGGCGGCAGGAGGATCCCGCTTCCTGGCTGGAGGCCGGAGAGCGCGGGCTTCCCCAACCGCCACCTGGCCGCGCAGGGCCTGTTCCTGCTGCTGATCGCGGAGCGCAACCCGGCCTACGCCCCGTATCGCGAGCTGCTGGATTCCGGCCCCCTGGCCCGGCGCAAGACCTATGCCCCGCTGTACGACGCCCTGCACCGCTTTTTCGAAGCCCAGCCGCGCTTCGGCCCGGACGAGCAGAACCTGGTGGACATGCTGCGCAGCCCGGCGGTGGCCTCCCCGGATTCCCTGTTCGGACAGCTGGAGTACATCCGCTACCGCTGGGGCGCGCTGCTGGGCGACTACCTGGAGCGGCTCCTGCGGGCCCTGGATTTCCTGCGGGAGGAGCAGAAGCTGCGGCTCCCCCTGGCGGGCCTGGCCCGGCCGCCGGTGTACTCGGAAGGCGACTTCGAGGGGGAGCGCTACAGCCAGGACCGGGACTGGATGCCCCAGCCTGGTGCTCATGGCCAAGAGCACCCTGGTCTGGCTGGACCAGCTTTCCCGCCGCTACGGCCGGCAGGTGCGCACCCTGGACCAGGTGCCCGACGAGGAGCTGGACAGCCTGGCCCGCTGGGGCTTCACGGGACTGTGGCTGATCGGCCTGTGGGAGCGCTCCCCCGCCTCCAGGGCCATCAAGCGCCTGTGCGGGAATCCGGAGGCGGAGTCCTCGGCCTACTCCCTGGCGCGCTACCGGGTGGCCGAGGCCCTGGGCGGGGAGGCCGCCCTGGCCGCGCTGGCCGCGCGCTGCCGCGCCCGCGGCATCCGCCTGGCCAGCGACATGGTGCCCAACCACACGGGGCTGGACTCCGACTGGGTGCGCGAGCACCCGGACTGGTTCATCCAGGTGGACTCCCCGCCGTTTCCGGGCTACAGCTTCGGCGGCCCGAACCTCTGCGGCCAGCCGGGGATCGGCATCTTCCTGGAGGACCACTACTACGACCGCACCGACGCCGCCGTGGTGTTCCGCCGCTCGGACTCCGGCGGCACCCGCTACCTGTATCACGGCAACGACGGCACGCACCTGCCGTGGAACGACACCGCCCAGCTGGACTACCTGAATCCGGAGGTGCGCGAAGCGGTGATCCAGGAGATCCTGGGCGTGGCCCGGCGCTTCCCGATCATCCGCTTCGACGCGGCCATGACCCTGACCCGGCAGCACTACCAGCGGCTGTGGTTCCCGGAGCCCGGGTCCGGCGGGGACATCCCCTCGCGCTCCGAGCACGGCCTGGCCCGGGCTGAGTTCCAGAGCCGCATGCCCCAGGAGTTCTGGCGGGAGGTGGTGGAGAGGGTGGCCGCGGAGGCGCCGGACACCCTGCTGCTGGCCGAGGCCTTCTGGCTCATGGAGGGCTACTTCGTGCGCACCCTGGGCATGCACCGGGTGTACAACAGCGCCTTCATGAACATGCTGAAGACCGAGGACAACCGCGGCTTCCGGGTGCTGTTGAAGAACACGCTGGAGTTCGATCCGCAGATCCTCAAGCGCTACGTGAACTTCCTGAACAACCCCGACGAGGAAACGGCCATCGCCCAGTTCGGCACCGGGGACAAGTACTTCGGGGTCTGCCTGCTGATGGCCACGCTGCCCGGGCTGCCCATGTTCGGGCACGGCCAGGTGGAGGGCCTGCGCGAGAAGTACGGCATGGAGTACAGCCGGGCCTACGTGGAGGAGAGCCCGAACGGCGAGCTGATCGGCCGCCACGAGCGGGAGATCTTCCCCCTGCTGCGGCGCCGCTACCTGTTCGCCGAAGTGGAGCACTTCCGCCTGTTCGACCTGTACACCAACCAGGGCGTGGTCAACGAGGACGTGTTCGCCTTCACCAACCGCGCCGGCTCCGAAAGGGTCCTGGTGCTGTACAACAACCGCTACGCCGAGGCGCGCGGGTGGCTGCGCCCGCTCGGCGGCCTTCAAGCCGATCGCGCAAGGCGGCGCGGCCGGCGAAGGCCTGGTCCAGGAGGACCTGGGCGCCGCGCTGGGCCTGCCGCGGGAGGACGGGGTCTACTGCCGGTTCCGGGAAATGGGCGGCGGCCTGGAGTACCTGCGCTCCGCGCGCGACCTGCACGAGCGCGGGCTGTACGTGGAGCTGGGGGCCTATCGCAGCCAGGTGTTCCTGGACTTCCGGGAGGTGCGCGACGCCCAGGAGGCGCCCTACGCGGAGCTGGACGCCGCGCTGGGCGGCCGCGGGGTGCCCAGCCTGGATGACGCCCTGGCCGACCTGGTCCTGCGGCCGGTGCAGCAGGGCTTCCGGGCCGCGTACGGGCCGGCGGCCATCCGCTCTCTGGTCGAGGCCGACGACGGGGCGCTCGATGCCGCCTCCCTGGCGCAGGCCTTCTTCCAGCCGCTGGCCCGGCTGCCGGGGATGGCCATGGACGTCGCGAGCGGGCGCGGGCGGCCGCCGACCTGCTGGCCCGCGCGGCCGCCGGCGGCCGGCTGGCGGGCAGCCGGGAGTGGGCCCTGCTGTGGGCCTGGACGCTTCTCACGGGCACGCCGGGACAGGGGCGGCGGCTGCTGGAAGAGCTGCGCCTGGAGTGGGTGATCCTGCCGGCCTGGCAGGAGCTGGGCCTGCCTACGGAAGAGTCCTCCGCGGACCTGGCCCTGCTGCGCCTGCTGCTTTCGCTGCGGCCCTGGCTGGAGCACCCGGAGGATGCCGCGGGACTGCGGCCGCTCCTGGACACGGAGGAAGGCCGGGCCGCCCTGCGGCTGCCGCCCAGCGCGGCCCGGCTGGATCCCGCGGTGCTGGAAGAGCTTTTGGGCTGGATGGCCCGCCTGCTGGCCCTGCTGGATGCCCAGCCGCAGGGAGCGGCCGAAAGAGCCGAGGCCCGGGCCGCCGGCTGGCAGGAGGCGGCCCACAGCTGCAGCTACCGCTTCTCCGATTTTCTGGAGCGCCTGGATGCCTGATCCCCTGGCCGCCCGCCTGAAGCTGCTGCGGAACGCGCTGCAGCAGCGGGCGCGGGAGCAGAAGGAAGCGGACCCCTCGGAGCAGCCCGAACGGCCTGCCGGCGCGGGGGGGCCTGCGGGCGGCCCCGCGGGCGACGCCCGGGACGACGCGGCCTTGCAGGCGATGGCCTGCAGGGCTGGGAGCAGGTCGGAGAGCTGACCTACCGCCGCGTTTTCAGCTTCGAGAACCCGCTGGCCGGGGAGCCGCTCTCCGAGCACCTGGTGCCGCGGGGCCTTTCCGCGGCGGACCTGCTGTTCTTCGACACCGAGACCACCGGCCTGTCCGGCGGCGCCGGCACGGTGGCTTTCCTGGTCGCCCTGGGCCGGCTGGCGGGGGAGCGCCTCGAGGTGGAGCAGCTCTTCCTGGCCGACTACCCCGGCGAGCCGGAGTTCCTGCGCCTCCTTTCCCCCGCCCTGGGCTCCGCCGGCCAGCTGGTGTCCTACAACGGCCGGACCTTCGACGCGCCGCTCCTGACCGGGCGCTTCGCCCTGAACCGCCTGTCCCTCCGGACGCGGGGGCACAGCGACCTGCTGTACTGGGCCCGGCGCCTGTGGAAGCGCGCCCTGGGGGACTGCTCCCTGGGCAGCATCGAGCGGGAAGTGCTGGGCCTGGAGCGGGGCCAGGACGTGGCGGGCTGGGAGGTGCCCGGCATCTACCTGGACTACCTGCGGCGCGGCTGGTCGCCCCGCCTGCCGCTGGTCTGGGAGCACAACCTGCAGGACGTGCGCAGCCTGGCCGTGCTGTTCGCCCGCCTGAACGCGGCGCTGGGCGGCGGAGAGCTCCCCGGGCGGGCGGACCTGGCCTCCCTGGGAAGCTGGCTGCTGAAATCCGGCGGGGAGCGAGGGGAGCAGCGCGGCCTGGAGCTCCTGCGCCTTTCCTTCGAGGAGGGGGATGAGCGGGCCGGCCGGGCCCTGGGCCTGCACCTGAAGCGCGCGGGCCGCTGGGAGGAGGCGGCCCAGGTGTGGCGCAGGCTGGTGGCCGACCGCCGCAGCCTGTTCGCCGCGGTGGAGCTGGCCAAGCAGGCCGAGCACCGCCTGCGCGACCCGCTGGAGGCCCTGGAATGGGTCCGGCAGGCCGCGGGCTGGGGGCTGCCGCTGGAGCCCCGCTCGCGGCGGGAGCTGGCCGCGCGACGCGACGCCGCCTGGAGCGCAAGGCTCAGGCGCCGAAGTAGCTGATCCGGAAATCCTCCAGCACGCGGAAGCCCAGGCGGCGGTACAGGGCCACGGCCGCGGGGTTCTGCTTTTTCACGAACAGGCTGGCCAGCGACTTCTCCCGGAAGATGCGCTCCAGCAGGACGACCATGACCCGGCGGGCCAGGCCCCGGCCGCGCTGGCCCTCCACGGTGAACACGCCGCCGATCTGGTCCGCGTCGAAGCCGCGGGCGTTGGTCCCGGCCTTGGACACGGGGCGGCCGTCCATCTCCGCCAGGATCACCACCTGCCGCCGCAGGGTCCTGCGCAGATTGGCCAGGCAGGTCGGGGGGTCGAAGTGGCCCGGCTCGATCAGCACTTCCTCCAGCTCGTAGTCCCGCTGCAGGGGGTACAGCCCGCGGGCGTCCGGCGGCCCGGCCTCGCGCAGCCGCAGGCCCTCCGGCCCGGGCTCCTCGGCCGGCGGGCGGTATTCCCGCGCGCTCCAACCCCATCAGGTGGTAGTCGATCGAAAGGCGGGCGGCCAGGGGCAGGCCGCCCTCGGCCCAGCGCACCTCCCTCAGGGGGCCCATGACCGAGTGCAGGCCGCGGGCCAGACCCCGCCAGGCAGGAAAGCACGGAGGGGAAGCCGGCTCCCGACCGGGTGCGGCCAGCAGGGGCAGCAGCAGCCCGCCGGAGGTCAGCAGCAGCGCCGCGGTGGCCTGCGTCCCGGCCAGGTGCACCATCACGGTGGCCTCCAGGCGGGAGGGCAGTCCGGGCCGCCCGCCGGCCCGCGCGGGGCGCAGGCGGGAGCTGAAGTGCACGGCGCGTCCCTCCTGCCCCCGGGCCAGGTCCAGCAGCGCAGGCAGGTCCCCGGCCTCGGCCCTCTTCCAGCTCAAGGCTTCAGGTCCACGGGCAGCCGCCCTTCGGCGGGGAAGTCCCCGGCCAGCACGGCGAAGCCACCGGCGAAGGACACGGGGCCGGTGCCGTAGACCGCCACGGCGGTGCGCACCCAGGGGACTTCCGCCAGCAGCACGGGGGAAAGGGTGGAGAGGACCAGCAGCCGCGGCGCCAGCCCGGCCAGCTCCTTCAGCACCTCCAGGCTGTTGTAGTTGGCCAGGCAGAAGATGATCGTATCGTAGCCGCCGACCGCCTGGCGCAGGCGGGCCTTGTCCGGGTCCAGCGCCTGGTAAAAGGGGAGGTAGGAAAAGGAGAGGGTCTCCGCGCGGGGAAAGCGCCTGCGCCCCTGGGTCAGGAACTCTTCCAACTGCCCGGCCAGCAGCAGGCGCTCGCCGGGCTTCGGGGCGTACGGCAGGCCTTCGCCTCTGACAATCGTCGTGCTGCGCAGCGCTGATTCGGCGAAGAACTCGCGCGCCCCCTGGGCCGGAACCGGGGCCCCGGAAGGCTCCAGGGGGAATCCCTGGTCGCGATACAGGCGACTCTTCAACCTCAGCACGCGCCGGGCGGATTCACGCAGGCGGGCCTTGAAGGCCGGGTCGGAGGCCAGGCGGGAAAGCAGGAAGCTCCAGGTCCTTTCCTGCAGCTCCGGAGTGTGCGAGACCAGCACCACGTCGCTGCCCGCCTGCAGCGCCTCCAGGCAGGCCCGGGGGGTGTCCACCCCGGGGCCCAGCGCTCCGGTCATCTCCATGTCGTCGGTGATCACCAGGCCGTCGAAGGCCAGGCGCCTCCGCAGCAGCTCGCCCTACCAGGTACGGGGAGCGGGAGGAGGGGGTGAGGTCCCCGAGGATGCGCGGGAAGGCCAGGTGCCCGGTCATGATGGCCGGCAGCCCTTCGGGGATCAGCACGCGGTAGGGCAGCAGCTCCCGGTCCCAAAGTTCCTGGAAGCTGATCGGCACCACGGGCAGCGCGCCGTGCGAGTCGCGGTCGGCGTGGCCGTGCCCCGGGTAGTGCTTGGCCGTGGAGATCACCCCACTGGCGGCCAGGCCGCGGAACCAGGCCAGCGCCAGCAGCGCGGTGGCCCGCGGGTCGGCGGAGAAGGCCCGCGGCCCGATCACGGCGGCGGAGGGGTTGGAGTACACGTCGATGGTGGGGGCGAAGTTCATGTTGATGCCCAGGGCGGCCAGCTCCCGGCCGATGTAGTAGCCGGTGAGCAGGGCGTCGCGCGGAAGCCCGGAGGCCCCCAGGGCGATGTTGCCGGGGGTGTCGGAGGTGCCGGCCTTCACGTGCCGCACCCAGCCGCCCTCCTGGTCGGTGGAGACGAACAGGGGCACGCCCAGGCGGGTGCGGCCGGCTTCCCTCTGCATGGCGCGGATGGCCCCCCGCAGGCCTTCCAGGGTGTCCACGTTGCGCGTGAAGATCTTCACCCCGCCCAGGCCGCGGCGGATCCAGGCCAGCAGCTCCGGGGAGGCATCCTGCCCCAGCCAGCCGATCATGAAGGACTGTCCCAGCAGCTCCTCGTCGCTCAGGGCGTCGGCCAGCGCGCCTGGGTCCCCGGGGGCGGCTTCCCAGAAGCCGGGGGCGCCGGGATTGGCGGCCGCGGGCAGCGCGGGCCAGAGCGCGGCGGCGAGGGCCAGGGCCGCGGCCAGCGCCCGCGCCGCGCGCGCCCGGCAGGCAGCCCGGCGCCTCAATACTGCAGGTTCCATTCGTCCCGCGAGTACTTGGTCTGCAGGAGCTCCTCCGCGCGCCTGCTCTCCTCGCCGCTGAGCTCCCCGGGGCGCAGGGTCAGGCCCAGCCGCTCCAGCGCGTAGCGCGCGCCGCGGGCCAGGGCATCGGAGGCCTCCGCCTAGCTCACCTCCCGGCCCATCTCCTCCCCGAGGGAGGAGGGCAGGCCGTGCCCGTCCTCCGGGGCGGAGCGCAGGTAGCCGGCGATGCGCCGGTAGGAGCCGTCCAGGGGGATGGCCCCGTGCTGCAGGGAGAAGGCCCGGGTGAGCACCTGGGCGCTGCCGATCAGCTTGCGCTGCCGGTCGTCGGCGATCTCGTACTGCCCGGTGGAGCGGAAGCAGTCCGGGTTGTGCGCGCTGCCCAGCGCGGCCTTGCTGGACTGGGCGCGGATGCCCAGGGCCTCCAGCCCGGCCAGCAGCAGCCCGGCGATGAACTGGTAGATGTCGCGCTTGGTGAAGGGCTCCAGGTGCCGCCGGCCCAGGGCCACCGCGTAGGTCAGCTCCTGGTCGTGCAGCACCGCCTGGCCGCCGGTGGGACGGCGCACCAGCAGGATGCCCGCCGCCTGCAGGCGCTCGAGGGCCACCAGCTCGCGGGCGCGCTGGAAGCGGCCCAGGGAGAGGGTGGGCGGGGCGAAGCCGTACAGGCGCAGGGTGGGCGGGGAGAGGCCTTCCCCCGCGCAGGAGGCCAGCGCCTCGTCCACGGCCATGTTGCGGCGGCCGTCGCCCGGCTCCTGGACGAGCAGGCGGAAGCCCTCGGCCAGCTTCACCGGTAGGCGTCCCCCTTCAGCTCATCGATGTACTGGGCCGCGGCGTGGGCGGCGATGGCCCCTTCCCCGGCGGCCACGATCAGCTGGCGGAAGGGCGTGGCCCGCACGTCCCCGGCCGCGAACAGGCCGCGCAGGCTGGTCTGCATGCGCTGGTCGGTCTCCACGTAGCCGCCCTGGTCCAGCTTGACGCCCAGGCCCTCGATCACCCGGGTCTGGGGGATGGAGCCCACGAAGACGAACACCGCCGAGGTCTTCTGGGCGGCGATCTTTCCGGTCTGGTTGTCCAGCAGGAGGACCTCCTGCACCTTGGCGTTGCCGCGGATCTCCTTCAGCTCGGTGTTGAAGCGCACCTGGATGTGCGGGTTGTTCAGGGTCCGTTCGGCCAGCGCCTTCTGGGCCCGCAGGCGGTCCCGGCGGTGCAGCAGCATCACGGAGTCGCTCAGGTGGGCCAGGTAGGCGGTTTCATCGCAGGCCGCGTCCCCGCCGCCGACCACCACCATGGGCTGGCCCTTGAAGAAGGGGCCGTCGCAGGTGGCGCAGTAGGACACCCCCTTGCCGGCGTACTCCTTCTCCCCCGGCACCCCCAGGGTGCGGTGCCTGGCGCCGGTGGCCAGGATGACCGCCAGGCTGGTGAGCGGGCCGTCGTCGGTGTGGGCCGTGAACAGGCCGTCGCCCCAGGTGAGCTTCTGCACGCCGGTGTACTTGATCTCGGTGCCGAAACGCACGGCCTGCTCCTCGAACAGGCGGGTCAGCTCGGTGCCGGGGATGGCCTCCGGGAACCCCGGGTAGTTCTCCAGGCGGTCGATGATCAGGGCCTGCCCGCCGGTGGCCAGCTCCTCCAGCAGGAGCGGCGAAAGGTTCGCCCTGGCGGCGTACTGGGCGGCGGCCAGGCCCGCCGCGCCCCCGCCGATGATGATCAGATCCCGATCGGCTTTCATGCCTTCCTCCGAATATTCAGGCTTCTTGCTTTGCTGCCAAGATACCAATAAACTTGAAAACATGGAACGGTGCAAGCGGGCGGCCGCGCTGCTGGCCCTGCTGCTCCTGCCGGCGCTTGTTCCCGCCGGCCTGGCCGCGCAATCCCTCGCCGCCTGCCCTGGAGCCCTCCGAGGCCGCGGTGCGCCTGACCCTCCTAACGGAGCCCCTGGCCGACGCGGACTTCCTGCGGGCGGCGCTGGAGCTTTCCGGGGCCGGGGGGCGGGAGCTGGAAGAGTCACTCGCGCGGGTGCGGGCCCTGAGCGCCGAGGCGGCCGGCCTGCGCGCGCTGAGCGTCCGGGAAAGCGCCGAGGGCCTGCTGGAGCTGCTGCACCGCCGGGTGTTCCGCCAGTACGACGAGCGCCAGACCCGCCTGCAGGTGGTTCTGGGCACGGGCCGCTTCAACTGCGTTTCCTCCGCGGTGCTCTACGGCCTGCTGGCCCGCTCCCTGGGCCTGGAGTTCCGGGCCGTGCAGACCTCCGATCACGCCTTCATCCGGGTGACGGCGGGAGCTGAGGGCGCCGGGGGCGCCGAGGGCTGGGACGTGGAAACCACCAATCCATACGGCTTCGATCCGGGCTCGCGCCGGGAGTTCACCGACAGCTTCGGCCGGGTGACCGGCTACAGCTACGTGCCCCCCGGGCAGTACAGCCGCCGCAGGGAGCTGGGGGACAAGGGCCTGCTGGCCCTGATCCTGTACAACCGCAATGCCGAGGACACCGAGGCGGGGCGCTACCTGGAAGCCCTGCAGTCCGCCGTGGACGCCCAGGCCCTGCGCGGGGACCCGGAGTCCGCGGAGCGCCTCCTGCTGTCCAGCCTGAACGTGGCCTCCTTCTACGGCCAGGCCGGCCGCTACGAGGAGGGGGTGGGCTTCCTGGGGCAGGCGGAGCGGCGGCTGGCCGACCCGCGCCTGGCCAGGGTGCGCGAGGACCTGCTGCACAACTGGGCCGTTTCCCTGATCCAGGCCGGCCGCCTGGAGGAGGCCCGGGAGCTGATCGACGCCCGCCGCGGCCAGCTCTCCGAAAGGGAGTGGCGCAGCCTGGGGGTCTCGATCTGGCAGCTGCGCGCCCAGGCGGCTTCCCGGCGCGATTTCGGCGAGGCCGCGGCGCTGTTGGCGAAGGCCCTGGAGAGCCTGGGGCCGGATCCGGGCCTGGCCTCCGGCTACGAGGTGTACGTGCACAACCAGATGGCCGCCCTGGTCAACTCGGGCCGGCTGGAAGAGGCCCGGGAGGTGCTGCGCGAGGGCCTGCGCGTGCTGCCCGCAAGCTCCCTGCTGCGGGAGGACGAGTCCCGTCTGTCGGCCCGCCGGCCCTGAAGCGCTCAATAAAGATTCCCCCCTTCCGACAATAACAATAGAAGGAGATACCCAGTGCACGCCAGATCGCTCGAGAAGGCAATGGACATGGAGGCCGGGCTGCTCGCCGACTACGCGGCGCGCCTCCAGGAGCTGCAGCGCACGATCGCCCGGCACGACTGGGACGGGGTCCAGCAGGGCATCGCCAGCCTGAGGAACCTGGCCGGCGAGGTGGAAACCGCGGAAGCCGCCCGGGTGGAGGCCTTCCGCGCCCTGAAGGCCGAGCACTTCCTTCCCGCCGAGGAAAGCTTCGACCAGGCGGCCGAGCGCCTGGAGGGCCCGCAGCGCGAGCGGCTGAAGGAGCTGGCCCGGCGCCTGAAGATCGGCGTGGTCCGGGTCAAGGGCTCCTCGGGCCTGCTGGGCTACTACGTGCGCTCGGCGCTGCAGGCCCGCCACCAGGTGCTGGAGGAGCTGTACCCCCACCGCAAGGGCCGGCTGTACTCCCGCTCCGGGCGGGCCAGGTCCGCGGCCGACGAATCCCTGATGCTGGACCGCAAGTACTAGGAGGGTCACCGGTGCCTTCAACCTTTCACGGAATCGAGGTCGGCAAGCGCAGCTTGATCGGCCATACCCTGGGCCTGAACACCATCGGCCACAACCTGAGCAACGCCTCCACGGAAGGCTACAGCCGCCAGCGGGTGGAGATGAAGGCCTTCGAGCCCATCTACATGCCGCAGTTGAACCGCGAGGAGCGCCCCGGGCAGCTGGGCCAGGGCATGGACGTGACCCGCATCGAGCGGGTGCGGGACATGCTGCTGGAGGGCCGCATCGTGGCCGAGGCCTCCGGGGAGGGCTTCTGGTCGGCCCGCGACCGCTACATCCTGCTGCTGGAGCAGGTCCACAACGAGCCCACGGAGCTGTCCGTGCGCACCCTGCTGGACCGCTTCTGGTCGGCCTGGCAGGAGCTCTCGGTCAACCCCACGGAGGTGGGCGCCCGCCAGGCCGTGCTGGAGCGCGGCAAGGCCCTGATCGACGGCCTGCACGGCCGCTTCCACCGCCTCAAGGAAACCCGCGACATGCTGGAACAGGACGTGCGGGGCGTGGTGGCCCAGGTCAACGAGCTTTCCCGGGAGATCGCCGGCCTGAGCGAGCAGATCGTGAAGAGCAAGGCCCTGGGGGACAACCCCAACGACCTGCTGGACCGGCGCGACCTGCTGGTGGGCAGGATGTCGGAGCTGCTCGACATCACCACCGGCTACCAGGATCCGGACGAGTTCATCGTGTACACGGGCGGCCGGCACCTGGTGCAGGGGCGCCACTGGGAGCCCCTGGCCGCCGTGCCCGATGCGGGCAATGAGAGCTACTCCCGGGTGATGTGGGAGAACACCCCGGACGAGGTGGCCCCCCGCAGCGGGAAGCTGGCCGCCCTGCTGGGGCTGCGCGACGGGGACGCCCGCGAGGAGATCCAGAAGCTGGACCTGCTGACCGTGAACTTCATCGACCTGGTCAACGAGATCCACCGCCGCGGCTACGGCCTGAACGGCCGCACCGGGCAGGACTTCTTCAAAGAGCAGCCCTTCCTGAACAACCTGGCCGGCAACTACGACCGCAACGGGGACGGGGCCTACGACGCCAGCTACCTGTTCCGCCTTTCCGGCTCCAACCCCCTGGAAGCCCGGGAGCAGGTGGGCCTGCGCGGGGCCCTGACCCTGTCGGCCGGGCCCGCTTTCGGCGGGAGGGTGCTGGTGGAGTACTTCCCGACCGACACGGTGGAGGACATCGTGCGGCGCATCAACACCTCCGGGGCCGAGGTGGCCGCCCGCCTGAACCAGTCCGGGCAGCTCACCCTCACGGGGGTGCCTTCCGAATCCCCGGACGAGCCGGACTTCGTGCTGCGCCACGTGGAGGACTCCGGGCAGCTCCTGGTGGGCTACGCGGGGCTGCTGAACGGCTCCGGTCCGGCCGGGGCCCTGGACTGGGGGGGCGCGGACGCCGTGCTCACCCTCACGCCGCAGGCCGCCTTCGCCGTGGCCCCGCAGTCGCATCCCTCCGCCTGGATCGAGGTGAATCCCGCCCTGGCCCGCGACCCGCTTTCCGTGGCCGCCTCCCTGACGGGCAGCGGCGAGGCCCTGGGGGACGGCTCCGGGGCCCTGGCCATCGCCCAGCTGCGCACCCGGCCGGTCATGCTGGGGGCCACGGGCAGCTTCGACGAGTTCTTTGCCGCCGCGGCCACGGAGATCGGCCTGCGCGGGGAGACCGCGGAGCTGGCCCTGCAGACCCAGAGCCAGGTGATGAAGGACCTGAAGGACATGCGGGAGAGCCTCTCGGGGGTGAACATGGACGAGGAGCTGGCCAACATGATCAAGTACCAGCACGGCTACGCGGCCGCGGCCCGCTTCGTGACGGAGTCCGACCGGATGATCGACACGATCATCAACCGGATGGGAGTGTAAACGAATATGAAGAGGATCAGCACCAACCTGCCCAATGACAACATGAGCTACCACCTGCGGATGCGGGAGTGGCAGATGAACGAGGCCCAGAACAAGATGGCCGCCCAGACCCGCATCAAGGATCCGCGCAACGACCCGCTGGCCACCGGGCACTCGGTGCGCTTCCAGTCCCGGGAGGCCCGCCTGGAGCGCTACTTGCAGAACATCACCCGGGCCCGCGGGGAGCTGGGCCTGGCCGAAGGCCGCCTGCAGTCGGGCCTGGACGTGATGCAGCGCGTCCGCGACCTGGCCGTGCAGGGGGCCAACGGCATCTACACCCGCGAGCAGCTGGCCTACATGGGCGACGAGATCAACGCCCTGCTGGGGGAGATGCTCAATGTCGCCAACTCCATCGACGGGCAGGGCAACTACGTGTTCTCCGGGCACCGCGCCCGCACCCAGCCCTTCCGGATGCACACCGGCCGGGTGGAGGGCAGCCAGGGCTCCGAGGTGATCACCGGGGTGGAGTACGTCGGGGACATCGGGCGCAATGCGGCGGAGATCGACGAGTTGGCCGTGAGCGAGTACACCCTGCCCGGCAACCAGGTGTTCTGGGCGGAGCGGCAGCAGATCTTCGCCACCCAGGACGCCACCGCCTACCGCGTGCAGGCCGGCAGCGCGATCCGCATCGACGGGGTGCAGATCGACCTGAAAGAAGGGGACAACGTCTTCGCCGTGATCGAGCGGATCAACTCCTCCCAGGCCCCGGTGAGGGCCCGCCTGGACCCGGTGCAGAACTCCCTGGCCCTGGAGGGGACCTTCCCGCA
The DNA here is from genome assembly GCA_963745745.1 of uncultured Spirochaetota bacterium. GTDB lineage: Bacteria > Spirochaetota > Spirochaetia > SZUA-6 > DRHE01 > MIBK01. The sequence continues at coordinate 65,739 of CAVUYS010000016.1, read as the reverse complement.
CCAGATCTGGGCCCAGGACGCTGAATCAGGGCACCGTGCTGCAGGACCTGGGGATCCTGTCCCGGGGCGACGGCTCTCCGCCGCTGAACTCGGCGGACTCCGCCTCGGTATACGGCGGGTCGGTGTTCGACATGCTCATGCACCTGCGCGACAGCCTGTACCGCGGCGACCAGGAGGCCGTCGGGGGCTCGGGCTTGAGGGGCATCGACGACTCCGTGGAGACCCTCACCGCCCACCTGGCCGAGATCGGGGCCCGGGACACCCGCCTGGATGTCGCCGAGAAGCGCCTGGCCTGGGAGAAGCCGGAATACACCAAGCTGGACTCCCAGGAGCGCGACCTGGACCTGAGCCAGGCGATCACCGAGCTGAAGATGCTGGAGTACACCCACCAGGCCACCCTCTCCACGACGGCCCGCATCCTGCGGCCCACCCTGCTGGACTTCCTGAGGTAGGCCGTGGCCACGATCCTCACCAAGCCCTTCGGGAGCATGGAGCTGGACGAGCGGCAGAAGGTCCGCTTCCCCTACGGCCTGCTGGGCTTCGAGAGCCTGCACGACTACGCCCTCCTGGACGCCGAGCAGACGCCCTTCTACTGGCTGCAGTCCCTGGAGGTGGTGGAGATCGCCTTCGTGCTGATCGAGCCGCGCGTGTTCCGGCCCGACTACTCCCCGGGGGTCGCCCCCGAGGAGCTGGCGGAGATCGGCATCCTCAAGCCGGAGGACGCCCTGGCCTTCGCCATCGTCACCATTCCCGGGGACGCGCGGCGGATGACCGCCAACCTGCAGGGGCCGCTCATCCTCAATCGGGAGACCCGCACCGGGCGGCAGTGCATCTCCGGGGATCCGCGCTGGCAGGTGCGGCACCTCATCCTGGCCGAGCTGCAAAGGTAGCCGGGCGCATGCTGGTGCTCTCCAGGCGAGATCGACGAGCGCATCATGATCGGGGACCAGATCGAGATCTCGATCGTGGACATCAAGGGCGATCAGGTCAAGATCGGCATCCAGGCCCCCGGAAGCATCAAGGTCTACCGCAAGGAAGTCTACGAAGCCATCCAGCAGGAGAACATCGAGGCCGCCCGGGCCCAGCCCGGAAACCTGCCCGACCTGGACCAGCTCAAGCAGAAGCCCTAGGCTCCCCGCTTGAGCTCGGCTTCGCTGCGGCGAAGGTACAGGGGCAGGGGATCCGGGGTGGGGCCGTCGCGGCGGAAGCGCTCCAGCCCCGCCTCCAGCAGGCCCAGCGGGTCGGCCGGGGACAGCGAGGCGTCCAGCAGCAGGCCGCTGTTCCCCGCGCAGCGCGGCCAGCAATTCGTACAGCCGCCCGGCCCCCGACCCGGCCAGGGCCAGCTGCGGGTGCCCGGCCAGGAGCCGGGCCAGTTCCTCCGGTTCCGCTTCCAGGTACTCCCCCTCCGGCAGCCCGGCCAGGAAAAGGCCGGCGTGCAGGCGGCGGCGCAGCGAGGAGTTGGCCACCGCCACGGGGAAGCTCAGGCGGCGGTGCCGCCAGGCCAGGCCTTCCAGGGTGGAAACGCCGCACAGCGGGATGCCCGCGGGACGGGCGGCGAAGACCAGGCCCTTCGCCGTCGAGAGGCCGATGCGGATGCCCGTGAAGGAGCCCGGCCCCAGCGAGCAGACCACCAGGTCCAGGTCCGCGGGGCGCAGGCCCGCGTCGGCCAACAGGCGGCGGACGTGCGGGAGCAGGGTTTCGGAATGCCGGAAGCCGGCCTGGATGAGCTCGGCCCGGGTGTGCTCCCCGGCCCGCAGGGCCAGGCCCAGCGCTGCGGTGGCCGTGTCCACGGCCAGCACGTTCACAGCTCCAGCCCCCGCAGCAGCAGGCGCCGGGCCCCGCCGGGCAGCAGCTCGAAGCGCAGGGTGACGGCGTCCGGGGGCAGCAGCGGGCGGGCCTTCTCGCCCCACTCGATGATGGTGATGGCGTCGGCGGCCAGGAGCTCTTCCAGCCCCAGGTCCTCCAGCTCCCGGGCGTGGTTGATGCGGTACAGGTCGACGTGCACCAGGCGCAGGTCCCGCCCCTCGCGCCGGCCCTCGTACTGGGATACCAGGGTGAAGGTGGGGCTGGTGACCGGCTCCTGGATTTCCAGGGCCTGGGCGATGCCTTTCACCAGGGTGGTCTTGCCCGAGCCCAGCACGCCCTCCAGCGACAGCACGGCGCCCGCGGTCAGGCGCCGGCCGATGCGCCGGCCCGTCTCCACGGTGGTCTCGGGGTCGGGGCTGATCAGTTCCACTGCTCAACGCGCGGCCGACGGCGGCGCGGGGTGCCGGGAGGGGAGTAGCCGTACACGAAGGTGTAGATCTGGTTCAGGTGCTGGCTGGAAAGGGTGGTGAACATCAGGTGCATCACCCCGCCGTGCTGGGAGGCCAGCCCCCGCGTGCGCTTGACCTTGCCGAAGACCACGATCCGGCTCTGCCGGCGGATCTCGAACTCCAGCTTGCAGAGGCTGCCGGCGGGCAGCGGCGCCAGGCTGGAGATGGAGCAGCCCCCGGCGGAGATGTCCAGCAGGTGCCCGAGCAGGCGGCGGTTGGACTGCACCATGGCCTTGCGCTCCGTGGCGCGGCCCTGCTGCTGCTCCACGATGTGCACGGGGTAGAAGAAGCACGGCCGGTTCAGCGGGCTGCGCCGGTACTTGCGCTGCTGGGCCCGCCGCAGGCTGCGGGAATGCTGGATCAGGATGCTGGGCACCCCCTTGATGGTGTCGTAGGCCACCACCTTGCTGTCGAAGCTGTAGCCGGCGTCCCCTTCGCGCCAGAAGGTGAGCTTCACCCGCGTCCCTCGCGGCCAGCGCACCGGGCCGCCCTTCTCCTGCACCGGAGCGCTCACCGCCAGCAGGTCGCGCATGTTGGACGTGACCCGGCACTGGTACTGCTGGCCCCCCTCGGGGATGATGCTCAACCCCTGCCCGATGCGCAGGAAGTTGGTGGAGCTGATGCCCATGGCGCGCTTGGCGTTTCGCTCGATGATCTGCTTGATCTGGAAAAGATGGGCCATGCGCCGTTCGCGGTCCTCGGCCTTCAGGGCGGCGTTCTGCTGCAGGGAATAGATGCCCTTGCGCAGCAGGTCGTCCAGGAGTCCGGCGTTGGAGAACACCAGGAAGGGCTGCTGCACCTTGCAGACCCGCACCAGGTACTCCAGGTAATCGATGTGGATCCTTCCCAGGCCGAGGTTGCGGGCCATCTTGTGGAAGACCTGGCGGCTGAACTTGCGCCGGGCCTCCGGGTCCATGTAGCGCCGCCGCCGCGAGACGATCACCCCGCCCACGATCAGGATCAGGATCACCGCGCCGATGATCAGCAGGAACACGACCGTGGTGCGGCTGTCGGCGGTGGGCAGGAACTGGCGCGACTGCAGCAGGATCCAGGGCATCACAGCACCGCCTGCAGCTGCCGGAGGCGCGGGGCGATCTCGTACTCCAGCAGGTCGCCGATCAGCACCGTGTCGTGGCCCTGGAAGGCGGTGATCAGTTCCTGCAGCACCCCGTTCAGCCCGGCGAAGAACTCCGCGGGTTCCCGGCCGCCCACCGCCGGGACCCCCAGGCTGCCCAGGAGGGCCAGCAGGCGCTGGCAGAGCTCGGAGAAGCGCACCACCGCCTCCATGGCCTGCCGGTCCCGGCCCGTGGCCAGCAGCACGGAGACCTCGCTGATGCCGGCCGCCGTGGCCTCCAGCTCGGAGGAAAGACGGGAAAGGGCCGCTCGCGGATCATCGGCTTCCGCCAGGCGGCGCCCGATCAGCTCCTGGAGGGAGGATGCCGCGGAGGCCAGGGCCGCGCGGGCCTGGGCCTCCAGGCGGCACAGCTCCGGAGCCCCCAGGCCGGCCCCCAGCGCGGCCAGGCCTTCCAGCGGCGCGCCGATCTCCGCTTCGCTGAAGTGGCGGCGCAGGCTTTCCAGGAACAGGGGGTAGCCCCGCAGGAGCTCCTCGGCCATCCGCTCCGCGGGAGCGGCGGCGAAGTCAATCGTCTCCTTCAGGAACTCCTGCAGGGTGCGCAGGTTCTCCTGGCGCAGCTCCGAGGCGTGCCGCACGGTGAGCTCCAGCCGCTGGACCTCGCCCGGCGGGGTGGCCGACCACTCCTCCGCCGGCGAGGCCAGCAGGTCGCGCCCGGCGCAGCGCGCCTCGCAGAGCACCAGCTCGGAGGCGGCCAGCCACTGCTCCAGCCCGTGGAGCACCTCCCCGAGGGTGCGCTCGTTCTCCAGCCGGAAGGCCAGGGGCTGATCGTTGATGCGGATCTCCAATGGGCCCTCCTGCTAGTCCTGGCGCCGGTTGAGATTCTCGATGGCCCGCGAGCTCTGCTCCAGGTTGTCCAGGGCCCCCTCCATGATGCCGAACTTGCGGCGCAGCTCCTCTTCGTACTCCGTCAGGTGCCTGTTGTAGGCCTCGATCTCGCGGTTCTTGCGCGAGATGCTGTCGGCCAGGGCCCCGACCCGGCCGGACACGATGCCGCCGGTGTCCACGTAGCTCTTCAGGTAGCCGTCGGTGGCGAAGGCGGCACCGGAGTCCACGACCAGGTCCTTGTCCCGGTCGTGGCCGAAAAGCTGCCGGACCCAGTCCGGGTTGCGGTTGATGGCCTGTTCGAGGCGTGTCTCGTCGATCTGCAGGTAGCCGCGCAGCAGGCTCTTGTTCAGGGCGCCGCCCTGGAAGGCGCCGGCGGAAGTGGTGATGCCCATCTGGGCCAGCAGGGACATCTCCCGGCCCCCGTCGGTGGGGTAGGGGTCCATCATGATGCGCTGCAGGCGGCTCTTCAACTGCATCAGGGTGGTGTTGCCGGTGAACAGGCCCAGCTCCCTGGCCGCCTGCTCCCGCTCCTGGTCGCTGAGAAATCCCGCGTCGCGGATCACCGACTCGTCCCTGCGGGTCAGGATGTCCACCCGCGTGAGCAGGTCGTTGTAGCTGCCGAAAAAGCGGATCAGGGAGTTCTTGATGGACTCCAGGTCCTTGTGCACGTTCAGGTTGACCGGTTTGTCCCCCGCGGAATGAAGGTTCAGGGTCACCCCGGGCAGCAGGTCGCTCAGGGTGTTCTCCGGGCGGGTCACCTCCACGCCGTCCATCTCCAGCACCGCGTCGCCGGCCGTGGAAAGGGGCCTGGCCGGCCGGAAGTCGCCGCGGGCCGCCTTGTCGTAGACGCGCACGCCCCGCACCTCCACCACCCGGTGAGTGTTGCGGTTGCGGAAAACCAGGGCGGAAAGCTCGCCGGGCAGCTCCTCCGGACCGACTTCCACGGTGTAGAACTCCGTGGAGTCCTTCAATGCCGGCAGGGCCACGCTGCGGCCCGCGGCTTCGGCGAACAGCACGCCCGGGTCGTCCACCCGCGCCGCGGGCGGGGGCGGCTCCCAGGACGGCAGCAGGGTGCGCGAGCGGGCGCTCTCCACGCGGATGCCCTGGTACTCGATGCCGCCGGCGCCCGGGATGTCCGGGCCCTGGGGGGCGGTGGGCCGGCCCGCCGTTTCCTCGGGCAGGAGACTGACCTTCACTTCCAGCGAAAGCACCATGCTGCCGCTAAGGGTGATGCCGGGCTGCACGGGCAGGCGGGCTTCCCCGCCGGGAGGCAGGGTCAGCAGGCCGTCGGCGATGGCCGCGCCCTTGCCCGCGCTCGCCGCCTGCGGGCTGAGGGCCAGGGCGCGGCCGGCCGTGGGGGAGCGCTCCAGCAGGCCGATCTGCACGGCGAAGGCGGCGGCCTGGTCGTGCAGGCCCAGGGGATTGGCCGCGCCGGTCTTTTTGCTCTCGATGACCAGCACCTGCGTCTTGGGGGTGTCCTCCACCACCGAGGCGGCCAGGAGCTTGCCGCCGCGGGCGTTGATGGCGGCGGCCAGCTCCTTGAGGCTGCCGCCCCGGAAGTTGACCTTCACCTCCTCCTCTCCGACCGTGAAGCGGTACAGGCCCGCGGGGGCCTTCTGGTCGCGGGGCAGGCTGCGGGACAGGAAGCGGTCGGCCGTGGCGATTGCCTTGACCCGCACCTCGAGCTGGTCCTCCTGGGCCGTGCGCCCCGCGGTGGCCGTCAGGATGGACTGGTCGGAGGAATCGGCAATCTTGTTGTTGAAGGGATTCTGGAAGCCGTACAGCTCCCGGGCGCCTTCCCGCACGGAGCTCATCCGCTGGTTGAGACTCAACCAGGCGCCGCGCTGGTCCTGCAGGGTCTGCCGCTCGACCTCCAGGCGCTTGAGCGGGATGCGTTCGGTCTCGACCAGAGCCTGGATGCTCTTCTCGGTGTTGTATTTGCTGGTTACACCGGGGATGCTCAGGTCGGACATGTATCCATAATAGCCCTAGATCTGCTCGTCGAACAACAGGCCGATCGTCTCCTTTATCCGGGCGATCAGCCGCTGGATCTCCGCGGGCGGTATCTCCTTGATCAACTTATCGGTGTTGGCGTCGAGCACCTTTACGACGACGCGGTTGATCTCCTCGTTCACGCTGAAGCGCAGCTTCTTGTTGAACAACCGGAAGGTCTGCTCCAGCAGCTCGACGGAGCGGCGCACCTCCTCGGCGCTGTAGTTTGATTCCGGCGCCGCGGCGCGGGCGTCCAGACGGGCCTCCGGATGGGCCTCCGTGCCCGCCGTCGGCTCATGCCGGGTCGCGGCCAGTTCCGGCGGAATGGCGGTGCCCGTTATGCCAGGAATTTTCATCCCCATGGTCTTTCCTCCGTGAAAGAATGGACGGGGAGGGGCGCGACCCCCCCCATCCGGTTGTCAGGAGAGGTGACGTCCAGTGACCTCCCCTTACGGGAACGAAGCCCTAAGAAAATCTAGCTCAGCAGCTGTAGCACGCTCTGCGGCTTGAGGTTGGCTTGCGCCAACATCGCCGTCCCGGTCTGCACCAGGATGTTGTTCTTCACGAACTGCACGGTTTCGGCGGCCATGTCCACGTCCCGGATCAGCGACTCCGCCGCCTGCATGTTCTCAGCGGCGATCGCCACTCCCTTGGCGGCCATTTCGAAACGGTTCTGGTAGGCGCCCAGGTCGGCGCGCTGCTTGGAAACCGTCCTCATGGCCGTGTCCACCAGGCCGATGGCCATGTTGGCCTTATCCGGTGTCGAGATCGAGATCGTCTCCGCGGCTGTCTGGCCTTCCAATTTCAGGGCTCTGGCCGTCATGGTACCGATGAACACCCGTTCCCTCTGGTCCATGTTGGCGCCCACTTGGAAGTACATCGTCCGGATTTCCAACCCTCCCGCTTCGGGGTTGGCGAATGATCCGGTCAATAGGTTCATCCCATTGAATTGCGCGTGGGAGGCAATCCGGTTGACCTCGTCCACCAGCTGGGACACCTCCACCTGGATCTGCATCCGGTCCTCGTCGGAATAGATGCCGTTGGCGGACTGCACCGCCAGCTCCCGGATCCTGTGCAGGATGTCGTGGGTCTCCGCCAGGTAGCCTTCCGAAACCTGAATGAAGGAGACGGCGTTTTCAATGTTCCGCTCCGCCTGGTTCAGGCCCCGTATCTGCGACCTCAGCTTCTCGGAGACCGCCAGCCCCGATGCGTCGTCGCCCGCCTTGTTGATGCGCAGCCCAGAGGAAAGCTTTTCGATGTTCTTGTTCACTTCCCAGTTCTGGAACTTGAGCACCCGGTTGGCGTACAACGCGCTCATGTTGTGGTTGATGATCATCTCACCCTCCTTGAATCCAGCAAGAAAGGCTTCCTTGCCTTTCTTCAGACCATGCCGACAAGGTTCCTGCGGAGGTTCTCGCGCTTGACTCCGCAGCCGTTCCCGTGCTTCCCTGCCCGGCAAGGAGATCCTCGAGCGGCCGGCCTCGCGCTATTCAGCCCTTCGGCCGGCGCCGCCCGTCGGATCCCTTTCCCCCGCATGGCGCGCGGAGGGTGAGGATTTTCAAAGATCAGAACGGAAAAACTCTTCCTACCCTAAATATAGCCCTCTACCCCAGCAGCTGCAACACGGTTTGGGGCTTCAGGTTGGCCTGGGCCAGCATGGCGGTGGCCGACTGCAGCAGGATGGAGTTCTTGGTGAACTCCACCATCTCGTAGGCCATGTCCGCGTCGCGGATGCGGCTTTCGGAGGCCTGCATGTTCTCCGCGCCGATGGCCAGGCCCTTGGCGGTGAACTCCAGCCGGTTCTGGTAGGCTCCCAGGTCGGCCCGCTGCTTGTTCACCTGCTTCAAGGCCTCGTCCAGCGTCCCGATGGCCCGGTTGGCCTGGTCGGGGGTGGAAACCGAGATGATCTGCTTGCTGGCCTGCTGCTTCAACCCCAGCCCCTCGGTGGTCATGGTGCCGATGAACACGCGCACCCGCTGGTCCATGTTGGCCCCGACGTGGAACCACATGGAGGCGGTCACGATGTTCTCCCCGGACTCCCGGGCGAAGCGGCCGGTGAGCAGGTTCATGCCGTTGAACTGGGCGTGCGAGGCGATGCGGTCCACCTCGTCGACCAGCGAGGACACTTCCACCTGGATCTGCAGCCGGTCCTCGTCGGAGTAGATGCCGTTGGCCGCCTGGACGGCCAGCTCGCGCAAGCGTTGGATGATGTCCTGGCTTTCCTGCAGGTAGCCTTCCGTGGTCTGGATGAAGGAAATGCCGTCCATGGCGTTCTTTTCCGCGCGGTTCAGGCCGCGGATCTGGCTGCGCATCTTTTCGGATACGGCCAGTCCGGAGGCGTCGTCGCCGGCGCGGGTGATGCGCAGGCCCGAGGACAGCTTCTCCATGTTCTTGTCCAGGACCCAGCTGTTGAGCTTCTGCTGCCGCTGGGCGAACAGAGCGCTCATGTTGTGATTGATGATCATAGCTCCTCCCTGATTGATGTGGTCGCGAGCGTCCTTGCCCGCGCCTGGAAACAGGGCCGGGCCGGCCCATACGATTCCCCTCAACCTCCTTCAAAAAAAGACGATACTAAAAACGATAGCAGCGAAGTGGGCCCTCCCCCGGGTGGAACGGGCCAAAAATCGCCTCAATCACTGAATCGGTATTCCCGGCTTAAAAACTTAATTTTCTTTTTCCAGCAGACCGCGGGCGATGGGATCGTCGGGGGCCAGGCGCAGCACGGCCTGGAACAGGCGGCGGGCCTCCTGCGGGTCCCCGCAGCGCAGGGTGGCCACGCCCAGGTTGGAGAGGATCTTGGGATTTTCAGGGTCCAGGCGGCTGGCTTCCAGCAGGCGCAGCCGGGCCTCAGGCGCCTCCCCCAGCTCCAGCAGGCAGATGGCCAGCTCGTTCAAGGCGTCGGGATTGCCAGCGTTGGAGCGCAGGGAGGTCTCGAAGGCTTCCCGGGCCTGGCGGTAATCGCCCATCCGGCGCCGGGCCCAGCCCGTCAGGAACCAGGCGTTCCACAGCTCCGGGTGCTCGCGGGTGACCGGTTGGAGGAGCTCCAGGCCCTCGGCCTCCCGTCCCAGCTGGATGGCGTCGAAGGCCTGGGCGCAAGTCCGCTCCACCTGCTCGTAGCCCTCCAGGCGCGCCGCCAGCGCGCGGGCCTGCTGGACCCGCTCGGGGTCCGTGTTGTGCTTCAGAAACAACCCCAGGTGCTCCCGGGCCTTGCCGGGATTCCCGCCGCGGAGGTGGAAATGGGCGAAGTTCAGGTGGCAGGCGGCCAGCTCCGGCTCGGCCGCCAGGGCGGCTTTGTAGGCGGCGAAAGCCTGCTCCCGCAGGAGTCCGGCCTCCTCCGCCGCCCCGGCGGCTTCCAGGCGGGCGGCCTGCTGCTCGTAGACCAGGGCCAGGTTGTTGCGGGTCTGGCCGCATTCCGGAAACAGGCCGGCCATGGAGCGGAAAATCTCCACGGCCAGGGCGAGCTCGCCGCGCTCCGCCTTGAGGATGCCCGCCCGGGTGAACTCCTCCTTGATGTCCGGCTGGGCGGCCAGGATGAAGCGGCGGTAGTAGTCCGCCTGGGGGCCTTCCGGCCGCCAGGCCAGGAGCTTGAGCATGGCCGAGATGATGGCCTGCCAGCTGATGTCCTCCGGCCGCAGGGGCCGCTGGGCTGGAAGCTCGATGGGCAGGGGCACGGCCGGGTCCAGCTGGAAGCTCGCCGATCCGGCGGGCTTGCAGGCGGTCGATGGCCAGGAAGGCGATGCGGGCCAGCGGATCGTCGGTCTCGGGGCTCATGCCCTGGGCTTCCGCAAGCCGGCGTTGATGGCCAGCTTGTACTGCATGGGGACGCCTTCCTCGAAGCGGATGGCGATGGCCCCGATGTCCTCGCGGTTGGCCATACCCTCCCAGCGCAGTACCCGCCCGGCCAGGCTCACCTGGGTGCGGCGGTCGCTGAACTCCGGGCGCAGCACGACCTGCTTCGATAAGAATGCCGCGGCCTGGCCGTGGACCAGGACCTTGGCGCCGGAGAAGGACAGGTCGCGCAGCAGGCAGCGTCCCTCCACGCCGTCGACGCACAGGCCCGCCTCGCGCGACTCCAGGCCCAGCGCCTTCATGCTGGCCGGGTTCACCTCGACGCGCTCCTCGCCGCGCTTCTGGGCGTTGCAGGTGGCGTCGTGCAGCTCGCCCAGCATCTCGATCAGGTCATCCGGCGGGCGGTGGGTGTATTCCAGGGACAGGAAGTACAGGTCGGGAGTCTGCCGGTTGTAGGCCGTGTGGGCCGAGAGGCGCGCCGCGACGAAAAAGCTCAAGGGCGCCGAGGCGCCGTCGCGGGCGAAGCAGAAGCGCAAGCGCAACGCGCCGCCCCGCCGGACTCCTGCAGGAGCGCCAGGAGCTCGGGGCGCAGGCTGGCGATCACCTTGGCCCCGCGCAGGGAGCTGGAGTACAGCAGGCAGGGCAGGGTGTCGGCCTGGTGCTTCAGGAAAACCTGCTTGGGCAGCAGGCGCAGGATCTGGCTCACCTGCCGCGTGAAGGTCACCTCCCGCTCCCCGTATTCCTCGTAGTATCTGGAAATCTGTTGGCTGGTGATCACTGTCTGGCCCGGGCGCCTGGACTGGCCGCCCGCACCTGCGCTACTATAGTGAGCCGCGCCGGACCTGTCAACGAAGGAAACGAAATTGGGCCAGGAGTATTCGGTATTCGGGCTGGAGAACCCCCTGTTCGACCGCGTCGCCGCGGTGAGCGACGAGCTGGTGGCCGCGGTGGGCGCCCCGAAGGGGACGATGAACCTGGTGGACCACGCCCAGATGCGCCGGGTGCTGGAACTGGCCAGGGGCTTCCGCAGCATCCCGGGGGGCAGCGCCGCCAACACGGTGCGCGCCGTGGCCGCCCTTTCCCGCGCCCGGGCGGTTCCCCCGCCGGTGTACAGCGGGGCGGTGGGCTGCGACCCGGAGGGGGAGGAGTACGGCCGGATCCTGGAGGCCCAGGGCGTGGTCGCCCGCCTGGCCTGCAAGCAGGAGCCCACCGGCTGCTCGGTCATCCTGGTGACCCCGGATCGCGAGCGGACCATGTTCACCTTCCTGGGCGCCTGCCGGGAGTACACGCCCGCTGACCTGGACCAGGGACTGCTGGCCCGTTCCCGCTACCTGTACCTCACCGGCTACATGTGGGACACCGAGAACCAGCGGCAGGCGGCGCTGCTGGCCGGCTCCACGGCCCTGGCCGAGGGGGTGCGCGTGGCCTTCGACCTGGCCGATCCCTTCGCGGTGCGGCGCTACCGCCAGCAGTACCTGTCCTGGATCCCCGCCCACGTGGAGGTCCTGTTCGGCAACCGCGAGGAGTTCCGGCTGCTGCTGGGCGAGGGCCTGGCGGACGAGCAGTTGGCGGGCCTGGCCGGGGAGCTGGCCCCGCAGGCGGTGCTGAAAATCGGGGCGGAGGGCTGCCTGGTGAATCATTTCGGCCGGGTGACCCGGGTGGCCGGCTTCCCGGTGACCCCGGTGGACACCACCGCGGCGGGGGACTGCTTCGCCGCCGGCTACCTGTACGGGCAGCTGCGCGGCTTCCCCGCCGAGCTCTCCGCGCGCCTGGCCAACCGCCTGGCCGCCTGGATCGTCACCGTGGTGGGCTGCGACCTGGAGGGCCTGGATCCGGCGGAGGTGCTGAAGGCCGCCGGGGAATAAAAAACCCCGCGAGTGCCGTCTGGAGAAGCATCCTCTTGAACCACGAGCGTGTTCAAGTGGGTTTCCGCATCGGGGAATCGTGTTTCCCGGCTTTCGCCGGTAGGCATTCAATCCCGATATATGGAATCCCAAGGATCAGGTTTGACCCAAGAAGATAATCATCCCCCTCGCGGGCACCGCAGGGTCAGTTTTCCACCAGGCTCTGGTCGATTCTCTCGATAAGCCGCTCCGTGAGCTCCTCGATTTCCCGGGAGCTCTCACCCCGCCTGGCCAGCAGCTCGTCCACCACGTTCAGGGCCGCCAGCAGGGCGATCTTCAGGGGGTCCTGGGCGCCGGAAGACGCCTGGATTTCCCGGATCTTGTCCTTCAGGTAGGCGATCACCTCGCCCATGTAGCGCGGATCGTAGCGGGACTGGATGGTGAACGAGGAGCCCAGGATGTTCACCTCGATGCTGCGCCCGTCCACCGCCGCTTCCTAGAAGATGTCCAGCTCTTTTTCGCCGGGACCGCCGCCCACCGCGCCGGGCGGAAGGCTGGAGGCCTCCTCCGCGGCTGCGGGCGCGGCCTCCTCCTCCGAGGGGCCCCGGGTCCGTTCGCGGGCGGCCTCGCCGCGCGCGGGCTCCTTGCGACCCTTCTTTTCCGAGACCTCCTCTTCCAGGCGGTCCAGGTTTTCCAGGGCGCGCAGGATGCAGCTCTCGATTTCCTGCTGGTCGCTCTTGAAGTCCCCGACCAGCTTCTCCAGCTCGCGCATGCGGGTCTGGGCCGTGTTCACGGCCCGGCGCAGGGTCTTGTTCTCGTCCTTCAGGCTCCGGATCAGCTCCACCGCCTTGTTGATCCTGGTTTCCAGGAGGCGGATCTGCTCCAGGCTGATCATGCCTGCGCTGCCGTCAGGCTCGAGCGGGCCTTCTCCACCAGGGCCACGAAGGCCTGGGGGTCTTCGATGGCCAGGTTGGACATGGCCTTGCGGTTCAGGCCGACCCCGGCCAGGGTCAGGCCGTGTGTGAAGGCGGAGTAGCTCAGGCCCTGGGCGCGGCAGGCCGCGGAAATGCGCGTGATCCACAGCGCCCGGAACTCGCCCTTGCGGGCCTTGCGGTCGCGGTAGGCGTAGGCCCCGGCCTTCATCACCGCTCCCTTGGCCACCCGGAACAGCTTGCGCCGTCCGCCCCAAAAGCCCTTGGCCAGGCCGAGGATCTTCTTCCGCCGGCTCCGTCTTCTGCTTCCGTCTACAGCTCTGGGCATTTCTCTTTCACTCCTTCTGAAATCAACCGTTGGGCAGCAGGCGCTTCACGCGCTTTGTTTCCGCGCTGGAAAGAATCGCCGGCAGCCTGAGGCGCCGCTTGCGCTTGGCGTTCTTCTTGGTCAGGATATGGCGCAGCCCCTGCTTTTTGTAGCGCACCTTGCCGCTACCGGTCAGTTTGTAGCGCTTGGCGGCGCTCTTGTGCGTCTTGATCTTCGGCATCAAAGCTACCTCTTGGATTTCGGACTGATAAACATCGACATCATCCGGCCTTCCATGACCGGCGTCTTGTCCACTATAAAGGACTCCCCCAGGTGCTCCAGGACCTTGTTCAGCACGTCCCGGCCGCGCTCCGTATGGGCCAGCTCCCGGCCGCGGAAGCGGATGGTCACCTTGACCTTGAAGCCCTCGCCCAGGAACTCGGCGATGTGCTTGGTCTTGAAGGCCAGGTCGTGCTCCTCGATCTTGGGCTGCATGCGGATTTCCTTGAGCTTGACCAGCTTCTGCTTCTTTTTAGCCTCACGCAGCTTTTTTTCCTGCTCGAAGCGGTACTTGCCGTAGTCCAGCAGCTTGCAGACCGGGGGGCTGGCGGTCGGCGAAACCTCCACCAGGTCCACTCCGGCCCGCCGGGCCATTTCCATGGCCTCCACCGTGGCCACGATCCCCCTCTGCTCACCCTTCTCGTCGATGAGCCGCACCTCGCGCACCTGGATCTTCTCGTTGATCCGTTGCTCTTTGCCTACCAATATGCCTCCAAATTTCAGGGTCCACTATAACATTGCGGGTACAAAAGGTCAAAGGGGCTCAGCGGCCGAACAGCTGGTGCCACTTGTCCTGCAGGTAGCGCTTGAAGACGTATTCCTCGTGGTAGTCCTTGGAGAGGTCCTCCGCCGCCTTGGCGAAGTCCCTGAACAGGCCCTGCAGACTGGCCAGCTGCCGCTCCTCCATGGCCAGCCCGCCGCCCTTGGCGGGCACCTTGAACTCGGGCTCGAACATGGCCTCCTTGAGCTGCCCCGGGTTGCGGGAGCCTGGCGCGGCGGTCTGCGGCTCCCGGGCCTCGGCGGCCAGGCGATTCACGTCGACCAGGACCTCGTCGGCGGAATAGGCGGTGACCGGCTCGGACTTGCCCTTGAGCTGCAGGTCGCCCAGGCGCGTGCAGCGCACGTACTCCTTGATCTCCTCGTAGGTGGCCTGGGTGAGCAGGATGTCCCCCGGGCTGGCCGAGCTCTGCATGCGGGCGGCCACGTTGACCGTGTCCCCGAACACGTCGGAGTCCTTGCGGATCACCATGCCGGTGTTCAGCCCGACGCGCACGTTGAACTTCTCCGCTTCGGTGCGGAACTGGTTGTACTCCCGGATCTTCTTCTGGATCTGCAGGGCGGCCACCGCGGCGTTCAGGGGATGCTTGAACGTCGCCAGCAGGCCGTCGCCCAGCTTCTTGACCAGGGTGCCGTGCAGCGACGCGATGGCCGGCAGGGCGATGCCCTCGTAGGAGCCGATCAGCTTGATGAGGCTGGAGGCCGCCATGCGCTCGCTGGTCGGGGTGAAGCCGACGATGTCGGTGAACAGCACGGTCAGCACCTGGGCGTTCTCCCGACGGAACTTGAAATCCAGCTTGGCCTGCTCGATGAAGCCGGAGTCGGGGGCCGAGACCGCGGTCGCCGCCAGGACCCCGTCCTTGCCCTTCAGCGCCTCCACCAGGGCGACGCGCAGCTCCTCGGCGCTGGAGCCCTGGCAAAGCTCCGGCAGGAGGCGCCGCAGCTCCCGATGCACCTCCGCGCTGGAGAGGGGCAGCACCTTGAGCAGGAAGCCGACCGTTTCGCGCGACAGGGGTCGCGCCAGGTTGGCCAGGATCTGGACGATGGCCTGGGCGTCCTCGGAGGCCAGGTAGTCCTCCAGGATCTGGGTGGCGTAGTCGTCCTTCAGCACCATCAGGGTGAGCAGGGCCTCCACGCGCACGCTCTTCTGCTTGTGCTCCAGCAGCAGGTACAGGCGGTGGGTCAGCACGTCCAGCGGCAGGTTGTGCTCCCGCAGGGCCAGGCTGCGCACCGAGTGCAGGCCCAGCTCCACCAGCTGCTGGTCCGGGCTGTCGGTGAGCTCCAGCAGGGGCTGCAGGATGCCGGCGTCCCCGTAGCGGGCGATGATGGCGGCCAGGTCGGTGAGGCGGCCGCGGTCCAGTCCGGGCAGGCGGGCGGCCCGCAGCAGGGCCGCCGGCAGGCCCTTGATCTCCGCCAGGTCCATGGTCTTCAGCGAGTCGATGGCCAGGTCGCGCAGGCGGGGGGGCAGCTCGGGCTGCAGCAGGAGCCGCAGCAGGGCGGAGGCGAAGATGCGGGCCGGCACGTGGCGGGCCCCCCGGATGTAGCCGCTCAGGGAGTGCGGGTATTTGGCCGGCGAGGCGAAAACCACCTTGGCCTGCTCGATGGCCGGGCGGTTGAGCAGCTGGCAGAGGGTGACCACGGAGGACTCTTCCAGGAAGCTCACCCGCTCCTCGCGGGCGAAGGACAGGATCTCCATGATCTTCTTGGCCGAGGTCCGCACCTCCAGGATCCCCGCCACCCGGATCAGGCGGTTCAGACGCCGCAGCAGGGCCGGGGAACCCCGGTTGGCCCGGCCCAGGGTATGGGCCACGTTCATCCGCACCAGGCGGTCCCTGCTGCTGAACAGGGGCAGGCAGGCCTCGAAGCGGTTCCGCTCGTCCTCGGGCGCGGAGATCAGCGCCTCCTTGATGCGCCCGAGCAGGCCGGAGGGACTGAAGCCGCCGTCGCGCTTGAAATTGGACTGCGTGTCGGCCAGCAGCTCGGCGGAGCCGTACTGCTCCAGCAGTTTGGCCAGGATCACGGCCAGCAGGGCTTCCCGCTCCTTCAGGCCCTTGAGGGAGAGGTGCTGCTTCTTGATCTTGGCGAATACCGCCTCCAGGTTGGCCGAGGTGGTGAACACGAACTCGTTGACCAGCAGGGGCGAGTGGGAGCGGATTTCCCCCACGATCTTGGCGATGAAGGTGCCCGTGTGCGTCTCGGTGTCCTGGTCCACGTAGGGCAGGCGCAGCAGCAGGCGGAAAATGCGCCCCGGGTTGGGGATGCGCCCGTTGAAGTTGGCGAGCGAGATCAGGAAGGAGGTGGTGGCCCGCGGGTCGGAGCCGGCCAGCAGCTCGACGGCGAAATTGGCCGGCGGGTTGGCCGTTTTGAGCTCGAAGGCGCACAGATAGCAGCCCAGGGTGTTGGGGTCCAGCTGCCCGGTCTTGTCCTGGAAATACTCCAGGAAGCCTCCGACCTCCTCGCTGCCGCCGCCCAGCAGGCGCTGGAAGATGGAGCGCTGCACCTCCGGCGGGGCCCGCAGCAGGTGGGTGCGCACCGGGTCCAGGTCCCCGGACTCCAGCAGGCCGCCCAGGCTGGTCTCGTAGTAGTCGCGCGCGGCGGTGGGCTCCATCAGCACGGCCCGGTTCAGCTCCCGGGCCTTGGGGTGCATCGCGGAGATCTTGTTGATGGCCCGCAGGATCTCGCGCCGGATCTCGGGGGCGGTCAGGATGGTGAAATACTTGGCCAGCTGGTCGATGGAGGAGGGGGCGTTGATGGCGGCCAGGGTCTGCACGGCGGCCAGTTTCTGCTGGGGCTTGCCGGCTTCCAGCAGGCGGTACAGGTGGGGGATGGCGACCTCGTTGCCCAGGGAGGCGGAGGCGCCGATCGCCGCCAGGCTCACCTCCAGGTCGGAGTTGTAGAAATCCTTGACCAGCAGGGAGAAGATCTGCTCGTCGTAGAAGTTCTTCAGGGCCCAGAGGACGGTGATCCGCGTTTCTTTGGATAGAGGAGTGCCTGCTTTGCGGGCTAGCGGAGGGGCGCTGCTGGTAGCCACGTGCAACCCCAAATCTAAAGCATGCCCTCCCCCGCTGTCAACGAGGCCCCTTGCCAAGGCGGCCCGCTCTCCGGTACGGTTGCTGCATGGAATGGAGAGCAAGCCACATCCTGGTCAAGGACCGCGCCCTGGCGGCCGAGCTGTTGAAGAAGATCAAGCAGGGAGCCAGCTTCGAGGCCATGGCCCGGGAGCATTCCACCTGCCCCAGCAAGTCCCGCGGGGGGGACCTGGGCTGGTTCGGCCCGGGTAAAATGGTCAAGGCCTTCGAGGACGCGGTCAGCAAGCTGGGCAACGGCAGCCTGAGCGAGGTGGTCTCCACCCAGTTCGGCCACCACCTGATCAAGAAAACCGGCCAGCGCTGAGGAGGCAGGTCTTGTACAAGCCCGTGGATCCCAAGGTCGACTTCCCCAAGATGGAGGAGGCGGTCCTGCGTTTCTGGCAGGAGAACCGCATCTTCGAGAAGTCGATCTGGCAGCGGGCGGGCAGGGCGAGTACGTGTTCTACGACGGCCCCCCGTTCGCCACCGGGCTGCCGCACTTCGGCCACTTCGTGCCCGGCACCATCAAGGACGTCATTCCGCGCTACCAGACCATGCAAGGGCCGCCAGGTGGAGCGCCGCTTCGGCTGGGACTGCCACGGGCTGCCGGTCGAGTACGAGATGGAGAAGGAGCTCGGCATCTCGGGCAAGCGCGAGATCGAGAAGCTACGGGGTGGCCAAGTTCAACGAGGCCTGCCGCTCCATCGTGCTGCGCTACACCCGGGAGTGGCGCACGATCATCACCCGCCTGGGCCGCTGGGTGGACTTCGACCACGACTACAAGACCATGGACCCCGACTACATGGAGTCCATCTGGTGGGTCATCACGCGAGCTGTGGGAGAAGGGGCTGCTCTACGAGGGCCACTACATCCTGCCGTACTGCCCGCGCTGCTCCACGGCCCTCTCCAACTTCGAGCTGAACCTGGGCGGCTACCAGGACGTGCAGGATCCGGCGATCACGGTGCGCTTCCGCGGTCGAAGGGGCAGCCGAACACCTGCGATCCTGGCGTGGACCACCACGCCCTGGACCCTGCCGTCCAACCTGGCCCTGGCCCTCGGCGCCGACATCGACTACGTGAAGGTGGAGGACGGGGAGGAGCTCTACATCCTGGCCGAGGAGCGCCTGGCCGCCTACTACAAGAAGCCGAGAGCGAGTACAAGATCGTCGCAAGAGTACAAGCGGCCAGGAGCTGGCCGGCCTGGAGTACGAGCCGCTGTTCCCGTACTTCGCCGACCTGCGCGACAAGGGCGCCTTCCGCACCTGGACCGCGGACTTCGTGTCCACCGAGGACGGCACCGGCATCGTGCACATCGCCCCCGGCTTCGGCGAGGACGACTACGCCCTGCTGAAGGGCACCGGGCGTGCCCGACGGTCTGCCCCGTGGACGAGGAGTGCCGCTTCACCGAGGAGGTGCCGCGACTACGCGGGGCCTGTTCGTCAAGGACGCGGACAAGCCGATCATGCGCGACCTGAAGGCCGACGGGCAGCTGGTCAAGCAGGAGACGCATCACCCACAGCTACCCGCACTGCTGGCGGTGCCGACGCGCCGCTGATCTACCGGGCCATCGCCGCCTGGTTCGTGAGCGTCGAGAAGATCAAGCGCGAGCATGCTCGCGGCCAACGCCGCAGATCTACTGGATGCCGGCGCACCTGCAAGCGACGGCCGCTTCGGCAACTGGCTGGAGGGCGCCCGCGACTGGGCCATCTCGCGCAACCGCTACTGGGGCAACCCCCTCCCGATCTGGCGGTGCGACGCCTGCAAGCGCCATGGAGTGCATCGGCTCCCGCGCGGAGCTGGAGAAGCTGTCGGGCGAGAAGGTGACCGACCTGCACAAGCACTTCGTCGACGAGATCACCTTCCCCTGCGCACGGTGCGGCGGGACCATGCGGCGCATCCCGGAGGTGCTCGACTGCTGGTTCGAGAGCGGCGCCATGCCCTACGCGCCAGAACCACTATCCCTTCGAGAACAAGGAGCACTTCGAGGCGCAACTTCCCGGCGGACTTCATCTCGCGAGGGCCTCGACCAGACCCGCGGCTGGTTCTACACCCTGATGGTGCTCGGCGCGGCGCTCTTCGACAAGCCGGCCTTCCAGAACGTCGTCGTCAACGGGCTGGTGCTCGGCCGAAGACGGCAAGAAGATGTCCAAGAGCGCCGCGCAACTACACCGACCCCATGGAGGTGATCGAACAGCTACGGGGCGGACGCCCTGCGCCTGTTCCTGATCGACTCCGCCGGTGCGTGAAGGCCGAGGACCTGCGCTTCTCCGACGACGGGGTGAAGGAGGTGCTGAAGAACGTCATCATCCCGCTCTGGAACGCCTACAGCTTCTTCGTGACCTACGCCAACATCGACGGCGTCACCCCCGCGGCCGCGCCCGCCGCAGCCGGCCAACCTCCTGGACCGCTGGATCCTCTCGGAGGCCGAGCGCCTGGTGCAGGAGTGCACGCCGGCAGATGGAGCGCCTACGATCTGCAGAAGGCCGTCGACCCGTTCGTGGAGTTCATCGACCTGACTCAACAACTGGTACATCCGCCGCTCGCGGCGGCGGTTCTGGAAGCTCGGAGAACGACGCGGACAAGGCCCGAGGCCTACGCAGACGCTGTACGCGGTGCTGCTGAAGCTGGTGCAAGGTGGCCGCGCCCGTTCATCCCGTTCATCACCGAGGAGATCTACCGCAACCTGCGCGCCGCCGGGCATGCCGGAGTCCGTCCACCTCTGCGACTGCCCCGTCTACGACGCTTCCCGGCGCGACCTGGGGCTGGAGCGCGAGATGGCCCTGGCCCGGCGCGCGGTCTCCATGGGCCGCGGCCTGCGCACGATGCACAACCTCAAGATCCGCCAGCCGCTCAAGGCGCTGCACCTGGTCACCCGGGACCCCGCGGAGAAGGCGGTGCTGGCCTCGCCTGCGAGGAGCTGATCCGCGAGGAGCTCAACGTCAAGGAAGTCGTGTCTTCCGCGACAACGAGGAGGAGCTGGTCGAGTACTCGGCCAAGGCCAACTTCCGCATGCTCGGCAAGACCCTGGGCAAGGACATGAAGGAGGCGGCCGCCCGCATCGAGACGCTGGGCGCTGCGCGACATCCGCACCCTCCTGGACGGGGGCAGCCTGGAGCTGGCCCTGCCCGGCCGTTCCGTGCCCCTCACCGCGGAGGGCGTGCTGGTGAGCCGCACGGAGAAGGAGCACCTGAAGGTGCTCAACGAAGGCTCCCTGACCGTGGCCCTGGACCCGGAGCTCACCCCCGAGCTGGTGGCCGAAGGGCTGGTCCGCGACCTGGTGCGCGGGGTGCAGAACCTGCGCAAGGACCGCGGCCTGGCCGTCACCGACCGCATCCGGCTGGAGCTTTCCGGTTCCGAGGAGCTGCGCCTGGCGGTCGAAGCCTTCCAGGAGAGGCTCGCCGGCGAGACCCTGGCCGACGGCTGGAGCTGGAAGCGGCACCCCGAAGCCGTCGAGGTGGAGTGCGGGCAGGAGACCGCCTACGTGCACCTGCGCAAAGCCTAGATTCGCGGCCCTGCCGGCCGTCCTGGCGGCGCTTGTCGCTCTACTGCTGGCCGCCTGTTCCTCCCTGCCATCCGCCCGGCTCGCCGAGTCGCCATGGGCGACCCTGCCCGATGACGGAGACCTGTACCTCTTCGCCGACCTGCGGCAGGCCCGGGGCCTGCTGGAGCCGCTGGCCGGAAGCCTCGGCGGCGGCAAGCCCGGTCGGCTGGCCCCGTTGTTGGACCGGGCCGAGGAGGTCTACGCCTGCCTGTATCTGCCGGACGCCGGCGCCCTGCCGGTGCCGGCGCCGCCGAGCTGGCTGTGACCGGACGCTGGTCCCCTGACCTGGTGAGCACCCGCATGAGCTTCGCCTGCGGCTGGGTACGGCACGAGCCCGCCCTGCCTTCGCCCCCCTCGCCGACGTCGCCGACATCGACGGCGTATTGGATCGCCCGGCGCGGCGGCCTGGAGGTGGGTTCGCCGGCACGGGGGCTGCTACTCGCGGCGGCGGGGCGGCCCGGCGCCCTGCAGCGGATGATGGCCCGCCGCGCTTCCGCGCAGGAGGGTCTGGTGGAACGCGCGCGCGCGGGCGACCCGCGGGTCGGCCCGTTTCTGGCCGGCGCCGCCCTCTATGCCTGCCTGCCAGGCCTCGGAACGGCGCAGCCGGCGGCGGGCGAGGTCTCCGGCCTCCCCATGCACCAGCTTTGGCTGGCCGCCCGCCGAGAGGCGGACCAGTACGAGCTGGGCGCCCTGGCGGCGCTGGCCGGGATGCCCAACCCGCGCGCGCTGGCCGGCCTGGTGCGCCTGGCCGCGGCCTCCCTGCTGCGCAAGGCCAGCATTCCGGAAGTGGCGGCCCGCCTGCGGGGCCTGGAAATCACCGTGGAGGCGGACGGCCTGACCGTGCGCGGTTTGAAGCTGAGCGAGCCGGAGCTGCTCGCGCTTCTGCAAAGCGCGCTCCTGCCTCGGGCTGGGCAGGCTGCACAGGGGGATGCCGATGCGCGTCGCGGTGATTGACTACCAGGCCGGCAACCTGCGCAGCGTGGAGACGGCCCTGCGCCACCTGGGCGCGGAGTTCCGGGTCACCGACCGCCCGGAGGAGGCCCTGGGGGCGGAGCGCCTGGTGGTGCCCGGGGTGGGGGAGGCGCGGGCGGCCATGCAGGCGCTGGAACCCGCCGGCCTCGCCCAGGCCGTCCGTGATTTCGTGGCTTCCGGCCGCCCGGTGCTGGGCATCTGCCTGGGCGCCCAGGTGATCTTCGAGCGCTCCGAGGAGCGCGACACCCCGTGCCTGGGGATCCTGCCCGGCGAAGTGCGCCGCTTTCCGGCTTCCCTGCGGGAGGCCGGGCTGAAGGTGCCCCACATGGGCTGGAACCGGGTGTTCGCCCGCGGCGACCACCCCCTGCTGGCCGGCATTCCAGAGGGCAGCTACTTTTACTTCGTGCACTCCTATTACCCCCAGCCCGCGGACCCGGCCCTGGTGCTGGCCGAGTGCGACTACGGCCTGCGCTTCGCCGCCGGGGTTGGACGGGACAACCTGGCCGCCTTCCAGTTCCACCCGGAGAAGTCCGGCTCCCCCGGGCTGCGCCTGCTCTGCCAACTTCCTGGAGTGGAAGCCGTGACCAGCGGCCTGGCGCGGCGGGTCATCGTCTGCCTGGACGTGCGCGACGGGCGGACCACCAAGGGGGTGCGCTTCCGCGAGAACGCGGACGTCGGCGACCCGGTGGAGATGGCCCGTTTCTACTACAGTGAAGGCGCCGACGAGCTGGTCTTCTACGACATCACCGCCTCCGCCGAGCGGCGGGGCATCTTCATCGAAACCGTGGAGAAGGTGGCCGAGGTGCTGTTCGTGCCCTTTTCCGTGGGCGGGGGGATCGGCTCCACCGAGGACATGCGGCGGGTGCTGCTGGCCGGGGCGGAGAAGGTGAGCGTGAACTCCGCGGCGGTGCGCCGGCCGGCCCTGATCGAGGAGGGGGCCGGGCGCTTCGGCTCGCAGTGCGTGGTGCTGGGCATGGACGCCGCCCGGGACGCCGGCCTGCCCAGCGGCTACCGGGTGTTCATCGACGGGGGGCGGACCCCCACGCCGCTGGACGCCCTGCAGTGGGCTCAGCGCGCCGAGGCCCTGGGCGCCGGGGAGATCGTGCTCAACGCCATCGACGCGGACGGCACCCGGGAAGGCTACGAGCTTCCGCTGACGCGCCTGATCTCCGAGAGCGTGGGCATTCCCGTGGTGGCCTCCGGCGGCGCGGGAGCGCCGGAGCACCTGGCCCAGGTGTTCGAGGAAGGCCGGGCCGACGCGGCGCTGGTGGCTTCGCTGGTGCACTTCGGCACGTATCGGGTGGGGCAGATCAAGCGGTTTCTGGCCGGCCGGGGCATCCCGGTGCGGCAGGAGGGAACATGAAGGCGATCCAGATCAAGGCCCATGGAGGACCGGAGGCCCTGGTCCTGGTGGAGCTCGGCGTGCCCGAGCCGGCGCCGGACCAGGCCCTGGTGCGCATCGA
Source organism: uncultured Spirochaetota bacterium (assembly GCA_963745745.1). Taxonomy (GTDB): domain Bacteria; phylum Spirochaetota; class Spirochaetia; order SZUA-6; family DRHE01; genus MIBK01. Next base: position 42,719 of record CAVUYS010000016.1, on the reverse strand, counting down.
GGCCGCCGGGGTGAACTTCATCGACGTGTACCACCGCACCGGGCTGTACACGGTCAACCTGCCGTACGTGCCCGGGCAGGAGGCGGCCGGCACGGTGGAGGCGGTGGGCGAGGAGGTCACGGGCCTGGCGGCCGGCGACCGGGTGGCCTGGGCGGGGGTGGCCGGGGCCTACGCCGAGTACGCCTGCGTGCCCGCCGAGAAGCTGGTGAAGCTGCCGGAGCACGTGGACTGCGAGCAGGCGGCCGCGGCCATGCTGCAGGGCATGACCGCCCATTACCTGGCCCACGACACCTACCCGCTGAAGCGCGGCGACACGGCCCTGGTGCACGCGGCCGCCGGCGGGGTGGGGCTGCTGCTGGTGCAGATGGCCCGCCTGCGCGGCGCCCGGGTGCTGGCCACCGCGGGCAGCGCGCGCAAGGCCGAACTGGCCCGCAAGGCGGGGGCCGACGAGGTGATCCTCTACAACGAAATGGACTTCGTGGCCGAGGCGAAGCGCCTGACCGGGGGCAAGGGCGTGCAGGTGGTGTACGACTCGGTGGGCCAGGCCACCTTCCTGAAGAGCCTGGACTGCCTGGCCCCGCGCGGGATGATGGTCACCTTCGGGCAGTCCAGCGGCAAGATCCCGCCCTTCGACACCGGCCTCCTGGCCGCCCGGGGCTCCCTGTTCCTGACCCGCCCGACGCTCTGGCACTACATCGCCGACCGGCCCAGCCTGCTCGCCCGGGCCGGCGAGCTGTTCGACTGGATCGGCGCCGGGAAGCTCTTTTCTGTACATTTCCCAGGTGCTGCCGCTGGAACAGGCCGCCGAGGCGCACCGGCTGCTGGAGGGGCGCCAGACCATGGGCAAGCTGCTGCTGTCGCCGACCTAGCGGGCCGGCCTAGGCGCGGCGGCATCCGGACTGTAGCCGAAATCCGGTTTTTTCGATACATTACGGACTCAGGAGCCGTCAATATGCCCACGTACGAATACGAATGCAGGAGCTGCCACCACACCTTCGAGGCCTTCCAGAGCATCAAGGAAGAGGCGCTGAAAAAGTGCCCGAAGTGCGGGAAGAACAACCTGCGGCGTCTGTTCGGCGGCGGCTTGGGGATCATCTTCAAGGGCAGCGGCTTCTACAGCACCGACAACAGGCGCTCTTCCGCCCTGACCGGCGGCAATGGATCCTCCCGCAGCGAGTCCAAGGGCGACACCAAGACCGAATCCAAGACCGAGTCCAAGACCGAATCCAAGAGCGAGTCCAAACCCTCCGGCGAGAAGACCGGGTCCTCCTCCAAGAACTAGGCTTTCAGCCGTCTCCCGCAGCGCCTGCTCCAGCAACTCCTCCGCCTCCAGTGCGGCGAAGGAGGCCAGCATGCGCTCCTGGTCGGGCTTGACCAGGGGATGGGGAGGGGCGAACAGCGAACAGCAGTCGGGGAAGGGTTGGATGGAGGTCTCGAAGGTGCCGATGCGGCGGGCCAGGGTCACGATCTCCTGCTTGTCCATGCCGATCAGGGGCCGCAGCAGCGGCAGGCCGGTCATCGAGCCGGTGAAGCGCAAGCTGGGCAGGGTCTGGCTGGCCACCTGGCCGAGGCTCTCCCCGGAGATCAGGCAGCCATGGCCCTCCCGCCGGGCCAGGCTGTCGGCCACGCGCACCATGCAGGCGCGGATCAGCAGGGTGCTCTGCTCCAGGGCAGCCCGCTCGCGGATGCGCAGCTGCACGGCCGTGAGCCCCACCACGAACAGGCGGATGGTCCCCAGGTAATCCGAGAGGATGCGGCACAGCTCCCGCACTTTCTGCAGGGCCTCGTCCGAGGTGTAGGGAGGGGTGTGGAAGTGCACGGCGTCCACAGCCAGGCCGCGTTTGGCCAGCAGCCAGCCCGCCACCGGGGAGTCGATGCCCCCGGACAACAGCAGCAGGCCGCGTCCGCTGGAACCCACCGGCAGCCCTCCCGGCGTGGGGCTGGGGGGCCCGTAGAGGTAGGCCCGTTCCCGGATCTCCACGTTCAGCACCCAGTCCGGATGGTGCAGGTCCACGACCAGGCCGGGAATCCGCTCGCGCAGCAGCTGGCCCAGCCGGCAGGCGATGCCGTAGGAGTCCAGGGGAAAGCTCTTGTCCGACCGGCGGGCCTCGATTTTGAAGCGGGGGCCGTGCGCGGCGGCCAGCCCCGGGGCCAGCTCCAGGGCCGCCGCCTCCAGGCGCGCGGGGTCCTTTTCCACCTGCAGGGTCCGGGAGAAGCCCACGATGCCGAAAGTGTGCTCCAGCACGCGCCGCACCTCCCCATCCCCGGCGCCGCTGCGCAGCAGGAGGCGCCCGTGCCGGCGCTCCAGCTCGCCGTCCCCGCCCAGGGCGCGCCGGATGTTGGCGCACAGACGGCGCTCGAACTGCCCGCGGTTCTCCCCCTTCAGCTGGAGCTCGCCGTACTTGATCAGGTAGAGGTTCTGGGCCATGGATTCACAGCCCCGGCAGGCGGCGGCGGAGGGCCTCCAGGAGCCCCTCCAGCTCCGCCGCGGTGGTTTGCGACCCGATGGAAATGCGCACGCTGGAGGCGGCCAGCTCGCGGGGCACCCCGCTGGCTTCCAGGACGCGCGTGCGCTCCTTCTTTCGCGAGGAACAGGCCGCGCCGGTGGAGATGAGGTAGCCCTCGCTTTCCATGACCCGCACCAGCACCTCCCCAGGGAGCGGGGGAAAGGCGGCGGACAGGATGTAGGGGGAGAAGAGCTCCTCCGGCAGCCCGGCGCCCCGCCCCTCCGGGAGCAGACGGCAGCCGGGCAGGGAGCGCAGGCCGGCGATCAGGCCGTCCATCAGGGCGCGCGCCTGCCGGTGGCGCTCCGGCAGCCCGGCCGCCGCCCGCTGTCCCGCCTCGGCCAGGGCCCAGGCCCCGGCCAGGTTCTCGGTCCCCGGCCGGCGTCCCCCCTCCTGTCCCCCGCCGGCGTTGAGGAAGTCCCGCCTGCCCGGCCGGCGCAGGTACAGGGCGCCCACTCCCCGCGGCCCGCCGATCTTGTGGGCGCTGATCGCGGCGGTGTCCACGCCCAGCTCGGAAGGGCGGAAGGGGATCTTGCCGAAGGCCTGCACGGCGTCGGTGTGCAGCATCACGCGCCCCCCGCCCGCGCGGGACAGCTCCGCCAATCCGCGGGCCACCTCGGCCACGGGCTGCAGGGCTCCGGTTTCGTTGTTCACCAGCATGAGGGCCACCAGGGCGGTGTGCGGGTCCACCGCGCCGAGCACCCGGGCCGGATCCACCCGCCCGCCGGCGGCGGCCGGCACGATCGCCGCCTGCCCGCCCAGACTCTCCAGGCGCCGGGCCGCCAGGAACAGGGAGTCGTGCTCCAGGCCGCTCAAGACCACCCGCTGCCGGCTGCGGAGCAGCAGAAGGGAGAAGAGCACCAGGTTGTTGGCCTCCGTGCCCCCGGAGGTGAACACCACCTCCTCCGGCGCGCAGCCCAGGCTCTCCGCCAGCCGCCGGCGGCAGTCGGCCAGCAGGGCGGCGGCCTGGCGGCCGGCGGCGTGCGGTGAGGAAGGGTTGGCGTAGCTCTCCGCGGCGACCCGGGCCGCGTCCTGCCAGATGTCCGCTTCCGGGCGCGCCGTGGCGGCCCAGTCCAGGTATGCGAGTGGCATTCGTACTCCGATTCACTATAAAAGGCTTGCGCGATTTGAGCAAGCAGGATATGCTATATAGGGAATATGGAGAAGGTTAACGAGGTAGCGTCGATCTTGAAGGCCTGCGGGCACCCCCTGCGCCTGAAGATCCTCTGCGCGATCGAGAAGGGCGAGGAGGCCTGCGTCTCCGAGCTGTGGGCCTGCCTGGAGCAGTCGCAGCCCGTGGTCTCCCAGCACCTGGCCGTGCTGAAGAAGCGCGGGATCGTGACCTCCCAGGTGCAGGGCAACAAGCGGGTGTACAGCATCGCCAACCCTTTCATCCGCGGGCTGATCAACGACCTGCACGACACGGTGGAAGAGACCCGGGGCCAGCGCCGCAAGGGCTGAGCCCGCAAGGCTCCTCACCGGCTAATCCTTATGCACGAATGGGCCCTGGCTGAGGCGGTGGTTGCCACGGTGGAAAAGATCCGGCGGGAGAACGACGGTCGTCCCGTGCTGGAGGTGCGCCTGCGCTTCGGCGAGCTGCAGAACGTGGACCTGGAGGCCTTCCGCGAGGGGCTGGCCGCCGCGCTGGCCGGCCTGCCGTACGGCCCGCAGGCCTTCCGCTTCCTGGGCGAGCCGGCCGCTTTCCGCTGCCGGGCCTGCGGGCACCGGTGGCCCCTGGACCAGTCCCCCGGCATCGGGGAGCAGGAGCGGGAGGCCATCCATTTCCTGCCGGAAAGCGCGCACGCCTACCTGCGCTGCCCCGGCTGCGGCGGCCCGGACTTCGAGCTGGCCGCCGGCCGGGGCGTCTCCATCGAGGCGGTGGAGCTGGCAGGTGATTGACCCGCGCCCGGAGGTGATCGGCCGGCGCCTGGCCCCGGTGCGCCGCATCGTGGCCTTCAGCAGCGCCAAGGGCGGGGTGGGCAAGAGCGTCTGCTCCGTGCTGTCGGCCCTGGCCCTGCGGCGGGCGGGCTGCCGCGTGGGACTGCTGGACCTGGACTTCCAGGGCGCGTCCCTGCACCTGCTGCTGGGCGCCCAGCTCGCCTTCCCCGAGGAGAAGGGGGGCATCCGGCCGCTGCGGGCGCGCGAATCCCTGGACTTCATGAGCTTCGCGGCCTTTTCCCGGGAAAGCGCCGTGCCCCTGCGGGGCGCCGAGGTAAGCGAAGCCCTGCTGGAGATGCTGGCGGTGACGATCTGGGAGCCTCTGGATTTCCTTCTCCTGGACATGCCGCCCGGCATCGGGGACGAGCTGCTGGACGTGCTGCGTCTGCTGCCCCGGACGGAGTTCGTGGTCGTGGCCACCCCCTCCGCCCTGGCGCTGCAGGTGGTGGAGCGCCTGCTGGCGCTGCTGGAGGAGCTGCGCCTGCCGGTCCGGGGGGTGATCGAGAACATGGCCGCGCCGGGCCCGGGGGGGGCGCAGCGGTGGCCGCCGCGGCCGCAGCGCCACCGCCTGCCCGTGCTGGGCAGCGTGCCCTACCTGCCCGAGATCGAGGCCCTCCTGGCCTCCCCCGACCCCCTGGCCGGAGCGCTGGGGGAGCCGCTTTTTCTGATTGCCCGCCGCCTGATTTCCGTTTAGAATTGCGCTTCTGAAAGCAATGCAAGGAGGTCCGGATGGGCAGCTACGTGAATGAGGTAATAGAAACCGTAAGCAAGCGATACCCCTGGGAGAAGGAGTTCCTGCAGGCGGTGCGGGAAGTGCTCTCCTCGCTGGACGTGGTGGTCGAGCGGGACCCCAAGTACCGCAAGGCCGCGATCCTGGAACGGATCGTCGAGCCGGAGCGCACCATCATGTTCCGCGTGCCGTGGCAGGACGACCGCGGCGCCTACAAAGTGAACCGCGGCTACCGGGTGGAGTTCAACAACGCCATCGGCCCGTACAAGGGCGGGCTGCGCTTCCACCCCTCCGTGAACCTGGGCATCCTGAAGTTCCTGGGCTTCGAGCAGATCTTCAAGAACAGCCTGACCGGGCTCAGCCATGGGCGGAGGCAAGGGCGGCAGCGACTTCGATCCCAAGGGCAAGAGCGACGACGAGGTGATGCGCTTCTGCCAGAGCTTCATGAACGAGCTGTTCCGCCACATCGGGGCGGACACGGACGTGCCCGCCGGGGACATCGGCGTGGGCGGCCGGGAGATCGGCTACCTGTTCGGCCAGTACAAGCGCCTGCGCAACGTGTTCGAGGGGGTGCTCACCGGCAAGGGCCTGGGCTGGGGGGGCAGCCTGATCCGGCCGGAGGCCACCGGTTACGGCAACACCTATTTCGCCGAGGAGATGCTCAAGACCCACGGCCTGGGCATCACCGGCAAGCGCGTGGCCGTGTCCGGCTCCGGGAACGTGGCCCAGTACACGGTGCAGAAGGTCTCCCAGCTGGGCGGCAAGGTGGTCACCCTTTCGGATTCCAACGGCTCGATCCTCGACGAGGACGGGATCGACGAGGAGAAATGGCGCTTCCTCATGGAGCTGAAGAACAACCGGCGGGGCCGCATCAAGGAATACACCGACAAGTTCAAGAAGGCCCGCTACGTGGACGGGCAGCGGCCCTGGCGCCTGGCCAAGGTGGACATCGCCCTGCCTTCGGCCACCCAGAACGAGCTGGACCTGGAGGACGCCAAGGCGCTGGTGGCCGGGGGCTGCCGGTGCGTGTCGGAAGGGGCCAACATGCCCACCACCCTGGAGGCCACCGAGTACCTGATCGCCCAGAAGGTCCTCTTCGGCCCGGGCAAGGCGGCCAACGCCGGCGGGGTGGCCTGCTCCGGCCTGGAGATGTCGCAGAACTCCATGCGCCTGGCCTGGCCGCGCGAGGAGGTGGACGAGAAGCTGCACCGCATCATGGTCAACATCCACGACGCCTGCCAGAAAGCCGCCCAGGACTACGGCACGCCGGACAACTACGTCAACGGGGCCAACATCGCCGGCTTCAAGAAGGTGGCCGACGCGATGCTCGATCAGGGCCTGGTCTGAGTGCTATAATGGCGACCATGGACGCAGAGCAGCTCAAGGAGCTGCAGGTAAAATTCCGCCAGGGCGTGGAGAAGCTGGAGCTGCTCGGCGCCTGCCTGGAGAAGCTGGGCCGCGCGCAGGGCCTGGACCTGAAGGTGCTGGGCGTCGACGCGGAGGAGGGGGAGCTGGCCTTCCGTTTCGCGGGGACCCGCTACTACGTGCGCGCCCGCCTGACCGACCGCAGCGTGGGGGACCCGGGCATGAGCTACAGCGTGCCCATGGGCTGGCTGGACTGGGGGCGCTACAGCCCCGGCGGCCTGCGCGAAGCCCCGGAGCAGAGCAACTACTACGAGGAACGCGGCATGCTCTGCGACCTGGACAAGGACGAGTTCTACTGCAGCCTGCGCAGCTTCGAGGACGAGCGGCTGCAGCGCGGCCTGCTGCAGAAACTGACCCGCCTGGTGCGGCGCACCGTGGCCCAGAACAACGTCCGCGGCCTGTAGCCGCGCGAACGCAAGGATCCTAACAAGGCCGGGGGCCGAGCGCCTCCGGCCTTGTTATTTTTCGATTGGTGCCTGGATTCACAATTTCTTCAAAATTATGTTGACAACCGTTGTAATTATTGTAAAATCCATTAATTCGACAGGACTGATAAGATAGGAGGGCGGCCTCATGAGGATCCGAGCCATAGCAGGGGTAGTCCTGTTCCTGGCGGCCTTCGGCCCGCGATTGCAGACCGCTGCCGCGCTGGACCTTCAAGCCCGGGTGGAAACCCGTTACCAGCTGCAGGTCGGCGATGGCGCCCTGGACAACGACGTATACCAGTACCACTCCCTCACGCTTCCGTTCCTGAAGAGCTTCTCCCTGGGCTGGAGCGGGGGGCTGCGCAAGGACCTGGACGGGCAGACGGACGGCACCGCGTCCGCGGAGCAGAACGACCTGGCCCTGCGCGGCCTTCCCGATGCGGTCAACGCCGATCAGAGCCTGGAGTACCGCATCTACTCCGCCTTCCTGCGCTTCGACGTCGAACGCTTCGGCGTCCTGGTGGGCCGCTACAACGCCCAGGACTATGCCTTTTCCCAGTTCGACGGCCTGCTGCTATGGGCTTCGCCTCTGGAGTGGCTGCGCCTGGAGACTTTTGGCGGCAAACCCTGGCACTACGGCTACCTGTCGGATTTCGAAACCTACTGGAACGCCGAGGAGCTGATCGTCGGGGCGGGAGCCGATGTCTCCTTCCTGGACGAAAGTCTGCGGCTGGCGCTGCGCTACCAGTACCTGCGGGAGCTCACCAGCAGGGACGCCCTGATCGGCGAGCCGGCGGACACCTACATCGCCAGCGACCACCTGTCTAAAATCCGCGGCACCTGGGCCGCCGCCCCCTGGCTGGAGGCCGGGATCCTGGTTTCCATGCTCGACCTGACCCTGAAGAGCTGGGAGCTGTGGGTAAACGGCAACATCGAGCCGCTGCTGGCCTCCTATTCGCTGGGCTGCGTCATGCAGTTCGTGGACATCGCCGACCTGTCCGACCGGCTCACCCTGTACTCGGCGCTGCTGGGGGCCAGCCATCCGTACCTGAGCGCTACCGTCGGCCTGACCAAGGACTTCACCGACCTGCTGGGTTTCAAGGGCTTCTTCACCGCCCTGCAGTTCGAGCTGGGCTACGAGCACCGGCAGCCCCTGCGGGCCGAGGACCTGTCCATGTTCAACCCGCAGTACGACCAGTTCCGGGCGGGCCTCCTGCTGGCCGTCCGCGGGGACTGGTCCCTGCTGGTGGACTACAACCTGCTGCTTTCCAGCGGACTGGAGAACAACCTGCACGTGATCGGCGGGGAGCTGGCCAAGAAATGGGACCGGATCGAGTTCCAGCTCGGCTCTTCCTTCTACGCCAACCGTTTCCAGAGCGACTACACGCAGACGGTGTTCACGGACAGTTTCTTCTCGCAGGAGTACTACCTGAAGGCGAAATGGAGGATCAGCCGGGCCTTCGACCTTTCCGTGCGGGGCACCTACGAGCACGTCCTGCTGTCCTCCCTCACCAGCGTGGACAAGGTCAACGACCTGGTGGTATACGAGCCCATGACCGAGCTGTTCAGCGAGCCGCGGGACTACTTCCGGCTCGACATCCGCACCGGATACCGGTACTGAGGTGGGCGGCATGAAAAAACGGATTTTCCTCTACGCGGGCGTGCCCGCTGCGGTGCTGCTGGCGGCCTTTGGCGCCTGGATGGTCTGGGCGGAGTTGAACAGCCGCAGCGGCATCAATTTCAACCACGCCTTCCACGAGAAGGTCGGCGCGACCTGCGACCTCTGCCACCAGGTGAGCGGCAAGGATGCCCGCTTCGTGAGCCTCCCCAATCACGAGAACTGCGGCCTGTGCCACGCCGGAGCCATCGAGGAGGCTTCCCCGGAGAAAAACTGCGAGCTGTGCCACAACCTGCCCGGCTACCAGACGCGCGTGCGCCGGGACCAGGTGCTCTCCCCCCTGGTGCGCTTCGACCACAACAAGCATTCCGCGAAGGAAGTGAGCTGCGACGCCTGCCACCCGGTGCTGGACCAGCCCTTCCTGACTGCTGATGAGATGCTGCCCAAGATGGAGCCCACCTGCATCGAGTGCCACGACCGCCGGCAGGTGGCCGACGTGAAGGACTGCAGCACCTGCCACCTGGAGGGGTGGCAGAAAATCGCCCCGCTGGACCACCAGTCCCCGTCCTATCTGGCGGTGCACGATCAGGACCTGACCTATAAGCAGGTCGACACCATCTGCAACGAATGCCACACGGCCAAGCTGGACAACAGCTGCACGGAGTGCCATCACCAGAAGGGCTCCAAGGCCGCGAAAACCAAGAACTGTGCCGTCTGCCATGGATCAGGCTTCGACAACCGCCGGCCGAAAGATCACGGTCCGCAGTGGACCGTCAGCCACGGGAAGAACCTGACCCAGAACCGGATCGACTCCAACTGCAACCTTTGCCACACCGCCGCCAAGGGCAACGACTGCCTGAGCTGCCACCGGCGCGAGGCCCCCAAGAATCACAACACCGCCTGGACGGCGCTGGGCCACGGCCGGAAGGCCCGCCTGGATCGCGAGAGCTGCGCCACCTGCCACGACCAGTCCGAGTGCACCTCCTGCCACACCACCCAGCCGCCCAGCAGCCACACCGGCCTGTGGGGCTCGCCCCGCGACCGGCACTGCATCAACTGCCACATGGAGCGCAATAACTTCGCCAGCGGGGCGGTGGGCAGCAACTGCAGCTTCTGCCATCAGAGCGCTGACGTGTACGCGGCGCACCAGAGCGGCGTGAACCGGCCGGCAGTGCATGCGGTGGATTCCTGCACGAATTGTCACCACGCTTCGGGAGGAGCACCGAATACCAACATCCCGCACCCGTACCCGAGCAGCGCCATATCGTGCAGGAGCTGCCACGGGTAAGGGGCGGATCGCTGGGGTAGGGTGGCAGGCAAACTGCCAGGCAGCAGAAGACACGGCTAACTGCAAGGGGGGGGTCTCTCCCCCCCATCCTCCTACACCACCGTACGTAGGTTCCGTATACGGCGGTTCATGAGTTTCCCACAAAATACAGATGCCGATTGAAGAAGTGAAACAAGTCCCAGTTGATCAAGGAAACTTTTCGGGAAGGCAAGGTTCATGTGCCTTGCCCTGGCATTCCACCCAGGGCCCGCGGTCGTTAGTGGCCGATTCCCAGGGGTCGCCCGACACCATCACCGTACTCTTGCGGATTCCGTCCGCTCCCCTCCAGCATGGGATCGGGCTTCTCAGCCATACTGCGCTGTCTCTCCTTGGCCGTCGAAGCGAATGCTTCCTGTCCTGAAACTCACGTTCGGGCCTTCCGTGGGGTCGATTCCACCTACTAGGCCCTCGGCTGACTTCTGCCGGCACACTCGCCCCTGCCTCACAGGTGTGGGATTTCAAGTCTATTATCCCGCTCATCCCGGGGCGACTGCCTCCGATACAGTTACTGTTCGTCAGGCCAGCCTTTTCCTGCGGCTTCTTCTGGATTCCTTCTCGCGGCGGACACCCTTGCCGTCCAGCTAACGGTTCGCCCTGTCGGGTCCGCCGGGGACTTGTACCCTTACGTGAGTGCGCCATGCCGGGCGCACAAAAAAGAAGGGGACCCTTAAGGGTCCCCCGATTTCTTCGCGGTTGTTGTCCGCGGCTCCTCAGTTCGGCCGCGTCGCGCCCAGGGTCAGACCGGCAGCTGCATTGTCATTCAGGTTATCGATCGCATCGTAGAGAATCTGGGCGGCGTAGGTGGGGTTGTGCACGCCCTGGCTCTTGTCTTCGATGAAGTACTTGAAGTTCCAGAACGATTGCGACTTCACCAGCCCGTTGGCCGCGATGGTCTGCGTCGCCGGGTTGAACTCCCAATCCAGGTTCCACTCGCCCGTGGTCTGGTTGCCCCCGTCATCCACGCCTACGATCATGCTCGTGCCGACGCCGCTGAAGTTGGCCCCGTTGCCGAAATAGCTGATCAGCGTGTTTCTCAGGCCTCTGACTTCGTCCAGCTTTTCTTCTATCGCAGCGTCCCCATCCCAGTCTGCAGCCGCCATGTGGTCGTTGTCGGCGAATGTAGTGCTCGCGGTCGGGTAGGTCGTGGCGATAGTGCCGTTGTGGCAGGTTTTGCAGGAGGCGATGATGTCCGTATTTGTGCCGTGCACGTCCCCGGTCAGGTACATGCCGTGTCCCCCAAGCGACAGGGTGCCGCCAAGCCTGCTGGCGGGCTGATACATATGACAGTCCACGCAGGAATCCGGAGCTGAGGCGCTGGTGAAGTGGATGGACGCGCCCTGGTATGTGTTTGCGCCGTAGACCCAGTGGTTTTTCCCCAAGCCGAAGTCAGCTTGCGGCCCGTGATGGGGTCCGCTGGAGGACCGCCACCCCGCCGACCAGGTTCCCGTACCTCCGGCAGGAGCCAGGAAAGTGGTCGATGCCGTCATCGCTTTATGGCAGGTGGCGCAGAGGTTTCCTTTGCCGTAGTCAAACACAGTTGTATCGACCAGGGTTTCGCTGGTCTGTTTTCTCATGCTGAAATCGCCCGACACGTGCGGTTTATGGCAGCTGAAGCATCCGGGCTGGCTGGCTGCTCCCAGGTTAATCACCGTCCCAGTCGCCACAAACTCCACAAAGCCCTGGTGGGTATGGCACTTGGAGCAGGGCGTCCCGTTGGTGTACATGGCATTGCTGCCGTGGAAAATGTAAATATGTCCCGTATTGGCAACGTAAGGATCCAGGGTCCTCGGGCCTAGGAAGTGGCCCGACTCCTCATACTGGGCATTCGCCGCAAGAATGTCCTTGTCCGGCGTTGTATCTCCGGAGTGGCACTCCATGCAGGAAGCCGTTTCCGACACGCTGTCGGGCTGGCAGGCAGCCAGGAAGGCGAAGGCCGCCAGGATCGTGATACAGGCGATGAGAGCGGATGCTTTCATTGTAATTTCCCCCTCATTTTAATATTATCACCGCACTCGTGAATCCATTATCCATTGACGACTGCATTTGTCAACCATTATTTTTCACAGTTTCTTCACATTTGCACACCGCGGTTTGCCGGGCCTCAGGATTTATGCTTCAATGGGCCAGGGGGCAAGCGGGCATGAAGAAGCTGATCAACGAGGTCTCCGCCGTGATCCGGGAATCCCTGACCGGGATGGCCGCGGCGCACGCCGACCTGCTGGAGGTGCGCTTCGATCCCACCTTCGTGCTGCGGGCCGACGCCCCGGTGCGGGGGAAGGTGGCCCTGGTGTCCGGGGGAGGCAGCGGGCACGAGCCGCTGCACGCCGGATACGTGGGCCCGGGCATGCTGGACGCGGCCTGCCCCGGGGAGATCTTCACCAGCCCCACCCCGGACCAGATCGCCGCGGCCACGCGCGCAGTGGACGGGGGGGCTGGGGTCCTGCACATCGTGAAGAACTACACCGGCGACGTGCTGAACTTCGAGCTGGCCGCGGAACTCTGCCAGGCCGAGGGCCTGCGCGTGGAGGCGGCGGTCATCGACGACGACGTGGCGGTGAAGGACAGTCTGTACACCGCCGGCCGCCGTGGGGTGGGAGGCACGGTCCTGGTGGAGAAGCTCTGCGGGGCGGCGGCGGCGCGGGGACAGGCCCTGGCCGAGGTGGCCGCCCTGGCCCGCGAGGTCAACGGCAAGGTGCGCTCCATGGGCATGGCTCTCACCTCCTGCACCGTTCCGGCCGCTGGCAAGCCCACCTTCGAGCTGGGCGACGGGGAGATGGAGATCGGCATCGGCATCCACGGGGAGCCGGGGCGCAAGCGCCTGCCGCTGGCCCCGGCCCGGGAAATCGTGGAGATGCTGGCCGGCGAAATCCTCGGCGACCTGCCCTTCCGGCGCGGGGACCAGGTGATCGCCCTGGTCAACGGCATGGGAGGCACTCCGCTGCTGGAGCTCTACCTGGTGGCCGGGGAGCTGGAGAGGGTCTGCGCGGCCCGGGGAGTGCGCATCGCGCGGCGGCTGGTGGGCAACTACATCACCTCCCTGGACATGGCCGGCTGCTCCCTGACGCTGCTGCAGGCCGACCAGCGGCTGCTGGAGCTGTGGGACCAGCCCGTGCGCACCCCGGCCCTGCGCTGGGGGGTGTAGCCCGATGATCGGTCTGGAGCGCCTGCTGGCCTGGCTGCGGGAGCTGGCCGCCGTGTACGAGCGGTCCAAGGACGAGCTGACCGCCCTGGACGCGGCCATCGGGGATGCGGACCACGGGAGCAACATGGCCCGCGGCTTTGCGGCCGTGGCCGCCGATCTGGCGGCCAGCCCGCCGGCGGACATCAGCTCCGCCCTGAAGGCCGCGGCCATGACCCTGATCCGAACCGTGGGCGGGGCCGCGGGTCCCCTGTACGGCACCTTCTTCCTGCGCGCCTCCGCGGCCTGCGCCGGGCTTGGGGAGCTGGGCCCCGCCGATTGGCTGGCCGCCTTCCGCCAGGGAGTGGAGGGTGTGCGGCAGCGGGGCAAGGCTGAGCCCGGGGACAAGACCATGCTGGACGCGCTGCTGCCCGCCGTGCAGGCAATGCAGGAGGCGCTGGCCGCCGGCCTGTCGCTGCCGGACATGCTGTGGCGGGCCGAGCAGGCCGCGAAGGCCGGGATGGAGGGGACCATCCCGCTGCAGGCCCGCAAGGGCCGGGCCAGCTATCTGGGCGAGCGCAGCATCGGCCACCAGGACCCCGGGGCCACCTCCTCCTGGCTGCTGGTCCGGGCCGCGGCCGCCGCGTTGGCGTAGCGCATGGTCGGCCTGGTCCTGGTTTCCCACAGCCGCGAGCTGGCGACCGCCCTGGCCGCGTTCGCCCGGCGGGCCGTGGCGGTGCCCATCCCGGTGGCCTGCGCCGCCGGCGTGGAATCCGCCGAGCTGGGAACGGACGCCCAGGCCATCGCCGAGGCGATCCGCTCCGTGCACGGGCCGGACGGGGTCCTGGTGCTGATGGACCTGGGCAGCGCCGTGCTGGCCGCGGAGACGGCCCTGGAGCTTCTATCGGAGGAGGAGCGGGCCGGCGTGCGCCTGTGCCCGGCGCCCCTGGTGGAGGGAGCCGTCGCCGCCGCGGTCCAGATCGCGGCGGGCGCAAATTTAAATGCAGTGCAGCGGGAGGCCGCCCAGGCGCTGGCCCCCAAGGCCGGGCATCTGCTCGGCCCCGCGGAGGCCCTTCTGGCGCCCGGGGCCCCGCCTCCGGCCGCGGACTTCCTGGAAGCCACGGTCAGCCTGCAAAATGCCCACGGCCTGCACCTGCGTCCGGCCGCCCGCCTGGTCCGCGCCGCGGCGGGGTTCCGGGCGGAGGTCCTGGTGGGCAGGCCGGCTTCCGGCCGGTCGCCGGTGCCCGCTGCCTCCCTGAACGCCGTGGCCACCCTGGGGCTGGGTCAGGGCGAACAGGTGCTTTTCCGAGCCCGCGGCCCGGAAGCCCGGCAGGCGCTGGACGCCCTATGCCGGCTGGCGGCGGAGGGTTTCGGCGAGGGATCCGCGACCGAGGGGCCCGAGGCGGCACCCGCTCCCGCGCCCGCTCCTGCTCCTATTGCTGCTGGCACTGCCTGGTTGCAGGGTATCCCGGTGTCAGAAGGATTCGCCGTCGGACTCCTGCAGCAGCTCCAACATTCGTTGCTGCAGCCATCGGCCAGGCCGCCACTGGAGCCCGAGCGGGAATGGTCCGCGCTGCAGGCCGCGCTGGCCGCCGAGCGCGAGTACCTGTCGCAGCGAGAGCCGGTCCGCGGCCCCCGGGGCGAGGAAGGCCGAGCTGCTGGAGGCCTTCCGGCTGATCCTGGAGGACCCGGCCCTGCTGGATCCGGCCCGGGAGGCGCTGTTTGAGCGGGGCCGGAACGCCGAGCAGGCCCTGGACGAGGGCATCCGCGCCATGGCCGGGCGGTTTCGCGGCCTGGCCGACGCGTACGCCCGGGAGCGGGGCGCCGACATCCTGGACCTGGGCCAGCGCGTGCTGCGCCGCCTCCGGCGCGCGCAACCCGGCGCCGATCCCGTCGAACCCCTCCCCCTGCCGGCTTCCGGGCCGGTGCTGCTGGCGGCCGAGGAGCTGTTCGCGACCGAGGCCGCTGGCCTGGATTCCCAAGCCGTGCTCGGAGTTCTCACGGTGCGCGGCGGCGCCACCTCGCACGCCTCGGTGCTGGTCCGCTCCCTGGGCATCCCCTGCATCACCGGCCTGCCGGAAAGCCTGCTCCGCCTGCCCTCCGGCACTCCCGCGGCCATGGACGGAGGGGGAGGCCGGCTCTGGATCGGACCGGATGCCCCCACCCTGGCCCTCGTCGACTCCGGGCGTGCCGGCTGGCTGCGGCGCAGGGAGGCAGAGGCCGCGGCCGCCCGGCAGCCCGCGGTGAGCCGCGATGGCCGCAGGTTCCTGGTCGAAGCCAACATCGCCGGGATCGCGGACGCCCGGCAGGCCGTGGCGCAGGGCGGCGAAGGGGTCGGAGTGCTGCGCACCGAGTTCCTGTACCTGCGCCGGGCCGTCCCTCCGTCGGAGGAGGAGCAGGCGCGGAGCCTGCGGGAGATCGCCAGGGCGCTGCAGGGGAGGCCCCTGACTGTGCGCACCCTGGACGTCGGCGGCGACAAGGAGCTGCCCTACCTGCCCTTGGCCGCGGAGGCCAACCCCTACCTGGGGGTCCGCGGGATCCGCCTGGGATTGAAGCAGCCCGAGTTGCTGCACAGCCAGCTGCGCGCCGTGCTGCGGGCGGCGGAGGGGCACGACCTGCGCCTGCTGTTCCCCATGGTGACAACCTCCGAGGAGCTGGACGGCGCACTGGCGGAGCTGGAGCGGGCCCGGGCCTCACTGGCCGCGCAAGGCCTGCCGCACCGCTGGCCCATCCCGGTCGGGATGATGGTGGAGACCCCGTCGGCCGCGCTGGGCATCGAGAGTTTTCTGGACCGGGTGGATTTCGTGAGCCTGGGCACCAACGACCTGACCCAGTACACCCTGGCGGCCGAGCGCGGCAACCCGGCCCTGGCCGGCTATGAGGACGCCCTGCACCCGGCCGTGCTGGTCCTGGTGCGCGCGGTGGCGCAGGCGGCTTCCCGGCACGGCAAAACCGCCGCGGTCTGCGGAGAGATTGCGGGAGATCCTGTGGCGGTCCCGGTGCTGGCCGGCCTGGGCGTAGGCAGCTTCAGCCTGAACCCTCCGGGCCTCCCGCGGGTCAAGGACACGCTGCGCCGGCTGGACCTGGCGCAAGCCGGGCGGTGGGCGGAAGGGCTGCTCGGCCTGCCCACGGCCGCCGCGGTCCGCCGGGAGGCCAGCGACTACCTGGCGGCACTGCCGGAGCTTCCGGCGCCGACGATCGCGTAGAGCAGCTGATCCAGGATTTTCCCATCCTTGAAGACGCTGGCCCGCAACCGGCCCTCCAGAGTGAACCCCGCTTTTTCCAGCACCCGCGCCGAGGCCGCGTTGCCGGCGTACGGCTCGGCGTAGATCCGGTGCAGGGCCAGCTCTGCAAAGCCGTATTCGACCATGGCCCGCACCGCCGCGGTGACGATCCCTCGGCCCCAATACGGCTCGGCCAGCCAGTAGCCCAGCTCCGCGGTGTAGCGGTGCACGTCCTGGCCGGGCATCAAGCCGATGCTGCCGACGGCTTCGCTTTCCGTGGCGATGGCGAACACCGTGCGGGGGGAGGCCGCGCTGACCCGCCGGATGAACTCTCCGGCGTGCTCCGGGCGATAGGGGTGGGGAAAGGCGTCGCGCAGGCTGCTCCAGATCTTGCGGTTGTCCGCGTAGCGGGCCAGCGCGGGGGCATCCTCCTCCCGCCAATCCCGCAGCCAGCAGTCGCCGATTGCCTTGTGCATGAGCGAGTCTACCATAAAAGGGATAGACTCCGCCCGCCGAGCCGAATTATCCTCAGGCGGGGAGCCAATTTGAACCGCGAGGATCTATCCGAGCTGGTGCGCCAGCATAAGACGGACAGCGACATCTACCACGACCTGATGCAGTTCCGGGTCCGGGAGATCCTCCTGGTGGCCACGATCTACGACGCCTACATCCTGGAGGAGGAGGACCGGCTCACCGAGACGATCTTCGGCGAGTACCACCAGCTCAACCTGAGCACCGCCCCGCGCATCACCAGCGTCAGCTTCGGGGAGGAGGCCCTGGAGATGCTGCGCTACCGGGCCTTCGACATGGTCATCCTCACCATGCGCATCGACGAGATCAGCCCCTTCGAGCTGGCCCGCAAGATCCGCGAGCAGAACTCCAGCATTCCCGTGCTGCTGCTGCTGAAGGACAACACGGAAATCCGCCTGGTGGAGGGGCGCAAGGACCTGCCCGGGCCCTTCGACAAGATCTTCGTCTGGAACGGGGACTCCAAGATCTTCCTGGCCATGATCAAGTACATCGAGGACAAGCTCAACGTGGTCAAGGACACCCGCATCGGCCTGGTGCGGGTCATCCTGCTGGTGGAGGATTCCATCCGCTACTATTCGCGCTACCTGCCCATCCTGTACTCCGAGATCATGCGCCAGACCCAGCGCCTGATCGCCGACGAGGGCCTGAACGAGTCCAAGAAGCTGCTGCGCATGCGGGCCCGGCCCAAGGTGCTCATGGCCGAGAGCTACGAGGAGGCCGTGCAGCTCATCGACCGCTACCGCGAATGCCTGCTGGCCCTGATCTCCGACGTGAGCTTCCCGGAGGGCGGGGTGCGCGAGGGGGAGGCCGGCAGCCACCTGATCCGCTACCTGCGCCGGCAGGTCCCCGACCTGGCCATCCTGGTGCAGTCCGCCGAGCCCTCCAATGCGGCGCTGGCCGCCGCGCCTGGGGGTGAGCTTCCTGGACAAGGGCTCGGCCAACCTGTCGCGCGGGCTCACCGAGTTCGTGTTCAACCACCTGGGCTTCGGCGACTTCGTGTTCCGCGACGGCACCGGCCGGCCGATCGCCCGGGCCCAGACCCTGGAGCGCTTCAAGGAGCTGCTGCTCAGCGTGCCTGAGAAGTCCCTGGTGTACCACGCCGAGCGCAACCACTTCTCCGGCTGGCTGATGGCCCGGGGGGAAATCCAGATTGCCCGCAAGCTGCAGCCCGTGAAGGTGAGCGATTTCGCCTCGGTGGCCCTGCTGCGCGAGCATCTTCTGGATGTGTACCGCCAGGTGCAGGAGAGCCGCACCCGGGGCCGTATCATCCAGTTCGGCGAGTCCCCGGCCCCGGGAGCCCAGCATCACGTCATCCGCCTGGCCGAGGGCTCCCTGGGGGGCAAGGGCCGGGGCATGGCCTTCCTGCACCTGCTGCTGCAGAACTGGGGCTTGGAACGGCAGCAGCCGCAGATGGGCCTGCGCATCCCCAGGACCTGGGTGATCGGCACCGAGGAGTACGACGGCTTTCTGGAGCGCAACGGCCTGGCCGAGCTGTTCCGGCGCGAGGAGGACTTCAGCCGGATCCGCCAGCGCTTTCTGGCCGGGGAGCTTTCCCCGTCCTTGAGGGATAAGCTGCGGGGCTTCCTGCAGGCCAACCCGCGGCCGCTGTCGGTGCGCTCTTCGGGCATGTTCGAGGATTCCCTGACCCAGCCCTTCTCCGGCATCTACGACACCTACCTGATCGCCAACAACCACCCGGAGCTCCCGGTCCGCCAGGCCCAGCTGGAGGATGCCATCAAGCTGGTGTACGCCTCGATCCTGTCCCCCTCGGCGCGCAGCTACTTCGAGGCCATCGGCTACAAGGTGGAAGAGGAGAAGATGGCCGTGCTGCTGCAGGAGGTGGTCGGGCGCCGGGACGGGCCCTGGTTCTACCCCCACCTCTCCGGAGTGGCCCAATCCTACAACTATTATCCCGTGGCCTACCTGGAGCCCGACGACGGGATCGCGGTCATCGCCCTGGGCCTGGGCAGGTACGTGATCGACGGGGAGAAGGCCTTCCGCTTCTGCCCCCGCTACCCGCGCCTGGACTTCCTGCCGCCGGAGGAGCAGCTGGCCGGGACCCAGGACAGCTTCTACGCCCTGGACCTGAGCCGGCAGGCGGATCTGTCCCACGGCGAGGAGTCCACCCTGTCGCGCCTGAGCATCCAGCAGGCCCAGGCCCAGCCGGCCATGGGGCAGTGCCTGTCGGTCTGGGACCCGCAGAACGGGCGGCTGGTCCTGGACCCGCGGGCGCCGGGGCCCCGCATCGCCAACTTCGCCTCGATCCTCAAGTACGACGCCGTGCCCCTGGCGGAGACCCTCTGCCTGGTCCTGGACGTGGTGAAGTCCGCGATGGGCACCCCGGTGGAGATCGAGTTCGCCGTGGACCTGGGGGACGGGGAGGGGGAGCGGCCGGAGTTCCACGTGCTGCAGATCAAGCCCCTGCTGGGCAACCTGGAGGACTACCGGCTGGAGCAGGAGCTCAACCGGGAGGAGCTGCTGCTGTATAGCGAGCGGGCCATGGGCAACGGCCGCATCGGCGACCTGCACGACCTGATCTACGTGGACCCGCGGCGCTTCGACCGCGGCCGCACCGTGGAGATGAGCACGGAGCTGGACCGCCTGAACGCCCGCCTGGTCCAGGAGGGCCGGCGCTACATCCTGGTCGGGCCGGGGCGCTGGGGCAGCAAGGACCGCTGGCTGGGCATCCCCGTGGCCTGGAACAACATCTCCGCGGCGCGGGTCATCGTGGAGGCGGAGCTGCCGGACTTCAAGGTGGATCCTTCGCTGGGCTCGCACTTCTTCCACAACGTGACCTCCATGAACATCGGCTACTTCGACGTGCCCTGGGACTCCAGCTCCGGCTTCATCGACTGGTCCTGGCTGCAGTCCCTGCGCCCCGAAGAGAGCACCGAGCACTTCACCCACCTGCGCTTCCAGCGCCCCCTGGTGGTGAAGATGGACGGGCGCAGGCGGGTATCGGCGGTGTTCAAGCCATGAGACTGGGCAACCGCATCTTCCTGAGCTTCTTCGCCGTGATCCTGGTGGCCACCCTGGCCAGCACGCTCACCGGCGCGCTGCTGCTGTCCCAGGCCCTGCGCGGCGAGGCGCTGACCCGCGTGCAGCTCAACCTCAAGGGGGCCAGGGTGCGCCTGGCCGGCGAGCTGGAACTGCTGGCCGTGACCGTGGACCTGCAGGCCAAGGGGCTGGCCGGCCGGATCACGGCGCCCCACCCCGCGGAGGTCAGCCTGCTGTTTCCCGGGCTGCTGCCCGATGCCCTGGCCCGCAAGGGGCTGTACGGGGTGGGCGAAGAGAAGGGCTTCCTGCGCTTCAGCCTGCGGGAGTTGAGCAGACCTGGGGGTGGATACGACCCGGTTGGCCAGGCTGCCGCTTTCCGGCGACGGGGAGCTGCTGTGCCTTTTCGCCGCCCGCCGCGGGCAGGCCGGCCACGCGGTGGTGCTCTCGATGCTGAACGGCAACGAGCGCCTGGTGCGCTCGATGCAGGAGAACCTGTTCAGCTCCGAGCTGTACGGGGCCAAGCCCTTCGGCACGGTGACCGTGTTCTGCGGGGACACCCGGGTGGCCACCACGGTGCTGGGCCCCGACGGCAAGGTCGCCACCGGCACCCAGGTTTCCCCGGAGGTGCGCCGGCAGGTGCTGGAGGAGGGCCAGACCTGGCTGGGCCGGGCCTTCGTGGTGGACGAATGGTACCTGTCGGCCTACGAGCCCATCCGGGACCCGAGAGGCGAGCGGATCGGCATCCTGTACGTCGGGGTGCTGGAGCAGAAGTACCAGGACATCCGCACCCGCTCGGTCTACTTCCTGGCGGCGCTGATCGTGCCGATCCTGGGGCTGGCCCTGGTGTTCGGTTTCTTCATCGTGCGCGGGATCAGCCGCCCGCTCTCCCGGCTGGTGGAGGCCAGCGGGCAGATCGCCTCCGGCAACCTGGACCTGCCCCTGGCCCATCTGCCGGCGCCGCACGAGATCGAGCTGCTCTCCGATGCCTACACGGCCATGCAGGGCGCCATCCGCGACCGGGAGAACCGCCTGCGCACCCAGAACGAGGAGCTGGAGCAGGCCAACCGCGACTACTCGGAGCTGCTCAGCTTCGTGACCCACGAGCTGAACAACTCCGTGGGCTCCCTGCTGCTCAACGTTTCCCTGCTGGAGGAGGAGGCCAGCGGCAAGATCCCGCAGGAACTGGACGAGCTGGTGGACCAGGTGCTGCGCGACGTGGAGCGCTTCCGGGACATGGTGAAGAACTACCTCAACCTCTCGCGCCTGGAAAAGGGCACCCTGCGCTTCAGCCCCGCCCGCTTCGACGTGCGCTCTCGGGTGATCGAGCCGGCGGTGGAGCGCATGGGCCGCTGGATGGAGCACCGCCATTTCCAGGTGCTCTGGGACTGGCCCGAGCGCGTGGAGGTCACCGCCGACGCGGACCTGCTGGACATCTGCTACAGCAATTTCGTGGTCAACGCCCTCAAGTACGGCAGGGACTGGATCCGCTTCTCGGCCCGGCGCGACGGGGAAGCCTGGCTGCTGGGCGTGGCCAACGGGGGCACGCCCATCCCGGCGGAAAAGATCCCCCTGTTGTTCCGCAAGTTCTCCCGCCTGGTGCGCTCCAGCGACGGAGCCGGCCTGGGCCTGTACCTGGTGCGCCGCATCCTGGAGCGGCACGGCGGGGAGGTGTGGTGCGAGAGCTCCCCGGAAATCGGCACCCGCTTCGTGATGAAGCTGCCCCCGGCGGCGTCCGCCAGCCGGCGCCTTCCGAGCCGTCGGCCTAGCCAGCATAAGTACTTTACCTGCCGATGCCCTTCTCCTATAATCTGAAAGCTATGAGCCGCGCCGGTCGCACGATGTTCTGGTTCGGGTTCTGGGTCCTGGCCTGCGGGATCTTCCTGATGTTCTTTCCCGGGATGATGCTGCGCGTGGCCCGGGTCACGGTCTCCAACGACGTGATCCTGCGCATCCAGGGCATGGTGCTGATCTTCCTGGCGATCTATTACTTCGTGGCCGGCAGGCACCCGGAGTTTCGCCCGCTGTACCAGGTCACGGTCTACACCCGGGCCTCGGCGCTGCCGGTGACCGCGGTCATGGTGCTGCTGCTGCGCGCCAACCCCCTGATCATCCTGTTCACCGTGGTGGACGCCCTGGGCGCGCTGTGGACCGCCCTGGCCCTGCGCGCCGACCGCGCCGACACCGACCGCGCCGCCGACCGCAAAGCATGAGCGGGTCCGCTCTGTCCCACCTGTTCAGCCCGGCCCGCATCGGCGCCCTGGAGTTGCCCAACCGCCTGGTGATGGCCCCCATGGCCACCGACTACGCCGGGGAGGACGGCTCGGTGTCCGACCGGCTCCGCGATTACCTGGAGGCGCGGGCGCGGGGCGGGGTGGGGTTGATCCTGGCGGAGGTATCCGGCGTGGACGCCGGGCACCCCTATACTCCGCGCGGGCTGGGCCTGTGGTCCGACGAGCTGATCCCTGCCTACCGGCGGCTGGCCGACGCCGTGCACGCCCACGGGGCGCGGCTCATGCCCCAGATCGCCCACCCGGGGCCGGACTCCCTGGCCCCGCTGCTCACCGGCCTGGAGGCGGTCGGGCCCTCCGCGGGCGTGCCCAACACCCTGACCCGCACCCTCTGCCGGGAAATCCGCCTCGAGGAGATCGAGCAGGCCAAGGAGCTTTTCGCGGAGGCCGCCCGCAGGGCCCGGGAGGCCGGCTGCGACGGCATCGAGCTGCACGCGGCCCACGCCTACCTGCTGGTGGGTTCCTTCCTGTCGGCGCTGCGCAACCGCCGCACCGACCGCTACGGCGGGTCCGCGGATGGCCGCCTGCGCTTCGCGCTGGAGGTGCTGGCCGCGATCCGGGCCCGCGTGGGGGCGGACTTCCCGATCGTCCTGCGCATCTCCGCCGACGAGCTGGCCCACGGCGGGCGCGACCTGCGCGAGACCCTGTATCTGGCGCCCAGGCTGGTGGAGGCGGGGGTGGACGCCTTTCACGTGTCGGCCGGCTCCTATCCGGCCCTCTCCTGGCGCGTCATTCCCCCCACCGGCACCCCGCTGGCCCTGAACGCCGGCCTGGCCGCGGCGCTGAAGCGCGCCGTGAGCGTGCCGGTGATGGTCGTGGGCCGCATCAACGATCCGCGGCTGGCGGAGGACGTGCTGGCCCGGCAGGAGGCCGACCTGGTGGTCATGGGCCGCGCCCTGCTGGCCGACCCGCAGCTGCCCAACAAAGCGCGCGAGGGGCGCTTCGAGGAGATCGCCCCCTGCGTCGGCTGCGGCCTGGGTTGCGTGGCCGCCCGCGAGCAGGGCGGGGACATGACCTGCCTGGTCAACCCCGAGCTGGGGCGGGAGGGCGAGGGCCTCCTGGCGCCGGCCGCCCGGCCGCGGAAGGTCCTGGTGGCGGGCGCCGGTCCTGCCGGGCTCATGGCCGCCTGGACCGCGGCCCGGCGCGGGCACCGGGTCAGCCTGTTCGAGCGGGCGGACCGCCCGGGGGGGCTGTACAACCTGGCCGCGGTGGGCGAGGGCAAGCAGGAGCTCACCCGGGTGGTGCAGTACCTGGCCGGGCAGGCCGCCCGGGAGGGCGTGCGCCTGGTCACCGGGCAGGAGGTGGACGCGGCCCTGCTGGACGCGGGAAGCCCCCGAGGCGCTCATCGTGGCTACCGGCGGAGAGCCCTGCGCGGACCTTCCGGGGGCGGGGGGGCCGGGGCCGGTGGGGCTGGCGGGCCCAGGCCGACGGCTCCAACCTGCTGTGCGCCGCGGACGTCCTGTCCGGGCGGGTGCCGCGGCCCGCGGGCCGGGTCCTGGTGGCCGGCGGGGGCACGGTGGGCTGCGAGACCGCCGAGCTGCTGGCCGCCCCCGGCTTCCAGGGCGCCGAGGTGCTGGTGGTGGAGAAGCGGGAGGAGCCGGCCCTGGACATGTGGCACGAGGCCCGGCTGCTGCTGCTCCAGCGCCTGGCGGCCCGGGGCGTGCGCTTCCTCACCGGCGCCTGCCTGCGGGAGATCACTCCGGACGGGGCCGTGGTGGAGACGGGCAGGACGCACGGAGCGCCTGTCCGGCTTCGACTGGATCGTCCTGGCTCTGGGCGCCCGCCCGCGGGACACCCTGAGCGCCGCGGCGCGGGAGCGCGGCATCGAGTCGCGGACGGTCGGGGACGCGCGGCAGCCGCGGCGGGCCCTGGAGGCCATTGCCGAGGGCTTCGAGGCGGGCAGGGAGGTGTAGCCCATGGGATATCAGTTTCTATCGCCGGAGTGGTTCGAAAAGGTCGCCGAGCTCACCAAGGCCGTCGGAGACCTGGCGGTGCCCAAGGCCATGAAGGACGTGGTGGTGAACCTCTCCATCCAGACCTCCGGCGGCGAGGTGGCCCTGTGCCTGGACCGGGGGATCATCCGCCCGGGCCAGGCGGAGGAGCCGGACGTGCGCATGCAGATGCCCCAGGATTACGCCTACAAGATCCTGGTGGCCGGGGATTGGTCGGCCGGGATGAAGGGCTACATCGCCCGCAAGATCCGCCTGCAGGGGGACATGCGCAAGATGATCCCCCTCCAGCTCTACAAGCCCAGTGGGGCGCAGATCGCGCTGCGCGAGGCCATCCAGCGCCTGACGGATCCTACCCAATGAAAAAAGAAGAGTTCCGGCGCCGGTACGGGCCCTGGGCCCTGGTGGCGGGGGGCTCCCAGGGCATCGGCTCGGAGCTGGCCGCGGAGCTGGCCGCGCGCGGCCTGGACCTGCTGCTGGTGGCCCGCGGGCGGGAAGGCCTGGAGCGGCGCGCGCAGGAGCTGCGGGAGGCCTTCAGGGTGCAGGTGCGCACCGCGACGGCGGATCTGGCCGATCCGGCGGCCGCCGGCGCCGTGCAGGAGGCCGCCGCCGGCTTGGAGATCGGCCTGCTGGTGCTCAACGCGGCGGCTGCCTACAGCGGGCCTTTCCTGAAGTCCACCGACGCCGATTCCCTGCGCATCGTGGACACCAACTGCCGCACGCCGCTGGCCCTGATCCACCGCTTCCTGCCCCCCATGGTCGAGCGCGGCCGCGGTGGGCTGCTGATCATGTCCAGCCTGGCCGGCTTCCTGGGCGCGCCCCTGGTCACCGTGTACGGGGCCAGCAAGGCCTTCCTGATCTGCCTGGGCGAGGCGTTGGCCGAGGAGTTGGCCCCGCACGGGGTGGACGTGCTGGTGTGCGCGGCCGGGCCCACGCGCACGCCCAGCTACCTGTCCGGCAAGCTGGCCGACCGCGGCCGTACGCTCATCGAGATGGAGCCGGCGGCGGTGGCCCGGGTGGCGGTAGGCGCCTTGGGCCGCAAGCCCCTGGTCGTGGCCGGGACGGTCAACCGCGCCGTGCGCCTGCTCCTGGGCCGCCTGCTCCCCCGCCGGACGGCGGTTCGTCTGCTGCATCGCGGAACCCGCAACGTGTACAGAGGAGGACAACCAGAATGATCACCGCAGTCACGGGCGCTTCCGGGCACATCGGGGCCAACCTGGTACGGGCGCTGCTGGCGCAGAAGCGGAAGGTGCGCTGCCTGGTGCGCAGCGACCGGCGCGCCCTGGAGGGGCTGCCGGTGGAAACCGTCGAGGGGGAGATCTTCGACCAGGAGGCCATGGCCCGCCTGCTGGAGGGGGCCGGCACCCTGTTCCACCTGGCGGGGCGCATCTCCATCGTGGGCGCCGAGGGCGGGCTGGTGGAGAGGACCAACGTGCTCGGGGTGCGCGGCGTGGTCCAGGCCTGCCTGGCCGCCGGCGTCCGCCGCCTGGTGCACGTCAGCTCCATCCATGCCTTCCAGTCCGAGCCCAGCGACCAGGCGATCGACGAGACGCGGGCGCTGGCCCTGAGCCCGGATCATATGGTCTACGACCGCTCCAAGGCCCGGGGACAGCTGGAGGTCCTGGAGGGGGTGAAGAAGGGCCTGGACGCGGTGATCGTGAATCCCGGCGCGGTGGTCGGCCCCAACGACTTCAAGCCTTCGCGCATGGGCGAGGTCTTCCTGGACATCTACCACCGGCGCCTGCCCGCTCTGCTCGACGGGGGCTACAACTGGGTGGACGCCCGCGACGTGGTCGCCGGGGCGCTGGCCGCCGAGCGGCAGGGCCGCACGGGGGAATGCTACCTGCTCACCGGCCACTGGGTGCACATCTGCGAGGTCTCGGCCCTGATCGGGCGGATGACCGGCCGCCGCACCCCGATGCTGGCCACGCCCCTGTGGCTGGCCATGGCGGCCTCTTACGGCTCGCTGGCCTGGGGGAAGCTGCTGGGCAAGACGCCGAAGTTCACCCCGGGGGCGGTGCGCTCCATCCAGATGCACCGCAACATCAGCCACGCCAAGGCCACCCGGGAGCTGGGCTACAACCCCCGGCCCTTCGAGGAGACGGTGCGCGACACCCTGGCCTGGTTCGCCGAGGCGGGAATGCTGGAAGAGCCCTTCACCGCGCCGGAGGCCTCTCCGGCGGGCTGAGGGACTAGGGAGCACCGGCTACGGCGCCGGGCTGAGCGCAGCTGTTTGCCCTTCCGAAGTACGAGCCGAAAACATCCGGCGGAGATGCGCAGGTAGGATCACTGTTGAGAGATTAGTCGAATGGAGGCATTCCATGATACCTAAGAAGGGGCAACTCACCATTCGGGAACTATTGAACCTAAAGGGCAAAAGGCAAATTATCATGACTACCGCACGCGATACATGGATAGCAGCCGCTGCCCAGGCTGCGGGTGTCGATATAATAGCAACCGGTGGTACCGGAGGCGCCACTGAGAACTATGAGAATGTAGCGGCGAGGGTGCAGCTAATCAGAAAAGCCGCGCCGAACGTTCTTCTCTCTGCATCTGTGCCTATTCATCTGGATTGGATTGGCGACGAAGAGGCGATCCGGTGGGGTGTAAACCTGCTAAGAGCTGGTGCTGATGTGGTTTATGCCCAGACAACTCCAGAGCGGATCGCCGCTATGACCAAGCAAGGTATTCCCTGCCGAGCCCATGTGGGGCTTGTGCCAGTTGTTTCAACAATGATTGGAGGGCTTAGAGCAGTTGGAAAGGATTCGAAGGAAGCAATAAAAGTCTACAAAGATGCGGTAGCGTACGAGCAAGCAGGAGCCGTTTGCCTTGAAATGGAGTGTGTACCATCCAAAGTCGCTTCCGAGATTACGAAATGTCTGAAGATACCGGTGATCTCTCTTGGAAGCGGATCTGGATGCGACGGCCAATACCTATTCAGCGATGATATTCTTGGAATAGAAGGAAACTCTCCACGGCACGCCAAGAAATATCGTGACTTTTTGGGAGAGGCAATCGCAGCTTTCAGAGAGTTCAAGAATGAAGCGGAAACTGCAGCCTTTCCTCCCAGAGAAAGGCGAATCGAAATCGAGGATCAGGAGTTCAGACTCTTCATGGAGGGATTGAAGTCATTCAAGCCAAATGATCAGCCTGTCTGACTACGGCGAAGACTTGCGTGCTTCGTCAATCATTGCCAGAACATTTCTAAAAGGGACATCCGGCATTATCGAATGATCGCTGCTGCAAATATAGCCGCCGCCGGGCCCAAGCACCCGTACGCGTTCACGCACTTCAGCACGGACCTGTTCTGGAGTCCCATGTGGAAGCGTAGACTGAGAGTTAATTCCACCGTAGAACGTAATATATTGTCCGTATTCCCTCTTCAATACTTCAGGCTCATTACCGGGTAAATGAACTTGTGAGGTTTCCCATATATCCATGCCAATTTCTATTAGATCTGGAAGTACAGGCCGAAATGTGCCGCAGCTGTGAAACCACACTTTCATTCCATGTTTCTTCGCAAGTGCAAAAACGCCTTTGTAAACAGGCTTGAGATAACGGCGCCAATGCTCAGGCGAAATCAATAGGCCTTTCTGGGAGGCAAAATCATCGCCGAACCAAAAGATTTCTCCGCTGATATTCGCAGCCCTAATCATGGTATTGCAGAAATCGAGGATGAATTCTTCGATTTTCGCTAAAGCCGCGCCAATTC
The DNA here is from genome assembly GCA_963745745.1 of uncultured Spirochaetota bacterium. GTDB lineage: Bacteria > Spirochaetota > Spirochaetia > SZUA-6 > DRHE01 > MIBK01. The sequence goes on along the minus strand of CAVUYS010000016.1, from coordinate 14,933 downwards.
TTTTCGGTTCAAGGCTTAGACCAAGAAAGGTCTCTTGCATCCCCAGCAGATTGAATAGCGTGCAAAGGACCGGAATCCATGAAGCACGCTTTGCCCTACGTGATGGGCCCTGATCGATGTCGTTAGCAGGGAAAATATAAATAGGTCGTATCCAAATAGGGGAGCTTGATGAAACCGCTGACAGAACCGGGTGCACATTAGAGAAGTCAAAATCGCTAGCGCGGGGCCATCGATAGTTCTCGATTTGTTTTACAGTTCTGAGCTTGCTTAGAGGATATCCACCTCTTTCTCCAGAGTATCCCGACCCATCGAAGCCGGCCCATGTAAAGGGAGCGCCCCAGATATCTAGTCCTATATCGATCGCAGGTCCTTGATAAACAGCCGGGGCGTCTGGAAAAGCATCAACACCTAAAATTTGATATAGATGCTGAACGTTAGATGCCTTGAAATGGTCAAGCCAAGGCTGAGCGTCCGCAAAACCCCAGACATTGACCGGCGTTATTTCAGGTTGAACATGAGCGATTGCCTTATGAATTCTTTCCCTTGAAGTCTCCATGTTTCAGGCTCCCGCACTAATACTATGCATTGTCTCGCTCGTTGGAGCTATTTCCGTTGAATGTCGCATAATCAGTTTTGGAGTAATGCGAATGCTTTCAGGCCTCTTGGCGGGGTTGCTCAATCTTCGCTTGACAAGTCTTAATAACTGATGAGCCATTTCTGTATTGGAGAAAGCAAGCGTAGTTGTAGGGATCACCATTTGGTTAACATCAATGCTATCGTCAAAGGCAGCAATGGCAATATCGTCAGGGATAATTACATTGCCGCCAAGAAGGGCGCTAGTAGCACCCATGGCCATTATTAGGTTATAGAACATTACCGAGCGGGGGAGTAGCTTCTTATCGAGCATTTCCTGGATTATCTTGTATCCACCTACGTAGGTTGGCTGAGTCTGCTTGAGAAGTCGTAGATCAACTGATAAACCCTTGCCTGCAAGCGCACTTCGATAACCGAGAAAGCGGCTTGTCTTTCTGATCGGATCATCCGAGCCAGAAATATAAGCTATACTAGGTCCAAAACGATCCAGTAGATGCTCCGTGAGTATGTGGGAGCCAGATTCCATGTCCGGCCAGACATCATCGATCTCTGTTATCTTTGTTTCTGCGCCGATGATTGGAATCCTACTCTGCCGGAGTATTTCGAAATACTGTGGTCGGCGAACGGCACTTCCGTGAATAATCGTTGCACAAACGTTCTTCTGACGGTAGACATCTACGATGTGTTTCAGACGTTGCGGTTGATTATAGGCGGTATGCAGCAAAATCGAATAGCCATAATCGTGCGCAAGAACTTGTATTGTCTGTGCAAGTTGAGCAAAGTTCGGATTTATAATATCCGATAACAAAAGGCCAACTAGGTCGCACTTGGCGGCACCAGCGCTTGAATTAACCACAAAAGTACCTTTCCCGCGCACCCGAAAGAGCAACTCTTCCTCGACAAGTATGGAGACCGCCTTATTTGCAGTTTTGAAATCAATCGAATATATCTCGGCCCAGCTGGCGAATACTGGGAACCTTGGACGTTATCTGTTTGTCATATATTTGATTTCGTAGAATATCAGCAACTTGCAGATACAGATGTTCGTCTTCGCTAAAAACGTGGCTCATAATGGAGATAATATAGGAAGGAATTATTATTGACAAGTCCTGCTAGTGGTACATAATGGTTAAGTGCACCAATGCACCCTGCTGCTGAGATACTGCAACAGGATAGAGCAACATCATTCGCAATTCCTTGCTAAGGTAAATGTATATATAATAAAACATTATGAAATTCCGATTCCGCGACTTCAGCTAATGCGCAAGCAGCCTCCAGAGAACATTCACTTGACAACAGCGGGTCGTTGCTGTATGGTAGACCATGGTACAGCTTTAAGAAAGTTAATAGGAGGAGGGAAGCGCCAGATGAATAGTAAGAAGCGATGGTTGGTAGCTGTTCTGCTCGTTGTGACTAGCTTCTGTGCCTTTTCGCAAGCAAAGATAACATTACGTTTTTATCAGTGGTTTAATAGAGGCACTCGCGGCGAGATTATTGCAGGAGACATTGAAGGTTTTCAGAAACTTTATCCCAATGTCAAAATTGATGCTGTGTCTATCACCAATGATGCGTATTGGGACAGACTTACGCTTGATATCACCAGTAACGTTGAAGGAGATATCGTAGCGCTTGATAGTACGGCAATGACCGCATATGAAGGACTGCGGCAGGGGGGGGCTTTTCTTGCTCTTAATGACAGAATCAAAGGATACACCCTTCAAGATGGGACTGGCCTAGAAAAGGACATCATGAATTACGAGCTAGGCACGCGCAATGGAAAGCTAATCGCGCTGCCGTATACACAGTTTATTTGTCCTCACTTAGCATACAGAAAGTCCCATCTCCAAGAAGCAGGAGTTGATCCTAAAGACTTGGCTACGTGGGATTCTTTTCAAAAGGCGGCTATAAAACTTACGAAAGACTTGAATGGTGATGGGAAAATTGATCGTTATGGTTATGGACACCCCACTGCCGCCGCGACGCTTTCTCGATGGTGGCATATGACTTGGCTTTGGACCGCGGGTGGAGGGATATTTCCTAAAGAGCAGCCACCGTTTGCTGCAGATAGATTGATTTTCAATTCCGCTGAGAATGTATACGCTCTAGAAAAGCTAAGAGATATTGTCAAAGCGGCCTCCCCACCGGGGGAGAAAAGCTTATTTGAAGAGCTCGCAATGTTTAATGAAGGTTCGATGTCAACAATTATGATCGCAGTTTGGGCTCTTGCTAGACTTCAGGGCGCGGGATCCGATTATGATTACGTTCCTTTTCCGTCCACGAAATATAATGGAGAAGCTCGGCCTTCTGTATACACTACTTGGGGAATTCCAATAGCTGTTTCTGCCATTTCAAAGCATCCGAAAGAGGCTTTCGATTTCATTGCCTTCATGCACAGTGAGGATGCCCAAAAGCGGGCAGCGGTCGAAGGCGCTCCTGTCAATAGGAGATTATCTTCCTGGTACGAGGGTGCCTACCCTAACATAGCTAAGTATTGGAGGATAGCTGAAGCGTATAAAATGAGAAGAAACAACCCAGATATTCCTCAATGGACTCAGCTAGACCATGTTGTTCAGGAGGCAGTCAAGACAGCATTAATAGGCCTAAAACCCCCCAAGGAAGCGCTTGATGAAGCGCAAAAAGAAATGATTAGGATCATGAATCAATAGGGAAACGGCAAGATTAGTGTATGACTATGGCAAGATGAGCATTAGGCCGTAGCGTTAATGCTCATCTTGCTGTTTTTAGTTCATGGGAAGAAATCGAATAAAATCCATTCGCTGCAATGTCTATGAGGAATGATAATAAAACTGCAGTGCAATTCTATTTCCCAGCGCTGCTCATAATAGCCGTACTATTCATTATCCCCATGGTTCAGCTAGTCAGAATGGCTTTTTCGGATTGGTACTTGCTTTCCTCGAAGCCAGGACATCCTTTCGTCGGTTTGAAAAACTTCAAGGATGTGGTTTCGCTTGTTCATATCCGAAAAATGGTAGTTGCGACATTGACCTATACGTTGTTGGGCGTTGCCGGCAAGATGAGTGTGGGTCTCGGTATTGCGCTTTTGTTGAATAGAGAATTCAGAGGGAGGATACTAGTACGGGGACTAATGGTAGTGCCCTGGGCGATGCCAACGGTTGTTGCATGTACTATCTTTTTGTTCAGCCTTGATCCAACCTACGGAGTCATTAATTGGTTATTGGTACAGTTGCATATTATAAAGCCTGACTTTTCTTTCTTTTCAATACCGGGATTCGCCCTGCTAACGTTAATTGTCATTAGCATTTGGAAATTCTTTCCGTTCGTGTGCCTTATGTTATTGGCTGAGTTGCAGACAATATCTCCTACCTACTATGATGCTGCTTCTATTGATGGCGCTGGAAGGCTAAGCAAATTTAGATATATAACATGGCCACTGTTGCAGCCCGTATGGAGAGTGGTTCTGATTCTGCAAATCCTCTGGACGGTAAAGGAGTTTGAACTTGTTTTTCTGATAACTAGCGGTGGACCTGATAATAGTACTGCTGTTATTGGTGTCGATGTGTACCTGAATGCTTTTAGGTTCTATCGAATGGGCCTAGCAAGTGCTGAAGGTATCTTCTTGTTGTTGTTTTCGCTGGGTTTCGCTTACTACTATTTTGTCATCAGGCAGAAATACAGTGCGGTTATTTAAATCGATTCTGTTTTATATCTTGGTTATTGCAATTTGTTTGATAATCATTTCGCCGTTTATCATATTGATTTCCTATTCTCTAAGAAGCAGCGATGCCATTTTTGCTTTGGATACAAAGCTTCTACCTAGAAAATTGACATTCGCAGCCTATAAGAACGTTATTCTTTCCTATAACGTCGGTGGATCTACTTTTGTAGATTGGGCGCGCAATAGCTTAATAGTCTGCGGCAGTTCTACGACAGTATCCGTCTTCATCGCGGCAATGTGCGGCTACGCGATATCGCGTTTTAGGTTTTATGGCAAGCGAATACTATGGTTTTTAAATATCCTAACGCAGAGTGTACCCTGGGTTGTGCTCCTAATTCCCTACTATATGCTCTTTGCCAGGGTGGGAATGGTTGATAGGCTGAGCATGTTGTTTTTGACTTATGTGGCAATTTTCGTTCCCGTTTCGACATGGCTATTTACTGGCTTCTTCAGCAGTATACCTAGGGATATTGAAGATGCTGCAAAAATCGATGGTTGCGGGCCATGGCATATTTTCCTTCGGATAGTTATGCCCATGTCACTTTCAAGTGTCAGCGCAATAGCTCTTTTCACCTTTGTTCTAGGGTGGGGTGATTATCTTCTGTCATCTGTGATCATTAAGAGTGGAGAGAAATGGACACTGCCGATTGGCATAGTCAGCTATCGTGGTCATTTTGACATACAATGGGCAGAGATTATGGCGATTTCGGTGATTGTCACCGTCCCAATTGCAGGTCTCTTTGCATATCTTCAAAAGAACCTGGTAAATTTGATAGCCGGCGGCGTAAAAGAATGATGTATTAGAGGGCTCTGCTGACAAGAGATAAAGCTGAAATCAGTAAGTGCCAATATCCTTAGCAATTCTTACAATGTCGCGATAGTTTTCAAGACTTACACTGTCAGGAATACTGTGGTCCGAAGAAAAGATGTAACCTCCGTTCTTCATCATTATAGGCAGTTTTTGCTCGATTTCTTCTCGATATTTCAATGGATCATTCCAATTTTGAGCATTGTTTCCGCCTCGGAGTACTAAATGCTTTCCATAGGTTCTCTTAAGTTTGATCGGATCCGTATCAGCACGGACCTCCATAGGATTGAGGACATCTAGTCCAATGCCGATCAGTTCAGGGATCAGCGCCTCGATATTTCCGCAACAGTGCAGATGCGCCTTAATTCCATGTTTATGAGCCCATTCAATTGTCCGTTTTTGATATGGCATGATCATCTCTTTCCACATCGCTTTTGAGAAGATCATTCCGTTCTTGTAGGCCATGTCATCATACCACATAAGCTCATCGAAAACGAAACCTTCAGCCCAAAGAATATCCAAGAGGCCCAGCGCAAGGTCGCACCCATGACTGAACATGTCTGTAACCCAAGTGGGATTCTCTACCATTGCACAGAGTATCATCTCTGTACCGCACATCCGGGCATTGACAATATCATATCCAAACCATGGAGCTGCGGCGATCCAAGCACCTTCGCGCTTTAGCCGGAAAAAATCATTCTTCAATCTCAGCCAATTAATACGATCGCGGCTTGGAAACATCTTCTTCTTTGCAGTCTGCCAAGCCTGTTCATTAATGATTTCAAACTTGTAATATTGGGGGGTTGTATTCTTCGGCTTGAAATTCTTTTTAGTTGCACCCCAACAGTCTCTCATGACAACATAGCTATCAGTTTCTTCGATTACCATTTCAGAAAACTGGGGACTCGTATCAATGTAATCTAGGCCAAGTCTCGGAATATTATCTATTCCGAAAAAGTCCTCTACTGAGGAGTCAGCCGACATACCCTCGTTCTTCCAGCGAACAAGAGTGGACTCCCAAAGCCAATCAGCGATTGGAACGCGGTCTGATTCCTTGAACGAATAGATCGATGCTATCCTATCTTTCGTTGTCATGTAGCTTGCACCTAAATGATTTCAAGTTCGTCCCTGCTTGGTAATAAAGGAAAAGGAGACGATGGCAAAGTCTGATACCACAAGGCAATTGATGAAATCCAATGCTGTCCAGGCAGGTATCTGCGGGATGGATCTTGACCGTCGTGAGGTCGCCAGCCCAAGGCCTGGATCGTTACAGCAATATCATGATCGAAGATGATCGGATCAAGAATGTGCCAGCGATACATAGAATGCCTATGTTGTGAATTGAAGGCCCCATCAGGTCGAATCACTTGATGCATTCCAAGAAAGGGAGCTGAATATTCCACATACGAATCATCCACTTTCCAGCAATAGGCGCCGCCAAAATAGTCCTCAACTCCTGTACCGCAGATTGTCGGATACTCCTTGTCGCCATCTAAGAAGAACTTAATTTCTCCTTCGCCCCACCAGCCATTATTATTGATGCTCCATCCCATTGATGTGCCGACGTAGTGTCCTCTGCCTGCAATACCGTCAAGAATTGTATAAACAGCCTTGAAGGGAAGAGGATTGATCTGCCTGAATTGAGCATGAAAGTAGCCGCAGTCATCAGGTACTTCGCCTAGCATATAGTTGATTTGGTAATAACAAATACGAGAAGAACTGGGATGCAAATTCTGGAGAGTTATCCTGCACCGCTTTTGAAAGGGCATAGGCCAGTAGCTATTCAAACCCCTGTTGGGATTTACGCTTATCGGTATAGAATTCACCCGAACCAGCGGACCGTTCATTCTTTCATGGCCTAAGGAAATCCACGGGAGAGCGAAGAAGTCGGATAGAGGACATTCAACAGAGGGTTGATCCTGGTTTTCCCAGTAGATTCTCAAGATAAAGTCGCGCCCTATGTGGCCGGTGAGCCACATACTTTGTATCGCGCCAGGACCCTGTATATCGGCAAGAGTGTGGGTAGCGCCGCTGGGAATTTCGACCGATGGAGATATTTTCCAGCCAGGCCCTAAATCACGTGCGTACGATGCACCTGTGCCGGTTGTAGCAGTGGCTCCTCTACCTTTTTCGCCCGTAGGATTCTCTGCGCTAATAGATCTAGATTTCCCTCGAATGAGCATTGGGAGATACGAGTACGGTGACAGAATTCCACTAAGCATACGTTTCATTCCTCTCGCTAATGTAACACAGTATACCATACTCAATCAAGAAATATTGTCAAGCGCTTAAACTGATCAATTTAATTGGCATTTAGTTAGCAGAGAATTTGAGGGAAAGCTAAAGCTTGCTAAGCATATAATATATAAAGAATTACCTAACAGTCAGCCCTGGCATATTTATGAGAAAATTTTGCATTAAGGGAATAGGTTTGACCAGGCGAGGTGTGCGTGGTATAGTGTACCAGATATGAAATTCAACGAAATGTTGGAAAATAGATAGCTGAAATAGGCTCATTTCATCATTGGAGGCGATGCATAGCAATGAATAGCAAACATCGGGTGAAGGCAACAATCGATTTCAGAGGTCCCGATCGGCTTCCCTATCATGTGAATATCGATAATGCTCGCTTTGAGAAGCAGCGTCCACAAGACTTGCCGACAATTGCCAAGCTAGTAGCGGCAGCTCCAGTTGACATTGTGTTTCTGGATACAGTCGCGCCCCCTGGATCGAAACTCACATCCATGCAGTGCTGCAAGTATGATCAGGGCGGCGAGGATAGATGGGGCATCATCTGGAAGGACACATATGTAATTAGACACCCTCTTGAGTGGAACAGGTTTGATCTAGATGCCTTTGTCCTCCCCGATCCGCGTGACAAAGACCTATTCCTAGTAGCAGATCAAGCGGTAGCAGAAAACCATGATAAGTACTTGCTTGGCAGAGTATGGTGGACTTTATTTGAGAGGATGCATTTGCTGCGCGGTTTTGAAAACGCGCTGACTGATCATTTCTATTTTCCTGAGAAGTTCAAGTCGCTCCGGGAAAAGATATTTCAGTATGATATGGCCATCTTGGATCACTGGGTAGAGCTCGGAGTCGATGGAGTATATTTTAGTGATGATTGGGGGGACAACGAGCGATTGCTCATAAACCCAGTCCTGTGGCGAACCCAGTGGAAGCCATATTATAAGAAACTGTTTGAACGGGCCCGGGAAAACAAGATGGATGTTTGGCTGCACAGCGATGGGAACATTTTTTCAATATTGGACGATCTTGTCGAGATTGGCTTGACTGTCTTGAATCCGCTTCAGCCAAAAGCGATGCCAGTCGACAGGTTCGCGAGACAATACGCTGGACGCCTTTGCGTTTTTGGTGGTGTCGATGTTCAAGCGACTTTACCTTTTGGCACGCCACAGGAAGTAAGAAGTGAGGTGAAACACCTCATTGAACGACTCGGAAGCTTCAATGGAGGGTACATCGGGGGCGTGTCGCATTCTGTTCTCCCTGATGTACCTATGGAAAACATCCAAGCCCTCTTTAGAGCATTCCAAGAATTCTGCCTAGTTATTTAAGAACAGCTTAGTGCGAATTCTGAGACGTCGGAAAGGAAAAAGAGGTCAGGGACAATGAGTTTTCCACTTAAGGATCCAACACCGGATTTTTCGGAAATGATAAGAGTGCTTAAAGGAGAATCGAAGCCGCAAAGGGTTCATTTTGTAGAGGAGTTTGTTGATCCTGAGATTGTTGACTACATAACGCAGAATATTTTCCACATAGACCTTCCGCCCTTGGGTGAAAATATAGTCGGGATGGGTAATGTTGCTCATTTCAGGAAGAAAATTAGGAAGTTCCTTGAAACCGGAAAATTCAGTCTATTGGACGGTGAATTAGATAAGCTTAGAATTAAAAGGGACATTAGTTTCTACTTTCGTATGGGATTCGATTATCTCCCCGACTTGGTGCCCTATCGGGTTATTACATCGCTTGTTGTGGCAAAGGCGCAGCAAAAGGGAAGCATAGCTCCAGGAGCGAGGCAAGGGAAGGACGGTGATGCATTCGGCTTGCCTCGAAATGTAAGAAACTATCAAGAAGAATCGGTCAGTCTAGTGAGGTCATGGCAAGATTTCAACAATATTCCATGGGGAACGCTCGTCTCGGAGGCAATTGAAACGGACAGCTACTTTGAGTTTATGCAAGAGAATCTACCCCAAGGAATGAAGATCCCTATTGTAGGCTCTACTTTCGACCCTGGAGTAATTGGAGTCTTCTTTGGGTATGAAGATTTTTGCACGTTCTTGTATGAAAAACCGGACTTAGTGAAAGCTGTGATAGATGGGTATGGTCAGATGCAGTACGAGCTTTATAAGCGAATCATACCCCTAGAGTGTGTCGGCTTCCTGTGGCATGCAGATGATCTGGGCTTTAAACAACAGACCCTCGTTAGTCCTGAATTTATTCGAGAGAACATAATACCGTGGTACAAGAAATTCGCCGATCTGGCACATGATAACGGAAAGTTGGCTTGGTTCCATTCTTGCGGCAATGTCTATGACTTGATGGAAAACTTCATCATAGATGTGGGATTTGATGCCAAGCATTCCTTTGAAGATGAGATCCTGCCAGTTACTCGCTTTCAGGAACTATATGGCAAGCGTATAGCCACTCTCGGTGGTGTGGATGTAGACAAGCTTTGTCGATTGCAGGAACAAGACTTGCGGGCATACTGCAGGAATATCCTTGATCAATGCATGTCGAAAGGGCGATATGCGTTCGGAACGGGCAATTCAGTGGCGAACTACATTCCGATCGGCAACTATTTGGCAATGATGGAAGAAGGGTACAGCTACTTGCGTTAGTAGTCGCTTCGTGACGAGGGTCCGATTCCTTTGCTTGCTTTAATCCTAATCAGGTTGGCAGCGCTTTCCCGCTACGTGGGCCATTCGAGCACTGCGATATCGATATCGGGACATGATTTTTGCTTGTTCAAGGCTGCTCCTATCTTGTTACCGGGAGAAGTTCTGCTCGTCGTCGATGATGAGCCGGCGGTCCGCAAGTTGCTTCGCCGAATGCTGGACCCTAAAGGCTACCGCGTGTCCGAGGCATGCGACGGCTGCGAGGCATTACGCGTGCTTGATGTGCCGTTCCGTCATTTGAACTGACCCACCCTCCCGTCACCGGGAGTGACCCACCTGTCGGTCACGCAAATTGACCCACCCCCAGCAGATCGGCGTCTTTTGGGAGGTCCGAATGCCCGCCAAGGAGAAGCGCGATGGGAGCCACAAGCCCCCTTGCCCAGATCCGTGCGTCCAGGCTAGCCCACCGCGCCGGGATTGACGATCACCGCGTCCAGGCCTGCCGGCCGGCATGGTTAATGACCCCTTCGGGCCCAACGACTTCAAGCCCTCGCGCATGGGTGAAGTGTTCCTGGACATCTACCACCTGCGCCTGCCCGCTCTGCTAGACGGGGGATACAACTGGGTGGACGCCCGCGATGTGGTCGCCGGGGCGCTGGCCGCCGAACGGCAGGGCCGCACGGGGGAATGCTACCTGCTCACCGGCCACTGGGTGCACATCTGCGAGGTCTCGGCCCTGATCGGGCGGATGACCGGCCGCCGCACCCCGATGCTGGCCACGCCCTTGTGGCTGGCCATGGCGGCCTCTTACGGCTCGCTGGCCTGGGGGAAGCTGCTGGGCAAGACGCCGAAGTTCACCCCGGGGGCGGTGCGCTCCATCCAGATGCACCGCAACATCAGCCACGCCAAGGCCACCCGGGAGCTGGGCTACAACCCCCGGCCCTTCGAGGAGACGGTGCGCGACACCCTGGCCTGGTTCGCCGAGGCGGGAATGCTGGAAGAGCCCTTCACCGCGCCGGAGGCCTCTCCGGCGGGCTGAGGCCTGGATGTACCGCGGGGGCTTAAGAGGAATACCGGGTAATTCCTGCAAGCCCCAGCGAGAAATTTTCGAGAAGCTCGAAAAGAAAAGGCTGCCTCCAGGAGGCAGCCTTTTTCCATTAGAATCCTTTCGGGGGTACTACATCCAGAACAGAACTTGGACACCCAACAACCCGGAGCCGGTATTGACGTATAATCCATTGTTGAGGTTCAATGCCATGATGTATGAGAGGCCGAGCGAGATCGGCCCCAACATGACATCAGCGCCGACCTTGGCGTTAAGCCCGGCCTGTACCGGGGAGCTTTCGCCGAAGTTGTAGGTGAAGTTAGGGCCGGCTCCGAGCGACAGGCGGAGAATCGCTGAAACCGGAGAAATCGTCCAGCAGTGCCAAGTGAGTCTCGGGTTTGAGGAGAAGTTGGTGTTCGTGCTGACCGGAAATGCTGATCATCATTTGACCGAGTCTGGCAAGCATTTGCAGGGTCGCCATGGATCCGTTGATCGCGATCCTGTTTCGGCCTTCCCTGGAGAGGTGCCGCTTAATGAGCAGCTCTCCATGGAATGGCACATCCATCTCCTCCAGCACCGAGCTCAACGGCGAGGGGGGAGGGATGTGAAAGAGAGCTTCCACCCTTGCTTCTTCTGCCCCGCTGCGGATGAGTTCGGCTGACGCGCGGCCTCCTAGGATCAGATTCACGGCATTGATGATGATCGACTTGCCAGCACCGGTTTCTCCTGACAGAATGTTGAGGCCTGGCTTGAAGTGGATCTCGAGATGCCCGATGATGGCAAAGTTGGAGATGGTGAGTTGAACTAGCATCGAGTCGCGTTAGGCATTAGGTTGCGGGCGTTACAGCTGTTCCCACGTCACTCTCAGCACTTCCTGGTAGGTGGTCTTCCCGTCCATGAGCTTCTTGACGGCGTTCTCTCTCAGGGTGATCATGCCTTCTTTTCTCGCCTGGTCCCGGAGCAATTCCACATTGCACTGCTCCGTGATGAGTTTTCTGATCGACTCCGTCACAGGAAGAATCTCGTAGATGCCGCTCCGGCCCACGTATCCCGTCCCCCTGCACCGCATGCACCCTTTTCCTCTCTGGAGCTGGACAATCCCCTGTTTCCCGAGGTCCAAGCCCATGGTGGCCAGTTCTGCGTGATCCATGTCAAACGGCTCGGTGCAGTAAGGGCAGATTTTTCGGACTAGGCGCTGACCCAGGACGCCCACAAGAGTCGCCTGGATCAAAAAGGAGGGAACGCCCAGGTCGAGGAGCCGCGTGATTGAGGAGGGAGCGTCGTTCGTGTGAAGCGTGGAGAGCACGAGATGCCCTGTCAGAGCGGCCTGGATCGCATTTTCGGCAGTTTCCACATCCCTCATTTCACCGATCATGATGATGTCCGGGTCCTGCCTCAGAATGTTTCTGAGGATCGACGCAAAGGTGATCCCGATCACCGGCTGAACCGCGATCTGGTTGAAGTCCTCGTGGATCATTTCAATGGGGTCTTCCACAGTCGTGATGTTGATGTCGGGGGTTGAAAGGTAGCGCAGCGTCGAGTAAAGGCTCGTAGACTTTCCACTTCCTGTAGGCCCGCACACCAAAACGATCCCGTGAGGCATGCCGATCATCTGCTGGTACCGGATGAGATCCATGGATGTGAAACCCAGTTTTTCAAGGCTCTGAAACAAAACGTCCGGGTCCATGATTCTCATGACCATCTTTTCCCCAAAAGCCACGGGGACGGAGGAGACACGAATCTCGGCCTCCACACCCTGCTTTTCCATCTTGATCCGGCCGTCCTGGGGCCTTCTCTTCTCGGCCATATCCAGCCGGGCGATGTTCTTGATCCGGCTTACCACGGCGGAGTGGACATTCTTGGGGATCTCGTAGATCTGGTGTAAGGTGCCGTCGATCCTGAACCGGACAATGCTCTTGTCCCTCTTCGGTTCGATGTGAACGTCGCTGGCTCTCTGGTCAAAGGCGTAGCTGAAGAGATGGTCGACTGCGTTGACGATGTGCTGGTCGTTGGAGGGAAGCTCATCCGAAGCCCTCAACCGCACGTACTGCTCCAGGTTCCCAAGGTCGACCATGGGTGCGCCGAACTGATGCTCCGCCGCCACAATGGAGCGCTTGAAACCGAAGAATTCATTGATGAGCTTGATGATGTCCGACTTGGGGGTGACTACGGTTTTCACCTTGAAGTGGCTCACCTGGGCGATATCGTGGATCACTTCCGTATTGAAGGGGTCAGGCGTCGCAACGGTGAGACATCCTTCTTCCAGGTGAATGGGAAGAACAAGGTGCTTTCTGGCGAATGTGTGAGGGATCGTGGTCGTGACTAGGTTGAGATCGAGTTTCAGTGGGTCGATCTTCTTGTAGGAAACCTTCCAGGCTTTGGCCAAAGCCTGGAAAATCGTATCCTCGTCCAGGCTCTTGGTTGGGTCATCAGCTCGCTCCATCTGAAGCGAACTGATGACATCGATGATCGTGACAGGGTTGCTGATTCGCGCTTTGGAAGTCGCAGAGGCCTGCCTCATGGCCCGGATCTGCTCAAGTTTGCTGGTGAGCCGGTCCTTCTTGGCCATGATATCTTTTCTCTGGCTTTCGGAGATCAGGCCGAACTTCAGAAGGATCTTACATACATTGTCCGGCGTAAATCGTTCGGAAGTAGCTAACATTCCTGTTCCCCTTCGCCGAGATATAGAAATTCCTCCATTGTTAAGTCGAATGACCTCGTAGAAGAATCTTCAACCTCGTCACTCCCGCCCTCGCGGGGCTAGATTCCGGTGGGAGCCAACATGGACTTCGAAAGACTCGATTTCCACCCTCGCGGAAATGTCAGCAAAAGGCGTTTTCCAACTTCTTACAAAACCTTCAAACCCTGATGCTTTCGTAAAAACAGACGCCCTAGATTTCAACCGTCTCCACACACGAAAATATGATCGCACATGTCCCTTGCCGCGTCACAGCGTGGGTGGCGGCAGGCGTGCGCTCGCAAAGAACGGGGAGTTGAAGAAGCCGTGCCGCGGGGAAATCGCCATGAAGAGACTGAAAGACGTCCACACTTCACCCGCCCGCTTTGTGGCGGGTTTCACCAAGGTCGAGCTTCTTGTTGTCATGTCTATCCTGGCAATCTCTACCAGCGTCGCACTGCCGGGGTTCATGAACTGGCTCCCCAACTACCGGTTGAAGGGGGCTGTTCGTGACCTCTGCTACAACCTGCAACTCGCGAAATCAGCGGCCGTTAGGGACAGAGGGGAATGGGCCGTCAGATTCGACAAAAATGGGAACAGCTACCAGGTCGTCAGTGGAGGCATTGATCGAGTCTATTCCACTGCCGATGACAACGTGGTGCTAAAGACGGTGGTTCTTCCTGACTATGGCAGCGGTTTGAGCTTCGGGCCTGGAATCGCCGCAAGAAAAGTTGGCCAGAACGAACCGATTGGAGACAGCGTGTCTTTCCTCGGCGACCGCGTGGTCTTCAACTCACTGGGCATGACCACCGGCACCTTTGGTGGTTACGCCTATCTCCAGAACAGCCGCAATGCCTGTTATGCCGTGGGAACATGGTCTTCAGGAATCGTCGTACTAAGGAAGTGGAACGGTTCGGCCTGGGAATAGAAGAATGGTACTTTGACAGGATTGACAGGATATACTGGATAAGGTTAGCCCTAACCCGCTTGCCCGCATTCCCCCTTAGCTTCGCGTGCATTCACTCACCAAGATGACCTTGTAATCGTAAATTCATTTTACAGTTGGAAATATATTTTACAATATTCCAAGCGGCAAAGCCCCTAGTCTTCATTTCCTCTTTCACCTTTCTCTATCTTCTCCAAAATACGGCTTTGCATAACAAATAACGTATTGTCAATGAGTTACAAATCGAATCCTGAAGTCCGTTTCATTGTATTGAGTGAGGGAAGGGGTTAAGTGCCAAGTCCGGTTCCGG
>CAVUYS010000015.1:0-14025 GCA_963745745.1 uncultured Spirochaetota bacterium | reverse complement strand
GAAAGGCGCAGTCCGTGTAGCGCAGGGCCAGGTCCAGGAGCTCCTGCCGGTAGCCCAGCGGATCGCTGGCCAGGCAGAAGAACAGGCGCACCCCCAGGGCCCGGCCCTCCCGGACCAGGCGGGTCAGGGAGCCGTAGCTGAGCCCCTCTCCGGCGCATTCGCCGGCCGACGGGCAATCCGCGCAGCGCTCCCCACCGGGCAGCACCGGATCCAGCGCCAACACCAGGCCCACCGGGGCGCGCAGGCCCAGCCCGCGCAGGGACCGGCGCCGGCCCAGCGGGCCCCGCAGCAGGAAAGGATCGGCGAAGCGGATCCTGGCGTGCGGGTGCAGGCGGTTGAGGCTGCGCGTCAGCACGGACTCCCAGCGGGAGGGGGGCTCCGCGCCAAGCGGCCCGGATTCCGCCTCCGGCGTCTTCGCCGCATCCCGGAAGCGCAAAATCCGCGCGCTTTCCGTGTCCGCCTCCTCCGGGGCGCCCGTCACCGGGTAGCCATACGCGAAACTGAACATCGAATCACCTCCGTTATATCCGACTCATATCCGACACAGATGTCGAAAAAAAGTCCAAAGAGCAGCCCAGCCTAGACCCGCAATCCCTGCAGCAGGTTCTCCACCCCGGCGATGACCTCTTCCAGGGGCACCTCCGGGTTCATGGAGAACTGCAGGATCGACGATTCGGCCAGCATGGTGAGGGCCTGGGCCTGGCCGCGCGCGCCCACGGGCCGGATCTGGCCGGCCGCCACGCCCTCGCGCAGGAGGCTCTCCAGCAGATCCTGCAGCCCCCGCATCCGGTCGCGCAGCCGGCCGGCCACCTCCCGGTTTTCGCGCAGGAGGCGCAGGGAATGCTCCACCAGCACCAGCAGCGCGCGCTTGTCCTGGTAGAACAGGGTCAGGATGGCGCGCAGGATGGCCGCGATGCGTTCCAGGCTGGTCAGCCCGGGCTGCTGCAGGATCTGCCGGAAGTCGGGTTGCAGCAAGTCGAAGCTGTGGCTGAGGGCGTAGGAGAAGATCTCGTCCTTGTCCCGGAAGTACTCGTAGATCGTGGTCCGGCCGATGCCGCACATCCGCGCGATGGCGCCGAGGCTGGTCTTGTGGTAACCTTCAAAGGCGAAGGCATACAGGGCTTTATGGGCGATCTCGGCCTTCTTCTGGTCGAGATCCACGATTTTGGGCATGTACCGGTTTCCGACAGTGATGTCGGGAAAAGCATAGCCCGTGACGCCGGGAATTGTCAAGGCGTCCCCGCGGCCCGCCGATTCCTAGTAGTGATTCCGAAAGGGGTAATATGGAAGAGGGTTCCCGCCCGGCCAAAGGTCTGTCGCTGAGCCTGCGGGCCAAGATCATCCTGGCCTTCTGCATCCTCAGCATCGCGGTCAGCGGCGCCCTGGGCCTGTCCAGCTACTGGATCCTGGACCGCAACCTGTTCCAGGAGCTGCGCAGCCGGGTCCGCGACCTCACCGACATCGGCGCCCTGACCCTGGACCACGAGGCGCTGGGCCGCCTGGCCGGCCGGCTGGCCGAAGGGGTGGGCGAGGAGGAGGCGGCCGAAATCGAGGCCGGCGAGGACTTTCGCCGCGTCTCCGATGCCCTGAACCGGATCCGCGCCGTGGAGCCGCAGTTGGTGCGCTTCATCTACACCTTCGTGCCCACCGCGGACCCGAACCTGGCCCTGTTCCTGGTGGACGGCGACGTGCTGCTGGTAGGCTCCAACCGGCCCAACGGGGAGGCCATCGAGGAGGACTCCATTTCGCCTTTCGGCTCGGAGTTCGACATCAGCGAGTTCCCGGTGGCCCAACAGGTGATCGCCGAGAAGCGCAACCTG
The DNA here is from genome assembly GCA_963745745.1 of uncultured Spirochaetota bacterium. GTDB lineage: Bacteria > Spirochaetota > Spirochaetia > SZUA-6 > DRHE01 > MIBK01. Next base: position 12,205 of record CAVUYS010000015.1, on the reverse strand, counting down.
GTCGAAAGCGAATACACCTACGACGAGGACTTCCTGGTGCATTCGGTCAGCGGCTACGCCCCCATCCTGGCCGCGGACGGCCGCCTGCTGGCCGTGCTGGGGCTGGACATGGTCAACACCGACGTGCGGGCCATCCTCAACCGCACCACCCTGCTGTCCCTGGCCGTCGCCGGGATCGCGCTGCTGCTGGCCATCGGCACCTCCATCGCCCTCGGGACCGGGTTCACCCGCGGGATCATCTCCCTGGAAAGGGTCATGCGCCGCTTCGACGAGCACAACATGGACGTGCGCGCCCAGGTGCGCAGCCGCGACGAGGTGGGCCGCCTGGGCCTGAGCTTCAACCAGATGGCCGCGATGATCCAGCGCTACAGCGACCAGACCCGGGCCACCCTGGAAGCCTACGGCCGCTTCGTGCCCCACGAGTTCCTGTTCTTCCTGGAAAAGCAGCACATCACCGAGGTGCAGCTCGGCGACTCGGTGCAGAAGGAGATGACCATCCTGTTCTCCGACATCCGCTCCTTCACCAGCCTGTCGGAGTCCATGAGCCCGGAGGAGAACTTCAAATTCCTCAACTCCTACCTGAGCCGAATCGGGCCGGAAATCCGGGCCAACAACGGCTTCATCGACAAGTACATCGGCGACGCGATCATGGCCCTGTTCCCGGAAAAGCCCGACGACGCGGTGCGCGCGGCCCTGGCCATGCGCGCCAAGCTGGTGGAATACAACGGGCACCGCGCCTCCACCGGCTACGCGGCGATCCAGGTGGGCATCGCCATCAACACGGGCAAGCTGATGATGGGCACCCTGGGGGAGCAGGAGCGCATGGACGGCACGGTGATCGCCGACGCGGTGAACCTGGCCTCCCGCCTGGAAGGCCTGTCCCGCCTGTACGGCGACACCGTCCTGATCACCGGCCCCACCCTGAGCCTGCTGGAGGGCCGGCGCGACTTCCACACCCGCTTCGTTGACCGGGTGCGGGTGCGGGGGCGCAAGGAAGCCGTGCTGATCTACGAGGTCTACGACTGGGAGAGCCCCGAGCGCATCGAGCTGCGCCAGAAGCTCAAAGCCCAGTGGTCCGAAGCCATGAACCACTACTACGGCCGGGAGTTCCTGCCCGCCTTCCGGCTGCTGCGCGGCCTGCACGAAAGGGACCCCGCGGACCGCATCGCCGAGCTGTTCCTGCGGCGCACCGCCACCCTGCTCAAGCGCGGAGTCCCGCAGAACTGGGAAGGCGTAGAGCTGATCGAAGCCAAGTGAGTTCCGCTCTGGAGCAGCTGGCCTCGGTGAACGCGCGCGGCGCGGTGCTGCTGGGGGCCACCCTGACCTGCGACGCGCACGGCCCGCGGCCGGTGCGCCTGGTTTCCCACCTCCACGCCGACCACCTCCACGGCCTGGCCGCCAGCCTGCGGGAGTGCGAGGCGGTGCTGGCCACCCCGCTCACCAAGGCCCTGCTGGGCGCGCTCCGAGGACGGCGCAAGGCGGCCCGCCTGCGGGCGCTGCCGTACGGACAGCTCTTCCGCCGGGGCGCCGAAACCGTGGAGCTTTTCCCTGCCGGGCACGTGGCCGGTTCCGCCCAGGCCCTGCTCACCACCGCCGGAGGGGGTGCGCATCGCCTACACCGGCGACCTGAAGTCCCCACCGGCCCCGGTGCTGCGGGCCGACGTGCTGGTCACCGAGGCCACCTACGGCGATCCGGCGCACGTGCGCCCCTTCCGCGACGAGGTGGAAGGCCTGTTCCTGCAGCTGGTGCGCGAGCGCCTGGCTTACGGACCGGTGTGCGTGGCGGGCTACCACGGCAAGCTGCAGGAAATCGCCGGCCTCCTGCACGGCGGCGGCATCACGGCCCCCATCCTGGCCCCGGAGCGGGTGTTCGAGGCCCTGGAGATCTGCCGGGAGCAGGGTCAGGCCCTGGGCACCGTGCTGCGGCAGGGCAGCCCGGAGGCCCTGGCAGCCGGCGCGGGCCCCTTCATCCGCCTGCGGCATGCCGCCGTGCCCGGGCCCACGGCGGAGCCTACCCGCATCCTGCTTTCCGGCTGGCAGTTCGACCAGCCCGTGAAGCGCACTGCCGAGGGGATCTATCGGGTGGCCCTGAGCGACCACTCCGACTTCACCGAGCTGCTGGCCTACGTGCAGGCCAGCGGCGCGCGCCTCGTCATCGCGGACGGCTTCCGCGCCAAGGCCGCCGGCGTTTTCGCCGCCGAAGTCCAGCGCCGCCTGGGCGTGCGCGCCCTGGCCCAGCCCGAAAGGGAGCCTTGAGCCCGCCGGCCCGGTAGGGCTACAATGCCCGCACCCCATGAGCCTGCGCATCCTGGCCACCGCCGATCTCCACCTGGGCATGCGTTTCGGCGGCTATCCGCCGCCGCTGCAGGCCGGCCTCAGCGAGGCGCGCTTCGCGGCGCTGGAGAAGCTGGTGGCGCTGGGCAACGCGCACGAGTGCCGCCTCTTGATCGTGGCCGGCGACCTGTTCCACGGCCTCAGCCTGCCCAAGCGGGAAGTCCAGCGGGCCGCCGCCGCCCTGAACGAGTTTCACGGGGAGGCGGTGGCCGTGCTGCCCGGCAACCACGACTATTACACCGGCGGCGCCGGCAGCCTCTGGAAGGGCTTCCGGGAGAGCGCCGACGGGCACGTGCTGCTGTTGAGCGAGCCGCGGGCCTATGAGCTGGCCCCCTTCAACCTGCCGGTGATCCTGTACCCTGGGCCCTGCACGCAGAAGCACTCCAAGGAAAACGCCCTGGGCTGGCTGGCCGGGGTGAAAGCCGCTGAAGGCGGTCGGGGCGCGCTCGCGATCGGCGTGGCCCACGGCTCCCTGGAGGGCGTCTCCCCCGATGCCCAGGGCGAGTACTACCCCATGCGCCGCGCGGAGCTGGACTCCTACGGCCTGGACCTTTGGGTCCTGGGGCACGCCCACCGCCCCCCTTCGGATTCCGACGCCCGCCTGTTCATCCCCGGGACCCCCGAACCGGACGGCTTCGACTGCGAGGGGGCGGGCAGCGCCCTGCTGCTGCAGGTGGAAGGCGGCAGGGTCACCGCCGAGCGCCTGGACACCGGCACCTACCGGTTCCGGCGCGAGACCCTGGAGGTTTCCGGGGAGGAGCCGGAGGCGGCCCTCGAGCGCTTTTTCACCCCCGAGCCCGAGCGCACCCTGCTGCGCCTGGCCCTGCGCGGGTCCCTGGACGCGGAGGCCCGGCAGCGCGTGCGCGCGCAGGCCGAGCGGCTGCGGCAGGCGGTGGCCTGGCTGGAAACCGACGACGCGGAGCTGCGGGAGCGGATCAGCGCGGAGAAGGTGGAGGCGGAGTTCGCCCGCGACTCCTTCTCCTGGCTGCTCCTGCGGCGCCTGCTGGAGGCCGGTGAAACCGAGGCGCTGGAGGCGGCCTACGAGCTGATCCGCGAGGTGCGCGGGTGATCTTGTCGAAGGTCCGCATCGAGTCCTTCGCCGGCCTGGCCGGCCGCGAGGTGCAGTTCGCCGAGGGGCTGAACGTGGTGCTGGGCCCCAACGAGGCGGGCAAGTCCACGCTGTTCCAGGCCATCCGCCACACCCTGCTCACCCCGGCCGCCCTCAAGGGCCGGGAGTCCAAGGCCATGCTGGAGGCCTTCCTGCCCCGGGGCGGCGGGGACAGCATCGCCTGCACGCTGGAGTTCCTGCACCACGGCCAGAGGCACCTGCTGGCCAAGCGCTGGGGGGAGGGGCGCTCCGCGGAGCTGGTCCGGCCCGACGGCTCGCGCCTCCGCGGCGAGGAGCCCATCCGCGCCGCCCTGGCGGAGCTTCTGCCGGCCGGGGAAGGCACCGTGCGCACGGTGTTCCTGGCCGCCCAATCCGCCCTGCCCGCCACCCTGGACGAATTGAAGGAGAATCCCGAGGCGGCGGGCTCCCTGGCCGACCTGCTGCGCCGGGCGGTCCTCCAACCCGACGGGATGTCGATCAGCGCCTTCCAGGAGAAGCTGGCGCTGCGCCAGGAGGAGCTGCTGCGGACGCTGGGACCTGGAGCGCGGCCGCCCCGAGGGCAACCGCGGCCCGGACAATCCCTGGCAGAAGGGCGCCGGGCAGGTGACGCTGAGCTGGTACGAACGGGAAGGCCTGGAGCGCCGGCGGGCCGAAGCGCAAGCGGCCGAGGCCCGCCTCGGGGAGCTGGCCCGCGCCCTGCAGTCCTGCCGCGCCGAGCTGGCCGCCCTGGAGCGCCGCGTGCAGGAGGAGGGCCCCGCCGCCCAGGCCGTCGACCGGCGCAACGCCCTGCAGAAGGACCTCCAGCTGCGGCACCTGGAGTCCGAGAGCCTGCGGAAGGCCTATGAGCAGTGGCCGCAGCTGGAGCGCAGCCTGGCGGAGGCCGCGCGCGAGCTGCCCGGGGCCGAGCAGCGCGCCGCCTCCCTGCGGCAGGAGAAGGCCCAGGCCGAGCAGGCGGAGCGCCGCCGGCAGGCGCGCGAGGCTCTGGAGCAGGCCCGCGCGCTGGAGGCCGAAGCGGCGGCCGCCCGCGCCAGGCTGGCCGGCCTTCCCGCCGTGTCCGGCCCGCAGCTGCAGGAGCTGAAGAAGGCATCAGAAGAGGCCGAGCGCTCGGCCATGGCCCTCCAGGCTAGTGGGGCAGGGCATCGCGGTGAGCCTGCAGGCGCGCGCGGACCTCACGCTGCAGGTGAGCAAGGACGGCGAGGCCCCCCAGGCGCGCACCCTGGGCCCCGGAGAGACCCTGACCCTCACGGCGCGCGAGCGCGCGCGCCTGGAAACCCCGGGCTGGAGCCTGGAGGCCGCCAGCGCACCGGAGGACCGGGAGCGCCTGGCCAAGAAAGCCGAGGACGCCCGCCGCCGGTTCGCGGAGCTGCTGTCCGCCCGGGGCCTGGCTTCCCTCCAGGCGGCCGATCAGGCCAGCAGGGATTTCGAGCTGGCCTCCGCCAGGCTCCAGGATGCGGAAGGGCGCCTGCAGAAGACGCTGGGAGGGCGGAGCCTGGAGGAGCTGGAGCAGGCGGCCTCGCCCGCGGGCCGCGGCAGCGCGGATCCGGCCCGGGAGCTGGCCGCGGTTTACGCCGACCTGGCCCAGGCCGAGGACTCCCTGCGCCGGTGCAAGGAGCGGGAGGCGGCGGACCGGGAGGCCCTGGCGGCGCTGCTGCGGAAGCACGGCAGCCAGGACGCGCTGCTGAAGCTCATGCTGGCCGAAACCGTCGCGCTGCAGGGTGTGGAAGCGCAGCTGGCGGCGCTCCCGGCCCTGCCCGCGCAGGCCGCCGATCCCGAGGCGTTCCTGGCCCAGCACGAGGCGGGGAAGAGCGCCTTGAAGCAGCTGGGGGAGAACGAGCGGAAGCTGAGCGACGAATACGCGGAGGCCGAGCGGCAGCTTCCCGAGGAATCCGCCGAGGAGCTGGCCGTCCAGCTGGAGGATGCGGAGCGGCGGCACCGGCAGGCGCTGCGCCGCGCGCGGGCCCTCCTGTCCGTGCAGGACGCCGCGAAGGCGGTGTTGGAGCACAGCGGCTCCGGCTCCCAGGAGCGCTTCGAGCGCGAGCTGGGGCGATACGCCGCGGAGCTCACCGCGGAGCGCTACCTGGCCATGCCCCTGGACGCGGGCCTGCCCTCTTCGCTGGAGCGGGCGGACGGCCTGCGCCTGCCCTTCGAGCTTCTCTCCGGGGGCACCCGCGGGCTGTTCGCCCTGGCCCTGCGCCTGGCCATGGCCGACGCCTTCCTGCAGGACGCCGAGGGCTTCCTGATCCTGGACGACCCGCTGGTGGACCTGGACCCCGCGCGCCAGGAGCGGGCCTCCGCGGTGCTGGCCCGCTTCGCCTCCCGCCCCGGCCGGCAGCTGCTGCTGTTCACCTGCCACCCCGCGCACGCCGCGCGCTTCCCCCAGGCCCGCCGGGTGGAGCTGGGCTGAGCGGCAAGCGCGAACGAGCACGCGTTAGAACCTCCCGCTGTCGAGAAAAAACTCTTGCGACGAGGGGTGCGGCTGGTACGAGCAGGGTGCGGTTTCCTGCGCGCACTGGCTGGCCTGGCGGGTCGGATAGGACCCGGACGCCCGAGCGGCTGTGCCGGGGCTATCGGGCCGTTGGTGAGGGCGAGAGCTGGAGTTGGTGCTCGAGCCGGATGAGGCGGATCTGATCCTGCGCGCCGTGGACCGTGCCCGGGAGGTGCATCCCGCGCAGGCCGAAAGCAGTGGCGTTTCCGCGGAAACGTGTTGGCCGTCACGGGCGGACGGCGCGGACGGCGCCTGGGCTGGAACCCTGGAAGACGGAAGTCGCGTTTCCGCGGAAACGCTGCGCAGGGTGGCCTGCGATTGCGGCCTGCTCGCCGTAAGTCACGATGGAGAGGGACTGAACATCGGCCGCCGTGCCCCTTCCCGGGGTGCACGCACACGCGATTCCTGCACGCCCACCACATCGAGCACTGGCTGCGCGGCGGGAACGGCGCTCTTTCTTTCCACTCGCCCGTTGGCAAACCGCTTGCGCAGGAGCCACCACGGGAGCGCACTGACAACGTCCTGGTGTGGATGCACGAATGGGCGCAGCAGAGGAACCTGGATCTCGGCCCTGACGTCAACGCGCCGCAGGGCGACGGGACGAACCCGGACTACGACCTGAGGGTGAGCTGGCTGTTGTCGGCGGGGTGACCGAGCTTTCCCGTCCTACGCCGCCGGCCTCCGGGCGGCCTCTTCTTTCGCCAGGGCCTCTTTCGCCGCCCGGGCCACCCGCCGGGCCAGCGCCAGGATGGTGAGGATGGGCGGGTTGCCGAGCGAGCGGGGCAGGAGGGTGGCGTCGGCGACGTACAGGTTGGCCGGCAGGCGGGCCGGGTGCAGGCGTCCCGGCATCCGCGGCAGTGAGGGGGAGCATCCCCCCGGGGTGCCCGGCGTTGAGCGTGCCGAGGAAGATGCTCGTCGGATCGACCCCGAAGCGCACCAGGATCCCGCGGCACAGCGCCTCCGCCTCGGCCAGCCGGCGGCGGTCCTCCGCGCGTCAGGCGCTTGTCCAGCGCGCGCGCCGCGCGCGGGCACGCTGCCCTGCTCGGAGTCGGCCAGCTTGATCATCAGGGCGAGCACCCCGTCGGCGGGATGGCGCCAGCGCCGGTTGAAGAGGAAGCTCAGGTAGTCGAAGTACGGGGAGATGATGTAGCCGGGCCGCTGGACCACGAAGGGCATCGGCACCTCGCGGTGCTGGCGGCTCCCCGGCCAGGGCGCGGCCACGCACAGCACGGGGTCGACGAAGAGCCGCGGCTCGCAGCGGATGCCGGAGCGCTCCAGGATGGCCGGCGTGCCCAGGCCGCCGGCGGACAGGACCACCAGGTCGGCCGGGAAGAAGACCGTGCGCAGCCCCGATCCGCGCCCGCACGCCGACGGCCCGCCCGCCGCGGATCACGACCTCGCGGACGCTGCAGCCGGTCACCAGCCGCGCGCCCTTCGCTCGCGCGTCGTCCAGGAAGCGGCGGCTGTCCCACTTGGCGCCGTGGGGGCAGCCCAGCACGCAGCGGCCGCAGCCGCCGGCAGCGGCCGAAGTCGATCATCTTGGGTGTGGGGCGCGGGTCCAGGCCCAGCCTCCGCGCAGAGCTCGAACAGCCGGCGGGTCGGCTCGGACCAGCTCGCGCCGGTGGGCGGTGCTCACCGGCACCTCCCGGGCCAGCTCCTCGAACTCCCGGTCCAGGTCGATGCCGAGCTGCGCGCAGCGGCGCGTCCAGGCGCAGGGCGTTGCCCGCGCTCAGGGTGGTCGTGCCGCCGGTGCCCGACGCCGTTGACGTGCACCAGCCCCCCGGCGCACTTGCGCACGCGCATGGCCGGGAACACCAGGCGGATCAGGCGCTCGTCGAACAGCAGCCCCCAGTTGCGGAGGCGCTCCATCCAGCGCACGGACAGGCCCAGGGGGCGGAACTCGCGGCCTGCCTCCAGGACGGTCACCTGGTAGGTCCCCTGCAGCTCCCGCGCCGCGGCGGCCCCGCCGGCCCCGCTGCCCACCACGATCGCCCGCGGCGCCGGACGGGCCGTCGTCCGCACGTTCGCCTCGAAGGCAGCCCGGCAGCAGCAGGCCCCTTCGGTGAGGCGCTGCCGGAACCGCAGCTCCCCGCCGCCCGACAGGCCGGCCAGCAGCCCGCGGTCCAGTGCCGAGACCAGCGCGCAGACCCGGGGGGTATAGACCGAGCGAAGGAGCAGCGCCGGATGACGATCTGCCCGTCGGGGGAGGCCGCGGAAATCGATGCCCAGGCCCCGGTAGATGACCCGCGCCGCGGCCAGCGCCTCGCCGGGGGAGCGCACCCCGAGCCGCAGCCGCAGGCGGCCGCCCAGGCCGCGCGCGGCGCGGTAGCAGCCTGCGCTCGAGCGCGGCCAGGGATTCCGGGCCGCCGCCCGCGCCGCGCTCCAGCGCCTCCTCGGCCCGCTCCCGCGTGAAGCGGGCGTACTCCGCCAGCCGGGAGGCCGTGCCGCGGCCTTGGGGCGGAGGCACCGGCGAGCCGAAGGCGGCCGCCGTGCGGGCGAACAGCTCCTCGATCGCCCGCCGCCGCGCCGCCGGCGGCAGATACACCCGGGCGGCGGCCAGGCGGAGGTTGGGCAGGCTCATCGGCTGGCCCCCACGTGCAGGACCTCCGGGGCCTTCCCGCCGGCCGGTTCGCCGGTCCGTGTAGAGCAGCTCCACCACCCCGTTCCGGCGGGCCAGCACGGCCTGGCGGCGCAGCTTCAGGTTGCCGGTGAGCTCGCCGCTCTCGATGCTGGGACTCTCCGCCAGCACGGCCCAGCGCTTCACCTGCTCGGGGTGGGAGAGGCCTTCGTTGACCCGGCGCACCGCCTGGTCGACCTCCTGCAGCGCCCCGGGGGTGGCCGAGCCGCCCTTCAGCCAGAGCAGGGCGCACAGGGCGGGCCGGCTCTCCCCGACCAGCATGACTTCGGCCAGGCCGGGGATCTGCCGGAGCAGCGCCTCGATCTTCGCCGGGTGGATGTTCTTGCCGTAGGAGGTGACCAGGATCTCCTTCTTCCGCCCCCGGATGACCAGGCTCCCGTCCGGCGGTGAGCTCCCCCAGGTCGCCGGTGGCCAGCCAGCCCTCCGTCAGGCCTCCGCGCCTCCTGGCGCGCCGCCCACCTGGGGGCCGCGCACCAGCACCTCCCCGTCCGGCGCGATGCGCACCTCGGTGGCCGGCAGCGGCGTGCCGACGGTCCCCAGCCGGTTGGCGCCGCGGCGGTTCAGCGTGACCAGCGGGGCCTCGGTCAGGCCGTAGGCGTTGTGGATCTCGACGCCCAGCTCCCGGAAGTCCGCCAGCAGGCGGTCGGGGCACGGGGCCGAGCCGACGATGAGCTGGGCGCAGCGGTCCAGGCCGGCCCGGCGCAGGACGGCCCGCCGCACCAGCGGCCGCAGCGCGCGCCGCAGCCCGCCGGCGCGGGAGGCCGAGGTACAGGCGGCCGGCCGCCTGCGCCGCGAAGCGCTCCCAGACCTTCTCGTAGAAGCGCGGCACGGAGAAGAACACCGTGGGCCGCACGCGCGGCAGCGCGCGGGACGAGGGCGTGGAAGTCCTCCAGGAACCAGACGTCCACCGGGGCGGGCAGGAAGTACGGGGCGTAGGTGCCGAGGATCCCCTCCACCACGTGGTTCATGGGCAGGAAGGAGAGGTAGCGCGCCGGCCGGACCCGCGCCCGCCAGGGAAGCAGGGAGGCCATGGTCTCGGCCAGCCAGAGCAGCTGGCCGTGCCGGAAGGCCGTCCCCCGGGGCACGCCGGTGGTCCCCGAGGTGAACCGCAGGGTGGCCGGGTCGTCGAAGCCGACCGGCGCCTGAAGGGCGACCGGGCGCGCCGCGGTCGCCGTGCCCGCCGCCGCTGGAGGCAGGCCTGCTTTCCGGCCCAGCGCCAGGAAGGCCTCCCACGGGATCACCCTGCCGTCCAGCCCGGCCGGCAGGGGACCCGGGAGGAAGGAGGCGATCGGCGACCTGCGTGCGCATCTCCCCGACGCGGGCCAGCACGTCCGGCGCCCCGACCAGGAAGCAGGCGCGCGCCGGAAGCCTGCAGGATCTCCTCGATCTCGGCGGGCGGCGAAGTGTAGTACAGCGGCACGCTCACCGCCCCCGTCAGTCCGACGGCGGTGTCCAGCGCCAGGTAGCGGCTGGAGTTCAGGCCCACCAGGGCGACGCGGTCGCCGGGGCGCACCCCCAGCGCGCGCAGGGCGCCGGCCGCCGCGGCGATCTCGCTGGCCAGCTCCACCCCGCCGCGCGCCCGCTCGCTGCCGTCCGCCGCCAGGTCGTGCACCCGGACCGGCAGCCGGCGGCTCTGCAGGCGGAAGAGCACCTGCTCGTGGACCGTGCGGCCGCTGCGGTGCAGGAAGCCGCGGTTGCACCGCGTAGTCCAGCAGGCGCGGGAGGATCAGCTTCCAGTCCGGGACGTACGGGCCCAGAAGGCGCTCCACGTTGTCCCGCCGGAAGCGGCGGTTCTCGTTGAAATAGGACAGCAGGAAGGCCGGCACCGGGAGCTTGGCCCCGCCGGGCAGGCGGGCCAGGGCCTGCATCGGGATGAAGCGCGCCGGAGGCGGGGCCTCGCCCAGCTCCTCGGCCGCCCAGTCGCGGGCCGCCCGCAGAAGCTCCCGGGCCCCGGGCAGGTGATCCGGAGCCACGGTCAGGTGGAAGGTGAGCCCGATGGCCCGCGGGTCGAAGGCCAGCCGGGCGACGGCCCCGGCCACGTAGTCCACGGGCACCAGGTTCATCGCCAGCTCCGGCCGCGCCGGGATCAGTCTCAGCCTGCCGGCAGAGGTACAGCCGCAGCGGCACGTACACGGTGTTGAAGGCGCGGATCTCCCCGGTGCGCGAGTCGCCGACCACCATGCCGGGGCGGAACACCGAGACCGGCAGCTCCCGCATCGCCTCCCGCACCAGGAGCTCCCCCTCGTACTTGGTCTGCTCGTAGGCGTTGGAGAACCCGTAGCGGTCGGTGAGCTCCTCCTCGGCCACCTCGCCGGTGCGGCCCCCGGCCACGTAGGCGGTGGACACGTGGGCGTAGCGCTCGCAGGCCGTGGTCGGCGTGCGCCGCCCGGGCCAGCTCCAGCAGGCGGGCGGTGCCTTCGACGTTGATGCGGCGCAGCTCCTCCAGCTCCCCGTCCAGTTTGAGCTCCGCGGCGGCGTGCACGATGTGGGTCAGCGTGCTTTTTCAGCTCGTCGTATGCGCCGGGCTCCAGGCCCAGCCCCGGCCGGCTCAGGTCGCCGGGGAGCACCCGCACGCGGCCCGAGGCCACGGCCCCTTCGGTCTCCGGCCAGTCGCTCCACAGGCGCTCGAGGCGCCGGCGCGCGTCCTGCGCGTCCTGCCCGCGCACCAGCACGGCCAGGCGGTGGTCGGTGTCCCGCAGCAGGAGGCGGGCGACCTGCGCGCCCAGGAAGCCCGTGGCGCCGGTGAGCAGGATCAGGCCACCCATGTTTCAGCTCCCTGGTCAGCCGGCCTCGCGCCGGGGAAGCGCTCGGAAACGAACCGGGCCAGCAGCCGGCGGTTCTGCCGGGCGCGGGTCAGGTGCTCCGCGTGGCCGCGCAGCAGCTCCTTGCGCTGCAGGTCCGGGGCGGCCAGCAGCCGCTCGACGCGCTCGCCCAGCTCGGGCAGGCGGTCCGGCGTGAGGAACCACTCCTCCCGCAGGCCCAGGTCCCGGTACAGGGTGTCCAGGCGCGTGTCGTGGCCCACGGCGATCTGGGGCACGGCGGCCGCCAGGGAAAGGACCGCGGCGTGATAGCGGGAAGTGATCAACAGAGTCGAGGCTGCGCAGCAGCGTCGGTCATCCGCGAGGCGTCCTCCCCGCGCGCGGAGAAAACCCGCGCGTCAGCCTGGTGTCGTCATGTAGCCGTGCACGCGGCGGGCGATCGCCTCGTCGACCTGCTCCATGCAGATCAGGGCCACCGCCTTGCCGGTGCGCTCCACGACCCGATCGGCCACCGCCGCGTACGAGCGCGCCAGCTCAGCGCTCGCCGCCAGGCGCTCCGGGGAGCTGGAGAAGTAGTAGGGCCACTTGTAGCAGCGCTCCCTTCGCCCCCACGGGCGCATCACGACCGGCCAGAGGTGGAAGTCGTTCGGGGCCAGGCCCACCACCCCGCCGGCGGACCGCGGCCACTCGCGCTGGAGCCACCCCTGGTCGGCTTCCCGCGGGGCGAAGGTGAAGGCGTTGTCCGCGGTGGACAGCAGCGGGGCGGTCACTCCCGCGGCGCGAAGGCGCCCGGCCGCGGCCCGGTTGCGCGTGACGATCAGGTCGGTGCGGCTGGCCACCCGCCGCACCCGCCGCGCGTTGGCCGGCCTCAGGGTGCCGGC
>CAVUYS010000014.1:0-68166 GCA_963745745.1 uncultured Spirochaetota bacterium | reverse complement strand
TTCAGCGACGGATTGCGCGGCCGATAGCCGCCGGACTTGTCCTTCACGAAAATCTCCGCCACTTGCGAATGCCGGATCGGTTCGCCGGAATCGTCGGGCAGGAGATTCTGCTCGGAGACGTAGGCGACGTATTCGGAGTCGGAATTCTCGGCCAGCAGGTGATAGAACGGCTGATCCTTGTGCGGCCGCACCTCCTCGGGGATCGACAACCACCATTCCTCGGTATTGTTGAATTCCGGATCGATGTCGAAGATCACGCCGCGGAACGAGAACACCCGGTGACGAACGATCTGCCCGATCTGGAATTTGGCGGTGCGCGCTTTGATCATGTTCCGTCGAATAGACCATGATTGTGGCCGATGCTAGGGGCATCAGGTCGAATTAACCTTTGACGCGAATCCTTGCGCCATGGGCCCGAAATCATTGACGAAAAGACGTTTCCGCGATGGCTGATATCCTCAATCTGGCGCTCCCCTATTTTGGCTTGATTTTCATCGGCTTCGCCTGTGGCAAAACCCGGGGACTGCCGGAATCCGGCCTCGCGTGGATGAATTTCTTCCTGCTGTATGTTTCGCTGCCCGCGTTGCTGTTCCGCATCATGTCTGAGACGCCGTTCTCCGAACTGAACAATCCGCCGTTCCTGATCGCGACCACGCTGGCAACCGTCAGCGCCTTCGTCCTTGCGATGGTGGCGGGCCGCATCCTCGGCGAGTTGTCGCTGCGCAAGGCCACCATGGCGGGTCTCGCCGGCGCTTATGGCAATATCGGCTACATGGGGCCCGGACTGGCGCTGGCGGTGCTCGGCAGCAAGGCGGCGGCGCCGACCGCGCTGATCTTCTGCTGCGACAGCATTTTCCTGTTCACGATCGTGCCGCTGTTGATGGCGCTGACCAATCGCGAGCACCCGTCTTTCCTGCATGCGGTCGGCATTGCCGTCGCGGCAGATCGTGCTGACACCCGCTGATCATGTCGGCTGTCCTGGGCGCTCTCGCTGCAGCCCTCCACATTCCAGTTGCCGACGGCGCTCGACCGACGCTGCTGTTTCTGCAGAACGCCGCCGCGCCGACCGCGCTGTTCGTGCTCGGCGTCACCGTGGCGCTGCGCCCGTTCGATCGCGTGCCCTGGGAAGTGCCCGGCGTCATCGCGATCAAGCTCCTGATCCATCCGCTCATCGTGTTTGGATTGATGCTGCTGTTCGGGCCTTTCGCGCAACCCTGGGCGGCGACCGCAGTCTTGATGGCAGCGCTGCCGCCGGCGCTGAACGTGTTCGTGATCGCTCGCCAGAACAACACTTGGATAGAGCCGGCGTCGGTGGCCGTCCTGATCGGCACCTTCGCATCCGTGGTCACGCTGACCACCGTCATGTGGTTCATCCAGAGCGGACGGCTTGCGTTTCCGTGAAGTGCCGGCCCGTTCTACCTTTAAAAGAACCAATTGCCGATGTGTTCCACAAGTAGTACAGTTGTGGTCATACTCCGTGCTGCGCGCTTGCCGGGCTTTTGGCCCGCGCACTTTATCTCTGACAAAATACCTCTGAACAAAACTGGGAGGGGTTTATGGCCAAGCGATTGTCGCGCCGTGCGATCCGTGAGCCGTCTGGAATTGCGCCGCGCCTCGGCGCGGTGGTGCGCTTCACACCGCAGGCGACCCGAACTGGAATCAAGCAACTGGAAGGAAGCGGTTTTCGCGTTGCGTCTTCGAAGGATTTCCGTTCGGCTGCTTCGGTTCCCAATGATTTTGATGGCGCCGATGTGCAGTATTTTGAGCGTTTCGGAATTGCGATCGTCAGGCGGGACGGCGAACGGTTGAGGCCCATGGTCGAAAAGGCCATGCAGCAGAAGACGGTCAGCAGTGTCCGGCCGGAGCGGACATATCGTGCTCTCGGCGCGGCGACAACGAACCGACGGTCGGCGATCTGCTCTCGCGCGGACAGGAACAGGATCGGGGTCCAGCGGGAGCGCGCCTTGATCCGCCGGCAGACGTCGATCCCCGACATCCCCGGCATTGAGACGTCCAGAATTACCAGGTCGGCCTTGTCCTTATTCAGCAGAGCCAGGCCCGCCTCCCCGCTGGAGGCTGCCTGGATGCCGTAGCCTTCGTGGGACAATACCCGCACCAATGCGTTCACGATCATCTGATCGTCGTCGATGACCAGAATCCTGGCCTTCGGCGGAGCCGTTTTCTTTTCACGCATGCGCGCCTCAGCCTGAATCCGCGTCTTCACCGCGGACCCTCCCGGAGGTGGTGCTCCTTCCGCAGTGGATACCGGCAAATCCGGGTTCTCACGCCTACCCTGCTGGGTACTGCGAAACTACAACAAGTCCGGGCGCGCGTCAACGCCGTCAAGGTCAGCGGCGGGCCTGGGCGATGGTCATCATGCCTGCCGTCTTCATGATCGATGACATGGCAGTGCAGCAGCCAATCGCCGGGTCTCTTCATCACGAAGGCGATGTCGACGGTTTTTCCGGAGGGGACGGTGAACGTGTCTTTCCAAATTTCCCGCTCTGGCTTTTGGCCGTCGATCGCCACGACCTGGAAGAACGTGCCATGGAGATGGATCGGGTGATCCATCGGATGCGACATATCCTTGTCGTCGTTGCGAATTCTCAGTTTGCTGAGCTCTCCGACCTTGAGCTGGAGCGGTTCGGTATCGGGGAAGGTTTTTCCATTGATTGTCCAAACGCTCCCTGCCTCGCCGGCGGCATCGCCTCCCATCATTCCCATTTCCTCCATTTCCTCCTTCCCTGCGCCCAACTTCCCCATGACGGAGTTCAGGATCAGCAGATGGTCCGGGGCCCTTTCGAAGATCCCCGGGAAGCCGCGAGTACTTGGTGGGACATATGGGGAAGCGACGGTGGCGACCCGACCGGAAGCGTAGGTGATGGGGATGCGAATTCCGAAATCCGGGCGATTGCTCCGGATCTCGGATGCCGTCCCCGGGTCGGCGGTCGCCGCTATCTCGGCATCGATTCTCTCCCCGGGGCTCAAGATGATGAGGTCTGTGGTATAAGGCTCGAGCAGGGGACGGCCGTCGGTGTGCGTAACCCGGAAGGAATGCCCGGTGATGCTCAGGGTGTGCGTGGCCGCCGTGGAGGCATTGAGGAAACGCAGCTTATGCAGCTCACCCTGGGTGAAGAGCAGCGGCTGGACCGCGGCGCCGGTCTTGCCGTTCACGGTTTCGATATTCCCCAGGCGCTCCATGACCCCCCGCCCGGTGCCCGAGAGGCGCGCTCCGTTGGCGTCAAAGTACCAGTCATCCAGTATGAGGACATGATCCCCCGAATACCGATCGTCGTTCGGCTCCTGAACGATAAAGGCGCCGTACAGCCCCATGTCCAGCTGCTCCAGGACCGGCCGGTGATGACTGTGATACCAGAAAGTGCCGGCCTCCTCGACGACGAAGTCATAGGTGAAAGAAGCTCCCGGGTCGATGAGAATCGCGGGCCCGTCTTGATCGTTCGGGATCTGCAGCCCGTGCCAGTGGATATTCGTCGCGACCTTCAAGCGGTTGGTGACCTTGACGACCACCCGCTCTCCGGGCTTGACGATTAGCTGCGGGCCAGGAACGGAGCCGTT
Organism: uncultured Spirochaetota bacterium; assembly: GCA_963745745.1. Taxonomy (GTDB): domain Bacteria; phylum Spirochaetota; class Spirochaetia; order SZUA-6; family DRHE01; genus MIBK01. Next base: position 64,590 of record CAVUYS010000014.1, on the reverse strand, counting down.
ATACGCCCAAACATTCGTGTTTAGGCCTGGCCGCAGCTCGACGGAGTCTTCTTCGATGAGCAGGTCATAGGTCCCGGCAATGAGCGGAGTGCCCAGGAAAAGGAGAAGAAGCACAATCAAGGCAACCAGCCAGCGTCTCCCTGGCTTATCGTTATCGTTCATGTCGGCCTCCATTACATCTTGCCCATGCCGCCCATGCTGTTCGACGGCATCGAACTGCCGCCCGCGGCGCCGGCCAGCAGCTGCAGCATGGACGCCTGGTTGGCCAGCAGTTGGTTGAGCAACTGCAGCTGGCTCCGCAGGACGCCGCTGGGCGCGGTGGAAGTGGCCAGGGTCGCCAGCAGCTGGGCGATCAGGGAGTTGGTGGAAAGAAGCTGTTGGGTCAACTGGCTGTTTGGAGCGGCCGCGGAGCCGTTCATCCCCGGCATCCCGCCCATATTCGAGGTGCCGGCTGCGGTCTGCATGGCCCCCATTCCCATCATGCTTTTCATGATGCTCTGTTCCATCTTTATCATGTCGGCCGCCATACCGGAGCTCGGGCTGTTGACCTGCAGGTCGAGCGCCCCCGCCCCCGCATTGCCCAGCGGGACTTCCTGCGGTTTGCCGGCGGCAGCCCCCGGCATGGCGTGCGCGGCTGGAGCCGCAACCGGCGTCGAGCCGACCGCCGGGCCGGCCTCAACCTCCAGCAGCACGCTGGGGACCGCGGTTTTCAGCCTGCTGACCAGCTGCGCTGCGCTGCTTTCCCCGGCGATATCGGCCAGGTCCAGCTGAAAGCGCTGCAGCTTGAGGCCGTATTCCTTCTGGATCTGGCCGATTTTCGCTGCCATCTGCGGATCCAGAAGCCGCTCCGGTTTCTGCTGAGACAACAAGGCGGCCATCGCCTTGCCTGACTCGAGAGTCTGCCCGATGAAACGGTCCGTCAACTTCAAGGCCCGCTCCGCGCTCTGCTGAGGCAGCCCTAGCGCTCCTACCAGCGTGCCCGCCTCGGTGCTTCCCACCGGGCCAGACTGCCCGTAGGCCCCGATCAGTCCGGCCAGCAGCAGGACCGCTGCCGCCCATTTGATCCTGTTCATCTCCATCCTCGCCATGACGATTCTCCTCTCCGGCATATTCTGCCCAGCATAGCCAGGCATCCTTAAGCATGGTTTAAAAAAGGCTGAGAATTGACTGAGAGATCGTGGTCAACGACTTTCGACACCACTCTTTGCCAGCTGGAGCGCTTCGATGGTCCGCTGCAATTCGTGAATGGTCTGCGAAAGTCCCGCCTCCCCGAGTTGCGATGCGGAGGCTGGACTCTGGGGCGGATGGTGCGCGGCATGGTCGCTGCCTCCAGCTTGCTTCGAACCATCGGCTGCCGCCTGCGCCGCCGGACCGCCGGCTTGCTTGCAGGCTTTCATCCAGTCGTAGCCGGGGGCGGTGACTACCTCCAGAAAGAGGGAGTCGGGGATGGGCAAAGGTTGCGCTGAGGAGTCTGCTGAAACCATCAGCACGCGCACCAGCGAAAGAACAGCGACGAGGAACAAGGCTCGTGGTGTTTGGATGATGTTCATCATCTACAGGCGGACGGCAGGGCAGGCGGCCTGACCGCGCGCGCGTCGCGGTCGCTTGAAGGACGGCGCGCGATCAGACCCTGCGGCAGGTGCCTGCCTTACATGCCCCCCATCTTATTTCCCGCGCCGCCGCCTGCGGAGCCTGCCAGCAGCTGCAGCATGGCCGCCTGATTGGCCAGCAGCTGATTGAGCAGCTGCAATTGACTCTTCACGACGTCCTTGGGCGCGCTGGAGCTGGCCATTGTGGCCAGTAGCTGGGCAACCAGGGAATTGGTGACCAACAACTGCTGGCTCAGCTGAGTGCTCAGAGCATCAGGTGCAGCCTCGGGGCTGCTCACCCAAGGACCTCGCCTGGCCATGACGTTTTTCATGATGTCGTTCACCATCCCGAGGTTTACGGACACCGACTCCGTCTCAGCCATGTGCACGGAAACGCCCCCGGCTGTCGCTCCCACCCCCTGGGGATCGGGATTCGCCGGCAGGCTTGCGGTGCTGGTGCCGCTGGTGCTGCCGAGCTGAGTTTCCGATGGTTTGTCCGCAGCAGTTGCCGCCTGGCCCTTGCCGCCTTCCGCGTTGGGCTGCGCATAGGCACCCAAGAGCCCGACAAGCATCAGGAGCGCCACGATGGTTCCGGTTCGCATAGTGTTGATCTCCTTCCTCGATGAGAAGTTTGGGGAGACTCTCACGACTCTCCCTGCCGGGATTCTACCGGCTTATCCTTAAGGGCGGCTTAGAGCCGGTTGAGAGCTGACTGAGAGCTTTTGGCAGGGCCGCGTGTTCATGGAGTCTTCATAAACTTCTGCTATACCCGTGGGCGAGGAGCGTGAAGATGGTCTGGAAGAGCTTGTTCAGCGGCGTCCTGTTGCTGGGGATCGGGGCCGGAATGGGGTTTTCCGAATATGCCCCCCTGGCCGGCGGCCCCGGATTTGAGAACCCGGAGGGTCTGTCGCCGGAAGAGGCGATGGTGCTGGCCAATTCCTGGGGGATGAACGGCGAAGAGAACAAGATCATCAGCTATGTCACCAGCCGGGAGATCCATTTTCAGTTTCCGGAAGGGGCCAAGACCGTCCTGGACCTGCCCCCCGATCGGATGCTGGTGGCGATCGCCCCCTATATCAGGAAGACTCATGACTGCGGCACGCACTACCCCTCGAGCTGTCGCGGCGAGCTTCCGGATACTGACGCGCGGGTCACGGTGACCGGCGCCGATGGCGCATCGCTGCTCGAAATGGAAACCTCCACGCTGGCCAACGGTTTCCTGGAGCTCTGGTTGCCGCGGAACGAGGAAGTCCGGGTGACGATCGAGGCGCGAGGACTAAAGGCCAGCGCTCAGGTCTCCACCGGAGGGGAGTCCATTACCTGCGTCACGACGCTTCAGCTCCGGCAGTGAAGCTGAAAGGATTCGACCTCGCGGCCATTTTCCTCTCGCTTCTGCTGATCGGGGCATTGTCCACTGTCGTGTATTCGGCCCGAGGCAAGGACCCGAATGTGGTCATCGAGGCTGCAGGCTCCCAGTGGATCTATCCTTTGAAAGAGGACCGGCAGTTGCGGGTGCAGGGACCGCTGGGGGAAGAGGTGATCGAGATAAAGGACGAGCAGGCCTTTGTCCTCTCTTCTCCCTGTCCCAACAAGATCTGCATCCTCCAGGGGAGGATCTCCAGGCCGGGGCAGTGGATCGCCTGCCTGCCCAACAAGGTGTTCATTCGGATCGAAGGAAGAAGGAGTGCCGGGGAGGTGGACGCCGTCTCTTTGTGAGCTGAAAGGATTGATGGCCTGATCGCGCGCGCTTCAACCGGAAAACGGCGCGCGACCAGACCTTCCTCTATCCTCCTTACATGCCGCTCATACCTCCCCCTCCCATACCTCCCGCTCCCATGCCTCCCATGCTGTTGGACGGCATCTGCATCGAGCCGCTAGCGCCGCCTGCGGAGCCGCCCAGAATCTGCAGCATGGCCGCCTGGTTGGCCAACAGCTGGTTGATGAGCTGCAGCTGGCTTTGCTGCACGCCGCTGGGCGCGTTGGAGGAAGCCAGCGTCGCCAGCAACTGCGTGACCAGGGAGTTGGTGGTGAGCAACTGTTGCGCCAACTGGCCGTTCAAGGTGTTCGGCGCGGCCATGGAGCTGGAGCTGCCCATCCCCGGCATGCTCCCCATGCCCGCAGGACTGCCAGCGCCGGCCATGCTCCCCATGCCCATCATTCCGCTCATCATGCCCATCTCCATCTTCATCATGTCGGCCATGATCTTCATTTCCTGGCCGACCTCGCCGACCATGCCGGTTGAGCCGCTGCCGGAGCCGGTGCCGGAGATCTGCAGGTCGAGAGCTGGCGCCCCGGGGCTGCCCAGCGGAACCTCCTTGCCGCCGGCCGGGTTCTGCTGTGCGAATGCCCCCGCCAGTCCGACCAGAAGCAACACCAGTACGGCCAGAGCCGTTTTTCCGATGTTCCCGTTCATAGTGATCGTCTCCTTCCCGTAAGAAAAATATGGGGAAGAATTCCAATGGCTCTCCCCCGGATGCCCTGCGAAAGACCTTACAGCTCGATCGTGGTAGGAACCGTGACGCTGCCGTCCACCCTGCGGAGAACGAAATGAAACACGATGACCCCGATGACGAGCACCGTCACGTAGGCGACCAGCGCCGCCGACCAGGCCGGCCTCCAGACCCGCCAGCGCTTCAACGACAGGTGCACCGCGTAAGCCGAATGGATGGCGAAGGCCAGCATGGAAGGAATGGGCAACAGCTTGTTATGGATCAGCTTGGAAAACTCCGGGGAGATCAGCCCCCGGGTCATCCCATATCCGGTGAGGAAATAGACGGCCATGAGCGCGATCAACGCCCAGGCAGAAAGTCGGTTCACCTTGATTACCAGTTCCTTAGTGCGCATTTGCTCCCCCTCCGTTCCCGTTCCCGGCCGCGTTTCCACCCAGCAGCTGCAACATGGCCGCCTGATGCAGCAGCATCTCCTGGATCAGCAGCAGCTGGTCCTGCAAGACAGCGCTCCGCTCCGCGGAGAGAGCGGGCAGCATGGCCAGCATCCGGGTGATCAGGGAATTCGTGGCCAGCAACTGGCCGGCCATCTCGCCGTTCGCGGCCGCTGTCTCCCCGGGGGGCGGCGCGCTGGCCTTGCCTGACATGCCGCCCATCATGTCGTTCATCATCTTCATCATGTCGCCTCCCATGCCGGTAGCGGTGCTGCCGGCGGCCGGACCAGGGATCCCCGGGCCGATATTCCCCAGCATGGCGCCGTCCAACGGAATCTCCTGCGGCCGGGCGGGCGAAGCCGCCGGGTCGGGCCGGGCGCTGGCCTGTGGGCCGGGTTCCGCTTCCAGCAGCACGCTGGGCAGCGCCGCTTTGATCCTGGTCACCAGCTGCTCTGTCTGCTTTTCTCCCGCGATGTCCACCAGGTCCAGGTGGAAACGGCGCAGCTTGAGGCTGAACTCCTTCTGGATCTGGCTGACCTTCGCCGCGACCTGGGCTTCCAGCGGCCGCTCCGGTTTCTGTTGAGACAGCAAGGCCGCCAGAGCCTGGCTGGATTCCAGGGTTTGTCCCATCAGCCTTTCCACCAGCCTGCGCGCCTGCCCGGTGCCCTGTTCTGACAGTTCCAGCTCCGCTGCCAGCGCCGCCGCATCCAGGGCCCGGGGGCTGGGCTGGCCGGACTGCCCATGAGCCCCGGCCAGGCCGACCAGCGCCAATACCGCGGTCACCCAGAGGACCTTCATCCTATCCGCCTCCCGGGTAGATTTCGACGAACAGCTTGCGCGCCTCGCTCACGGCGATGGCGATCGGTTTGGAGGTGATCGTCGAGCCGGTAATCGCCGCGATCTCGCCCTTGCGGCCGGGCCGCGCGCCGATCAGCAAGGCCATTTTGTCCAGCAGGCTCACTCCCTCGAACTGCCTCAGGAAGCTGCCATCATCCAGGGGCACCACCCAGGAAGGGGTCTCCGTGTGGCTGAAGACCTTCACCCGCTTGACCGAGCCCTGCATATCCACCGCGACCAGGGTGTGCAGTTTGCCCGAGTAGCCCTCCGGCGCGGCGTAGAAGATCACCCCGATCTGCTCCTCGCCCCGATAGGCGGGGAAGATCGCCAGGGTGAGGCTTTGGGCCTTGTAGCTGCCCGACAACTGGCTGAAGCGGTTGGCCTCCGGCAGCAGTTCGCCCAGCAGCCTGGGCCAATCGACCGACCCGGCAAAGGCGGCCAGTCCTGTCGCCAGAAAGACCAGGATAGCGATGAAGCGAATCATTTTCATGGTGGGCGTCTCCCTTATTGCCGCGAAGGCTCCAGCTCCCGGAGCAGCTCATCGAGGGAGACGGCCTGGAACCGGCTGTTCAGCTCGAGCGCGGCCGCCGCCAGCCGCATGCCCATCTCTTCCATCCCTTGCATCGGCACCATCTGGGCTCCCGTGCCCATGCCCATCGTCATCGGGTGTCCCTCCTCGCTGTGCGCGCGCGATACACCGTGGAAGGCGGCTGCCATGACCAGGTGGACCTGTTCCTCCGTGAGGTAGTCCCGCAGTTCGGTTTCCGCCCCCGCCACGATCAAGTCCCGTTCCGCTTCGTCCAGCTCAATGCGCTTGCCAATCGAGGCCCTGGCCTCTTCTGCCGCACTCTGTTCCCTCTGCCGCAGCTCCTGCAGCCGGACCCAGTTCTCCGCCAGCTTCGCCGAGGCCCCACGCAAGGTCGCCGCCATGCGGCCGAGCTGCTCTGCCTGGAGGCTGGACAGCCCCATTGCCTGCCGCCACAGACTGCCGAACTCAACTCCGGCCGCCGGGGTGGCTGCCGCCATCCCCCCCTGTTTGTCCATGCCCATGGAGCCCATCGACTGTTGGGCATACACCGCCGGCAGCGAAAAGCCCAAGACCAACAGCAGGCCTGGCAGCCACCTGCCCGTTCTCCCATTCCCTAGGCCAGCCTTCATTGTCTGTCTCTCCTTCCCCTTTTATGGCCGGTCAGGGTGTCTGCAGGAGTCCTCTTGACCGTACCAGGTACAACCCGAGCCGCGCCTCGGCAATCGCCTCGGTGATGGCCCGGGAGCTAACCGTTCCTCCGCTCATCGCGTCGATATCCCCCCGCCCTGCTGCATTCATGCCGACCAGCAACCGGATCTTCTGTGCCAGCTGCACCCCGATGAATTGCCGCAGCCACGAACCCGAGCTCAGGCCCAGCACGTGGCACTCCGTCTCGTTGTCCTTCAGGATCAGGACCCGCAGGATGGTTCCGGCTGGGTCGAAGGCGACCAGCAGCCCGATCGGCCCCCCATAGCCCACGCCGACCAGATGCACCACCGCGCCGGCCAGGCCGCCGTCATCGGAAAGTCCTAGGAACATCCCCTGGGTGCGGGGGAGGGGATGCTCGAGGCTGCGCGCCTGGTCCCAGCCCTCCACAGGCAGGAAGCGCCTGGCCGCCAGGGCCTGGCCGAGCGGATTCAGGTCTTCGACCGATTCCACGGCCTCGATAGGTATTGTCCGTATGATCAGGAAGGCTGCGAGGGCGACCCCCTGGATAACCTTGCCCATTCGTTGCCAACTATATTTCGCCCGCCTGAGACGACTCTTAGGAAAAGCTGAGAGTTAGCTGAAAGTCCCAACCGCGCTTGCCTTCTTAGCCATGTCCTGGCTACAGCAGCCTGTGCCGGATAATGTCATCAGTCGTGTCCAGTAACCGGTCCACTTCCGCGGTGGTGTTATAGCAATAAGGGCTGACCCGGACGGCCCCGTTCCAGCGCGCGCTTAGCGGATGGGCGCACATTGCTCCCGCGCGAACGGCGATCCCCTCGCAGTCCAATAGCTGGGCGATGAGTAGCGGGTCGGCTCCTTCGACCACGAAAGAAACCGGGGAAGCGCGGTCGTCCGGTCGTTCGGGGCCAAGAACCCGGGTGCCGGGAAGGGTTCTAAGACCTTCAATTAGCCGCCCGACGAGGGCCAGTTCATGGTCGCGGAGATCCTGCATGCCGATGGAATTGAGGTAATCCAGGGCGCCCACGAGGCGCTCGCCTGTAACGCGGTCGCTCGCCCCGCCCAGCGCGATGCCGGCCGCCAGGTCTGGGGTTCCCGCCTCGAATTTCCAGGGCAGGGCGTTCCAGGTGGATTCCTGGAGGCTGACCGTTTCGATCATGCCCCCTCCGTACAGAAAGGGAGAAAGACGGGCCAGCAGGTTCTCCCGGGCATAGAGCACGCCGATACCAAAGGGTGCGAGCAGCTTGTGACCCGAAAAGGCCAGGCAGTCGCAGCCGAGCTCTTCCACCCGGATGGGCAGGCTGGGCACCGACTGCGCCCCGTCCACCAGGAGCAGCGCCCCGGCTGCGTGGGCCAATCCGGCGATCTGGCGGATCGGGTTGATGCCGCCCAAGACGTTGGAGACATGCGTGCAGCACACCAGCCGGGTGCGGCGGCCCAGCAGGGAGGCCAGGTGCTGGAGATCCAGGCGCCCATCCGCCTGCAGCCCGGCGACCCGCAGAGTCAGGCCAGCTTCTGCGCAGAGCTGCTGCCAGGGCACCAGGTTGGAGTGGTGCTCGGCCAGGGTGATGACGATTTCCTCGCCGGGCTTCAACCGCAGCTCCCCGCTCTCGCCACGCGTGAGGGAGATGGCCAGCAGGTTGAGCGCTTCGGTGGTGTTGCGCACGAACACGATTTCCTGCGCTCCGTGGGCGCCGATGAAACTGGCCGCCGATTCGTGCGCCTGCAAATACAGGTCCGTGGCGATCTGACCCAGCCGGTGCGGGGAGCGGTGAGGGTTCGCGTTGTAGTCCGTGTAGACTCGAGTCATGGTTTCCAGCACCTGACGCGGGCGCTGGGTGGTAGCCGCGTTATCCAGATAAACCAGCGGGCGGCCCGCGACGGTCCGCCGGAGGCCGGGGAAATCTTCCCGAAGCGCCGCCACGTCCATGGCAGCCCTTACAGGCCGACGTAGCGGGCGTACAGGGAGCGCGCTTCCGCCTCGTCTCGCGCGCCTTTGATGATTGCCCGGCCGTCCGCGAACAGCATGATCTGCAGCCGGTCGGTCTGGAAGCGCAATAGATACTCGTTGCAGGCAACCCGGCCGAGTGCCGAAAGGCGAGAGGCCATTTCAGCGAGGGGTAGCGCCCCCGAGAAGCCGGGACTCACCTGGATCGCCGACCTGCCGCATATCTTCACGCTGGTGCATGCTCCGGCCCCCTCCAGGTACTCGTAGTGCCGACCGGCACAGGCGGGGCAGCGCGGATCGCCTTCCCCGATCTCCAGGTGTTCCAGCGTCCCATTCCAGGCATCGAGGAAGCGCAGGCTCCGGCAGATCGCCTGCGGACGGCCAGAAAGCAGCTTGATGGCTTCAGTGGCCTGCATGGCAGCCACCAGCAGGGGGACCGTGCCCAGCACGCCGGCCAGCTCGCAGGTGGGGACCGTGCCCGGAGAAGGCAGCACGGGCAGCAGGCATCGGAAGCAGGGCCGCCCGCCCGGCAGAAACGGCATGGTCATGCCGGTCATACCGATGGCGGCGCCGTAGACCCAGGGTTTGCCTAGCTTCAGGCAGGCGTCGTTGAGCAGGGCTCGCAGCTCGAAGTTATCGCTGCCGTCCAGGATCAGGTCGCAGTCCACCACCAGGCTGGTGATGTTGCTGGCGGTGACATCCACCACGAGCGGCTCCACCTTGATCGAGCCGTTGGCTCGCCGCAGGCTCTGCGCCGCGGCCACCGCCTTGGGCAGGCCCTCGCAGATGTCCTGCTCATCGTAGAGTAGCTGCCTCTGCAGGTTGTCCAGTTCGATGAAGTCCCGGTCCGCCAGGCGCAGGAAGCCGACCCCCGCCCGGACCAGGATGGAGGCCAGAGCGCTTCCCAAAGCTCCCACTCCCAGTATCAGCACCCGCGAGCCCGCCAGCCCAGCCTGGCCGTCCGGGCCGATTTCGGGCAGCAGCACCTGCCGGGAGTAACGCCCCGCCGGATCGCTCATTCCAATGCGGCTTCCTACACCAGGGCCTGTAACATGTCTTCGGCCAGGTCGGCCTCGTCCTCGATGCCCACGGAAAGCCGCACCAGGTCGTCGGTGACGCCAATGCGTTCCCGATGCTCCCTTGGGATGCTTGCGTGGGTCATGGTGGCGGGGTGGCAGGCCAGGGATTCCACTCCCCCCAGGCTCTCGGCGAAGGTGAACACCGCCAGGCGGCCGACGAAGCCCTCCACTGCAGCCAGACCGCCGCGCAGGCGGAAGGAAAGCATGGCCCCAAAGCCCCGCATCTGAGTCCTGGCCGTTTCATGCCCTGGATGACCCGGCAGACCCGGATAGAAGACGGCGCTCACAGAGGGATGGGCGGCCAGACGTCGAGCCAGGCTGGCGGCGTTCGCCTCGTGTTTCTGCATTCGCAGCTCGAGGGTCTTCAGCCCCCGCTGGATGAGGAAGCAGTCGAAAGGGGAGGGTACTCCCCCCGCGGCGTTCTGGTAGAAGCGCAAGGCCTGGTGCAGTGCGGGATCGTTTGTGGCCACCGCCCCGCCGATGACATCGGAATGCCCGGCGATGTACTTGGTGGTGCTGTGCACTACCAGGTCGGCTCCCAGGTCTAGGGGGTTCTGCAGATAAGGCGTGGCGAAGGTGTTGTCCACGACCACCAGGCTGCGGGGGGTTTTCAGGCCGGCCACCGCGCGGAGGTCCACGATGTTCAGCAGGGGGTTGGTCGGGCTCTCCAGCCAGATCAGGCGCGTGGCCGGCGTGAGCGCCGCGGCGATGGTACCGGCCTCGTGGCTGTCCAGGAAGCGGAAGTGAACCCCGTAGCGCGCGTACACCCGGGTGAACAGCCGGTAGGTGCCGCCGTACATGTCCAGATTGGAAAGCACCTCGTCGCCAGGCTCCAGCAGGTTCAGCACGGCGGTGGCGGCGGCCGAGCCGGAGGCAAAACACAAGCTGTGCCTGGCGTTCTCGGCGGAGGCCAGCGTGGCTTCCAGGGACCTGCGGCTCGGGTTGTCGGTCCTGGCGTATTCGAAGCCGGATCGCGGCCGGCCGATCCCGTCCTGGGCGAAGGTTGCCGCCAGGCTGAGGGCTACCGTGACGGCGCCCGTCGCCGGGTCCGGCGCCTGGCCGTCGTGGATCATGCGCGTGGCGAACCTCATGAGCGCCTCCGGGTGTAGAAGTCGACCAGGTCGATGCGGGTGATCACGGCCCGCGGTACGCCTGCTTCGGCGGCCAGCAGCGCCCCGGCGCCCGCCAGCAGCAGGCGGTAGGCCTCGGCCACGTCAGTCTGGAGGTCGATCACCGGCAGCGGCTTGCCCATGACCGGGCCCACCGCCTGGTTGGCCGGATTCAGGCCGTCCACCGCCAGCTTCAGCAGGGTGGATTCCTGGAGGCTCCCGACCGAACGCCCGCTGTCCAAAACCGGAAGCTGGGAGATGCCGTAGCGATGCAGCAGCTCGATGGCCTTCTGCAGGGAGTCCTCCGGCGAAACGCAGATCAGTGCGGGCAGGCCGCAGCGCGCTTCCAGCAACTGCCGGACCACCGCCTTCGGCCGCGCGGCGGACTCCCAGTATCCGTTTTCCTGCATCCAGCGGTCCGAGTAGATCTTGCTCAGGTAGTTGCGGCCCGTGTCCGGCAGCAGGACGACGATCGTGGCCGGCTCCGCGAGGCGCTCGGCGTACTTCAGGGCGGCGGCCAGGGCGGTGCCCGAGGAGCCGCCCGCCAGGATGCCTTCCTCCCGCGCCAGGCGGCGGGCGGTGTTGAAGGACTCGCGGTCGCTGACCCGGATCATCTCGTCGACCAGCTGCCGGTCGAAGGTGCGGGGGATGAAATCCTCGCCGATGCCCTCCACCTTGTAGGCCTGGGGCGCGTCCCCGGAGAGGATGGAGCCCTCCGGATCCGCGCCGACGACCACCAGCTGCGGCTTTTTCTCCTTGAGGTAGCGTGAGGCGCCCGTGATGGTTCCCCCGGTGCCCATGCCGGCGACGAACACGTCGAGCTTCCCGCCGGTGTCCTCCCAGATCTCTGGACCGGTGCTCTGGTAATGGGCCAGGGGGTTGTTCGGGTTGGCGAACTGGTTGGGCCGGAAGGCGCCGGGCATCTCGCGGGCCAGGCGGTCGGCGACGCCGTTGTAGCTCTCCGGGGAGTCCGGGGGGACGCTGGTGGGCGTGATCACCACCTCGGCCCCGTAGGCCCTCAGGAGGCTGACCTTGTCCTCGCTCATCTTGTCCGGCAGCACGAAGATGCAGCGGTAGCCTTTGACTGCGGCGGCCAACGCCAGGCCCACCCCGGTGTTGCCGGCGGTGGCCTCGACGATCACGCCACCCGGCCGGATCAGGCCTTCGGCCTCCGCCGCCTCGATCATCTTCACGGCCACCCGGTCCTTCACGCTTCCCCCCGGGTTGGCGGATTCGAGCTTCAGCAGGATCGTGGCTTTCAGTCCCTCGCCCAGGCGGTTCAGTCGGACCAGCGGGGTTGCTCCGATCGTCTCCAGGATGCTGCCGCAGATCCGGTTCACGCTCGCGCCGCCGCTATGATCAGGAACGCTGCGATCCACGGTCCGAAGTATATTTCGTCTGCCTGAGACGACTCTGAGCAATAGCTGAGAGTTAGCTGAAAGTCCTAACCGCGCTTGCCTTGTCAGGTGACGGCCATCCCGGATACTGTGTCGGGGATGGATCCGGCAACCCGAAGTTCGCTGGGCGGCCGCGGCAGGCCTGGCCAGGCCTGCGCGGTGCTCCTGCTGCTCCTTGCCCTGGGGGGCTGCGGAGTACCCGTGCAGAAGTACTCCGCCTTGGCCATGAGCTCGCCGCTGAACGTCCTGGTGGCCGGCCGCGCCGCGCCGGATTGGGAAGCCTTGATGGCCTACACCGATCGGGAAGCCGCGCTGTTCGACTGGCGCCTCTCCGAAAGCCCGCTGGGATTGCTCAACCGCGGACAGGCCCTGGTCCCGCCTCCGGAGGTGGCGGCCACGCTGGCCGTGGCGCTGGAGGTGGCCTCGGCCAGCGGGGGGGCCTTCGACCCCACGATCCTGCCCCTGGTCCAGTTGTGGTCCTTCGACACCGGCGGGCAGCTCCCGCCGGCGGCGGACATCCAGCGGGCCCGAGGCCGGATGGACTGGCGGAGGGTAAGCCTGGATGCCCAGGGTCGCTACCGTCTGCCGGACGGCTTCGCCTTGGACCTCGGGGGCATCGCCCAGGGGGCGGTCGTGGACCTGCTGGGGACCTGGCTGGAGCAGAGAGGTTTCCGCCAATACCTGGTGGAAGCCAGCGGGGACATCCTGATCGCCGGCATGAAGGGGCGCAAAGAGCCCTGGACTGTAGCCATCAAGCACCCGCGCCGCGGCCAGGAGTTCGTGGGCATCCTGAAACTGGGCGAACCGGGCCGGAAGATTGCCATCGTCACCTCCGGAGACTACGAGCGCTTCTTCGAGCAGGATGGTCGGCGCTACCATCACATCCTGGATCCGGCCACCGGCTACCCGGCCGTGGGCCTGGTCTCGGTCACGGTCATCGCCCCCACCTGCACGGAGGCCGACGCCCTGTCCACCGCCGCCTTCGTGCTGGGCCCCGAGCGCGGCTTGAGCCTGTTGGAGGACCGCCCCGGGGTGGAAGGGCTGCTGATTTCCGAGCGCGACGGGAAGCTGGAGGCCCGGGTGACCTCCGGCTTCCCCCTGAAGCTCGTGGACCTGCGGCTGTAGCTGCTGCAGCAGTAGCTGTAACCGCGCTGGACACAGGGTCCGGCAAATCGCTATGATGCCCGGGATGGATACGCAGCCCTTCGCCCAGATCGAGCCCAAGTGGCAGGCCTACTGGGAAAAGCACAAGACCTTCCGGGTGACCGAGGACCCCGCGGTGCCGCGCGACCGGCGCGGCCTACGTGCTGGACATGTTCCCCTACCCCTCGGCCGCCGGGCCTGCACGTCGGCCACCCCGAGGGCTACACCGCCACCGACATCTACTGCCGCTACCTGCGCATGCAAGGGCTTCAACGTCCTGCACCCCATGGGCTGCGACGCCTTCGGCCTGCCGGCCGAGAACTACGCCATCAAGACCGGCACCCACCCGCGCGGTCACCACCGAGGCGAACATCGCCCGCTTCCGCACGCCAGATCAAGGCGCTGGGCTTCTCCTACGACTGGGACCGCGAGATCTACACCACGACCCGAGCTACTACCGGTGGACGCAGTGGATCTTCCTGAAGCTGCTGGGAGAAGGGCCTGGCCTACGAGGCCGAGGTGCCCATCAACTGGTGCCCCTCGTGCAAGACCGGCCTGGCCAACGAGGAGGTCGAAGGACGGCGCGTGCGAGCGCTGCGGCACCCAGGTCGACGCGCAAGGACCTGCGCCAGTGGATGCTGCGCATCACCGCGCTACGCCGAGCGCCTGCTCGCCGACCTGGACAAGCTGGACTGGCCGGAGTCGCTGAAGCTGATGCAGCGCAACTGGATCGGGCGCAGCGAGGGGGCCAACGTGCGTCTTCCCGCTGGCGGCGGGCGGCGGGCGAGCATCGAGGTCTTCACCACCCGGCCCGACACGCTGTTCGGCGCCACCTACATGGTGCTCGCGCCCGAGCACCCGCTGGTCGAGCGGCATCACCACGCCGGCGCAGGCGAGGCGCGGTCGCCGCCTACGTGCAGCAGGCCGCGCCGCAAGAGCGACCTGGAGCGCACGGACCTGGCCAAGGAGAAGACCGGCGTGTTCACCGGCGCGCTACGCCATCAACCCGGTCAACGGGCAGAAGATCCCGGTCTGGATCTCGGACTACGTCCTGATCTCCTACGGCACCGGGCGCCATCATGGCCGTGCCCGGCCCACGACGAGCGCGACTTCGAGTTCGCGAAGAAGTTCGGCCTGCCCATCGTGCAGGTGGTCGTCCCGACGGACGGCGACGCGCGACGAGCTCGGCGGCGGCCGATCGCCGAGGACGGGCGTGGCGGTCAACTCGGGCGAGTTCGACGGCCTGCCCACCGCCGAGTTCAAGAAGAAGATCACCGCGTGGCTGGAGGCGCAGGGGCATCGGGCGGCAGGCCGGTCAACTACAAGCTGCGCGACTGGGTCTTCTCGCCGCCAGCGCTACTGGGGCGAGCCGATCCCCCTCGTGCACTGCGCCGACGTGCGGCGTCGGTGCCCGTGCCCGACGAGCGAGCTGCCGCTGCTGCTGCCCGAGGTGGAGCAGCTACGAGCCCACCGGCACCGGCGAGTCGCCGCTGGCCGCGATCGACGACTGGGTGAACACCACGCTGCCCGAAGTGCGGCGGCGCCGGCGCAGCGCGAGACCAACACCATGCCCCAGTGGGCGGGCTCCTGCTGGTACTACCTGCGCTACCTCGACCCGACGAACGACCAGGCGCCTGGTCGCCCGCGACAAGGTCGACTACTGGATGCCCGTCGACCTCTACGTCGGCGGCGCCGAGCACGCGGTGCTGCACCTGCTGTACGCCCGCTTCTGGCACAAGGTCCTCTTCGACATCGGCGTGGTGAACACCGACGAGCCGTTCCAGCGCCTGGTCAACCAGGGCATGATCCTCGGCGAGGGCGGCGTGAAGATGTCCAAGAGCCTCGGCAACGTCATCAACCCCGACGACATCGATCGCGCGAGTACGGCGCGGACGCCATGCGCCTCTACGAGATGTTCATGGGCCCGCTGGAGGTCTCCAAGCCCTGGTCCACGCAGCGGCATCGCCGGCGTGAAGCGCTTCCTGGACCGGGTCTGGCGGCTGGCCGAGCTGCCGCTCGCCGACGGCGCGCCCGCCGGCCGAGCTGCGAGCGCCTGCTGCACAAGACGATCAAGAAGGTCGAGCGAGGACACCGCGCAGCCTGGAGTTCAACACCGCCATCGCCCAGATGATGATCTTCGTCAACGAGCTGACCAAGCAGGAGAAGCTGCCACCGCGGCTCTGTGGAAGCCCTTCGTGCTGCTCCTGGCTCCCTACGCCCCGCACCTGGCGCGAGGAGCTGTGGGAGAAGCTGGGGGAGAAGCCTTCCGTGGCCTTCCAGGCCTGCCCGCGTGCGGACGAGGAGCTGACCCGCGAGGGCGACCCGGGAGATCGTGTTCCAGATCAACGGCAAGGTGCGCGCCCGCCTGGAGCTGGCCGCCGGGCTGTCCGCCTCCGAGCTGGAGAAGCAGGCCCTGGCCCACCCGCGCATCCAGGAGCTGCTGGCCGGCCAGAAGCCCGTGAAGGTGATCGCCGTCCCCGACAGGCTGGTGAACCTGGTTGTCCGCGGCTGAGGACCCCTTCGTCGCGCGCCGGCAGCGGCTGGGCGCCTGGCTGGGCGAGCAGAACCTGGCGGCCGCCGTGCTGGTGGACTTCGAGGGCCTGCGCAGCGCCAGCCTGCGCTATTACACCGGGCATCCCATGGACGCCCTTCTGCTGGTAGACCGGGACGGCAAAGCCCTGCTGGTGGCCTGGGACGTGAGCCTGGCCGAGAAGCGCGCGCGCGTGGAGCGCATCGAACCCTATTCCCGCTTCGGACGCTCCCTGCCGCGCGCCATCCGCGAGCTGCTCTCCGCGCCGGCCTTCGGCGGCGGCGCCTCCCGCGCCCGCGCGGAGCTGTCCGGCGCGCTGCCCTTCCCGCTGGTGCGCGAGCTGGAGCAGGACCTGGGCCGGCTGGAACTGGTCTGCCGCGGCAGCGGCGGAGTGGACGACTTCACCGCCGGCCTGCGGGCGGTCAAGGACCCGGGGGAGCTGGAGGCGCTGCGGCAGGCCTGCCGCCTGACCGACGAGCTCTCCGGGGAGGTGGAGCGGCGCCTGGCTGACGGCTGGCGGCCCAGCGAGACGGAGCTGGCCCTGCACCTGGAGGCCGAGGCCCGCGCGCGGGGAGCCGAAGGCCCGTCCTTCGAGACCCTGGCCGCGGGCCCCGGGCGCAGCTTCGCCATCCACGCCTTCCCAGCCTATACCGCGGCGGCCTTCGGCGGCCGGGGCTTCTCGATCCTGGACTTCGGGGTGTGCTGGGATGGCTACCACAGCGACGTGACCCTGACCGCGGTGCGCGGCCCCCTGAGTCCGCTGCAGGAGCGCCTGCGCGAAGCGGTGCTGGCGGCCTACGCGCGGGCCCTGCCGCAGGTGAAGCCGGGCGCGGATCCGCGGGACATCGGGGCGGACATCGACCGTTTCCTGAGCGATGCCGGATTCCCCATGCCGCACGGCCTGGGGCACGGCCTGGGCCTGGAGGCCCACGAGGCCCCCAGCCTGCGCCCGCCCCAGCCGGGCGCCCCGGCCGCAGGGCCGGGCGGTCTCCTGAAGCCCGGCATGGTCCTCACCATCGAGCCCGGGGCCTATCACCCCGAAGCGGGCGGGGTGCGCCTGGAGAACGACGTGCTGGTCACCGCGGACGGGCACGAGCTGCTTACGCATGCGCGCCTGGTGCCAGCGGAGGCCTGAGTTGAAGCGCGAAGCCTGGCTGTCACTGCTGTCCACGGATCCTCGACCTGCGCTGCTTGCCAGTGAAGAGCCGTCCGCCCGCTTCCTGGCCACACGCCGGAGCGTAGTCCGCGATGCGGGCATCCGGGCTCTCGTGGATCGCCTCCCGGTCTGGGAGTCCGGCTTCAGCTTCGGCGGACACAACTCGCCGGCCTTCCCGCCGAACTCTGCTGCGCCTCCTTCACGGTTTGGGAGTGCACGCGCAGGCGATTTCCCGGCGATCGAGCGCCCCGGACGGCACAGGGTCCTGCCTGGCTCTGCCTTCCCGATCCGGTGGCTGCCTGGCGCGGCCCCGGCAGAAAGAACGATGCCTGTCTGCAGGTCACGGTCGAAGCTCTCCGACTTTTCGCCCGACTGCCGGCTTCCGTCAAACCGTACATGTTCGGGCACGGGGACCGTCTTCATCCACGGGAAATGGCCTCCGACCTGGTATGACGCCTCCGCGGTGCTCGAAGCGGCCGTCCCCCTGGGCCACGGCGAGGGTTTGCAGCCTGCTGCGCCCCTACTCGGCGATCGCCGCGGTGAGCCCCGCGCGCCGCGCTCCCTCCTCCGCTCCCTGACAAAAGCATCCTCCTGCGGTATCATGGAGTACCTATGCTCCTGCGCAAATCATTACGGGTGGTCTTGTTCCTGGTGCTCGCCGCTATCGCCGGGGCGGGGACCGCTGACGCCGAAGGCCTGCGGAACATCGCCTCCGTGACCCTGGCCTCCTATTTCGACGGGTCCTATCGCCTGGAGAGCGTCGATGCCTTCCTGGCCCGCCTGTCCCCGGCCTTCACGCTCCTGGTCCGGCTTTCCCGCAACGACGCGCCGGGCTACTGGCAGCACGTGTTCACCCTGGGACCCGTGGTGAACTTCTCGGACAACGTCTACACCGAGCTGTCCTACGGCCTGGGCATCGACTCCGCGGGAGAGATCACCCACGAGGCCGAGGCCAATTTCAACTTCGAGACGGAGGCCACCTGGGCCGGGGCCGGAGTGCGGGCCGTGTTCTTTCCGGCCTCGGACTATTTCTACTTCCTGCCCTCCTTCAGCGGCAAGTTCCACCCCGTCCCCGCGTTGGGCCTGTTCGGTAAGGCCTTCATCAGCATCGACAGCGATACGGTGGTCACCAATTCCTTCTGGGGGGAGGCGGACTACGCCTTTTCCTCCAGGGTCGCGGCGAACGCCGGGTTCACCTTGAGCCGCGCGGATGCCTTCGGCTACTCCTTGCTCGCGGGGCTGAAGATTTCCTTCACGCCCCAGGTGTCCCTGCATTACACCCTGCAGTACCTGTCGGACACGGTCACCTACCTGGCGGCGCCGCAGCCGCGCAGCGGGATCTCCAACGGCCTGGTCCTGGACTGGAAATTCTCAGAGGTGATGTCTCGAACGGGGGCCTCAGCGCTCCTGGCTTTCCTCGTGGGGGTTTCACTTCCGGCTCCGCCGGCCGTATTCGCCCAGGCGGCAGACGGGTCCCCGGCCGCGGGGTCCCCGGCCATCGAGCGGATGGAGGCGGGCGCCGTGCAGTGGCTGGCGCGGCAGATGGTGCCCAATCCGACGGTCCCCGCCCCCGAGTCCAGCAGGCGCCGCCTGCTGTTGAGCTACCGCGTCCCCCCGGAGGATCCCGCCTACCGCTACATTTACGGAAGGTCCGCCATCTACGACGACGCGCTGGGGGCCATCGCCTTCACCATGGCGCGCCGCTACCGCGAGGCGGAGTTCCTCCTGGGCGCCATCACCCGCCTGGTCCGCGCGGACGGCGGGCTGTGGTTCGCCTACAACACCCAGAACGACTGGCCCAGCGAGTCGGATCACGAGGGAGCGATCGTGAGGACGGGCGCCGTGGCCTGGGCGGGCTACGCGCTCACCTACTACCTGCAGGCGCGGGCCCTGGAGAGCCCGGAGTTCGGCTCCCAGGATCCGCTGGGGATCCAGTTCCGCGGTTCGGCGGAGTCCATTGCCCGCTGGCTGCTCGCCAGGCGGGTCCCCGCGGGCCCCGATCCGCGGGCGGAGCTGCTGACCGGGGGCAGCGGATCCTCGGTGCTCGCTCTTGCGGAGGGCGCCGCCGGCCCGACGGAGATTTCCAGCGCGGCTGAGGTGGAATGGGTGAGCACGGAGCACAACATCGACGCCTGGTACTTCCTGAGGGACCTGGGCCGGCTCACCGGGGAGACCCGCTACTCCGATGCCGCCGAGCGCATCCGCGCGCGGTTGCTCACCCTTTGGAGCGAGAAGGACGGCCAGTTCATCCAGGGCATCCACGCGGATCGGACTCCGGACACGGCCCTTCCGCTGGACGCGGCCTCGTGGGGGGCGATCTTCCTCCTCGCCCAGGGCAGGAAGGCCCAGGCCGACCGGTGCCTCCAGGTCATGGAGAGCCGCTTCGCCGTGCGGGTGGCGGATCTTCGCGGCTACCGGCCGTACGGCAGGGAACCCGTGTACACCGACGCGCGGGTGAACGCCTACTACTATCCGAGCGGCGGTGGGCTGTGGTCGGACCTGCCCCTGGTCTGGTGCGAAGGATCCCTCGGGGCGGCGGCCGCCTACATCCGGGCGGGGCGGACTGGCGAAGCCCGGCACATCCTGGAATCCCAGGCCGGGCTGGCGGTGGACGGCGGCTTCCGCTATGCGTCCATGCCCGTCCCGTACCAGTTCTCGGATTATCCCAGCGTGGCCAGCACAGCCTGGCTGGTCATTGCGGCCCAGATGCTGCGCGGCTCGCCGGCCGGAGGCTTGTTCTGGGGCAGATGAGGATGAGGGCGCGCCTGGCTGCGGCAGTGGGCCTGGCCCTGGCCCTGACAGCGGCAGTGCCGCTTGGGGCGCAGCTGCAGCCGGGGAAGGTGGCCCTGCTCGACGTGGCCGCCGCCGCAGGGCAGGAATCCAGCGGCGTCGAGCTGCTCGCGCTGCGCCGGATCTTTTCCACCCTGGGGGTGCGCGCCGAGGTCCTGACCGCCGCGGGCCCGCTGGACGGGTACAGCGTGGTCTTCACGGCCGGGACGCTGCTCAACGCCGGGGCCGCTTCCGGCCTGTCCAACGCGCTGTACGACTACGTGGAAGCCGGCGGCGTACTGGTGTACGCCGGGGAGGCGGGCTCCGCCCTGTACCCGCTGTTCGGGGTGGCCGGCCGGGCCGCCGGCCGATCGCGCCTGCGTCTGGCCTTCTCGGGGAAGGACCCGGCGCTGGCGCTGCTCGCCCACCCCCGGCTGCTGGAGATTTCGCTGGGCAACGGGCAGCCCCCCTTCTTCCAGGAGGTGATCTGGACCCATGGGGCCTCCCTGGAGGCAGGGGCGACCGCCCTCGGCCTGTTCGAGGACGGGAGCGTGGGTTTCTCCGTGCACCCTTATGGCCGGGGCAGGGCCTACCTGCTGGGAGTGTCGTATACCGAGAGCGTCCTTCTGCCTCAGGCCGGCGCGTCCTACAACGCGGAGCGCCAGTATGTGAACGGGATCGAACCGTCCGCGGACGCGATCCTGCTCCTGCTCAAGGCCATCTGGGCCCACTCCGCCGGACCGGCGGTGTGCCTGGCCACCGCCCCCTACGCGCGGCCCACCGCCCTCATCCTCACCCACGATGTGGACGCCCAGACCTCGTTCGTCGATTCGTTGAAGTTCGCCGCCCTGGAGAAGAAGTACGGGGCGAAGAGCACCTTCTTCATCAACACCAAGTACTTCACCGACGAAAAGGACATCGACTACTTCAACCTGCCGGAGAACCTCGAGGCGGTCCGGCAGCTGGGCAGGCTGGGCTGGGACGTGGGGTCGCACACCGTCGCCCATTCCAGCAAGCTCGCCTCCGCCCCCGAAGGCCAACCCACGGTCACGCGCCGGGGTTACGATCCGCGGCGGGGACTCACCGTTTGGGGGGAGGTGAAGGTCAGCAAGGAGCTGCTGGACGCCGAGCTGAGCGGCCGGGCCGTGAGCGCCTACCGCTCCGGCGACCTGGCCTTTCCGCGTTCGCTCATCCGCATCCTGCAGGCCGCCGGCTACCGCTTCGACTCGACGTACTCGGCCAACGCCACGCTGTCGGCCTTTCCCTTCCTGGCCCTGGAGGAGCAGCGGGTGGACGCGCGCGAGTCGACGGTGGTGGAGATCCCCGTGACCCTCGATGATTCCCAGGGGTTCCTCACCGCGGCCAGCCTGCCGGGCGCGGTGCGGAAATGGACGGAAGTGCTGCGGGCCAACGCCCGTTACGGCGGGATCACGGTGCTGTTGATCCATCCCTCCGATACGCGGACCCAGGACTTCAAGCTGCGGGCCCAGGAAAGCCTGATGAAGGAGGCGGTCGCGCTGGGAGCCTGGATGGGGGACCTCTCCACCTTCGGCGGGTTCTGGGCGCGGCGCGCGGCGCTGGAGTTTTCCACCGCCCTCGCGGAGGACGGGGTGCTGCTGATCCGGATCGGCGCCCCGGGCGCCGACCTGGACCCGGCGCTGGCTTTCGAGGTGGGCGGGTTCACCGGGAGAATCCGGGTCCTGGACAGCCAGGACAAGCCGCTGGATTTCGCCGCGACGGCCCGGGACGGCAGGCTGTACCTGGCGCGGCCGGAAGGCAGCAGGTAGAATAGGGCATGAACAACCGCCTGGCCGTGGTCACCGCTTTTCTCCTGATGGCAGGCTCCTGGCTGGCCGCCCAGAACCAGGTGCGCGTGGCGAACGCCGGCGAGCTGGTGCAGGCTATGGCCTCCAACCGCACCATACTCCTGGCGCCGGGGCAATATCCGGTGTCGGAGGTCGCCCAGATCGCCAACCCGGCCGTGAGCTGGGATCAGGCCTTCGACGGGCCGCAGCTGGTGATCACCGGCCTGAGCAACCTCACCCTGCGCGCCCAGATGGGTGCCACCCTGCTGGCTTCCCCCCGCTACGCCTTCACGCTGGTGTTCGCGGATTGCCGCAACCTGGTGCTGGAGGGCCTGACCCTGGGTCACACCGAGCAGGGGGAGTGCGTGGGCGGCGTACTGTACATGGATTCCTGCGAAGGAGTGCGAATCCAGGGCTGCGACCTGTTCGGCAGCGGGGTGGTGGGCCTGGAGGCGATCGATTCCTCCGGGATCACGATCCGGGCATCCACCATTCGCGATTGCTCCGGTGGTGCCCTCTGGGCGACCCGGGTGCGGGACCTGCGGCTGGAAGACACCCTGATTGCCGGCAACGGTTCCTATCCGCTGATCTCGCTGGATTCCGCGTGGACCGTTGTGCTGCAATCCTGCCGGATTGAGCGCAACACCGGGGATTTGCTGCTGCAGATCGAGGGGGACTCGGGGGAGGTCGCCCTGCCCGGCAGCGAGCTCCGGTTCAATCAGACCGCCAGCCTGTACGAGGGAAGTTCTCCCCCGGACCTGTCCCAAACGCGCGTCGAAGATAACGCCTTCGACCTCCCCGCGGACGAGGAAGGCTACGAAGAGGAATACGAAGGGGAGTACGACGAAGGATACGACGAGGAATACGACGAGCAGTGAGCTATACTGCGCGCAGCACCTTCCGATAAGGCTGTAGCATCCCCTGCCGGATCATGGCGGGCCAGCGCCGGCGGATGCCGGGCAGCCCGGTCACCAGCCAGGCCAGGCTGATCAGCAGCCGCTGGCCGAGCCGCTTCTGAGGAAAGTCGTAGATTCCCAGCCGCTGGTACGCCCGGTGGTCGGCGCGGAACACCACGCGCAGGCGCCCCCAGATGTCGTCCCGGAAGATCTTCATCCCGGCGATGCCCAGGAAGGTCTGGGGTCGGATGTACCCCGACCGCGCCAGGCGGACCAGGCGCTCCCCCAGTCCGTCCAGCTCCGCCTCCAGCTCGGCGGGGCTTTCCGTCTCGTCGGACAGGAAGGCCGCCAGGTGCGAGCGCTGCAGCTCCACCCAGGCCTCGTAGACCAGGCGCAGGTCGGGCAGTTGGCTCAACGGACCGGCAATCAGGAAGGCGAACTGCTTGCCGGTGAGCGAGGGGGTGTGGGTGTTGAAGAAGCTCCGGTCGAAGAACTCGCGCCATTTCCAGGACAGCTGCCGGTCCACGATCGCCCCCGCGAACACCAGCACGTCCGCGGTCTTGAGCTTTTCGTTGTAGAACTCGATGAAACCGTCCTTGCCGGTGTAAGCGCACCGGTAGGCGGGGCCGCAGCGCAGGCAGCCCAGACAGCCGCCCTTGATGTCCACGTCGTGCAGGTTCAGCACCTCCACCTCCCCGTCCAGGCCGGCGCGGAATCGCCCGATCATCGCCAGCAGGTTGGTCTGCCGCGGGCGCGCGTCGGTGAGCACGACCACGCGCCGGCCCGCGGTGCTCACCCGGCGCAGGGGAGCGGCCGGCGCGAACGGGCGGGGGCTGTACCGCAGCGGCGCGTGCAGGCGAGGGGGATGGCTCCCCCTTTGCATCGAGGCGAACAGGTCGGCGGCAAAGCCCGCCAGGCGCCGGCGCTCCTCGGGTTTCAGCAGGTCGTGCATCTCGGCCGAGTAGGAACCCAGGTACCTCATGCCCAGGTCGTCGCACACCGCCTGCAGGTAGCGATGGGCGGTGGTGTCGTAGTAGTGGATCGAGGTGGACAGGGTGGCGGCGTAGCGGCCGTGGAAGGCCTCCCCCGCGCCGCGCTCGGCGATCAGCTCGATGAAGCGCTTGTACTGGGAGCAGACCAGCAGGATGTACAGCGGAAAGGCCCAGAGCACCAGGTCCGCCTGGCGCACTTCGCCCAGCAGCTCGGAGAACTGCTCCGGATGCCGCTCCAGGCTGCGGACCCGGTGGGCTACGTGGTGAACCCGGAATTCCTGCTCCGGGTGGATGCGGGCCAGGTACTGCACATACTGCATGGTCACGCTCTGCTCCCCCTTGGGGCTGCCGTTGAGAACCAGGATCTTCATGCTCGTCGCTCCTCCTCTAACAAAGTTAATATAACTTAGTAATATTATTGTCGACAAAAAGGGGCGACGCGCTCATTCCGTTTTCCCCATCCCCCCGGCACTGTAGAAGCCGAGAAAGAGCCTCTTCAGTTCCTTCTTGTCCATGCCTTCGGCCAGCTGCAGGCTGCCGGAAAGCAGAAGCGAGGAGAATCCGTGCAGCATGGTCCAGCCCATCATGGCCCCGTAGCGCGGGTCCACGGGGTGGCTGCCGCCAGCCGCCAGCTGCTCCAGGGCCTCCCGGGCCACCTGGTAGGTGAAGTAGAGAAGGGACTGCTCGGCCTTGTGCAGGCCGGCGCCGCCCAGCGGGGTCTCGAAGAGCAGGCGGTAGAGATTCGGGTGCTTTTCGGCGAAGCCGATGTATTCCTGCCCCAGCAGGTGGATCCGTTCGTGGGGGGGCAGCGCCGGATCGATCCTCCGGATGCGCTCGTTCAATTTCCTCGCGGCCCGCAGCTTGAGCTGCAGGAGCAGCTCCTCCTTGTCGGTGAAGTAATGGTAAATGGCGGTGGCACTGACCCCGACTTTACGGGCCAGCGCCCGCATGTTGAGCGCCGAATGGCCGGAGGCGATCACGATTTGTTCCGCCTCCTTCAGGATGCGGAGCGGAAGCTCTGGATTGGCAACTCTGGTCATGGCATCAAACCGTTACAGCGTTAATATAACATAGTAAAAGAATCTTGTCCAGAGGGGCTGAGCATTACCAGAGCGGGCCCAGCCGGTGCCGAACTTTCCGCGCGTACTCCGCGTAACCTGGCAGCTCCGCCTGCAGGGTGCGATCCTCTAGATAGGTTCGCAGCACGAGCAATCCGGCCGCGACCGCCTGCGGAATCAGGGCCAGCCAGGAACCCAGCAGCAGGGGCGTGGCCAACATGAACAATAGGCCCCCGAGGTACCCCGGGTGCCTCACGAAACGATAGGGACCGCTCGTGCACACCTCCTGCCCTCGGTCGCTTTGAATACGCACCACGGTGGCGAACCAGCGGTTGGTCGCTTTGGCCCAGAGGTGCAGGGCCTGGCCTGCGGTGTAAACGAGGCCCGCCAGCAGGTAGGCCCACCATGGCACCTGCGGCCCCCACCCGTACCTGCCTGCGTCCAAGGCGGCCAGCAGGATCGCGATGAAAAACAGGGGAGTGGACAGGGCGAAGTACATCTTGTCCCAGCGCTTCGTACCCTGGCCGGGAGAAAGCCTCTCCTGGATCAGGTCCGGACGCCCGCGCAGGAGCAGGTAGTTCACCGCCAGGAGCAGGAAGCTGGAGCCGCCGTATGCCCACCCCTGCCAGTAGCTCAGGCGGCCGGCGACGAGCAGCAGGACCGCCAGCAGGAGGACGGGCGCGGCGAGGCCCCGGATGAGCAGGCGGGTTTGGAAGCTGTCGTTCATGGCTGCCTGACCAGGTCCTTCACCGAAAGCCGGAAGCCCCGCCGGTAGCCGTCCTTCGGCCGCCCCAGGAAGGCGATCATCTGGATGGTCTGGCCGGGTGCGGCGAAGGCCCGGTGGATCCCCCGGTAGTGCTCCGCCATCGCCGCGTATTCCTGCAGCGGCTGGGACGCCGGCACGACCGCCAAGCCGTCGTGGATCGCCTTCAGCCAGAGCCTCTGGAACAGCAGGCCGGCCTGAAGCTGGCGCAGCCGGCTGTTGCCTTCGGAGGTGAGGATCAGGAAGGTTCCGGCGTTGTCCACCTCCTGGTCGAAGTTGTCCGCGCCCCGCAAGCCCCACTTCTTCATTTTCATCGGGAACAGGGACTCGAAGAACTCGATCGCGCCCAGCGACTTTTGCGGGAAGTTGCTTCCGTAGGACAGACCCCAGGGCTGCGCCTCCAGCTGCCTGCGGTTGCGGCGCATCAGCCGGTAGGATTCCATCAGCGTGGGCTCGTGCTCCATCTCCAGCCGGAAGGCCTCCTTGAGAAGGGGCTTGAGCTCCGCCAGACTGCCGGCATCTTGAACGAAGCGCAGCCCGATCCCTTGCTGAGCGTTCATCTCCAGGTAGGAGCGCAGCTGGGCCGGCGGGAGGGAGACCGCAGCCAGGCCGGCCTTGACCGTGGCGCCGCTGATGGCATCCGGGTACCAGGAACCAGCGGGCCCGGCCGAGGGGGTGATCCTCACCGCGGCGAGGGGACTGGCAAACGAAGCGCCGCCGTCCCCGGCCGCGAGCTCTCCAGCCGGGAACAGGTCGATCCGGGCGGCCAGGCCGCGGGCCGCTGCGGCGTCCTCCAGCACAGCCAGGAAACCGCCGACGGACATGAGGATTTGCCGTGAAAACGGGTCCGTGGCCGGCAGGAGCCGGTCCCGGGCCAGGAAGACGCGCAGGAGCTGCGGATCCGCCGGATCCAATCCGATTTCCCAAGGCTGCATGTTGTGCGCGGACATGGCCCAGCGGGCCTGGTCCACAAGCTGGAGCCGAACCTCCTCCGGTGCCGCGCCTTCGGACGACGGGCCGAAGGAGCCGGCCTGCCGCGAATCCGCGCAACCCCCGAGCATGACCAACAGCGCAATGCATCCTGCAATGTGTTTTGCCATCTATGGTTTCTCCCCGCCGGCCAGGCGGCGGTTGATGTCGTCGAGCACGGGGGCGAGCTCCCAGATGCCGTCCACCACGTAGTGCGCGCCTGCCGCGGCCAGCTTCCCGGCGGCCTCACGGGTACGGCGCCGCCTCTCCTCGGGCGCCAGGGCGGCGACCTCCTGCTCGTTCAGCCCGACCTCGTTGCCGGTCAGAGCCAGGGCCACGGTCCACATGCCGGCGTTCAGCCCTTCGCCGACGTCCGGTGCGGTGTCGCCGATCTTGACGCAGGCCTCCGCCGGCCATACTTGGAGAAGGATGGCGTTCTGCCAGCAGGCGTAGGGCTGGGGCCGGCCGGCCGGCACCTCGTCGGCGGCCACGGTGCAATCCGGCCGATAGCCCTGCCGGGCAGCCTCCTGCAGTACGACTTCCACCATCGCCCGCGTGTAGCCGGTGGTCGTGCCGGTCAGCATCCGGCGGGCCCTGAAGTCCGTCAGCGCCTCCAGGGTGCCGGGGATGAGCCCGGCGTACCTGCCCAGGCAGGCCAGCTGCAGGGGCACGAAATCCGCGTACATCGCCTCGATGTCCTGCTCCCGGATCTCCCGGCTCTTGAGCTGGCGCCAGCGGGCCGCGACGGTCGGAGTCTCCGCGATCCGGCGCAGGTGGTCTTTCTTGTGCACGCCCATGGGAGCCCTGGCTTCGGGCATGGTGATTTCCACGCCCTGGCGCCGGAACACGTCCAGGAACACCACCGCCGGGGCGTACACCCCATAGTCCAGTGTGGTCCCCGCCCAATCCAGGATGGCGCACTTCAGGCTTCCCCGGTAGCCGCGCTGGAAGACAAGCTCCATCGGCACCTCCGCGGTTCCACATTGCGGCATTTCGGGCCGCCGATCAAGAATCCTCCTTGACTTCCCGCATCCCCGGCGTAAAATGGAAGGCAACCAAAATCCAAGGAGGTTTCAATGAAGAAAGGTTGGCTGCTGGTGGCATTGGCCATCCTGTTCCTGCCCGCGTCGCTGCTGGCCAACGGCGGCCAGGAGGAAGGGGCGGCGAAGACCGTCGTCATCTATACCGCCCTCGAGGAGGACGAGACCGCCGAATACCTGGCCCTGGCCAAGAAGGAAATGCCCGACCTGGAAATCAAGTGGGTCCGCTATTCCACCGGCGAGGTCATGGCCAAGCTGATCGCCGAGAAGGACAATCCCCAAGCCGACGTGGTGTACGGCACGGCCGTCACCGAGTTGGCCGGGGCCAAGGACCTTTTCGTCTCCTACAAGGCCAAGGATTTCGACAAGATCGGCAAGGACTACAAGGATCCGGCCGGATACTGGACGGCCATCGACATGTACGTGGCGGCCTTCTGCGTCAACAAGGACCGCCTGGCCAAGAAGGGCCTGCCCATGCCGCAGAGCTGGGCGGACCTGACCAAGCCGGCCTTCAAGGGCGAGGTGATCATGCCCAACCCGGCCAGCTCGGGGACCGGCTACCTGCAGGTGACCTCCCTGCTGTTCATGAACGGCGTCAAGCAGGGCAAGGAGGGCGGCTGGGATATATTGAAGAAGCTGCACGAGAACATCGTGGAGTACACCAACTCCGGCTCGGCTCCGGCCAAGCTGGCCTCCAGCGGCGAGGTGGCAGTCGGCATTTCCTTCAGCTACCGGGTGGCCAAGCAGATGGCCGACGGCTTCCCGGTGACCATGGTCTTCCCCTCGGAGGGCAGCGGCTACGAGCTGGAGGCCAACGCCCTGGTCAAGGGCGCCAAGCACCCCGAAGCGGCCAAGCAGTTTCTGGACTGGGCGCTCAGCGAGAACGCCATGAAGGCCTACTACAAGTACAAGGGCGTGGTGACCCGCACCGGCGTGGTGGGCGAGAGCACGCTGCCGCTTCCCAAGTTTGAGGAAATGAAGCTGGCGCCCATGGATTTCCCCTGGTCGGCCAAGAACAAGCCCGCCCTGATCGAGAAGTGGAACTCCCTGTTCCAGGACAAGGCCCAGAAGAAGTAAGCGACCGTCAGCCTCATCACCGGGCGGGGTGCCCCTGCGGGCACCCCGCTCGACAACACCCCCGGAGCGGATATGCCCAAGAAACTGCAGCTGGAGAACGTCTCCAAGGAATTCAACCGCCTCGCCGCGGTGAAGAACGTGAACCTGGAAATCGGGGAGGGGGAGTTCGTGACCCTCCTGGGGCCCTCCGGGTGCGGCAAGACCACCACGCTGCGCATGATCGCCGGGTTTGAAACGCCCCACCTCCGGCCAGATCCGCTACGACGGCCGGGTGATCAACGACCTCATCCCCCAGAGGCGCAACTTCGGGATCGTGTTCCAATCCTACGCCCTGTTCCCCCACATGAAGGTCAAGGAGAACGTGGCCTTCGGCTTGAAGATGCACAGGTACCCGAAGGACAGGACCCGGCAGAGGGTGGACGAGCTGCTGAACCTGGTGGGCCTGGCGGAGCACAAGGAGAAGTACCCGCCCGAGCTGTCCGGCGGGATGCAGCAGCGGGTGGCCCTGGCCCGGGCCCTGGCCCCCAGCCCCGAGGTCATCCTGCTGGACGAGCCGCTCAGCGCCCTGGACGCCAAGATCCGGGTCAAGCTGCGGGCGGAGATCAAGCAGCTGCAGACCGACCTGGGCATCACCACGATCTACGTCACCCACGACCAGGAGGAGGCCTTGTCCATCTCCGACCGGGTGGTGGTCATGAACCGGGGGGAGATCGAGCAGATCGACCGGCCCCTGGACATCTACAAGAACCCCAGGTCCAGGTACGTGGCCGATTTCGTGGGCACGAGCAACTTCTTCGAAGGCGAGCTGAAAGGCAACCTCCTGAGCGGGAAGGACTTCCAGCTGGAAGTCGCCCCGCCGGCCGCAAAGCTTTCGGGGCCCGTCACCGCGGCCATCCGGCCGGAGAAGATCGAGATCCTCACCGACCGGGAAGCTCCGCCGGCCGCCGGTCGCAATCTCCTGAACGGGACCCTGGTCGTGGTCACCTTCCTGGGGCTCATGGTCCGCCTGGTCGTGCACTCGGGGGCCCGGGATCTGATCGTGGATTACCTGGAAAAGCGCTACGAGGAGTCGGGCCTGCACCGCGGCGACAGCCTGCGCCTGTACCTGCCTCCCGATGCCTTCCGGGTCTATCCCCGATAGGAAGCCGGAAACCATGCCTGCCACGGAAATGCGAAGTCCAGCTGCAGAGGAAGATCGTCGACGACAAGACGGTGGTCTACCTGGTCGGGGGGCTGATCGGGCTGTTCCTGATCGCCTTCATGGTCGTCCCCGTGTTCAACATCCTCCGCCTGAGCGTCAGCGGCTACCGGGCGGAGAGCCACGAGTTCCTGGGCGGCTTCACCTTCGACAACTACCTCAACTACTTCGGCAAGCCGGCCATCGTGCAGTCCCTGTTCAACAGCCTGTGGGTCTCCCTGTGGTCCACGATCTTCACCACGGTGCTGGCCTTCTTCTTCGCCTACGGCCTGACCCGCACCACCATCCGCTGGAAGAAGAGCCTGTACTACGTGGCCATGCTGCCCCTGGTGGCCCCGTCGCTGCTGCAGGCCATGGCCCTCATCTCGCTGTTCGGCGCCAACGGGCTGATCACCGCCGGCCTGCTGAAGGTGGAGTGGAACATCTACGGGGCCACCGGCATCATCATCTCCGAGGTCCTGTACTGCTTCCCCCACGCCATGGTCATTCTCTACACCACCCTCTCGGCCGTGGACACCCGCCTGGACGAGGCCGCCTCCAGCCTGGGGGCCTCCGGGCTGACCACCTTCTTCAAGATCACCGTGCCCACCGCCCGCTACGGCATCTTCTCGGCCGCCGCCCTGGTGTTCAACCTGACCATCACCGATTTCGGCAACCCGATCATCATCGGCCGCGGCTACCGGGTGCTGGCCACCGAGATCTACCTGCAGGTGATCGGCATGCAGCGCTTCGACCTGGGCACGACCATCTCGGTGGTGCTGCTGGTGCCCTCGGTGATCGCCTTCCTGCTGAACTACTATTTCACCCAGAAAAGCAATGCCCTGATCAGCGGCCAGGCGGTCAGCGCGCTGCCCAAGTCCCGTCCCCTGAAGAGGGCCGGCTTCAGCACCTTCTGCTGGCTCATGGCGCTGGTGATGATCGCCGTGACCGGGGTCGTGCTGGTCAAGGCCTTCGTCTCCGTGTGGATGTACAACTGGGCTCCGACCCTCCGGCATTTCCAGTTCCGCATCCCCGGCGGGGTGGGCGTGCTGTGGACCAGCCTGTGGATCTCGATCGTCGTGGGCGTGCTGGGGGCCTTCCTGACCCTGCTCACCGGCTACGTGGTGGAAAAGAAGAAACCCTTCTTCGCCCAGCCGCTGTACCTGCTTTCCGTCATCCCCGCGGCGATCCCCGGCATGGTGATGGGCCTGGGCTACATCCTGATCTACAACACCCGCTTCCTGCGCCTGGACCACCTGCTGTACGGCAAGGCCGCCCTGATCATCATCAACACGGTGGTCTGCAACTTCACCCTGGGCACCCTGTCCAGCATCTCCAACATGAAGAACATCGACAACTCCATGGACGAGGCGGCCACCAGCCTGGGGGCGGACATCGTGCAGGGCTTCGCGCGGGTCATCCTGCCCCTGAGCCGGGTTTCGTTCATGAGCAACCTCATTTACTACTTCATGCGCAGCATGGTGACCATCAGCGCGGTGGTCTTCCTGATCTCCCCGGACGTGCACCTGGCCGCGGTTTCGGTGGTGAATCTGGAGAAGGACGGCAAGGAAGGCTCCTCCTCGGCGATGGCCGCGCTCATCATCCTGTGCGTCGGGGTGGTGCTGGGCCTGTTCGCGCTGTTCTTCCGGCGGAAGAAAGCCCTCCCGGAAAGTGCAGCAGGAAGGAATCTAGCCCGCCCGGGGATCGGGGGGCCGGGGCGGGGCCGGCCGGCCGGTGTGGGCTTTCCAGTCTAATCTTGACTTAG
Source organism: uncultured Spirochaetota bacterium (assembly GCA_963745745.1). Lineage (GTDB taxonomy): Bacteria > Spirochaetota > Spirochaetia > SZUA-6 > DRHE01 > MIBK01. The sequence continues at coordinate 33,415 of CAVUYS010000014.1, read as the reverse complement.
AAAATAACATTTAGAATCTTCCTATGTACCCGGGACTGACCACCTGCACGCTCCGCCCGTTCACACGGCCTCCGGGGCCCGGGAGGCCGCGGGCCTGCTGGGCATCGCCGCGGAAGACCAAGCGCGCATTTTCGATCCCTTCGTTCAGGTGGGCAAGCTGACTCATCAGAAGGGCACCGAGCTGGGGCTGGCAATTACCCGCAAGTACATCGAGCTCATGGGGGGAACGATCGGGGTCGAGAGCGGGCTGGGCAAGGGATCGATATTCCGCATCCAGATACCGATCGGACAGGCCGCGGAAGCGGGACGGCCGGTCCATGCCTCGGTCGACAAAGGGCTGATCTACCGGGTCCCACCTCGAAGCCCTGGCGGATCAGGGCCTGGAATACCGCCGCCGCCGGCCCGTGCTCCCAGCTCCCCAGGCCCTGACCCAGGCGGACGTGGGCATCGCCGTGGGGGCCGGCACGGACGTGGCCATCCAGAGCGCGGACATTGTGCTGCTGCGCAGCAACCCGCTGGACCGTCGTGGCCATTCCCCTGGCGGCCGGGGTGCTCTACGGGCTGGGTATCCTTCTGAGCCCCGCGCTGGGGGCCGTTTTCATGTCCCTGAGCACGAGGATCGCCGGCAGCTCTACAATTTTCTTGACAGCCCAGTCACGGCGTTGTGTACTGAGGGACCGTTCGCGGATTGTCCCGGAAAGGGGGAAGCGACATGGTTTTCATGAAGTATAGATTCTTGTTCCTTCTCCTGTGCGCCTGCGGTTTCGCTGCCCTGGTATCCTGCCCGGTCTCCAGGCCTCCGGATCCGGACCCGCAGTGGACCTTCGCTGCTGGCATCGAAGATTGGATTCTCGCAATTGGTCCATACGTCATGTGTGTGAACCATCTTTCCACGCTGAGCTGGGAAAACACGGAGGGATCGCCTTCTGCGGGCTGCCTGAAAATCGCGGCTCCGTTTACGCAGAACGGTCAGTACGTTTCCGTAATAGCGCCGATCGTCGTGGATCCCCTCACTGCCCCGGAACAGATCTTTCGGGCAAGAAGCTCACAGTGCGGGTGCGAGCCCCTACTTACTCCAACGCCCTGGCGGTCATTTTTGCCGCCAGCTATAGCGACAAGTGGGACTCTACGGACAATCGGCGGGGCAGCCTTGGACACCGCGGACTGGATGTTCACTGAGTTCAGCCTGTCCGATACCAGCTCGCCCTTCGATCCCGCCGACGTGCGCTTTCTCGGAGTCCTCATCTCCGCGGGCACGGTCTCTGTTCCCGGGTCCTACACCTTCTACGTGGATACGTGCGTTATCGATGACGCTCCGTAGCGGAAAGGGGCAGCAGGAGGACCTCCCGTTCGCTGACATATAGCGCGAAGCCTCCCGGCAGCTCCGCCGCGAACAGCCGGTGCGCCCCCAGGCTCACCGCGGGGATGTGGAGTGCCTCTCCCGCGGCGCTGCGTCGGTCGATCATGGTGGCCATCAACGCCCGCTTCCTGCGGGTCAAGGGCTGAGGTCAGACTGTCGGGATTTGCGGCAGGTGCTGGAAGTGCGCATCCCGCGTGCACAGCAGCGCGCCGTGTTGCGCGGCCAGTGCCGCGATCCACAGATCGTGGGCGGGTATCGGCGTTCCCTGCCGCCGTAGTTGTCCGTACAGGCGGGCGAAGTGGAAGGTGGTCTCCTCGTCGGCAAACAACGGCGCGACTCGGGCGCGGTTGAGGAAACAGGCCGAGCACCCGCTCATTTTCCCGGCCGTGCTTCCCCGCCGCGAATCCGGCCCTCAGCTCACCCACAGCCCCGGGTCGACGCGGTCCATCTCCGCGACCACCTTGTCGAACTCTGGGTCCTGGATCCAGGATCCCGCCAGATCATCCAGATCATGGTATTCGATCGGCTCGTCGGCCAGCCCCAGTCCCCTTTCCAGAGCTTCCAGAGCGGCCAGGTTCATGCTCTTGGCTTCCTTGCGGGCGACTTCGCGCAATCTGCGGCTGACCTTCTCCGGAATTCGGCGGAGCGTCATTTGCTTTCCCTTCATGATGGCTAAGATATCAAACAATGCAGGCATTCTCAACCACCGCCCAGGGGCAGCAGGAGGACCTCCCGTTCGCTGACATACAGCGCGAAGCCTCCCGGCAGCTCCACCGCGAACAGCCGGTGCGCCCCCAGGCTCAGCGCGGGGATGTGCAGCGTCTCTCCCGCGGCGATGCACTGCGCCGGCCGGAAGGGGGATTCCAGAAGCCAGGTCCCGGGGGCCACCTCCAGCGCCACGTCTCGCGCGGGCAGGAGCCGGATGTCGGTGACCCGGAACTCCTCGCTGGCCAGCCCGCCAGCCAGGGCCTGGAGGTCCAGGCGGAAGGGATCCCCGGTCGAGCGGGCCATCATCTCCTCCACCAGGCGCCGGGCGTTCACCCGGCCCACCTCGAAGCCCTCGCGGATCAGGGCCTGGAATACCTCCGCCGCCGGCCCGTGCTCCCAGCGCAGCTCCAGGCAGTCCCCGCCCGCGTCCAGGTCCAGCGGGTACAGGCCTCCGGCGGGAGCCAGCCGCGCTCCGCGGGCCCAGGGGTAGGCGAGCACGGGCCAATTGGCCCGCTTGGGCAGGCGCAGCGAGGCCTGGCCGCCGGGGGCGACGCAGCAAAACGCTGGCTCCCCCTCGGGGCAGCTCAGCTCGAAACGCAGCTCGGGGAAGGCCTCCCGCCAGGGCTCCGGAGGTGCAGGCGTCCGCACGCGCACCTCGACGGTTGAGGAAAACCAGGAGCAGCCCGAGGCCAGCGCCAGGGCCGGCAGAGCGACCCCCAGCCGGATCGACAGCCGGGGCAGCATTCCAGGAATTCCAACGAGCCCGGCCGGCACACCGCTTTTTGGTCCGTCCGCTTGATAATTGGGATATTGGTGCTCTATATTGGTGAGCAATGCAGCCCCAGATCAGCCTGCAGGGTGTGGTGACTCCACTGCCTCGCGGCGGCTACCTGGTGGACAGCCCGGAAGGCTACATCCAGTTCGGCGCCCCGCCGGAGACCATCAAAGACACCATGGCCCTCCCCAAATCCGTGCCCCTGGTGTTCGTCCTGCCGCGCGCCCTGTTCGACTGGCGCAAGGGCATCAACCTGGCCGACCTGGAATTCCCGATCTACTACAACTTCTTCATCCGCAAGAAGAAGACCCACATCATCTGCACCAAGTCCCAGGCCGGCAGGCTGGTGCGGGCGCTGCAGGAGGCGCTGTTCGGGCCCATCGGACTGTCGCTGTCCGGTGATGTGTTCGGCGCGGGCAAGGAAACCTACCTCCCCGACCTGGTCAGCGAGCTGCGCCACTTCCGCGGCACGATCCGTTTCCGCGACGTGCTCAGCCTGGGCTACCTGCAGGACGGCAAATACAGCCTGGGCTCCGTGCGCATCGCCCTCGACGCCGCCGGGGACTTCCGGTTGAGCTTCGCCGGAAAGCCGGCGGCCAGGGTGCCGGGCATCCTGGAGTGCCGGCCCATGTACCAGATCGGGCAGCGCCTGCCGGAGCCCTTCCGGCCGCCGCTGTTCGGGGTGACCTGCCTGGGGCCCAGCCACGGCTTCGATCCCACGGCCAACACCTCCGGCTTCATCATCTGGCTCAACCACACCGGGATCATGATCGATCCGCCGATCAACTCCACGGAGTGGCTGGAGGCCTCCAACGTCAATCCCAAGCTGATCGACTCCATCATCCTGACCCATTGCCACGCGGATCACGACGCCGGCACCCTGCAGAAGATCCTGGAGGAGGGCAAGGTCACGGTCTACTCGACCAAGACCGTGATGAAGAGCTTCTTGCAGAAGTACTCCTCGCTCACCGGGGAGCCGGTGAGCTACCTGTTGAACCTGTTCGACTTCCGCCCGGTGTACATCGGCAAGCCGGTGTACATGCACGGCGCCAAGTTCCGCTTCTACTACACCCTGCACTCCATCCCGGCCATCGGCTTCACCCTGGACTTCCAGGACCAGTCCTTCGCCTACTCCTCCGACCACCAGGGCGACCCGTCGGTGCAGCGCCAGCTTCTGGAGAGCAAGGTCATCGACGAGGAGCGCTTCCGGCAGCTGCAGAGCTTCCCCTGGGACCGCAAGGTCATCTACCACGAGTCGGGCATTCCCCCGCTGCACACCCCGATCACCTGGCTCAACTCGCTGCCCAGGAGCATCCAGAAGAAGACCGTGGTCTACCACATCGCGGCCAAGGATTTCCCCAGGGCCACCGCGCTGACCCTGGCCTCCTTCGGCATCGAGAACACCCTGTTCTTCAAGACCCGCGCCCCCTCCTACGAGTCCAGCTACGAGGTGCTGGAGGTCCTGAAGCGGCTGGACTTCCTGGAAAGCCTGCCGGTGAACAAGGTGCAGGAGTTCGTGAGCATCGTGGCCGAGAGCCGCTTCGGCAAGGGCACCTACATCCTGCGCAAGGGGGACCCCGGGGAGCACTTCTACATCATCCGCTCGGGCAACGTCTCGATCCAGAACGAGGAGCTGGTGGAGCGCAAGATCCTGGGGGCCTACGAGTATTTCGGCGAGGTGGCCCTGCTGAGCGAGGTGCCGCGCACCGCCGACGTGGTGGCCGAGACCGAGGTGCGGGTGTACCTGATCCAGAAGGACCAGTTCCTGAGCTTCATCTACGGCACCCGCTTCGAGAAGACCCTGCGGCGCCTGGTGGCCAACCGCTCCAGCGAGACCTGGAACCTGATGGCCTCCAGCCCCTTCCTCCAGAAGCTGACCACCTATCAGAAGACCTGGCTGGAATCCATCCTGGCCCCGCGCGACCTGAAGGGCCCGGGCGTGCTGGTCAAGGAGGGGGCCTCCGAGCAGTTCTTCATCATCCGCTGCGGGGAGGCGGTGGTGAATCGCGGGGAGCGCCGCCTGGCCAGCCTGCGCGACGGGGACTTCATCGGCTCGCTTTCCCGCATCGGCCGCCAGGAGATGTCCCCGTACACCATCACCTATCCGGACAATCTGTCCTTGTTCGGAGTGAGCCGGGAAGACGTGCGCGACTTCATCGAGGGCAACCCGGGCACGGCCATGAAGCTGGCCCTCCCGTACGAGCTGAAGGTGTAGGCTCCGCGCTCAGGCCATCCCGGCGATCAGCTCGTCGGCGAAGCGGCTGGTCTTCACTTCCGTGGCCCCTGCCATCAACCGGGCGAAATCGTAGGTCACCACTTTCCGGGCGATGGTCGCCTCCAGGGCTTTCAGGATCAGCCCGGCGGCTTCCCCCCAGCCCAGGTAGCGCAGCATCATCTCCCCGCTCAGGATCACCGAGCCCGGGTTCACCTTGTCCTGCCCGGCGTACTTGGGGGCGGTGCCGTGCGTGGCCTCGAACACGGCGTGCCCGGTCTCGTAGTTGATGTTTCCTCCGGGGGCGATGCCGATGCCGCCCACCTGCGCGGCCAGGGCATCGGAGATGTAGTCCCCGTTCAGGTTGGTCGTGGCGATGACGGAGAACTCGTCGGGACGGGTCAGGATCTGCTGCAGGAAGTTGTCGGCGATGGCGTCCTTGATCAGCAGCTTGCCGGCCGGGGGCTGGCCCCCGCACTCCTCCCAGCTCACGGTCTGCCCGCCGAACTCCTCGCGGGCCACCTGGTAGCCCCACTTCTGGAAGGCCCCTTCGGTGAACTTCTGGATGTTGCCCTTGTGCACGAGGGTCACGCTGGGCAGATCCTGGGCCAGGGCGTAGCGGATGGCCGAGCGCACCAGCCGCTGGCTGCCGGTCTTGCTCACCGGTTTCAGGCCCAGCCCGCTGTCGGGGCGGATCTTCCAGCCGAAGCTTTGCCGGCAGAACTCGGCCAGCTTCTGCGCCTCGGGGCTGCCCTCGGCCACCTCCAGCCCGGCATACACGTCCTCGGTGTTCTCCCGGAAGATCACCATGTTCACCCGCTCGGGGTGCTTCACCGGGCTGGGCACCCCCTCGAACCAGCGCACCGGGCGCAGGCAGACGTACAGGTCCAGCTTCTGCCGCAGGGTCACGTTCAGGCTGCGGATGCCTCCGCCCACCGGCGTGGTCAGCGGCCCCTTGATGGCCACCAGGTGGGAGTCGATCGCCCGCACCGTCTGCTCCGGCAGCCAGTCGCCGGTCTGCTTGTGGGCCTTCTCCCCGGCCAGCACCTCTTTCCAGGCGATGCGCCTGGCGCCGCCGTAGGCCTTCCGCACGGCCGCGTCGATGACGCGCACCGCGGCGGCCCAGATGTCGGGACCGGTGCCGTCCCCTTCGATGAAGGGGATGATGGGCGAGTCGGGCACTGCCAGGCGGCCCTCGTGCATGGCCAGCGGTTGGTCTACCATCCGAAAAATCTACCGGAATTGAGACAATTTGTCAAATTTGTGCTATTGTATCAGTACATCCGCGTCATGGAAAAGAAGCTGGTCAAGAAGTCCGGGGCCCCGTACTACCTGCAGCTGAAGAACATCCTGAAAGACCTGATCCACTCCGGGGACCTGAAGGAGGGGCGCATCCCTCCCGTCCGGCAGCTGGCCCGGGAGTACGGGGTGAGCGTCAACACCGCCCTGCGGGCCTACGAGAGCCTGCGCCGCGAAGGGCTGGTGGCCGGGGCGGCGGGCCGGGGCACCTTCGTCACCGCCTCCACCCAGGAGATGCAGCGGCACAACCGGCAGGGCCTGCTGCGCCGGGTGGTGGAGCACGCCCTGGAGGAGGCCCTGGCCCTGGCCTGCTCCATCGAGGAGTTCTCCGAGGCCGTGGCCCAGCTGGTGCGGGTGAAGCGGGAGCGCCTGCGCAAGGTGCGCCTGGCCTTCATCGAGTGCAACATCGAGCAGCTGGCCTATTTCACCGACCACCTGGAGCTGGACCCGAGCCTCCACCGCCTGCCCGTGCTGCTGGGGGACCTGCAGGCCGAAAAGCAGGAGGCTCTCCAGGCCCTGGCCTCCAGCGACATCGTGGTCACCAGCTTCTATCACGTGGAGGAGGTGCGCCAGCGCCTGAAGGCCCTGGGCAAGCCGATCGTGGGCATCAGCCTGGAGCCGGAGATGGGCACGATCATCCGCATCGCCAAGATCCCCCGGAAGAGCACGGTGGGCCTGGTGACCGCCAGCGAGTCCTTCCTGGCCATCATCCGGGAAATCCTGAAGGACCTGGACTTGAGCTTCACCCGCGTCCTGGAGACCACCTCTCGCGACGACGGGCAGCTGCGGAAGCTGGCCCGCCAGTGCGACGCGCTGCTGGTGTCCCCGCAGCGCCGCCAGCAGGCCGGCGCAGCGGCCCGGCCGGGGACGGAGGTGATCGAGTTCGTGTTCACTCCCGACCGGACTTCGGTGAACAACCTGAAGGTGGCCCTGCTGGAGCTGGAGAATGGGGGCAAGCGATGAGCATCAAAGTCACCGAGCTGACCTTCCTGGAACACCTGAGCAAGCGCTACGGCATCCCCACCCCGCGCCATCTGCCGGGAACCGCCGGCCGGGCGGAGGTCAAGGCGGCCCTGGAGGCCTGGGGCGGCCAGGGTCTGGTCAAGCCGGACGTGCTGGCCGGCAAGCGCGGCAAGGCGGGCAGCATCGTAGTGGTGCGCAACGCCCAGGACGCGCTGCGCGAGTTGAAGAGGGTTTCCGGCCAGGAGGTGGGCGGCAAGCTGCCCCGGATGGCCTACCTGGTGGAGCACATCCCCTCCCAACTGGAGGCCTACACGGCCATCACCTACAACACCCGGTTCCTGGGGCCCTCGCTCACCGTGTCCCTGAAGGGGGGCATCGACATCGAGGAGGTGGCCGGCGAGGACAAGCTCACCCTGCCGGTGGACATCTACCAGGGCCTGGACGCCTACCAGGCCGGGGACATGCTGGCCCGCCTGGGCTGCCCCCAGAAGCTGATCAGCGCCCTGTCCCGCAGCATGATCTCCTTCTGGGACCTGTTCATCTCCACGGGCATGCAGACCGCGGAGATCAACCCCTGGCGGGTGACCCCCGGGGGCAATCCCTACGCCTGCGACTTCAAGGCCGTGTTCGACGAGGCCAACTACAAGTCCAAGGTGCCCGGCATGGTCTTCCCCGAATACCCGGACAACCGCACGGAGCTCGAGGAGGAGATGAACGCCTGGAGCGCCGGCAGCCACCAGGGCCAGGCCCACGTGTCGGACCTGGGCGGCCAGCGCATCCTGCCGATGCTGTTCGGCGGCGGGGCCTCCACCATCATCACCGAGACGCTGCAGGTGGCCGGGGGCAGCCCCATGTTCCTGTCGGATTTCGGCGGCAACCCGCCCTACGAGCGGATGCTGGGCACCGCCCGCATCTGCTTCAAGCACCGCCTGAAGGCCGCGGCGCTGCTGCTGATCCTGGGCGGCAAGGCCAACAACACCTACATCGACGTGACCTTCCAGGCCATTGCCGACGCCCTGGTGGGCTGGGTGGAGGAGAACGGCCCGCTCTCGCCTCCCGGTGGTGATCGGCCGCGGAGGGCCGCGGCTGGTGCACGGGCTGATCGCCATGCGCAAGGCCCTGGAGTACCTGGGCCTGCCGTACGTCATCTTCGGCCCGGACACGCCCGTCACCCTGGTGGCCGAGTACGCCGCCAGGCTGGCCGCCGCGGTGGCCCCCGCGGAGGCCGGCCAAGGAGGAAGCGCATGAGGGCTCTCCGGCTTTCCGATCTGCTGCAGAAGGGCGACCGGGTCGCCGTCTCCAACATCACCGGCCGGGAGGCCGCCAAGGTCTGCGCCGTCAGCCAGAAGTACTGCGGCAACATCGTGGGCGGCTGGGCGCTGGGGCGGGACGGGGAGGCGGTGGACACCCCCGCCGGGCCCATCCCGGTGTTCGGCACCTTCGACGAGCTGCTGCGCCGGTCGCCGCCCGAGGCCCGGCCCAACAAGATCCTCGTCTACTCCCCGCCGGAGGCGGTCTACGGCGAGGTCAAGGAGATCGTGCATTACGGCCAGGGGGTGGTGGAGACGATCTACATCATCACCGAGCACGTCTCCATCGAGGTGACGGCCAAGATCCACCAGCTCGCCGGCAAGGCCAACATCGACGTGGTGGGCTGCAACACCCTGGGCGTCATCAACGCCGCGACCAGGTGCGCATCGGGGCGGTGGGCGGCGACGACCCCGAGGAGACGCTTCCAGCCCGGCTCGGCGGCCATCATCTCCAACTCCGGCAACATGGTCAACACCATGGCCAGCTACCTGCTGTCCGCCGGCATCGGCACCTCCTTCGGCATCTCCACCGGCAAGGACCGGCTGATCCTCTCTCCGCCCAAGGACCTGCTTCAGCTGGCCCTGCAGGACGAGGCCACCCGCCTGATCGTCCTGTACGTGGAGCCCGGCGGGATCTACGAGCAGGAGGCGCTGGAGAGCTTGAGCGGAAAGCCGGGCGGTCAAGCCGCTGCTGGTGTACGTGGCCGGGGAGATCGCCGAGCACTCCCAGGTGGACCTGGGCCACGCCGGGGCGGTGGTGGAAGGGCGGGGCAGCTCGGCCCGGGCCAAGAAGCAGGCCTTCGACGAGTACTTCGGCGTGCCGCCTTTCCAGCCCGAGAAGCGCTACCGCAAGAGCGCGGAGCTGCTGCAGAACCTCTCCCGCGGCATCCGCGTCCAGGCGCTGCACCACCTGCCCGAGGCCGCCGGGATGCTCTTCGCCGGCCTGGGCTGGAAGAAGGACCTGGCCGGCGCCCGCCCGCTGGCCCTCAATCCCTGGTTCGTGGAGCTGGGCGAGCTGGCGCGCAACCTGCCCACGGAGCTGGCCCTGGTCCCGGGGATCATCCCCGAGCCGTACGCCGCGCAGCTCAAGCTGCAGCAGCAGACGCTTCGCCGGGCAGATGATCCGCCAGTCGATGCGCCACGCCTCGCACGCCAGCGTCCAACGACGGCGCCACCCCCAGGCTGTACGGCTTCCCGGTGCCGGAGCTGATGAAGGCCCGCTCCTTCGCCGCCGGCCTGATCCTGGCCTGGACCGGCGCACTGCCCCGGGACGCGCTGGAGGAGCGCCTGGTGGAGATGACCCTGATCGCCTCCCTGACCAACGGGCCGGGCACCATCTCCGCCCAGGGGGCCAAGCTGTCCGCCTCGGCGGGCAACCGGCCGCACACGGCCATGATCGCCACCCTGGCCTGCATCGGCTCGGTGCACGGCGGCAACGGCAGCGACGCGGTGAAGCTCCTGCTGGAGGCCTTCGCCGGCACGGGCCTGGAGGACCCCTACACGGCCTATCCGGGCACCGCGGAGCTGGCCGCCCGGTCGGCCGCGGACTACAAGCGGCGCAAGGAGGCGGCCCAGGAGGCGGGCCTGGAGTACGAGCGCCTGCCCTGCCTGGGCCACCCGGTGTTCCGCGACCAGGCCGTGAACTACGACCCGCGGGAGCGGGTCATCGCCGCCGCCCTGCAGGAGGCCGGCCGCGCCCAGGTGTTCCTGGACTTCTACCACGCCCTGGCCCGGGCCCTGAAGGAGAACGGCACCACGCGCAACGTGCTGGCGGTGAACGTGGACGCGGCCATCGCCTGCGTCTGGCTGGGCATCTGCTGGAAGCGCCTGGCGGACAAGCAGCTGACCGTGCGCCGGGTCATGGACATCGCCTTCAGCCTCTTCGCCCTGGGCCGCGCGGCCGGCGGGGTGGCGGAGTTCCTGGACCACCAGGACTTCGGCACCGAGATGGACATGCGCGTGCCGGTGGCCGAATGCCGCTCGCTCTCCCGCCCGCGGGAGCTGGAGCGGCCGGCCGGCGGCCCGCCGGGGCCCTCCCCGCAGGTCCCTGGAAATCTTCCCGCGTAGCGGGTATTCTTAGCCCCCATGGCCATCCCCGGGATCCGGCCGGCGATCCGCAACATCCCCCCTTACGTGCCGGGAAAGAGCATCGCCGAAGCGGCGCGCGAGCTGGGCCTTTCGCGCATCATCAAGCTGGCCTCCAACGAGAGCCTGATCGGCCCCTCCCCGCTGGCGGTGGCGGCCATCCGGCGCAGCCTGGCGGACATTCACCGCTACCCGGAGGACTCCAGCCACGATCTGAAACTGGCCCTGGCCCGCCGGCACGGCGTAGAGCCCGGCAACATCCTGCTGGGCACCGGGGCCGACGAGGTGCTGCTCCTGCTGGGACAGCTGTTCCTGGAGCCCGGCGACGAGTGCCTGTTTCCCTATCCCTCCTTCTCCCTGTACCGCAAGTCCGCGCAGGTGATGGGCGCCGTGGCGGTGGAAAGCCCGCTGCGCGAGGAGCGCATCGACGTGGAGCAGCTCCTGGCCCGGGTCACCGCGCGCACCAAGCTGGTGTTCCTGTGCGTGCCCAACAACCCCACCGGGCACCTGCTGGCTTCCGGCGAGGTGCGCTCCTTCCTGGAGCGCCTGCCCGCCCACGTGTTTCCGGTGATCGACGAGGCCTATGCGGAGTTCGTGGACGACCCCGGCTTCCAGGACGCGGTGGGCCTGTTCCGCCAGGGCTGCTCGCTGGCCGCCATCCGCACCTTCAGCAAGATCTACGGCATCGCCGGCCTGCGCGTGGGCTACGCAGTGGTGCCCGAGGAGCTCTCCGTCACCGCCGACGGCATCCGCAACTCCTTCAACGTCAACAGCCTGGCCCAGGCCGCGGCCCTGGCCGCCCTGGAGGACCGGGAGCACGTCGAGCGCACGCGCCAGGCCACCTTCGCCGGCCGCCGGCAGCTCACGGAGGGACTGCAGGCGCTGGGCCTGAAGCCCATCCCTTCCCAGACCAACTTCGTCTGCGTGGGTGTGGAGAGGGACGCCCAGGAGCTGTTCCAGCGTCTCTTGCGCCGCGGCCTGATCATCCGGCCCCTGGCCAGCTTCGCCATGCCCCGCCACATCCGCATCACCGTGGGCACCCGGGAGGAGAATGGGGAGTTGTTGAAGGCCTTGGCCGAGGAGCTTTAAAGCGAATCCAGCTTCTGCAGCTTCAATAGATCGGGCATGGCCGCCCGCACTTTGACTTTTCCTTGAGCGAAGGCTTTCAGCCCGGAGATCTCCTTGCGGCTCAGGGCCCGGAAGACCGCCGAGGACATTTCGTAGAAGACGTCCGCTTTTTCGGGCTTGCCCTCCACGGCCGGCTGCGGCAGCCCGTCCTGGAAGCGGATGTGAAAATAGCGCCCGGTGTCGGGGAAGTAGTACTGCATGACCTTGCCCGACCAGCCCTTGTAATCCTTGACCACGCGCGGATCGTGCATCTTCAGCCGGAAGGTCTCCAGGCACTGCTCGACGCTCAACTCCTGCACGTCACCCATACAAGAACCTCACTCCCGTCCCTCCCCGCGGCTCGCCGAAGTCCACCGCGTCCGCGGCGCACACGTTCCAGCAGGCGCCGCACTCCGCGCAGCGGGCCAGGTTCGCGGGGCGGTAGATTTCCCCCTCCTGGACCCACACCCCGCGGGCGCAGAACAGGGCGCATTGGCCGCAACCGGTGCAGCGCTCCGAGCGGACCTTGATGAACTCGCCGGTCTGCCCGCGGTAGTAGTCCAGCTTCAGCGCCGCCTTCATCTCTTGCTCCTCTCGCGGTAGATGCGCTCGAACTCTCCGCCGATCTGGCGGTAGGGCCCCAGGAAGCTCATCAGGTCGTAGGCCTCCTTGACCGGCCCCAGGTCCTCCTCGGCGGCGCCCTGCATCCACTTGGTGTGCACCGCGTTGGTGATGAACCCTCCGCCCAGGGCGACGTTCTGCATCAAGGAGGCGATCTCCGCGTCGCTCTTGGCCAGGATCGAGGCCTTGTTCTGGGCGGCCACGTAGTGGAAGGACTGGATGAAGGTGTTGCCGTCGATCCGCTCGCGGTAGGGCGGCTCCAGGGCCGAGCGGGACAGGTCGCCCGCGGCGATGGCCTTGGCCGCGGCCTCGGCGGCATAGATGCCGGTGAAGAAGGACTCCGGCATACCCTGGCCCAGGAAGGGGGCCACGAAGCCGCCGGCCTCCCCGGTCAGGATCAGGCCGTCGCCCGCCGTCCGCTCCAGGGTGTGGTCGAACTCCAGGTGCAGGCCCCAGGCCACCACCCGGCCCCCCTCCAGCTTGGCGGCCACCAGCGGCTGGCTCATGAAGTTCTGCATGTAGCCTTCCACCGAGGGGCGGCCTTCGCCCAGCAGCTGCCCGTCCATGTAGCCGCCGGTGCCCAGGGTGACCACGTCGCGCTTGGGAAAGATCCAGGGCCAGGTCTTGTGCTGCAGGCCCGGCCCGAGGTAGTACTCGATGGCGTCGCCGAAGCGCCGGTCGATGCGCTTGCGCCCCAGATGCACCGCGGCGGTCACGTACAGGATCATGTCCGTGCCGGAGCGCTTGGGGATGAGTCCTGCCTTGCGGCCGACCAGGGAGTTGACCCCGCCCGCGTCGATCACCACCCTGGCCCGCAGCTGCTCGCCGCGGTCCGTGACCACCCCCCGCACGAAGCCGCCTTCCATCAGGACGTCCACCACCGAGGTGCCCAGGCGGACCTCGCTGCCGGCCGCGCGGGCCTGCTCGGTGTGCCAGGAGTCGAAGTGGTCGCGCCGGATGGACAGCAGCAGGATCCCCTCGGCGGGGATTTCGTGGAAGACGCTGGTGCGCTCGGGGGTGATGTGGTAGGTGCGCATGGAGCGGATCTCCCGCTCCACCGGCCCGGACAGCAGGTAGTGCAGGTCCGGGTCGATCAGGGCCGCCCCGTTCAGGCAGGTCCCGGAAACGTTCTTCTCCCCCGGCACCAGGGCCTTTTCCAGAAGCAGGGTCTTCAGCCCCAATTGCGCCGCTTTACGGGCCGCCGCCGGTCCGGCGCAGCCGGCCCCCACCACGATGATGTCGTACTGTTGTTGAGGCATACTTTGTCTACCTTGGTGCATAGTAAGCCGAGGTAGAGGGGCCGTCAACACAAGGAATGTGTATTATCGTTGGTGGAGCAGAATGAACGAGCACAGCCGGATCGGCCTGTTCGGCATCGGCCTGGATACCTACTGGCCGCAATTCGCGGGACTGAAGGAACGCCTCGCCGGCTACCAGGACTACATCGCCGGACGGCTTTCCGCCCTGGGGGTGGAGGTGGTGGATGCCGGCCTGGTGGACCGCCCCGAGGCGGCCCGCGCGGCGGCGGAGCGCTTCCTGAGCGAACGCGTGGAGGCGGTCTTCCTGTACATCGCCACCTACGCCCTCTCCAGCACCGTCCTGCCCGTGGCCCAGCGTACCCGCCTGCCCTTCGTCGTGCTCAATCTCCAGCCGGTCCCGGCCATCGACTACGAGCGCTTCAACTCCCTGGGTGACCGCGGGGTGATGACCGGAGAGTGGCTGGCCCACTGCCAGGCCTGCTGCGCGCCGGAGATCGCCAATGTTTTCAACTATTGTCAAATTGAATATAATTTGGTAACGGGTTGGCTGGAGGAGGAGCACTCCTGGCAGCAGATCGCCGCCTGGGTCGATGCCGTGCGGGTTCGCGCCGCGCTCCGCGATTCGCGGGTCGGGGTACTCGGCCACTACTACGAGGGGATGCTGGACGTCTATACGGACCTCACCCGCCTGTCCGGGGTCTTCGGCAGTCACTTCCAGCTGCTGGAGATCGACCTGCTGAAGAGCTACCGGGACCAGCTCGCCCGCCGGGAAATCGAAATGAAGCTCGCCCAGTTCCAGGCCGAGTTCCGCGTTTCCGGCGAGTGCTCCGCCGGCGAGCTGGAGCGCGCGGCGCGCACCTCCTGCGCCCTGGACCGGCTGGTCGCCGAGAAGGACCTCGGGGCCCTGGCCTACTACTACGAGGGGGTCCCCGGCAATGAGAGCGAGGACATCGTGACCTCGCTCATCGCCGGCAACACCCTGCTGACCGCCCATCACGTGCCGGTGGCCGGGGAGTGCGAGGTCAAGAACGTGCTGGCCATGAAGATCCTGGACCTGCTTCGGCGCCGGGGGGTCCTTCTCCGAGCTGTACGCCGTCGACTTCCCCGACGACGTGGTGCTGTGGGGACACGACGGCCCGGCGCATCCGGGCATCGCCGAGGGCGGGGTGGGGCTGGTGCCGCTGCCCGTCTACCACGGCAAGCCGGGCAAGGGCCTGTCCATCCAGATGAGGGTCAGGAACGGGCCGGTCACCCTGCTGTCCGTGGTCCAGGGCAGGGGAGGGGAGACCTTCCTGCTGGCGGCCGAAGGGCAGTCCGTGCCCGGGCCGACCCTGCAGATCGGGAACACCAACAGCCGGTACCGTTTCCCCCTGCCCGCCAGGGAGTTCCTGGACCGCTGGGCCAAGGCGGGGCCGGCCCATCACTGCGCGATCGGGGTGGGGCACCTGGCCGATCGCCTGGAGAAGCTGGCGCGCGCTGCTGGGCGTGGAATGCAGGAAGATCTGCTGATGCCCAAGCCGATCCTGGAGCTGAACCACGTCACCAAGACCTTCCCGGGCGTAAGAGCCCTGGACGACGTGCACTTCGAGCTGCTGCCCGGGGAGATCCACGCCCTGATCGGGGAGAACGGGGCGGGCAAGTCCACGCTGATCAAGGTGATCACCGGGGTGTACCAGCCGGACGAGGGGGAGATCCTGTTCGAGGGCCGGCCGGTGGAGATCCGCAGCACCCTGGACTCCCAGAGGCTGGGGATCGCGGCGATCTACCAGCACGTGACCTGCTATCCCACCCTTTCGGTGACGGAGAACATCTTCATCGGCCACGAGAAGGTCCATCCCCTGACCCGCAAGATCGACTGGCGGGACCTGCATGCCCGGGCCGGGGAGCTGCTCGCCCGCCTGGACGCGGATTTCGACCCCCGCACCCTCATGGGCAGCCTCTCGGTGGCCCAGCAGCAGATCGTGGAGATCGCCAAGGCCCTGTCCGCCAATGCCCGGGTCATCATCATGGACGAGCCCACCGCGGCGCTCACCGTGCGCGAGAGCGAGGACCTGTACCGCATCGCCGAGGGGCTGCGCGACAAGGGGGTGTCCATCATCTTCATCTCGCACCGCATGGAGGACATGTACCGCCTCGCCAGCCGGGTGACCATCTTCCGCGACGCGCGCTACGTGGGGACCTGGAACCTGAAGGAGATCAGCCACGAGGACGTCATCACGGCCATGGTGGGCCGGGAGATCACCCAGTTCTTCCCCAAGCGCGCGGCGAAGATCGGGGAGGAGGTCCTGCGGGTGGAGGGGCTGTCCCGCACGGGCTTCTTCAAGGACGTCTCCTTCTCGGTGCGCAAGGGGGAGATCCTGGCGCTGACGGGCCTGGTGGGGGCCGGGCGCACCGAGGTGTGCGAGGCGATCTACGGGGTCGAGCCGCCCGGACGGCGGCCGGGTGCTGCTGGAAGGCCGGGAGCTGCGCGTGGCCGGCCCCTCGGAAGCCATCCAGAAGGGCATCGGCTACCTGCCGGAGGACCGCCTGCGCCAGGGGCTGGTGCTGGACTGGGAGCTGTCGAAGAACGTGACCCTCTCCACGCTGGGCAACTTCGCCACCCTGGGCTGGCTGGACCTGAAGCGCGAGCGCGCCGTCACCCGGGAGCTGGCCGTGAAGCTGGAGGTGAAGGCGGGCAGCGTTTTCGACGCGGCGGGGACCCTGTCGGGCGGCAACCAGCAGAAGATCATCGTGGCCAAGCTGCTGGCCGGCGAAATGAAGGTGATCATCCTGGACGAGCCGACCAAGGGCGTGGACGTGGGAGCCAAGACCGCCATCTTCGAGATCATGAACGACCTGGCCCAGGCCGGCTACGGGATCATCATGGTGTCCTCCGAGATGCCCGAGGTGCTGGGGATGAGCGACCGGATCGTGGTCATGCGCGAGGGCCGGGTGGCGGCGATCCTGGAGACGGGGCAGGCCACCCAGGAGCTGATCCTGGGCGCGGCCATGGCGGTGGTCCAATGAGAAAGAGCTTTACCGAAGGCTTCCGCGAGCTGGGCCTGCTGGCCTTCATCGTGGTCCTCTGCGGGCTGTTCCAGATCCGCAACCCCGCCTTCCTGACGCTTTCCAACCTCGAGGACCTGCTCAGAAACACCGCGATCCTGGGCATCCTGGCGGTGGGCATGATGATGGTGCTGCTCACCGGGGGCATCGACCTGTCCATCGGGGCCACCATCGCCCTGTCCGGCATGGTGAGCGCGATGACCGTGAGCGCGGTGCCCTCCCTTCCTCCGCTCGTGGCGATCCTGGAGGGCATGGCGGTGGGCTTCGTGGCCGGCTCCCTGATCGGCGTGCTGATCGCCCGCTTCAACGTGCTGCCCATCATCGCCACCCTGGGCTTCATGAACGTCCTGCGGGGGGTCACCTACGTCATCAGCAAGGGGGCCTGGGTGAGCGCCTACCAGATGTCCGAGGGCTTCAAGCGCCTGGCCACGGGCAGCCTGCTGGGGGTCAACAACCTCATCCTCATCGCCGTGGGGATCTTCGTCGTGTTCGCCTACTTCATCAACCACGTGCGGACCGGCCGCCAGATGTTCGCCGTGGGCGCCAACCCCGAGGCGGCGGACATCTCGGGCATACCGCGCCGGCGCATCGTCTGGCTGGTCTACGCGCTCATGGGAACCCTGGCGGGACTGGCCGGCGTGCTCTGGGTGGCCAAGTTCGCCTCCGCCCAGAGCGACACGGCCATGGGTTACGAGCTGAACGTCATCGCCGCCGCGGTGCTGGGAGGAGTGAGCGTTTCGGGGGGCAGCGGCAAGGTCTCGGGGCTGATCCTGGGGACGATCCTCTTCGGGATCCTGAACAACGCCCTTCCGCTGATCAGGGTCTCGCCGTTCTGGCAGCAGGCCATCCAGGGCGTGGTGATCCTGGCCGCGATCCTGCTCAACGTGCTGGTCAAGAGGAACAGCCGGCTCTACAGCTTGAGAAGGAGGGCGATCTAGCGCATGCAGGCCACCGAACGGATCATCCGCATCACCCGGCCCTGGAGCTGGCGGCGCTTCCTGCTGCAGTGGGAGTGGCTGCTGGTGCTGATCTTCCTGGCGGTGCACGTGGTCAACAGCACCCTCTCGCCCTACTACTTCAGCCTGGACACCTTCCTGAGCACGCCGATGACCTTCCTGGACAAGGCCTTCCTGGTGCTGCCCATGACCATGGTCATCATCCTGGGCAACATCGACATTTCCGTGGCCTCCACGGTGGCTCTGTCCGCCGTGACCATGGCGGTCAGCTACAACGCCGGCCTGCCCATGGTGCCGGCCATGCTCCTGTGCCTGGCGGTGGCCACCCTCTGCGGACTGGTCAACGGCCTGCTCATGGCCCGCTTCAAGGAGCTGTCCTCCGTGATCGTGACCCTGTCGACCATGACCATCTACCGCGGCATCGCCTACGTCATCCTCGAGGACCAGGCGTCGGGCAAGTTCCCCGAGTGGTACTCCCAGCTGGGTTGGGGGATGGTGGGCAAGGTGCCCATCATCCTGATCGTCTTCGCGGCCTGCGCCGTCCTGTTCTGGCTGTTGCTGCACAAGACCAGCTTCGGGCGCAAGATCTACGGCATGGGCAACAACCTGACCGCCTCCCGGTATTCGGGGGTCAAGACCGATTCCATCCTCATCATCGTCAGCGTGCTCACCGGCCTCATGGCCGGGTTCACCGCCCTGTTCCTCACCTCGCGCATGGGCAGCACCCGCCCCAACGTGGCCCTGGGCTACGAGCTGGAAGTCATCACCATGGTGGTGCTGGGCGGGGTGAGCACCCTGGGCGGCAAGGGGCGGCTGGCCGGTCCGCTGCTGGCCATCTTCATCATCGGTTTCCTGAACTACGGTCTGGGGCTGGTCAACATCCAGGCGCAGACGCTGCTGATCATCGTCGGCCTGCTGCTGATCGTCTCGGTGCTCGTGCTCAACGTGCGCTTTCAAGGCAGACAGCATCGCCCGGTGCTCCCGGCGCCGAAGTCCGGCGCCAAGGGGGATGAGCCGGGCAGGAACAAATTCTGACAGGAGGAGTGCATGCGTAGCTTCCTTTCCAAGGCGGTCGTGATCGCGGCGATCATGGCCATCGTTCTGCCGCTCGGGCTGTTCGCGGCGGACAAATACGCCATCGTGTTCAAGAACACGGGCAACCCCTACGGCGACAAGCAGATGGGCGGCTTCAAGGCCGGCATCGAGGAGCAGGGCTTCGAGGCCATCCTGCGGGCCCCCGACCAGCCGACCGCCGAGGCGCAGATCCAGATCCTGGAGCAGCTGATCTCCCAGAAGGTGGCCGCGATCTGCATCGTGGGCAATGACTTCGACGCGCTGCAGCCGGTGCTCAAGAAGGCCATGGGCCGGGGCATCAAGGTGTTCTCCCTGGACTCGGCGGTCAACCCCGCCAGCCGCCTGACCCACGTCAACCAGGCCGACTCGGAGAAGATCGGGCGCACCCTCATCCAGGCCGCCTACGACATGATCGGCGGCAAGGGCGAGATCGCCATCCTTTCGGCCACCAGCCAGGCCTCCAACCAGAACCTCTGGATCGACTACATGAAGAAGGAGCTGACAGGAGCCGAAGTACGCCAACGTGAAGCTCGTGAAGATCGCCTACGGCGATGACCTGCGCGACAAGTCGGTGTCCGAGGCCGAGGGCCTGCTGCGCACCTACCCGAACCTGAAGTGCATCATCGCCCCGACCACCGTCGGCATCGCGGCCGCGGGCAAGGTGCTCACGGACAAGGGCCTCAAGGGCAAGGTGTTCCTGACCGGCCTGGGCCTGCCCTCCGAGATGGCCACCTACATCGAGAACGGCGTCTGCCCGTACATGTTCCTGTGGAACCCGATCGACGTCGGCTACCTGGGAGCCTACACGGGCACCGCCCTGGTGAAGGGCACGATCAAGGGCGCGGTGGGCGACAAGTTCAAGGCCGGGCGCCTGGGGGACTACACGGTCGTGAAAGCGGCCGACGGCGGGACCGAAATCCTGCTCGGGCCTCCGTTCAAGTTCGACAAGGCCAACATCGCGAGTGGAAGACGGTGTATTAGAAAAGCAAGACGCCGCAAGGCGCGAGCGAGCGGGCCCGCGAGGGCCCGCTTTTTCGCACTGAGGGCAGCGGAGCCCGCCCAGGCGGTGCTCCCTGGCCTGCCGCAGCCAGTCGTCGCGCCTGGCCCTGTACAACTCGTAGGCGAAGAGCAATCCGTCGTTCATGATGGCCAAGGTAGCCGCGCAGCGGGGTCCCCGGCATCGCTAAAAGGCCTCATTCCTCGGCTGGCCCGCATACCACATTTGTGTGATATACTTTGCCGGTGCCAAGAACGAAGGAATCGATCCGGGTCCTGATCACCGATGACCATGACATCGTGCGCAAGGGATTGACCGTGCTGCTGGCCACCGAACGGGACATCAAGGTCGTGGGAGAGGCCAAGGATGGCCTGGAAGCGGTGGAGAAGGCCGGTTCGCTGAAGCCGGACGTGGTGCTCATGGACCTGATGATGCCCCAAATGGACGGCATCGAGGCCACCCGCAGGATCACGGCGGCCCATCCCCAGGTCAGGATCCTGGTGCTCACCAGCTTCGCCGCCGACGACAAGGTGTTCCCGGCCGTGAAGGCGGGCGCCCTCGGGTACCTCCTGAAGGATTCCAGCCCGGAGGAGCTGGTGGAGGCGATCCATCGGGTGGCACCGCGGCGAACCATCCCTCGAGCCGGCGATCGCCCGCAAGGTCCTGCAGGAGATTTCCCACCCCGGCCAGGAGAAGCCCACCAGCGACCCGCTCACCGAGCGCGAGCTGGAAGTCCTGCGCCTCATCAGTCAGGGCTTGAGCAACAAGGAGATCGCCGCCAAGATCTTCATCGCCGAGTGGACGGTGCGCACCCACGTGAGCAACATCCTCGGCAAGCTGCAGCTGGCCAGCCGCACCCAGGCGGCCCTGTATGCCCTGCGCTCCGGTCTGGCCTCCCTGGACGACGTGCCCGCCGCCGAGTGAAAGGGGGCCCAAAATCACTCCTTTTAGCGATGCGCCGACCGCCGCTCCCGGCTTATATTCGCTGCGTGCGCATCCTGATAGCGGACGACCAGAAACGAACCCGCCAGAGCCTGAGGGCCCTGCTTTCCGCCTCCCTGCCGGAAACGGAAATGTGGGAAGCCGCCGATGGGGCGGAGGCTCTGAGGCTGGTCGAAGAAACGCGGCCCCAGCTGGTGGTGATGGACATCCGCATGCCCGGGCTGGACGGTCTGGCCGCCACCCGCCAGATCAAGTCGCGCTGGCCGGAGATCAAGGTCCTGGTGCTGTCCCTGTACCGGGACCGGCAGGAAGAGGCGCTGGCCGCCGGCGCCGATCTGTTCGTCGGCAAGGGCGAATCCCCCGAACAGCTCTTGTCCGCCATTTCCTCGCTTGCTTTAGCGACGGCAGTGCTCCTGGCGGCCTGCAGCCCTGCTTTGCCGGCCCAGCAGGCCTCGCCCGCCCAGACGGCGGAAGCGCCGGCCCGCAGCGTGCTCCTGCTCCAATCCTACCAGCAGGGACCGGCCTGGGTGCAGAACCTCAACGACGGCGTGCTGTCGGCGTTCGCCCAGAGCCGGGATTTCCGGTTCAATTACCGCTACGAATACATGAACATTCTCGACGCCGATCCGTCGGGATATCCGGAGATCTATCGCCGGCGGCTGCCTCGACATGCATTTCGATGTCGTCATCGGCGCCGACAACCAGGCCCTGGAGTTCCTGGTCGCCAACCGCTCCAGCCTGTTCGCCGGGGTGCCGATCGTTTTCTACAGCGTCGACGACTACTCCCCCGAGATGCTGAAGGGCCAGACGGACATCACCGGCGTGACCGGCGAGCTGGATTTCGAGGGCACGATCAACCTGGCCCGCCGCCTGCACCCCGGCCTGAAGCACCTGCTGGTCCTGGCCAACCGCCGGCTGGCGGCGGAGAGCGCCGCCTACGCCAGGCTGGAAAGGCTGGCCCACGAGAAGTTCAGCGATCAGCTCCAGATCGAGTATTGGGAGGACCCGAAGTTTTCCGAGGTGATGGGCCGGGCGGGAAGCTTTCCCCCCGACACGGTGGTCTTCGACATGGCTTTCCTGGCCGACGATGCGGGCAAGCCGCTGGGCGTGCTGTCCAGCACGCGCCGGGCCTCCGAGGCTTTGGGCCTGCCGATCTACTCCTGCTGGGAGACCCTGCTGGGCAACGGGATCGTCGGCGGGCTGATCAGCGGCGGCTTCCAGCAGGGCCAGGCCGCGGGGGAGCTGGCCCTGGCGATCCTGCGCGGGGCCGACGCGGACAGCCTGCCCGTCGTGCGGACGGGCACCAACCGGCCGATGTTCGATCACGTGCAGCTCGAGCGCTTCCGCATCCCCGAGAAGCGGCTGCCGCCGGACAGCATCGTGATCAACCGGCCCTCCACCCTGTACGCCCGCTACCGCAGCGTGTTCTGGGCGCTGCGCCGCCGTCGTAGCGGCGCTGGCGGCGCTGCTGGTCCTCTCCTGGCTGTACATCGCCGGCCAGCAGCGCCTGAAGCGCCGCATACGGCAGAGCGAGGAGCGGCTGTCCCTGGCCCTGGCTTCGACCAGCAGCGGGATCTGGGAGTACTACCCTCAGACCCGGAAGGCCTACTACGACCCCCGCTGGTACACGATGCTGGGCTACGAGCCCGGCGCCCTTCCCCCGGAGTACCGCAGCTGGGCCGACCTCCTGCACCCCGACGATCGGGCGCGCGACCGAGCAGACCGTCCATCGTCACGTGCAGGAAGGAAAGGACTACAGCCTGGAGTTCCGCCTGCGCTGCCGGGACGGCGGGTGGCGCTGGATCTCCTCCAGCGGCAAGATCGTGGAGCGCGATTCGAACGGGCAGCGCCCTGCGCATCGTCGGCACCCACGTGGACATCAGCGAGCGCAAGAGGACCCAGGCGGAGCTGGAGCAGGCCAACCAGAACCTGGAACGGCGCGTGGGGGAGCGCACGCGGGAGCTGGCGGTGCTGAACACGCTGGCCGCGGTGGTGAGCCGAACGCTGGACCTCGGGGAGATCATGGAATCCGCCCTGCAGAAGACCATGGAAGCCGCCGGCGTGGAAGCGGGGGCGGCCTACCGGCTGGAAGAGCCGTCCCAGACCCTGGTGCTCGTGGCCCAGCGGGGACTGTCGCCGCGGTTCGTTGCCCGCACCTCCCGGCTGCCTCTGCAGACCGCGCTGGCCGGCAAGCAGCTCGACCCGGAGCAGCCGCTGGTCTGGTCGGTGTCCGAGTATCCCGAGGGGGAGCTGAAAGAGCAGATCCGGGAGGAAGGCCTGCAGCTGGTGATCGGCGTGCCGGTGACGGCCAAGGGGCGGGTGCTCGGGGCCCTGGTCATCAGCAGCCGGGCTCCCCGGTCGCTCTCCGCCGAGGAGTCCTCCCTGTTCATGGCCATCGGGCGGCAGATCGGCCTGGCGGCGGACAATGCCCGCCTGTTCGAGCTGGAGCGGTCCAAGCACGAGGAGACGGAACGCCGCCGGACGGTGGCCGAAGGCCTGCGGGAGATCCTGGCCGTGCTCAACTCCAACCACCCGCTGCAGGAGACCCTGGACCGCATCATCACCCAGACCTGCCGGGTCACGGGCAGCGATGCCGCTTCGCTTCTGCAGAGGGAATCGCCCGACAGTCCGTTCACGATCCAGTCGGCCTGCGGGCTGGACGCCGACTACGTCTCGGCCATCCGGTTCTCGACGGGCAAGGGGGGAGTCGGCAGGGCCCTGGCGGAGGGGGGGCCGATCGTGATAGGCGACGCGGCGGCCGTCATGGAGCGGTGGACGCGGGAACCCAATGCGGAGTACGTGGAGGAAAAGAAGGGGCTGGAGCTCATGCTCAGCCGCGGGTTTTCCGCCCTCCTGTCCGTGCCGCTGTTCATCAAGGGGGAAGGCTACGGCGGGATCACGCTCTATTATCGCCAGCCCCGGGAGTTCTCGCAGGAGGAGATCCAGCTGGCCATGAGCGTGGCCGACCAGGCGGCTCTGGCGATCGAGAACGCCCGCCTGCGCGGCCAGGCGGAGCAGGCCGCGGCCTTTGCCGAGCGCAGCCGCCTGGCGCGCGAGCTGCACGATTCGGTGACCCAATCCCTGTACAGCATCACCCTGTATTCCGAAGCGGTGGCCCGCATGCTCACGGCGGGCGCCGGCTCGGAGGCGGTCGAGCACCTGCGCGAACTGCGGGCCACGGCCCAGGAAGCCCTGCGGGAGATGCGCCTGCTGATCTTCCAGTTGAGCCCGCCGGTTCTGGACCAGGGCGGCCTGGCCGGCGCCCTGCAGATCCGGCTGGATGCCGTGGAGTCGCGGGGCGGCCTGAAGGTCGACCTGCAGGTGCAGGGCACGGAGCGCCTGAAGCCCCTGGTCCGGCAGGAGCTGTACCAGATCGCCCAGGAAGCGCTCAACAACGCGCTCAAGCACGCCCGCGCCGGGTCCGTCCGGGTCCGCCTCGATTTCCAGGAGGGCGCGACCCGTCTGGAAGTCAGCGATGACGGCAGAGGGTTCGAGCCGGAGCAGGCCGGCCGGGGCGGAGGCCTCGGCCTGCGCGGGATGCGCGAGCGGGCGCAGGCGATCCGGGGGACGCTGGAGGTGCTGAGCACCCCGGGCCAGGGAACTACCGTCCGCGTCACCGTCCCACATTTGAGCTAGCGGGAAAATCCTACAAACCTCCGATGCGTTCGCAGCGCGGACGGGCCAATGTATAGAGCATGGGCGGCGAGCAAAGCACCATGGGTCTCTACCTGCGGGAGCTCGGCAAGGTCCCCCGGCTGAGCGCGGAGGAAGAACAGGCCTGCGCCAGGCTGGCGGCGCAAGGGGACCCGCAGGCCAGGCGGCGCCTGATCCAGGCGAACCTGCGCTTCGTGGTCCTGGTGGCCAAGAAGTACCGCGGCCAGGGCCTGCCCCTGGAAGACCTGATCAGCGAGGGCAACATCGGGCTGATCCGGGCGGCGGAGCGCTTCGATCCCGAGGGCGCATCCATTTCGTCTCGTACGCGGTCTGGTGGATCCGCCAGGCGATCCTGAAGGCCCTGCAGGAAAGCGGCCGTCCGATCCGCTTGCCCAGGAGCCGTATCGGGGAGCTTTCGCGCATCGAAGAGCTGCGCCGCGAAGGGCTGATGCAGAACGGCAGCGAGCCGCGCCTGGGGCAAATCGCGGAGGCTTTGGTGTTGAAAGAGGAGGAACTGGCGCGGCTGCTGCAGGCGGCGCAGGGCACGCTCTCGCTGGACGGTCCCGCGGGGGACCGGGCGGAGGCCGAACCCTTCGGCGCCCGCCTGGAGGACCGCAGCGTCGCGAAGCCGGAGGAAGTCCTGGCCGGCGCCTCGCTTCACGAGGAGCTGGAGGGGGCTCTGGCCGGCCTTTCGGACCGCGAGTCCCGCATCCTGCGGGACCGCTTCGGGCTGGCCGGCCGCGAGCGCATCTCGCTGCTGGACGCCGGCCGGAAGCACGGCCTCAGCAGGGAACGCGTGCGGCAGATCGAGAAGAAAGCCTTGCGCAAGATCCGCGCTTCCAGCGCCGTTCAGCAGCTCAAGGTATACGCGAATTGAGGGAAGGAGAGAGGGAGAAAATGAGAATCGAGTACTTTCATGCCTCGAAGTACGGCAACGGGGCCGCGGTCGCGGAGGAGTTCAAGAAGCGGATGGCCGCCAGGGGTGCCACGGTCAACGTCCAGCACATCAGGGACGCCAGGCCGCAGGAGCTGCCGCCGGCCGACCTGTACCTGTTCAGCTCGCCCGGGCGCATCGGCATGCCCATCGGCGGCATGCGCCGCTTCCTGAAGAAGGTCAGCCTGCCGGCCGGCACCAGGTACGCCATCCTGACCACCGAGGGGGCGCCTCGGCCGGACAAGAAGACCGGGCGGATGCCCACCGAGGAGGAGTTGGCGCGGTGGCAGCGCGTCATCCCCATCATGAACAAGCTGCTGCAGGAAAAGGGCCTGGCCAAGGTGGCCGAGGGCAAGGTCCTGGTGACCGGCCTGAAGGGGCCGCTGGAGGAGGGCTGGCAGGAGAAGGTGGAAGCCTTCGCCGCCCAGCTCCCGACAGCGTAGCCCGTGGTCCCACATTTCTACATAGAGAAAACCCATCAAATGCCCGATGCACCCGGAACGCGGACGGACCAATACTCCAGGCATGAAGAGAAGAAAGGTCACGATATTCGTAGGCAGCGCGCAGAAGGCGGGAGCCACCTACCGGGCGGCCTGCCGGCTGCGCGAAGAGCTGGAGTCATACGGGGATGTCCACGGCGAGATCGTGGTCGTCAGCGACTACAACCTCGGCGTATGCCGCGGCTGCAAGATCTGCTTCCAGCGGGGGGAGGAGCGCTGCCCCCTTCACGACGACCGGGACCTGCTGATCCGGAAGATGCAGGCCTCGGACGGGGTGGTCTTCGCCTCGCCGAACTACTCCTTCCAGGTGTCCGCCATCCTGAAGATCTTCCTCGACCGGCTCGGCTTCATGGGCCATCGGCCGCGCTTCCACGGCAAGACCTTCAGCTGCCTGGTCGTGCAGGGGATCTACCGGGGCGGCCAGATCGTGAAGTACCTGGAGTTCGTCGGCAGGGCCCTGGGCTTCAACGTCGTGAAGGGCAGCTGCATCCGGACCCTCGAGCCCATGGACGGCAAGGCTCTGGACCGGATGGAGAGCAAGCTCGCGGCCCAGGGCCGGCGGCTGCATGCCCGGCTCGATGCGCTGCCGGGCACCCGCAGCCCTCGCTCTTCGGGCTCATGATGTTCCGGATGGGCCGGACGGGCTTCCAGCAGAGCCTCGCCGAGGACAACCTGGACCACCTGTACTATCGCCAGCAGGGCTGGTTTGAATCCGACTACTACTATCCCACGCGTCTGGGCCCGTTCAAGAAGGCCGCCGGGGCGTTCTTCGACTGGGTCGCGGCCCGCGTGTACCCGCAGCGGGAGGTGAGGGCATGATCCGGGTGCTGATGGTTGGCTACAACGGAGCCAACAATACCGGGGCGGAAGCCCTGCTGCTGTCCGACATCGAGGACGTGCGCGAGGTGCTGGGCCGCGAGGCCCACATCACCGTGCCCACCCTGAACGAGGCCAACCTGCGCCGCTACCTGGCGGAGGACCCGGCCTTGCGCATCGCCCCGATGCCCACCCTGTTCTTCGCCAGCCTCCGCCGGATGGTGCGGGACAGCGACCTGGTGCTGCTGGTGGAGGGCTCCACCTACATGGACACCTGGGGCAGCCCGCTGCTGTGGGCCTTCCTGTGGGCCACGCACTGCGCCGCCGAAATGGGCAAGCCCTGCCTGGCCTACGCCGTGGACGCCGCGCTTCCAGGTCGCAGGGGGTAATTGCGCCCCGGTAATCGACCCGGTCGGCGACTTCACGCTGACCGAAGGCCAGTCGCTGGCATTGCCGGTCAGCGCATCGGATGCCGATGGCGACAGCCTCACCGTCACCCTCAGGAATCTGCCCGCCGGAGCCGCGTTCAACGCGGCCACTGGCGTATTGAGCTGGACGCCGACTTACGATCAGGCAGGCGTTTACGAAAACATCACCGTCATCGTCAGCGACGGCAAGACCACCGTGAACGAGACCTTCAACATCACGGTCGAGCAAGGCTACCTAAAACCCAAGCTCACTCCAATCCCAAGCCAGACTTTGCGCGAAGGTGACCGCTTCGCCCTGCAACTCGCAGGCAGCATGCCTGGCGGATTGGTGCAGGCCGATGGCACCAGCATCACCCTGAGCTATTCCGCACCGTGGCTGCCCGGCGGCGCCTCGCTCAATTCGGAGACCGGTTGGTTCGAATGGACACCGGGTTACTCCTCGGCGGGCACCTACCGCATGCCGATCACTGTCACCGCCACCTACAACCAGCTCCCTCCCGGCTCCCTCCCTGACAAGGGAGGGCTGGGGTGGGTTGGGGAGGGCGGGGATGGGGTTCAACCGGTAACAACCAGCGTCACCGGCGAACTGTTGATGCAAGTACTGAATGCCAATGGAACACCTCAATTCGACCCGGCGGAAACCTGGAACATTCTTGAAGGCCAGCCGCTACGCATCAGCCTGTTCGCCTTCGATCCGGATAATGCGGACTTCGAACCCAAAGTCCGGCTGTCTCCGGGCAGCCCTGCAACCGGCCCCGATACGACCGCGCCTACCGTCAGCTACCAGGTCAACGGCTTGCCCGAAGGCGCTACGTTCGACAGCGAAACGATGGAACTGGTCTGGACGCCCGGCTACCGGCAGGCAGGCACCTATTACGTCAACGTCATTGCCACCGACGATGGCGACGGCACAGGAATGCCCAAATCCAGCCAGATCACCGTGCCGATCGTGGTGCGCAACGCCAACCGCGCGCCGGAAATCGCCGACATCACCAACGCCTTCGTCGACAAGGGCAGCGTGATCGAAATCCCGGTCAGCGCAGCGGATGCCGACGGCAACCCGCTGCAACTGACGTTCTTCGGCTTGCCCCGTTTTGCGACATATACCCAAAATCCATCTGGAAATGGTGCCGCTTCAGGCGTGATCCGCTTCGCGCCTGGAGAAGGCGACCGCGGTGACTACACCATTACTGTCATCGCACAGGACGATGGAGAAGGCGACGTCAACCAGACAATGACCCAATCCAGGAGCTTCGTGCTCACGGTGCGCAGTGCCACCGAAGCCCCGGTCATCAGCGTGCCGCGCCAGGTTGTCGTGCTCGCCGGACAAGCCTTATCACTGCCCATTGCAGTCAGCGATGCGGACCAGGACGCGCTGAACTTCAGCGCGCAAGGTCTACCCGCCGGTGCAACCCTAACGCCGCAAATCCTCTACGGCCAGGCGTTGTTGGCATGGGCACCGACAGCCGATGACATCGGCACCTACGACATCAGCATCCAGGTCGCCGACAGCGGCCTCGGCCCGCAAGACGCGGGATATGTGCAAGATCCCAATGCCATAATTACGCCGAACATCACTGTGCAGACCGTGCGCGTAATCGTGCGCGACGCCAATGCCGCGCCCGAGCTCCTGGGTGTCCAGATCACGGGACAGATGACAGAGGGCGGACAACAGATTGCCGGTGGCTCCACGACCACCCAAATTACCGCCTCTGAAGGCGTCCCGCTCTCCATCGAAATCTTCGCGCGCGACACCGACCTCGACCAGCTCAACTGGAGCGTCACCGGCCTGCCGCGCGGCATGCAGGTCGGAGGACAGACGACAGAAGATGGAGGACAGATAAGCGGCAACAGCAAACTCCTCCTCAACTGGACACCCGACTACTTCGCCGCACTCCCCTCTACCGCAGGCGGGAGAGGGGCTGGGGGTGAGGGCGGTTCCGACGGAACTGGCGTTTACACCTTCACCGTCACCGCCAGCGATGGCATAGCGACAGTGCAGCAGACTTTCGAAGTGACGGTCACCAACACCAACCAGGCGCCGAAGATCCTGCCGATGCCGCTGCAACTCGTCAACGAAGGCGACACCGTCAGCTTCACCGTGCTTGCTGCCGACCCGACGGCGACCAGACTCGCCTGCGCGCTGCTGCACGACGCCAACACGCCTGCCGGAATCAGCTTTGACCCCAGTACCGGCTACTTCGAATGGACGCCGGATCAAGACGCCGTCAATAACGCCACGCTCCCCTCTGATGGAACTACTAGCCATTCGACTAGCCCGTCAAACAACGCCGGGCAAGTCGCTGGTTATCCCTCCGGGGGAGGGGCTGGGGGGGAGGGGGTTCCCTACACCTTCACCTTCACCGCCAATGACGGCACCACCACCACCATCCGCACCGTGCAAGTGCGCGTGTTCGACGTCAATCGCGTACCACAGATCACCGTCAGCAACCATGCTGTCGTCGTCGGACAAACGCTCAGCCTGCCCGTGCAAATGAGCGGCAATAGCACGAGTAGCCCGGATGGAACGCAGTGGAATCCGGGAACCACTCCTTCAGGGCAGGGCACCGGCATCCTCGTCAACGATCCCGACGGACAAGCACAAACACAGGCATTGACCATCAGCTTCACCGGACTGCCTGAAGGCGCGAGCTACGACGCCCAATACCCCCACCCTAACCCTCCCCCGGAGGGAGAGGGGACGAACGTCGCGCAGGGCGCGGCCCAAACCCTTGGATGCCTCAACTGGACACCCGGCCCCGGCCAGGTGGGCGACTACACCATTACCGCCCACGCCTTCGACGGAAAAAACACCACCAGCCAAACCTTCGTCCTGCGCGTCACCAGTGACGCCGCCGCCAACGCACCCAAAGTGCTGATCTCCACCACGCCCAGCCTGCCGGCATTGCCCGGCCAGACCGTGCTAGCCACCGTGCGTGCAGACGGCTACAGCGCCATCCAGACCCTGTCCGTGCAAGTGCGCGGAACCGCTCTCCTGATTCCTGATTCCCGATCCCTGATTCCTGACTGGCAAACCATCGCCCTCGACAACATGGGCCGCCTGCGCCTGACGCCGACCCAGCCCGGCCTGATCGAAATCCGGGTCACCGCCATCGACCAGGACGGATTCAGCACCACCCAGACACACACCGTCGCTGTCCGCGACCCGGCCGACACCACCGCGCCGCTGCTCGCCTGGAGCGGTGCATTCCAGGGCGCAACAGCGACAAGCGAACCCATCACCGTCAATACCCTGACCGCCCTGCAAGCCGCAATCCAGGAACAACAACTGATGGGCTACAAACTCCAGATCGCCCCATCGCTCCCCTCCACCATCGGGGGAGGGGCTGGGGGAGGGGGAGCATGGAGCACGCTAGGCGAACAAACCTTCGCCGCAGAAAACATCGCGCAGCAAGCTGCGCTCCTACAATCCATCGACCCCGCACTGCTGCACAACGGCGTCTACACCCTGCGCCTCTCCGCCTGGGACCTCCAGGGCCGCACCGGCGAGATCGAAGCCCGCATCGTCATCGACACCGCGCAAAAGACCTACGACAGCATCAGCGCAACCGATGCGATCTACACGCTCGCCGGCCACGACTTCGCGTTGACCCGCACGCTGGAAGCCACCCCCTTCCCAACCCTTCCCCCGGCGGGAGAAGGGCTCGCCTTCCCTCTCCCATCTGGGGAGGGATCGAGGGAGGGGGCGGACTTCGGCAACTGGGCCATCCCCGCGCTCGACACGCATATCACCACCGACCAGCCAAGAGTTGATGAAATGGGCGCGACAGCACCTTGGCAATCAGGCGCCCGAGTCTGGCTGCAAATCCCCGCCAACCTGTCCGACACCAGCGCAGCAATGCAAAATCTCAGCTTCACGCTCTCCACCACGAGCGAAAGGTTGGGCAACACGCCGGGGGCGCCGCTCGTCTATCACCCCGTGTTCACCAGCTCACAAGGCTGGACTCTCGAAGCTCACAATACCCCCTCTCCCTTGACGGGAGAGAGCGGGGGAGAGGGTGCATTTGCTGACTCCCTGCAAAGAATCGGCAGTTACCTCTACGACAACAACACCGGCCTTCCATGGGTGCCCGAGTCATACGCACTGACCTCAGCCGATGGCACACGTTACGAACTCGACGCCGCAGGCAAAGTCACCGGCGTCACCTTCACCGACGGCGTCCAATGGCTGGTCACGGACGCCGGCATCGCAGCAATCTCCCCTCTCCCGCAGGCGGGAGAGGGGCAGGGGGAGAGGGCCGTTGGTGCGGACGAGAGAGTAGACTTCCTCCGCGACGACAAAGGCCGCATCATTCGCATCACCGGTCCGGCGGCAACAGCAGGCGGTGTGGAGGATACCGCAACCGCCTACAAATACGACACCCAAGGCCGCCTCATCCTCGCCCGCAGCCTCGATGCCTCGATGTTCACATCCTATGCCTACGACGCGCAAGGCAAGCCCCACACCGACACCATCACCGCCAACTTCGGCGCAGCGGTGAACTGGGCGAGCGGCATCAACGCAAACCAGTGGCAAGGCGATCTCCAAGCGGCGCAGACAACCACCCTCGCATTCGCCATCCGCGACAGCGAAATTGCGTCCACCGTTCACACACCAGGCGCGCAGGGCGCAGTCATCGTCGCTATTGAAACCACCGGCGACGCCGCACTTGAAATTACCGGCGCCACCATTCTGTCGTCCATCCCCTCGCCCGCAGGCGGCGGGATAACCAATGACTTGGCTGGCGTAGTTGGCCAGCCTAGTCAGATGGCTAGTAGTTCATCAGAGGGGCAGGGGGAGAGGGTAACCACCCTCGTACGCATCACCGAAGCCGGCATCAAACTCATCCGCCTCACCGGCACCGGCACTGCGCAAGTCAAAGTCTCCCTCGCAGGCGACATCAACCGCGATGGCCTCGTGAACGGCACCGACAGCCAAGCGTGGGAAGCCATGCTGGCCGCCAGCAATTCAGAACCCTCCACCTCCGGGGGAGGGCAGGGGAGGGGGAGACTTTAACGGCGACGGCCAAATCAACGCCACCGACCGTCAAGTGCTCTACGCCAACTACGGCCTGCGCACCAACTTACCACCCTCTCCCACCGGGGGAGGGCAGGGAGGGGGCGCGTCAACAACCACCCATACCGATTTGGGCACCAACATCGCCCTCAACACCATCGCCCAGGACCTCGAAGGCGACCAGATCTTCTGGCGCGTCCTCGATGCGACACACGGCACCGCCAAGCTGAGCAGCGACGGACAAACCCTGCTGTTCACCCCCGAAGCCGGCTACGCGGGCCAGGCCACCATCACCGTGCAAGCCGACGACGGCTTCGCAAGCTCAGCGCCCATCGAACTCAACGTCAACGTCAGCGGCGCCAAACTGCTGGCGCTGCGGCTCGCCCCGTTGCCGCAACTGCGCGCAGGCCAGACCGCGATACTTCACGCCATTGCCGACTTCGCCGACGAGAAAAACATCGCCATCACCGACGCCCACTACCTGACCGTCACCAACGCCTTGCTCCCCTCTGATGGAACTACTAGCCATTCGACTAGCCCGTCAAACGACGACGGGCAAGTCGCTGGTTATCCCACCGGGGGAGGGGCTGGGGGAGGGGGAGCCCTCGCGATCAATGATGATCGCGACCTCCTAATCGCCCGTGCCCAAGGCCCGGCACTCGTCATCGTCACCCGCACCGACACCAACGGCCACACCGTACAAGCGGTGACCAGCCTCAATACACAGTTGCTCGCCGACCCGAACGCGGAATACGAGAGCGACGCATTGCAGGTGCAACCCGACGTCTACCCCGGCACCCTGACCTTGATCCCAGGCGGCACAAGGCAACTCAAAGTCCACCTTGTGGATCCCGACACGGGCGACCAGACCGTTGACGCCCACACCGCAAGCCAGATGAGCGAGATCACCTTGCTCGAAGGCAATGGCCAGCCGGTGCTGGATGCAAACGGTCAGCCGTTGACTACACAGATGGAAACCGGCGTCACGCGCTACTTCAGCAGCGACGAGCGCATCGCCACCGTCGATGCCAACGGCCTGATCACCGCCCATGCCGAGGGCAGCGTCACGATCAGCGTCGTGTGCCTTGAAACCTCGGTTGTCACCGACTACGTCCAGTTGATCGACACAGCCACCGGCCTGCCCGCTGTCGATGCCATCGGTCAGCCGGTATACACGACGATCTACAGGCTCGGTACGGCAAGCGTCATCGGCCAAAGCGACATTGCTCTGAACGTGCAGGAAGCCCAACTCACCGACACCGATGCCGCCACAGTGACACCGCAAGCCATCAGCGTAGCCGCGCAAGACGGCGCGGCGGTCAGCGCCGACACCGACGAGACCGTGTTGATCGG
>CAVUYS010000013.1:0-74388 GCA_963745745.1 uncultured Spirochaetota bacterium | reverse complement strand
CGAATTCTCCTGCCTGTCTTTGTTTATGGGCTGCTCTCTCCAAGATGGGCCACCAGCTGATCAGCCAGGTGAGTGGGCAAATGTCACCGATCCCGTGACCGAAGTTCCGGTCCTCTGCAAGGAACGGGTCATCACGGTCCTGGTAGGGGAAGCTGAGACGATCGACGTTCACTCGGACGAAGACGTCGAGGTCGAGACGGAAAACGAGCACATCGCGGTTGCCGTGAACGGCAGCCAGGTCTCATTGACCGGGGTGAGTGCCGGGATAACGAAGATCGCCGTGAACAGCGGCGGCCTGGGCCAGGTCGTGAAGGTCCGCGTCGACGAGCCGAAAGCCCTCCAGATCGATGACGCCGGCCTGCTCGTCACCTATACGGATCAATTCCAGTGGATCTGGGACGACAGCGGGAGCGGGGCCGACGCCGACGGCAGCTTCTGGGAGCTGGTGCCGCCGGCGGGCTACCGGTGTCTCGGAAGCTACGGCAGTGCAGGGTGGGGCGATCCCTCTCAATCCCGCGCTAATGTATGAGTGAAGGCCATCAACGATTCCGATGTTCTTGCGGATCCCGTCGACTATCAGCTCGTCTACGAGGACCATGGGACCGGCGGGGATCACAATGTCTCGGTCTGGCTGCCTATTCCGCCTGAGGGGTATGCCGCGCTGGGCATGGTGGCGCGAACGGGCTACGGCAACGAACCGCCGCTCACCGCCATCGCCTGCGTCAAGAAGACCTGGCTGACGCCCGGGCTGGTCGGAGGCTGGTTCTGGGACGATTCCGGCTCCGGAGGGTCGCAGAATTTCGGCGGCTGGTATGTGTCCGCACCCGTCAGTCCGATCGAGGACATGAAGGCACTACTCCCGACGGGAGGGACATTCATCTCCCGTCATGACTCGAACTACGAAGCTCCTCCTGCCACCCACCCGTGCCTGTGGGTCTTCAATGTTGTGCTCCCGGTCATGATCGATACTTACGACGTCTGGAACGCACCGGAGCTCACCGGGCCCATGGCCGTGAGTTCAACTACAACTGGTGCTACGGATGGGACAACATGGACGGCTCGGTCCCGCAGTCAATGAATTGGGAGAGCACCACGAGCTACGAGACCTCGAACACCGAGTCGTTCACCACCACCCACGGGATCGAGGTCAGCGTGGAGCTCGGAGCGGAGTGCAAGATCTTTTCCGGCAAGACTTCCTTCAAGTACACCTACCAGTGGTCGAGTATGACGAGCACCACGGTGACCAGATCCTACACGACCTCCATCACCAGGAATATCACGGTACCGGCGCATTCGTACTTCGGCTTGTGGCAGCTAAATCACGTGTACAAGTACTACCGGCGAGCCGAAGAGGGCGATTGGCAGCTGATCCCGGATATCGTCATGTCCATCCCGACGGAGGAAGTGAAAACCAGGGAGTATCCATAGACGAGGCGGTAAGTGGCCTTGAAAGAGTATGCAGGAAATATCAACAACTAGAATGTCCTCTAAAGGGCAAGTAGTAATACCGAAGCACATTCCCAGCGCATTCTTGCCCTGGGATGGCAACACCCCTCCTCAGGCCCGAGGCCCATGGATGGGATAGGGTCAAGGAATCTTTCCTACAACTGCCCTCAAGATGCCTCGATCTGGCTATGATGCTCTATTCGGAAACGACTTTCCGCACCCGCGAGAGGCTGCATTCCGGCCCCGCTTGTGCCGCGGCGCAGACGGGCGGATACTGGAAGCGGGAGCGGCCTGCCCCACCCCGAGTGATCCTCTCCGACGGCCAACAGCTGCCAGTCGTCGGAAAAGACCACAAGCCCGGGGGGTCAGAATGGCTCGTTGTTCAAAACCCTTACAGTATAGGTCGCTGTCGACCCGTCGGTGGCCGTAACCGTATAGCGAACGGGGTTTCTGTAGTTCGAGTAGTCCCAACTGGGAAAGGTGACTGACTCGATGGCCAGGCTGGCGCCCGTGAACGCGTAGCCAACATAGACACTCCCGTTCCCGTCGTTCAGTGGATCGAGCCAGCCCCAGTAAACATCGTAA
Organism: uncultured Spirochaetota bacterium; assembly: GCA_963745745.1. GTDB lineage: Bacteria > Spirochaetota > Spirochaetia > SZUA-6 > DRHE01 > MIBK01. The sequence goes on along the minus strand of CAVUYS010000013.1, from coordinate 72,357 downwards.
ACCGGCACAACGGGCGCCGACCACACTTCGATGGTCTTGCTGTCCTCGTTGATAAGGCCGGAGCCGCCCGCGATCATCGCGTAATCGAGGTACCAGGGCTGCACGATCATCGAGAAGCCCGTGATAGCCTTTGCGCTCGCCGGCGCTACTTCCACGATGACGGTATGGTTCGAGGTTGTCCCATCCGGCTCCGTGACCGTATATGTGATCGGGGAGCTGAAGTCGTTTGCGGTAACGGCGTTTTCCTGCAATGTGAAGCCGATCTTCACGACAAGGGTTGGCATCCATCGAGCGACGAGAGCAGTCACGTCCGTTCCGTAAGGCAACGTTACGCGGATCGTCTTGGTGTAGGTGTCTATGGACATCGGAACCTCGGTGGAAACGTTGCCGTCGATCCAGTCGAAGAAGCCCACGAAAGAGAAATAGGAAAAGAAGCCCTTGGAGGATGCGACTCGTGCCGTGACCGTGTAGTTTACAGCGGAGCCGTCCGTTGCTCTCACCGTATAGACGACCGGGTTGGTGAAGTTGTTGCTGCTGAAACCGCTGGACTGCCGTGTCGAGCCTACCCAGACGCTACCGCCATTGGTCGCAAAGTAAGGCTTCAGTGTCCTGACATCCGTACCGTAGGGCAGCGTCCACAGGATTGTCTTCGCCGCCTCATCAATGACAGCCCCACTGAACTCGATCATCGCCTTGTGACTTGAGACTGCCGTATGCGCTGTCACGGTGTAGGCGACCGTCGAGCCGTCGGCCGCTGTCACCGTGGCCGTGACCGGATTGCGGAAGTCGTATGTGTCGACGCTGACGTTCGCGCCGGTGGAAATAATCGTGGGCACCAGATAGGGCTGAGTGCCATGCGGTACGGTTACCTGTATGGTCTTTGCCCCTTCGTTGATGACACCCACGGCGCCGACTTCCGGAAAGCTGAAAGCAGTGATGGCTTTAGCGCTTGAGGTGGCAGCAACCACTGTTACCGTGTAGCTGACAACCAAACCGCTAGACAGCGTGACATCGTAGACGACGGGACCGCTGAAGTCGTTGGCCGTCACGCCGTTGACCTGCACCACGCCACCGATCCGCACGATTGTACCGAGCCCAGTATAGCTCGCCACCAGAGAGGTGACGTGCGTGCCCGCAGGGACGGTCACCTTGATCGTTCTCGCATTGCCGTCCACTACTCCGTACGCGACGCCTGGAAACCCGAAGGAAATGATTGCATAGAGGGGGTCCGGAGGCGCGACACTCACCTTAACGGTGTAGTTGACGCTGGATCCGTCGAGGGCCGTAACCGTGTAGATGAGCGGCATGCTGAAGTCATTCGGTGTCGTGTCGTTCACCTGCGCCGTGGAACCGATCGTGAGCGTCGCTGGAGCGGTTGTCGTCCACCTCGCGATCATGGACGTGACTGGCGTGCCGTACGGTACCAAGACTGCGATAGTCTTCGCTGCCTCATCGATCGTTGCTCGGTAGTCTTCGCGGTAGGGATTGTAGACCCTAAGCTCGAAGTAGTTGATGGCCTTGAGACTCGAAGTCAGTGTCACCGTCACCGTGTAGTCCCTGGTCGAGCCGTCGCGTGCTTCCACGGTGTAGACCACCGGCGTGGTGAAGTCGTTGCCAGTGGTTAGGCTGACCTGCTGGACCGACCCCACCCACACGCTCGCACCCGTGGTCCCGAACTCTGCGACCAGGCTGGTGATGTCGCTGCCCTGGGGCACACTTACCACAATTGTCCCGGCGTCATGGTCTATGGTTCCCTGCGCTTCGTACCTTGGGAGCCTGTAGACCGTGATTGCCTTGTCGCTCGAAACCGGAACCGCGCCCACCGTGACAGTCACCACGTAGGTCGCCACCGATCCGTCCTCGGCCGTCACCGCATACTCGACGGGACCGGCAAAGTCATTGGCAGTCTCACCGCTCACCTGTACCGTCGAGCCGACCGCCACGCTCGTGCCGGTAGTGCTGAAGGTCGCCACGAGGGCCGTCACATCCGTGCCGGCCGGAACGGCCACGGTGACGGTGCCGGCGCCTTCGTCTATTGATCCGCTGACGCCGGGGTCCGCAAACGAGAAGCCGGTCAGAGCCTTGGCGCTGGACAGCGCCCCCGTGACTGTGACTGTGTAGCTCGCCATCGAGCCGTTGAGCGCCTTGACAGTGTAGATGACAGGGTTGCTGAAGTCGTTCGCCGTCACGCCGCTTTCCTGCACAACGGAACCGACCCTGACACTCGAGCCGGTAGTCGTGAACGTCGCGACCAACGTGGTGACGTCGGTCCCGCCGGGCACGCTCACGGCGATGGTTTTGGTGCTTTCATCGATCGCTCCCGTGGAATCCAGGCCCGCAAACGAAAATGCGGTGATGGCTTTCTGAGCGCGTCGCCCGAGCGCTCGCTCCTGCTCCTCCGGATCTAGGGAATCCGTCGGGAGCCTGCATCCAACGCCTGCCAGTAACGCCAGCAGCCCCGCCAACGAACAGAGACCAATGCGACGAAGATACATGCTGCTCCTCCTTGCCCGCGTTGTCAGGGACTGCCGGCCGCCTCCCGCGCAGGATCTTCACACGGACAGCGTAAATGTCTCGCTCGCAAACCTGAACGGCATCAGTAAAAATTACGTATCTCTCGGGAGGCGTCGGCCCTTCTCAACGGTGCGCCGGCTGTCCTGGAGGGGCTCAGCGATCTCCGGGGAAGCCAGCCGGTCGCAAGGGAGGAGCGCAACTTCGGCTTCCCGCCTGGGACTGACGCGGGAGAGTGCTCGCGTTCGCCTCAGGCTCGGCGGCCTGTCACGATGAGAGATCGGCCGGCTAATGGAGCTCGCCGCCGCCCGCTGTTCGTGATCAAGGTGGCAAGGCAGTTTGCACGCAAGGTGTCCCTTTATGATCCATCTCCAACGCCCAGGAGATCTGCGACCAGCTCTCGAGTTCGTACGCGCCTTCCCGACCCTTTGCGAACGGCGAGCGGAAGCTCGTGGTATATTCTTTGCTCCGGGAAGTATCCTTGAAACACCAAGAGGTGGCCGTCACGCTGGCGCCACCTCTTGCCGGTTTGGGGTTTCTAGGCTCAAATTTCGTCATCAACGCATGGGGTTGAGATCTGGATCCCAATTCGTGGTTATAGGGGAAAAAGACGCTGTAATCCTCAAAACAATCTCTCCACCTAGGATGCAGGAGTTCGATAAGCTTATCAAGAATGCACGCAGGCAAGCGAAACGGGCCGGTTTTAAGCCGTCGGACGTGAAGGCGGCCAGAGCCTCGGGGATATTCTTCTCCGGTCCTCCATACGCGATTCTCAGGGCGTGGCGTGATGGGGAAGTGAAGCTCGTTGTCTCGGTTGGAATCCTATGCGACCAATAAGCCAGAGGGCGGTCGCTGCCCTGCGGCCACCCTTGCCTTCCTTCGGGTATTTGTCCCCGTCTTTAGCCCCTAGGGGAATCGAACCCCTCTTTGGAGAATGAGAATCTCCCGTCCTAACCGATAGACGAAGGGGCCATCCGCTTCCCGGGGAGGACTCGAACCCCCAAAACAAGATCCAGAGTCTTGCGTGTTACCATTACACCACCGGGAAAAATGGTCGCCAAGAAATTACCACTTTGGGCGCCTCGCGTCAAGACCGCCTCAATCTACCAAGGGCAGGCTGAGGCGGAAGGTGGTCCCCTTCTTCGGCTCGCTGGTAAAAGAAACCGTGCCGTGATGGGCCTCGATGATGCTCTTCACGATGGCCATGCCCAGCCCGGTGCCGCCCATCTCCGAGGAGGAGAAGAAAGGCTCGAAGATCCTGGCCTGCACCTCGGGAGTCATGCCGATCCCGGTGTCGCTCACCTCCGCCAGCAGCGTGCCGCCGGACTTCCAGACCCGGATGTGCAGTTCCCCACCGCGTGGCATGGCCTTCCAGGCGTTGTCCGCCAGGTTGAGAAACACCCGGAAAAGGCGCTTCTCGTCCAGGATGGCCGGTCCCGGAAACTCGATCTGCAGCCGGATGGCGATGCTGCGGGCCAGGAAGCGCTCCGCAATGGCCTCCCGCAGGCGATCTAAGAACTCCTCCAGGTGCACGATGGTCGGATTCAGGCGTATGTCCCCGCGGGAATAGTCCAGCAGCTCGCTGGCCAGCTGGTTCAGGCGGTCGGCCTCCACGATGATCTTGCGAGCGTTGCGCTCCACCCGCTCCAGATCGCCGGTGCCCAGCAGGATCATCTCCGCCAGGCTGCGCAGCACGGAGATCGGGTTGCGGATGTCGTGCAGGATCAGGGAGGAGAACTTGCCCAGGGTGGACAGCCGCTCCTTGCGCAGCAGCTCCTCCTGGGCCTCCCGCAGCGCCCGGTTGGCCCGCTGCAGCTCCAGGTTGCGGGCGCGCAGGCCGTCCAGGAAGTGCTCATTGCTGGTGCGTACCATGTCGGAAACCGAGCGGATGATGGAAATGGCCACCGAGCTGTTCTGGCGGATGATCTGCTGGAAATCCGCCCGGCCGATGTAGGCCAGGCGCGTCGCCTCGCGGGCCACCACCGTGGCGCTGCGCGGCAGCTCGTCGATCAGGGCCATCTCGCCGAAAAGGTGACCGGCGGAGTGCACGGCCAGCAGGTCCTTCTGCTTCCACACTTCCACGGCGCCGGACAGCACGATGTAGAAGCGGTCCGCCTCCGAGCCTTCGCGAAAAATCACCTCCCCGGGCTGGAAGCAGGCTTCGTGACTGGCCAGGTGGATGTTCTCCAGCTCCGCCGCCGAGAGGCCCCGGAAGAAATACACCTTCTTGAGCAGCTCGGCCAGCTCCTTCATGTCCCCTGCTTTCGCTCGTACAGGCTCTCGATATAGCCCTGGGTATCGTCGATGCGCACGTGGCTGATGGTGCAGCGGCCCTCCAGGATGACCCCGTCCTGGATGATCAGCTCCGGGGTCTTCAGGTCGCCCAGCACGCGGGCGGTGGACAGCAGCAGGATGCGCCGGGAGGCGGCGATGTTGCCGATAACCAGTCCTTCCACCACCACGCTGGTGGCGGAGATGTTGGTCTTGACCCTGGCCTTGGGCCCGATCTCCAGCTGGTCCACCAGCAGCACCTTGCCCTCGAAGGTCCCATCGATGCGCATGTTCCCCTTGACCAGGAAACGGCCGCCGAAGTAGGAGTCCGACCCTATGGTAGAATTGACCTGAACGTCGCTCTGCATCAGCTCTCCTGTGATTCGATCTGCGGAACGTTGAGAAATCTGGTCACTTCGGCGGAGAACTCGGCCAGGCCGGCCAGGGCCTTCTCCACGGACAGGCCCTCCAGGTGCCTGCGGCCCCCCTTCCGATCGAAGCGCAGCAGGTCCCGGGGATTCAGGCAGACGGAGCCGGAAGCGCCGATATCCTCGTTCAAGCCGCCGGAGAAGCTCTGCAGGTTGCGGAAGAACTTGTCGGATTCCATGATGAGGTTGCGGCTCTTCTTGAAGCTGCGCATCCGCATCTCCTCCTCGTGCTTCTGGCCCAGGTAGTCCCCCATCCGGGAGGTGTCCTCCCGCAGGTCCCCCAGCAGGCGGCGCAGGTTCTCGAAGCGGTGATAGAAGCTGTCCCGTTCCAGGGAATGCTTGAAGTCCAGCTTCAGCCGCGTCTCGCTCAGCAGGGCCAGGAACTCGCCCTCAAAGAAGGCCAGGTACAGGGCCAGCTGGTAGACCTCCCGATCCTGGTAGTCCTCGGCGCTGACCTTGGAGGCCGGGCTTTCCTTCTCCCCGCCGGCGGCCATGGCCATTTTCAGATAGGGCTGCTCCTCCAGCTCGTCCTGGTCGCCCGGGTCCTCCAGCTCCCGAGGGTCGATCTCGTGGAAGCTCACCAGCTTGTCCTTGTAGGTCTTCAGTTGGCGCAGCTCCCGCGTCACCCGATCGCGCTGCAGAGGATCCCGCGTGCTCTTGAATACCGAGTCGAACTGCCGGATCAACCGGTTCAGGTGCCGCAGCTCCTCCGCCGGGGTCATGCGCCAATCTATCATATCGGCGGAGCAGCAAAAAGCCCTCAGAGGCTGAGGGCTTTGGTATTCGGGAAGCCGGATTCCGGCGGGCGGCTCACCAGCCGTCGGGCATGTCGTCCTTGTCCCGGTAGGACTCGGCGAACAGGTCGGTGGTGGCGCGCAGGTCGTCGAAATACACGTAATAGCTGCCGTAGCTCTCCATCATGTCGAACTCGATTTTGAAACCCAGCAGCTTGATGCCCCGCTGGTTGGCGAAGTGATACTCGTCCTGCACGATGCGCGGCGGCACCGCGGCGGTGAGCTGCTTCCAGCCCATGAAGTTGAGCTTGCCGAAGGTGATCTCCCGGCGCTGGTTGAAATAATCGGCGATCACGGCCTTGAGCACGTGGTTGTAGTTCCGGCCCACCACCCAGACCGAGATGGTCTTGGTCACCCCTTCGATCGGGATAGGCCGCACCGGGAAGAAAAAGGCCTCGTTGGCCGCCCGCTTGAAGAACACCACCTTGCCGCCCAGCACGAAGCGGTCCGGCAGGCCCAGGTCCTTCTCGGCCTCGATGGGCTTCTTGGCCGCCGGCGCGCCCTCGAAGCGGCGCAGGCTGGCGATGCCCATGTCCAGGGCCATGGAGTCGCCCCAGAAGGCGGCGTCCTCGAACTTGGCCACGGAGATCTCGACCAGCTGCTGCTGGGCCTGGTCCCGCCCGATCTGATCCGCCTGGATGCCCTCCGTCGACTGGGCCCCGAGGGCCAGGGGGAGGAGCAGGGCCAGGATGGCTATCAACGCTGCTTTCTTCATGATTGATTGCTCCTCCTTATTGCGGGGTGGTGCCCCAGATCTGCCGGAGCGTGTCCGCATCGGCCAGCTCGTCCCCGTCAAAGGAGGTTTCGAACAGGTCGGTGGTGACCTTGAGCTGGTCGAGGTAGATGTAGAACTCGTCGACCTTCTCGTTGGGCTGGGTCCACAACACCAGCTTGGTCAGCTCCAGGTTGCGCAGGCGGGGCAGGTACTTCCAGGCCTGCGGGATGCTGCCCGGGACCTTGGCCCGCAGGTTTTTCCAGCCGGCGAACTGCAGCTGGCCGAAGTGCAGCACGTGGTCGATGCCCTGGAAGTCGCGGACGTGCACCTCCAGGTAGTAGGCGTAATTGGCTCCCCAGACCCACAGGTCGAGGGCCTCGACCCTGCCGGGAATGGGAATCGGGACGGGCTTGAAGTTCTGTCCCTCCCCCGTGCCCGGCACGATCTCCACGTAGTTGTAGCCCTTGCGGGAGAACTTGCCGGTCATGCCCAGGACCTGCAGCTTTTCTTTGTCCCGGTTCTTGCCGTACAGGGCCTCCGGCCAGGCGTCCAGCTTGCGCATCTGCCAGAAGTTGTTGCCCTTGGCATCGTAGCCGAACTTGCTGGGCAGCAGCACCCAGTTGCGGGCCGTCTCGTGCCCCGCCTCGTCCGGATCGAAGCTCTGCAGCACCCGGGACACCACGTTTATCGTGATCTCGTCGCCGCTGGCCGCCGCGCCGGCTACCAGCAACAGCAGCAGCGCGAGCAGCGCCTTGAAAAAGGTCGAACCCGGCTTCATCGCTTTCTCCTCATCGAAAAAGTATAGGGGCCCTCCCCCCCGTTGTCAAACCTCCCCTTGGACGCTGGCCAGGAAGGCCTGCTCGGCCAGGTAGGAGCTGCGCACGTACGGCCCGGCCACCACCGTGGGAATACCCCGGGCCACGGCCAGGGCGCGCAGTTGCTCGAACTCTTCCGGATTATAATATCGGATCACGGGTGCATTAAATCCAGTCGGGCGCAAATATTGTCCGATCGTGAGGATTTGCGCTCCGGCCGCGGCCAGGTCGGCGAACAGCTCCTCCAGCTGCCCGGGCTGCTCCCCCAGCCCGACCATGATGCCGGATTTCACGCGCAGCCCCGGGGTTCGCGCGCCTGAGGCCCGCCGCAGCACCTCCAGCGAACGTTCGTAGTCCGCCCCGCGGCGGATGCGCGGATACAGCTCGCGGACCGTCTCCATGTTGTGGGCGAAAACCTGGATGGGCAGGCCGGCCACCCGCTCTACCGTCCCCGGACGGCCGCGGAAATCGGGGACCAGGAGCTCCAGGCCGACTCCCGGCAGCTCCCCACGGATATCCCGCACGACCCGCTGGAAGTGCTCCGCCCCCCCGTCCTCCAGGTCGTCCCGAGTGACCGAAGTAAGCACGGCGAAGCGGATGGAATGGGAGCGGATGAACGCGGCGATCCGCTCTCCTTCGGCGGGGTCGGGTCCCTCCGGCAGGCCGTGCCCGATCGCGCAGAAGGCGCAGTCCCGGGTGCAGCGCTCTCCGAGGATGAGAAAGGTGGCGATCCCGGCGCAGTAGCACTCCCCCAGGTTCGGACAGCGGGCCGACTCGCATACCGTGGCCAGCCCCAGGCTGCCGATCTCCCTGCGCAGCCTCAGGACCTCGGGGCTGAGGCGCAGCGGCTTGCGCAGCCAGGCCGGTCGGGGGTTCACTCGAATATCTCCGGGAATCCCAGCTCGGCGCGGGCCGGCCAGGCGCGCAGCGCCGCGCCGCTGCGCAGGCGGACCGGGCCGAGAACCGGCTCTCCATCCGGAGTCGAACCCAGGTTGCGCAGGGCGCCTACCAGGTCCTCCTCCAGCCAGAGCGCCACCTGGTCGGGGAAGGCCCCGCGGCCCGCGCCGCCCTCCAGAAAGGCCAGCCCTCCCTCGGTGCGCAGGAACTCCAGGCAGAAGCCGGACAAAGCGTACGTTTTCAGCATGAAGACAGCCACTCCCTCCTCTTGCATCCTTTCCAGAAGCCGGCGCGCCTGGCCGGTGTCCGTCAGGCTGCCGATGGTGCGTTCCACCAGCAGCTCGGGCCCCGCCTCGGACAGGAACCCCTGCCGGAAGGCCTCGGCCTCCAGGCTGCCCTGAAGGGTCGGTACGGCCTGGAGCAAGCCCGCCTTCGGAGCGCCTCGGTCCTGGTCCTCCCCGAGGACCGCTCGGAGCGAAGGCTGGGTCAGTAGCCGGGCGGCGATGGTGCCCGCGGCCCGCCAGGCCTCCTCCCGCTGGAAGCGCAGGCGGTGCAGGTTGGGCGCCCGCGGGGACTGCGGCTGTTCCCGCAGGAAACGCACCGCGGGCAGGCTGGCGGCCAGGGCTTCCGCGTCCAGGGGCAAGAGCGGCGCCAGATATACCCAGCCGGCACCGGAAGCCCGGGCCAGGCGCTCCGCCTCGACAGCAGCCTCCGCCAGGGGGTCCACGACCTGGACCCGGACGCGGAAGGCGGCGCGCAGCTCCCGGCGCAAGGCGGCCGCATCCAGACCCTCGGCCGCCAGCAGTTCCGCGGTGTAGGGGTCAAGCAGCACAAGCAGCGACGGCAGCGGCCGGCAGGAAAGCAGGAGCGGAAACAGGATCAGGATCCAAAGCTTGCGCATTCGTGAATGCCGACAACCTACTACCGCCGGCCGAACCGGTCAAGGCCGACTCTCCTATATTGACAGTCCCGGCGGGAGTCTGCATAGTCAATCGGACTGAATTGAAGCCTGCAAGGAGCGAAAGATGGTTCGATATCAGGATTTGGGCCTGTCCAACACCCGCGAGATGTTCAAGAAGGCCATGGCCGGCGGCTACGCCATCCCCGCGTACAACTTCAACAACATGGAGCAGCTGCAGGCCATCATCCAGGGCTGCATCGAGAGCCGCTCGCCGGTGATCCTGCAGATTTCCAAGGGCGCCCGCAAGTACGCCAACCAGATCCTGCTGCGCTACATGGCCGAAGGGCGCCATGGAGATGGTCAAGGAGTCCGGAGTGCCCATCCCGGTGGCGCTGCACCTGGACCACGGCGACAGCTACGAGCTGTGCGTATCCTGCATCGAGAGCGGCTTCTCCTCGGTGATGATCGACGGCTCGGCCCATCCCTACGACGAGAACGTCGAGCCCTGACCAAGCAAGGTCGTGGAGTTCGCCCACAAGCACGACGTGACCGTCGAAGGGCGAGCTGGGCGTGCTGGCCGGCATCGAGGACGAGGTCTCCCACAAGTCCTCGCACTACACCAATCCCGACGACGTCGAGGACTTCGTCAAGAAGACCGGCGTGGACAGCCTGGCCATCTCCATCGGCACCTCCCACGGGGCCTACAAGTTCAAGGTGAAGCCGGGCGAGCAGCCGCCGCCGCTGCGCTTCGACATCCTGGAGGAGATCGAGCGGCGCATCCCGGGCTTCCCCATCGTCCTGCACGGCGCCTCCTCCGTGCTCCCGGAGTACGTGGCCATGATCAACAAGTACGGCGGCAAGATGGAAGGGGCCGTCGGCGTTTCCGAGGAGCAGCTGCGCCGGGCCGCCAAGTCCGCGGTCTGCAAGATCAACATCGACTCCGACGGCCGGCTGGTCGTCACGGCCATGATCCGCAAGGTGTTCGCGGAGAATCCGAAGGAGTTCGACCCCCGCAAGTACCTCGGCCCGGCCCGCGACGAGCTCACGAAGCTCATCGTGCGCAAGAACAAGGAAGTGCTGGGCAGCGCCGACCGGGTCTGAGAGCGGGTCTGAACCGCTCAGCGCGGCCCCCCTCCTTTGCGGAGCGGGGGCTTTTTTATCGGGTGTCCCGCAGGTAGGGAAGACAGGCCAGCGCTCCCCCGAACAGCAGCAGCGCGCTGGCGCCGGCCCACAGCTGCCAGGAGCGGGCGTACAGGAAGGCCGTCAATCCCCCGGCCAGGGGGACCAGCACGAACAGGCTCAGGGCGGCCGCCTGGCGCAGCCCGGCTTCCTCGCGGGCGCGGGCGAACAGGAAGGGCAGCAGGAGCAGGGCCGACATGCGCAGGCTGGGCAGCAGGAACAGCTCGTAGGCGTCCTGCATGCCGCGCGCGGCCAGCGCCGCGCCCAGGCCCAGCAGGCTCAGGTACCCGGCGGCGAAAAAGGCCAGGCGCCGCAGCCCGGCTCCGCGCAAGAAGCTGAAAAAGGCCAGCGCCAGGAAGCCGGCCTGGAAAAGGTGGTCGCGCCCCAGCAGGTGCAGGTACAGCAGGAGCGGGCGGTAGGAATCCGGAAAGATCCTCCCCAGCGGGCGCAGCAGAAACCAGCAGGGCACCGCGAAGAGGGCCCCCCACAGCAGGTACCAGAACGGCGGGCGCTCCTCCGGGCGGCCCTCCGCCAGAGCTTCCGGCGCTGCCGCGGCGGCCGAGGGGCTGAACCAGCGCTCCAGTCCGAAGGCGGCCAGGGCGAAGACCGGTATGCCGAACAGGGAAAGAGAATCATTGCCTACAGCTTGCCCAGCACGGTGCGCTCGATCTCGCGCAGTTGGGCCCGGTAGAGGGAGGAAATACCCACTCCGTAGTCGGCGATGAGCTGGATGATGTTGCGCGGCTGGTCGTTCTGGTCGGCCCCGTTGATGCGGTCCCCGGCGTCCCCCAGCCCGGGCATGATGTAGGCCTTGTGGTTCAGGGAAGGGTCCATCCAGAGCGTGTAGATCTCCGAGTTCTCGATGGCCCGCACGATGCGCAAGCGACCCCTTCAGCACGGAGATGACGTTCAGGAACTTGATGGAGCGCGGCTTGATCCCCTGGTCCTGCAGGTACTTCACGATGGTGACCAGGCTGCCGCCGGTGGCGTTCATGGGATCGGCGAAGAACAGGTCCTTGCCGTTCAGGCTGGCCAGGTCGAAGTAGGAGCGCTCCAGGTCCAGGATGTAGGCCATGTCGTGCTCGTCCTTCTTGTCGTCGCGGCTGATCTTGAACAGGGCGAAGGGGGTGACGTAGCCGTCGGAGGAATACTCCTGCACCTCCTTGGACACGATCATGGAGGGCAGCAGGGCGGCGCGCAGCATCACGCACATCACGCTGTTGCCGATCTTCTCGTCGATGTCCGGGATCTTGTGCACCGCGTAGTTCTGCACGGGAATGCTCACCGGGGTGTCCACGAAGATGTAGTTCTTCTTGGCGGCCACCGAACCGCCGAAGGCCAGGTTGAACAGCAGCTCGTAGGCCCGCTGGGTGTAGTAGACGAACTCCGGACGCTGGGTGCGCGCTGTCGCGCAGCTTGGCGATCAGGCGGGAGACCTCCCCGTGCGTGGCCCGGGGGGCCTCGAAGGAGTACACGTGGATGTTGGGCTCGGAGCGCACGATCTCCTGCATCATCTTGCCCAGCTCGTTGTACACGCCGGTCAGCCGCTCGCGGGCCTCCAGGCGCCCGGAGCCCGTGCCGTTTTTTTCCAGCAGCGGGAAGAGCTTCATGGCCTCGGAGTACTTGGCGTCCACGGCGGCGATGGTGCCGCGGTCCTTCTCGGTGAGGAACCCGTCCAGGTCGGCGGCCTGCAGGATGATCGGTGATTTCATCGCTGCCACTCTAACTCCCGACTCCCCCTTCGTCAAGGCGACGCCTTGATTCGCCCTACCCCGCCTGGGTACTATCCTCAGGCGATGAAGGCGGCCAGGGTCCGCGTGCGCTACCGCTTCCGCGGCGTCATCCAGGGCGTGGGCTTCCGCCCGACCGTGTACCGTTGCGCCCTGGCCCTGGGCCTGGCCGGTTTCGTGCGCAACCAGCGCTCCGAAGTCGTGGCGGAGCTGGAGGGCCCGGGGGAGGCGGTGGAGAGGTTCCCGCAGGAGCTGCGGCGCCTGCTGCCGCCGGCGGCCCGCCTGGACGCCCTGCAGGCCGAACCTCTGGAGCCCTCGGGGGAAGAGGGCTTCCGCATCGTGGAGAGCCTGCCGGACGCCTACCGTTTCCCGCCCATCCCGCCCGACCTGGCCCTGTGCGCGCAGTGCGCCGCCGAGCTGCTGGACCCCCGGGATCGCCGCTACCTGTACCCCTTCATCACCTGCACCCAGTGCGGACCGCGCTACTCGATCGTCGAGCGCACCCCTTTCGACCGGGAAACCACCTCCATGGCCGATTTCCGCCAGTGCCCGGAATGCCTGCGGGAATACGGGGACCCCGACGACCGGCGTTTCCACTCCCAGACCAATTCCTGCCCGGCCTGCGGGCCCAAGCTGGGCCTGACCGACGCGGGCGGCCGGCCCCTGCCCGGGGACCCGCTGCTGCAGGCGGTGGCGGCCCTGCAGGAGGGTCGCGTGCTGGCCCTGCAGGGCATCGGCGGTTTCCACCTGGCCGCCGATCCGCGCGCCGCCGCAGGCGGTGGCCCGCCTGCGCAGGGACAAGGAACGCGAGCGCAAGCCCTTCGCCCTCATGGTCGCGGACCCGCAGGAGGCCCGCGCCCTGTGCCTGCTGGAAGACGGCGACCAGGAGCTGCTGGCCTCCCCTGCCGCCCCGATCCTGATCCGGCCGATCCGACCGGGGGCTCCCGCTCACCTGGCGGAGGTCAGCAACACCGGCACCCTGGGAATCATGCTGCCCTACACTCCGCTGCACCTGCTGCTCTTCCGCCATCCGCGGGCCCCGGCCGGCTTCCGGCACCTGATCATGACCTCCGGCAACCGCAGGGGCGAGCCGATCCTCACCGATCCCGCCGCAGGCCCGCTCCCGGCTGGGGGAGGCCGCGGACCTGTTCCTCACCAACGACCGGAGGATCGTGTTCCGCACCGACGACTCGGTGCTGCGGGTCTGCGACCGGACGCCGGTGCTCCTGCGCCGCTCCCGCGGATACGTGCCCGGCCTGATCACCCTGCGCGCCCCGCTGGCCCGGATCACCCTGGGGCTGGGCGGGGACCTGAAGAACGCCCCCGCCCTGGCGCGCGGCAGCGACGTGTACCTGGCTCCCTTCATCGGCGACCTGGAGGATCCGCTCACCCAGTCCGATTTCCAGCGGCAGGTCGAGCGCATCCTGGAGCTGTACGGCGTCAGACCGGAGGCGGTGGCCTTCGACCCGCACCCCCTGTACCATTCCAGCCGCCTGGCCGCGCAGCTTTCCCGAGGCTCGCCAGGTCGCCGTGCAGCACCACCACGCCCACGCGCTGGCGGTCATGGCCGAGCACGGCCTGGAGCGGGCCCTGGCGCTGACCTTCGACGGCACCGGCTACGGCACCGACGGCACGATCTGGGGAGGGGAGTTCCTGGAGGCCGACCGGCAGCGGCTTCCGCCGGCTGGGCTGCTTCCGCCCCTTCCCCCTGCCCGGCGGGGAAGCCGCGGTCCTGCACCCGCTGCGCGCGGCCTTGGGCCTGCTGGCCGGCCGCCTGCCCCCCGCCGAACTGGAGCGCCTGCTCTGCCGGGACGGCCGCCTGCCCGCCTCCGATGCCCGCTTCCTGCTGGACATGATCGGCCGCGGGCTGAGCTCCCCGCTCACCTCCTCCCTGGGGCGGGTGTTCGACGCCGCCTCGGCCCTGTTGGGCCTGGTGGACCGGGTGGCCTACGAGGGGGAAGGGCCCATCCGCATGGAGGGGCTGGCCCTGCGCGAGCCCGGAGCAGAAACGCCGCTGCAGGCTCTGCCTCCAGCCGAGCTTACCGGCCTGACGCCACTGAGCCGGCCTGCCGCGGCGGAAGAGCTCTTCCAGATCGATCCCTCGCCTTTGCTGGCCGAGCTGGCCCAACGGGCCGCCCGGCCCGGTTTCACGCCGGGGCCGTCGGCGCTCCTGTTCCACCGGGCCATCGCCCTGGCATCACTCGCAGGGGCCCGGGAGATGCGGCTGCGCACGGGCCGCGCGGAGCTGGTCCTGTCTGGCGGGGTGTTCCAGAACACGCTGCTCCTGGGGCTGCTGGCTCCCGCTCTGCGGGAGGACGGCTTCGCGGTGTACACCCACCATCTCCTGCCCCCAGGGGACGGAGGCCTGGCCGTGGGGCAGGTATATTTTCAGGACGAGGTTGTGTAAAATACGCCATGTGTTTGGCAATACCCATGCGGGTCGAGCGGCTGCTGCCGGAGGGCAAGGCCCTGGTCCGGCAGGACGGGCTGGAGACCGTGGTGGATATCTCGCTGGTGGAGCAGGCCCGACCCGGCGACCATCTGATCATTCACGCCGGATACGCAATCGAGGTCCTGGACTCCGCGGAAGCCGAGGAGCGCCTGAAGCTGTTCGACGAGGCCGGCGCCCGGGACAAGCGTCCGGACTCCGCTTGAGCTCCGTCTCCCCCGAACGCGCCCTGGCCGCCCCTTTACTGGAGGAGATCCGCCGGCTGGCCGGCTCGCTGGACCGGGATGTGCGCCTCATGGAGGTCTGCGGCACGCACACGGTGAGCATCCGCAGGGCGGGCCTGCGCTCGCTGCTGCCGGAGAACGTGCGCCTGCTGTCCGGGCCAGGCTGCCCGGTGTGCGTCACTCCCGCCGGCTACATCGATCTGGCCCTGTCCCTGCTGGACCAGCCGGACCTGGTCCTGGCCACCTTCGGGGACATGCTCAAGGTGCCGGGGGCTTCCGGCTCCTCCCTGTCCTCCCGGATGGGGACCGGCCGCCTGCGCATCCTGTACTCCCCCGCCGAGCTGCCGGCCCTGGCCCGGGCCGGCGCCCGCCCCGTGGTCTTTCTGGGGGTCGGCTTTGAAACCACCGCCCCCACCGTGGCCGCGGCCTTCCTGCAAGCGGCGCGCGAGGGAATCCCCAACCTGTACCTGTTCGCGGCCTTCAAGACCGTGCCGCCGGCCCTGCGGGCCCTGCTGGCCGACCCGGAATCCCGCCTGGACGGCTTCCTGCTGCCGGGCCACGTTTCGGCGGTCCTGGGCCTGGAGCCCTA
The DNA here is from genome assembly GCA_963745745.1 of uncultured Spirochaetota bacterium. Taxonomy (GTDB): domain Bacteria; phylum Spirochaetota; class Spirochaetia; order SZUA-6; family DRHE01; genus MIBK01. The sequence continues at coordinate 56,854 of CAVUYS010000013.1, read as the reverse complement.
CCGGTTTCTGGAAGAGCCCGGCGGCCTGCCGGGGGCGGTCACCGGCTTCGAGCCCCTGGACCTGCTCCGCGGCATCCTGGACCTGCTGCGGCAGATCGCCGCCGGCACGCACCGGGTCCAGAACTCCTACCCCCGCGTGGTGCGCCCGGGAGGAAACCCGCGGGCCCGGGAAGTGCTGGCCGAGCTGCTGGAGCCGGAGGACGCCCTGTGGCGCGGGCTGGGCTCCATCCCGGGCAGCGGCCTGCGCCTGCGGCCGTCGTACCGCGCGCTGGATGCCTCCGCGCGCTTCGGCCTGCCGCCCGTGTGGAACTCGGAGCCGCCGGGCTGCGGCTGCGCCCGGGTGCTGCTGGGCCGCCTGGAGCCGGAGGCCTGCCCCTTGTTCGGCCGGGGCTGCACCCCGGAGAGCCCGATCGGCCCCTGCATGGTCTCCTCGGAGGGCTCCTGCGCGGCGGCCTTCCGCTACGGGGAGGTCCGCGCCTGAAGGCCGACGAACGGATCGTGCTGGAGCACGGCAGCGGCGGCGCCCTGTCGCGCTGGCTCACCGAGACGGTCATCTACCCCTTCTTCCGCGGGGAGCAGTACCAGGAACTGGCTGATGCGTCCCCCTTCCGGCTGGACGGCGGGGGCCTGCTCACCACGGACACCTACGTCGTGGACCCGCCCTTCTTTCCCGGGGGCGACATCGGGCGCCTGGCCGTGTTCGGCACCTGCAACGACCTGGCCGTCTGCGGCGCCACGCCGCTGGCCCTGTCGCTGGGCCTGGTGCTGGAGGAGGGCTTCCCGCTCGCGGACTTGCGCAAGGTGCTGGCCTCGGTGCGGGCCGCCTCCGACCAGGCCGGGGTGCGGGTCATCACCGGGGACACCAAGGTGGTGCCCGCCGGCAAGGGCGGGGGGATCTACCTGAATACCGCGGGGGTGGGCCGGGCCGCCCCAGGCTTGAGCCTCTCCCCGGCGCGGATGCGAGCGGGGGACCGGGTGCTGGTTTCCGCGCCCGTGGGCGCCCACGGGCTGGCCGTGCTGGCGGCGCGGGAATCGCTGCAGGTGGGCTCCGGCCTGGTTTCCGATTGTGCCGACCTTCATCCCCTGTGCGCCGCTTTGGCCGCCCTGGGTCCCGCCCTGCGCTGCATGCGCGACGCGACCCGCGGCGGGGTGGCGGCCATCCTGAACGAGCTGGCCGGAGCCTGCGGGCTGGGCCTGGAACCTGGTGGAGCAGGACTTTCCCGTGGAAGGGATCGTGGCCGCCGCGGCGGGGCTGCTGGGCTTGAATCCCCTGGAAATCGCCAACGAGGGCGTGCTGGTGGCGGTGGTGGATGGGGATTCCGCGGAGCGGGCCCTGGGCATCCTGCGCGCCCACCCGCTGGGGGCCAAGGCCCGCGACGTGGGCGGGGTCACCGCCGCCAACCCGGGCCGGGTGCTCCTGGAGACTTCCATCGGAGGCAGGCGCTGGCTGGACATGCCGCGTGGCCTCCTGCTGCCTTGGATCCTAGGGTCGGTGCTGCGCCTCCCTGGCGGCGCCGGCCTCGGCATCCCTGCCAGGCCTTTTCCCCCTGGTACTGGATCAGGGTGCGCACCGGGTAGGAGGCCAGCACCCGGTCGTAGTGCAGGAAGGGCAGGCCCACGACGGCGAAGATGCCGGCCACCTCGGCGCCGGCCTCCTCCAGCAGCCCGCAGGCGGCCTTCAGCGTCCCGCCGGTGGCGATCAGGTCATCGACCAGCAGGATCCGCGCGCCGCGGCGCACGTCGTCGCGCTGCACCTCGATTTCGTCCTCGCCGTACTCCAGGGCGAAACGGGCGCGATAGGTGGGGCCGGGCAGCTTGCCCTTCTTGCGGATCAGCAGCAGGGGAAGCTTCAGGCGGTAGGCCGCCGGCGCGGCGAAAACGAATCCGCGCGACTCGATGGCGGCGATCCCGTCCGGGCGCAGGACGGCCGCCTCCTGGGTGATGCGCTCCACGCACCAGGCGAAGACCTCCGGATCGGCCAGGATCCCGGTGATGTCGTAGAACAGCACCCCGGGCTTGGGAAAGCCGGGCACCTTCCGGATGGCCCGGTCCAGGTCAACGCCCACGCGCCTGCTCTTCCACCTGGCGGGTCAGGCCGGCCAGCCAGGCGCCCAGGGCCTTGGCATCCGCCCCGTCGGACCGCAGCAGGTTCTCCTCCAGGCGGATGCCGCTGTCCTTCAAGGCCTTCTTCCAGGCCGCCAGCGGCGCGTCGCTTCCGGCCGCGAACAGCCCGGCGACCCGGCCCGACAGGTCGATCCCGCTCAAGGCGCGCACGATCTCCGCGAACTCGGCGGGCAGGGCGGCGCGGCCCTGCGCCGAGCTGCCCAGCAGCACCAGCTCGGCCGCGGCCAGGTCGGGGATGGAAGCCTGCTCGGCCGGCTTGACGAGCACGCGGAAGCGCTGGCGGTCCAGCGAGTCGGCGATCCGCTCGGCCGCGGCCTGCAGGGCGGCGGGGGCGTAGATCACGGCGGCGCGAAACATACGGGGATGGTAGTATGGAAGGGCCGGCCGGTCAAGGATAGGCGCGCCGCAGGCCCGGCACTCGCGCCTCGGCGGTCAGCTCGAGGCCGTCCCGCCGGCCCGAGGAGAGCAGATGGTAGCCCAGCCCGGCGACCATCGCGGCGTTGTCCGTGCACAGCTTCAGGGAGGGGAAGATCACCCTCGAGCCCCGCTCCGCGGCCAGCCGGCGCCGCAGGTAGCTGTTGGCGGCCACCCCGCCCCCGGCCACGACGGTGTCCAATCCCGTGTCGCGGGCCGCCTTGAGCAGGCGGTCCACGAGGATGTCGATCGCCGTCTTCTGGAAGGAGGCGGCGATGTTCGCGGGGGTGGCTGGGCGCCTCGGGTCCCAGAACTGCTCCAGCTGGTGCACCACGGCGGTTTTCAGCCCCGAGTAGGAAACGTCGAAGGGATGGTCGCCCTTGTGCAGCGAGGGCCAGGGAAAGCGGAAGGCCCGGTCGTCGCCCTTCTGGGCCAGGCGGTCGATGGCCACGCCGCCCGGAAATCCCAGGTCGTAGAACTTGGCCACCTTGTCGAAGGCCTCCCCGCAGGCGTCGTCGATGGTCGTGCCCAGCACCTGGATGCGGTCGAAGTTTTCCACCCTGGCGATGAGCGTGTGCCCGCCGGAGACCAGCAGCCCCAGGTAGGGGTACCGGATCTCGACCTCCAGATGGGGCGCGTACAGGTGGGCCAGGATGTGATCCACGCCGACCAGCGGCTTGTCCAGGGCCAGGGCCATTCCCTTCACGAAGGAAAGGCCCACCAGCAGCGAGCCGATCAGCCCCGGCCGGCAGGTCACCGCCACGCCGTCGACCCCGCCGGCCACCAGGCCCGCCTGCTTCAGGGCCAGCTCGACCACCGGCTGGATCCATCTCGATGTGCCTGCGGGAGGCGATCTCCGGCACCACCCCGTAGTAGGGGCGGTGCAGCTCCTCCTGGGTGGCCACGACGTTGCTGAGGATCCTGCGCCCGTCCTCCACGACCGCGGCGGCGCACTCGTCGCAGGAGGACTCCACGCCCAGCACCATCATGGCCGGCCCCGGCCTTCCGCGGCCAGGACGCTGGGGGCCACCAGCTCCACCCCCTGGCCGGCCAGCTGCGGCAGCAGCCGCTCCAGCTCACCGGCCAGCTCCACGTTCTGCACGTGCCCGATCAGCACGGCGCTGCCCCGGGCCTGCGCGGTGCGCACCCCGTGACGCAGGGCCCCCTCGATATACGCGGCGGAGTTCTCGTTGTCCAGGAACACGTCGCGCTCCAGCAGGCGCACGCCCAATCGCCCGGCCAGCTCCGGGCCGCACGGTGTCCGCGGTGGTCCTGCTGTCCAGGAAGAACAGGCCGCGCCCGCGCAGAAAACCCAGCACCACGCCCATGACCCGCCGGTCGGCGGTGGCCCGGGAACCCATGTGGTTGTTCAGTCCCACCGCCTGCGGCAGCCTCTCCAGGCTTTGGCTCGACAGCCCCTGGATCTCCTCGTCGCTCTGGGCGGTCAGCACGGCCCCCGGCCCGGGATTCGAGCCGCTGGAGGGCTCCATGGGCAGGTGCACCAGCAGCTCCTTGCCGGCCGCGGCGATCAGCCGCCCGGCTTCCCGGCTGTGCGGCAGGTCGGGCAGCACGGAGAAGGCCAGCGGGTACGGCAGGGCCAGGAACGCCTTGAGCCCGCTCAGGTTGTAGCCCACGTCGTCGATGACGATGGCCAGGCGCACTTCCCGTGGTTCGGGCAGGGCTCGGGCGGCCACCCGCGACTCCGCCTGTGGCTCCGTCAAAGGCTCCGCCAAGGGCACCACCAGGGGCAGGGGCTCCTTCTCCGGCACGGGAACGACATATTCGCCTGCGCGCGGGGCCGGGCGTCGCGGGAGGAGCACCAGCAGGAACGCCAGCAGGGCCCCGATGGATAGCAGGAGGAGCAGGGCCCAGCGGGTCTTGGACATGGGCCCATTCTAGTGGTGGGAGAACCTTGGTCAAGAGCCGGCAGCGCCAGCCCCGGACTCCGGCGCTCAGCCGAAGACGAAGTCGCGCAGCTCCGCCGCGCACTCCTTGAGCTTGCGCAGCGCCCGGATCTCGATCTGCCGCACGGTCTCGGGGGAGATGCCCATCTCCTCGCCGATCATCTTCAGGGTGTACTTGCGCCCGCCGTAGAAGGCGAAGCGGTACAGCAGGATCTGCTTTTCCTTTTCCAGCAGCTTTTCCAGGAAGCCCATGGTCTTTTCCCGCAGGCTGTTGCGCAGCAGCTCGCGGTCGGGCACGTAGGAGTTGTCCATGATCAGGTCCTGCAGGGTGCCGTTGTCCTCGGGGGTCGGGCCGTCCAGGGAGACCACCGCGCTGGACAGGCTGACGATGGAATCCACTTCCCTCTCCTTGAGCCCCAGCTCATTGGCGATTTCCTGCGAGTTGGGCGAGCGCTTGAACTCCTGGGACAGGGTATTGTAGGCCTTGTTGATCCGCCGCAGCTTCTCCTCCTTGCGGTGCGGCAGCCGGATCACGCGGCGCTTGTTGGAAAGGGCGCGCACGATGGCCTGCTTGATCCACCAGGAGGCGTAGGTGCTGAAGCGCACGTTCTTGCGGTCGTCGTACTTGGAGGCGGCCTTGATCAGGCCGAGGTTGCCTTCCTGGATGAGGTCCAGCAGGGACACGTCCGGGGTCATGTATTTCTTGGCGATGCGCACGACCAGCCGCAGGTTGGAAGTGATGAGCAGCTGCCGGGCGGCCTCCTCGCCGCGCCGGATCCTGCGGGAAAGATCCAGCTCCTCCTCGAAGGTGAGCAGGCGGCCTTTCTTGATCTGGTCGAAGTACGCCCGCAGCGTGTCTTCTCTAGGGCCGGGGGCAACCGGGTTCATGGGTCCCTAGCAAGCAAGAAACATGCCAATCTTCGACCCCCGCTCAATCGATCTAATTACTTATAGAATAATGAAATAAATAATATAAGAATATTCCGCATGGAATGCGGAGGGTAATCGTATCCTTTACTATAACTAAAGGCCATTCCGACCGTATACAATAGTAGTCAGATAGATGGCTGAAGCTGGCCGTAAATCATGGCCGCCAGCCCCAAGTTCGCGGTCTCCGCCATCTTCTTGGCGTACTCGTCATAGAGCATATCCTCGAAAAAGTCTTCGGCCATCCCGCCGTCCAGCAGCCCGGACTTCTCCACGGTCTTGCGCATGCTGTTCAGCATCTGCTTGATGAAGATGGCTTCGAACTCCAGGCAGACCTTGTACAGGGGACTGCCCTTGTCCACCGCGCTCGGCCCCAGGCGCCGGGCGACATCGGTGGCGCGTTCCACCGCCCGGTCGGAGGCGGTCGGGGTGTAGCCGTTGGCCAGGATTTCCATAAGAGCTCCTATAACAGGACCAGGGTGCCGTACAAGGACCCCGCCTTGTCGATGGCCTTGATGAGCTGGATCACCGTCTCGGTGTCCAGGCCGACGGTGCGCAGCGCGTCGACCAGCTGTTCCACGGTGGTGTTCTCCTGCAGGGTGAACTGCTCCGGCTTGTCCGGGTTCTCCTCCGCGCGCCAGGCGGCCAGGGCCCCGACCTTCACCGAGACGTCCTTGTACGAGACGGCCACCTTGCCGATGCGCACCTGCTCGCCGAAGATGATGATCCCGCTGGCGGCGTCGATCACGACCTTGTTGGACGGGTCCGGGGTGACCTGCACCGCCTCCAGCCGGGCGATGAAGCCCACCGGATCGCCCCGCAGCGGCTCGGGAATTTCCAGCTCCACCAGCGCGGCGTCCCGGGGCGCGGACCTGGATGTCCGGGAAGGCCTGCCGCACGCGCGCCGGCCACGGCGCTGGCGGTCAGGAAATCCGGGTTCTTCAACACCAGGGAGAGCCTGGAATCCGCCAGAAAAGTGGAGAGGATCTCCTGCTCGGCGATGGCCCCCGCCGGGATCGTTCCCGACGGTCCGGGTGCCGCTGCCCTCCCCGATGGTGAAGACCTGTCCCTGGGCCAGGGCGTAGACGCGGCCGTTGGCTCCCTTCAGCGGAGCCTGCAGCAGGACCCCTCCCTCCAGGCTGCGGGCGTCCCCCAGGCTGGCCACGGTGACGTCGATGGACGCGCCCGGGCGCAGGAAGGGGGGCACCTCGGCGCTCACCGAGACCACGGCGCAATTGCGGCTGCGCACTTCGTCCGGCGAGATGCGGAATCCGAAATTGGAGACCAGATTGGCCACCGCGTTGCGCAGCAGGGCCGAGTTGGCCGAGTCCCCCCTGCCGGCCAGGCCGGTGACCAGCCCGACCCCGACCAGCTGGTTGCCGCGGATGCCCTGCAGGGTGGCGATGTCCTTCAGGCGCACCGTGGGAGCCGCGGACAGCACGACACTGACGGCCAGAAAAATGCCGGCAGCCGCCGCTCGCAGACCCTTAGAGCTGTTCAACGATCACCTCCCCGGTCTCGGAGACCCTGCCCCGGAAACGCCGGGACGGATCGCGCAGGCTGACCTCCACCGTCTCTCCCGGCCCCGCCGAGCCCCAGGCCTTGCCGGTCATGGTGACGCTCAGCCCGGAGCGCACCAGGACCACGATGACCCGCTCCCCGGCTCGCACCAGCAGGTTGCGGGCCAGCAGGGACGGCTCCAGCAGCGCTCCCCTGCGGACCGGCGACTGCAGGCGGAGCGAGCCCTGCAGCCCGGAAGCGGTCAGGTACCCGCCCCGCAGCTCCGTCAGGTCCTGCTCCACCAGCTCCACGTCCGCCGGACCCAGCAGATGGCCGCGCGGCAGGTCGCGCGCCGCGCGGGCCACGGCGGCGAAGGGATGGACATTCACCAGGATGCTGGCCTCCCCGAGGCCGACCTGCACCCGGCCTGACAGCCTCCCCGCAACCGAGGGGATGACGGCCGGACCCGGCCTCTCCGGCAGGGGCGAAAGCAGCTCCACCTCCAGCCAGCCCTCCCCCGCTCCCGCGCGCCCCAGCGCGGCCAGCAGCTCCGCGGCCTGGGCCCGCTGCCTTTCCGGCACGGCCCCCTCCGGCAGCAGTAGCCACGCCCTGCTCCCACCAGGTCCGCGCCCCCGTCCCAGGAACGCGCCAGGCGACGGCGCACTTCCAGCGGCGGCAGGAACGCCGGCCGCTCGGGAACCGGGCCCAGTGGCAGCGCGGCCAGCTCGGCGGCCTCGCGCGCCGGGACCCCGTGCACCTCGGCCACGGCCCCCAGGGTGAGCTGTCCCGCCGGAAGCACGGCCATGGAGCGCAGGTACAGAACCGGCCCGCCGCGAGCCGCCGCGGCGGTCCAGAGCAGTCCCGCCAGGACCAGGGCCAGGGCCAGGCGGACGGGCATCAGGCTCTACCGCTTCAGGCTGTTGGCCGTGGCGAGCATCGTGTCGGAGGTCTGGATGGCCTTGGAGTTCAGTCTCGTAGGCCCGCTGGGCCACGATCATGTTGACCATCTCCTGCACCACCGAGACGTTGGACATCTCGAGGAACCTGCTGGATGGTCTTGCCCATGCCGTCGAAGCCGGGCCGGCCCGCGATGGGCTCGCCGGGGCGTTCGTCACCTTGAACAGGTTCTCGCCGATCGGCCTGAGCCCCGCCGGGTTGACGAAGCGGTAGATCTCGAGCTGCCCGACCTCGATCGGGTCGTCGCTGCCCGGCGATCTTCACCGTGACGCGCCCGTCCTGCGAGATGGTGACGGTGTCGCGGATGAAGCCCTCCGGCAGGATGATCTCGGGCAGGAGCCGGTAGCCGTTGGAGCTCACCAGCTGGCCGTTGGAGTCGATCTTGAAGGACCCGTCCCGGGTGTAGCCGTAGGTGCCGTCGTACATGCAGCACCCGGAAGAAGCCCTCGCCCTCGATGGCGAGGTCCGTCGATGTTGCCCGTGGTCTGCAGGCGCCCTGGGTGAAGATCTTCTGGGTGGCCGCCGGGCTGCACGCCGTGGCCCACCTGGATGCCCGTGGGCACCACGGTCAGCCTCCGTGGCGGGCGTGCCGGCCAGCGCGCAGGGTCTGGTAGAGCAGGTCCTCGAAGTCGGCCCGCATCTGCCTTGAAGCCCGTCGTGTTCACGTTGGCCAGGTTGTTGGAGATCGTGTCGATGTTGAACTGCTGGCCGATCATGCCGGACGCGGCCGTCCACAGCGATCGCATCATGGCTTCACTACCTCGTTCAGGCGCGGATCACGTCGTTGACCAGACGTCCCAGCAGGGCGTCCTCGGTCTGGATGACCTTCTGGTTGGCCTCGTAGCTGCGGTTCACCTCGATCATCTCGCACCATCTCGGTGACCACGTTCACGTTGGCCCCTTCGAGGAAGCCCTGCCGCACCTTGGGGCGCTCCTGGAACGGGATGGACGGCGGGGCCGGACTCCTCGGTGGCCTCCCAGAAGGAGTTGCCGACCTTTTTCAGGTAGCGGGGGTGCTCGAAGTCCACGAGCTGCAGGCGGTCCACCCGCTCCATGCTCTCCCACTCGTTCTCCTCCAGCGACACCAGCTCCCGCGGGTCCCCGGCCAGGGCGCGCGTTCTGCCAGACCATCCCGTCCTGGTCGATCACGAAGTTGTTCTTCTTGAGCTGGATCGGGCCGTTCTCCCCCAGCACCGGCTCCCCGTGCTTGGTGACCAGCCAGCCCTCGTCGTTGACGATGGAAGGAGCCGTTGCGCGTGTAGCGCTCCCCGGCCTCGGTGGCGATGGACAGGAAGCCCGCGCCCTCCAGGGCCAGGTCGAAGGGGTTCTCGGTCTGCTTGAGCGGCCCCTGCTCGAAGACCGTGTACACCTCGTTCAGCTCCACCCCCGTGCCCAGGCGCCCGACGATCGGGGTGGTGTCCACCGAGCCCAGGGGGAACTTGTACACCCCGTCGTCGTTCATCCGGCGCAGCAGGATCTCGGGAAAGGCCTTGTCGACCGGGGTGTCGCGCTTGTAGCCGCTCAAGTCGACGTTGGCCAGGTTGTTGGCGACGGCGTCCAGATGGTGCATCTGCACCACCATGCCGCTGGCGCCCGTATACAATCCTCGGATCAAATTTGACCTCCCATGGACCGCGGTCCGGCTGCCGGTCATTGTGATTATCGGTTTTCCGCCGGCTTCCTTGATGCAAGTGCGAAAGCGCCGGCAAAGGGCGGCGGGGGATGGCGGGAGAAAACTCTGCTTAGTTTTCTAGATAGAGGGCGAGAATTTCGTCTGCGCTCAATGCTCTATAGTATATTCTCACCTCATCGACCTTTCCACTCAAGTACCAGGCGCTCGTCTCCCAGTAGCCAAGGCTGATATTCAGGCCTAATGGCGCCATTGCAGTGGAGCCAAAATCAGACTCTTTGTACTGGCCATCTACATAAATCTTCAATGCCGGATCCATGACCACAGCTGCAAAGTACCATCTATCGGTGAGAATATCATTGGCTTTACTGCCCCTGGACGAAGAATCGCTTGTCCGAATGGAGGTATGGAGCTGGCCATAATCGGGTAGATATTGTAGTCCGCACCCATCTCCGGCCTGCCAGACCGGCACTGTTGCGCTCCCTTGCGCTGCATCCAAGTATACCCAGCAGGCGATGGACCAAGCCGTTTGAGAGGAAAGGTTTGTATCCGTGATTGGAATGCTGATTGAGTCGCTTTCCAGATGGCTGAAAAGGTATGCGCTGGATGGATTGTCTACTCTATCGTTTGTCAAAGAAGCTCCGGACACAGTGGCATGCCTGTTATTTCCGCTTGCATCATTGGCATTGCCACTGAATGGGTAGTAGGCAGCCAGATTAGATGATACTTCAACAATTGCAGTTGAAGCTGATCCGCTGACCGATTCATGATCGAAGAGATCGACAGCGCGCACGTACAGTGCATGTTGGCCTAGAGCCAACGCACCGGGTGTATATTCCAGATCACTTCCAGTGACCTCTGTCCAGCTTCCGCTCTCGCTATCCAGTTGAATTCGGAACTCGGACGTTCCGGCAGGCTTCGTCCATGTCCAAGTTGGAGTCGTATCCACAGTTGCTGCGATCACGGTGACTATTGGGGCATTGATCATTCCCCCTGTATTCTGCGCCGCCTTCACCAGATCTAAGGGCGCACACGAAACAGCCAAGAGCATAATAGGAACTGCCATGCCGATATGAGCTATTCGCCTTTTCATGTCATCCTCTCTCGCTAGAACCTGACAACGAAGCCTATGCACGGAGAAATGCTGAAATATGGATTGCCGTTGAAAAAAATGGATGAAAAGCCAATATTTGCAGAAACGCAGTACCGTCTCGCAAAGATATAGCCAACACTTGCCTCTGAATTCAAAATGGCTTTTACAGTTGTGACATTTTCAGCACTCACTACCTGATATGCCAGATGGCTGAGGACTACTCCCCCTCCTATTTCAAAGGAATAGTACAGTTTGGATCCTTTCCTTGGAGATATTCCAAAAACCGCTGCTGCCGGCACGGAGTACAGACGGTAGGTCGATACAACGTTTCCTCTTGTCGCATGGTAATTGATGCCAGTCCTGAGTCCAACGTAGGGCGATATTGCCTTTGCTTCGAATTGATATCGAAGCGAGGTCACTTCAGAAAAACCTGTTGTCAGGACGGAACTGACCCCTCCAATAGGGAAAAGCGCGCCGGCGCTGGATAATAGCGATATGTTTCCCACGGGATACCCGCCGGGAGGCCTCTGTTTCCGCGGTGCCGCCGCTGCATCAATGCGTTTTCGGGGTCCGCGTAAACCTGCGGCTGGAATACCAGCTTCGAGGATCCGCCAGTTTCCAGATTCTTCGTACCAGTCAAAAAAATAAACAGCTTTGCCCGCAGCGACACCCGTGCGTATGCGCCGTGATCCTTGCTTATCCCGGAACTCCTCAACGGAATCAAGAACAACCGGCCGTCCCTCCTTGTGGAGAGCCTTGTAGACTCGATAGAATATCGCCTGCCGAAGAGTTTCTTCAGGGGAGTCACCAAGAAAGTGTTCCACCCAAGTCTGGGCCTTTTCTCCCTTCTCAGATGACACGACAGAGGTAAAGACATCCCAGCCGCTGCGCATGACCATTCGAGAGGAAATATATCGACCTGATGCAAAACGGGACCACTCGTCCCCATTGAGGATTCCGATCAGCTTCTCCGTCTTCTCCCGCACAGCTTCCGAACCCGCAATAAACTCATTCCGGCTGGGAATGCGGTGAAAGGCCGCCTTGAGCATTTCCAAGGAAACGGCGAAATTCGTGTTTTGGCGTCCGAACACCACCCAGGTATTGATGCCGACAACGCGCAAAGAGGAAGAATCAGCGGGATCGCCGACCAGCAGGGGACCGCCGGAATTGCCTGGATCGATTGGCGCAGAATGCTGCGTGAAAACGGCGTATTCGGGCAGCCCAATTGCAGCAACCGTTACGCGGCGATTGGAAACGACGCCTCTGGAAATCTGCCAGGATGGTTCACCGAAAAGGCCTGGATATCCAGCAGACCACACGGTCTCACCGTCATTGGGCACGGAATCCGATAGCTCGAGTGGCGCACCGGCCGCCGCTGTCCCTTCAGGCAGCAGAAGGATGGCGCAGTCGATATCTGGATCTTCATAGATGATTGGACAGGCTTCGATTTTTTTCCCCGTTCCATTCTCGTCAAAAATAGTGATAGCAGCAGAATCGGCGAAGGTTATAACATGTCGGTTCGTGACAACTACCAAACGTCCGTATGGATCCAGAGCAAGATATCCGCTGCCGAAACCTCCTTTTGCCAACGAATCGAAATACTTGGCCAGGTCAGCAAAGTTGCGGCTGCGGAAATAGGAGCCAATTGCCTTATAGCAGGCGATTCCTTCCTCACTGATAGCGGGCTGTACAAGAACAACGGATTGGCGTACTTCAGCGCTGAGGACATCGATGCTGGCCACCAGAAAAATGACTGAAAAAAGCCGCGCGCGATTCATCTTTTATCCAGCCTCCGTATCAGATTGGCAGCAGAGCGCATCCATTATACTCCCAGTTGATGCCCCGCTCCATAATTTTTCTGGACGCTTCGCTGTTCGCTGTAGACAATACGGCGCAAAATCCTGTAAATATATGACGATGCCGGATTAGCTCAGTGGTAGAGCGGCTCACTCGTAATGAGCAGGTCGTGGGTTCGACTCCCACTTCCGGCTGTTTGCGCGAATGGCTTTCCGCCTGCCGGGTCTGCCCGAACTTCTGCGGGGTGGACCGCCTGGCCGGTGAAAAGGGCCGCTGCCGCACCGCCGGCGAGCTGGTGGTTTCCGCGGCCGACCTGCACTTTGGCGAGGAAAGGGTGCTGGTGGGCCGGGGCGGTTCAGGCACCGTCTTCTTCACGGCCTGCAGCCTCGGCTGTCTTTTCTGCCAGAACTACGACATCAGCCAACTGGACCGGGGGAGGATCATCACCGCAGGGGAACTGATCGGCCTGGCCCTGGCTTTGCAGACCCGCGGCGCGGAGAACCTCAACCTGGTCACCCCCACCCACCAGGCCCCCCAGATCTTCGAAGCCCTGCGGGCAGCCCGCCGCCGCGGCCTGCGCCTGCCGATCGTCTACAACTGCGGGGGTTACGAGAACCCGGAGTTCCTGCGCGAACTGGCCGGCCAGGTGGACATCTACATGCCGGACTTCAAGTACGGAACGGATTCCGCGGGGCAGCGGCTGTCGGGCGTGCGCGAGTACGCCCGCTGGTGCCGGAAATCCCTGCGGGAGATGCACCGCCAGGTGGGCGATTTGAAGATGGACAGCCGGGGCGTGGCGGTTTCCGGTCTCCTGGTCCGCCACCTGGTGCTGCCGCGCGGCCTGGCCGGCTCGCGCCAGGTGATCGAGTGGACCAGTATCACCCCGCCTGGCGCGCCGCGGAGCTGCGAGGGCTGGGACGCCGGGTCTACCGCCAGGAGGTCGAGGAGGTTCGGGATTACGCGCTGTCCCGTGGAATGCGGCGCCTGGACGGCTATACGCCCAGGTAGGCTTCCTTGACCTGCGGGTTCTCGGCGATTTCCTTGGCGCTTCCGGACAGCACGATCCGCCCGGTCTCCAGCACGTAGGCGCGGTGGGCGACCGAGAGGGCCATGAGGGCGTTCTGCTCCACCAGCAGGATGCTGGTGCCCTGCTGGTTGATCTCCTTGATGATGCGGAAGATCTCCTCCACCAGGATCGGGCTCAGGCCCATGGAAGGCTCGTCCAGCAGCAGCAGCGTGGGCCGGCTCATCAGGCCGCGGCCGATGGCCAGCATCTGCTGCTCGCCGCCGGAGAGCGTGCCGCCGAGCTGGCCGATGCGCTCCTTCAGGCGCGGGAAGCTCTGGAAGACGCGCTCCAGCGACTGCCTCGATCTCCGCCGGGTCGCTGCGCGTGTAGGCGCCCATCATCAGGTTCTCGCGCACGGTGAGCGGCGCGAAGATCTTGCGGCCCTCGGGCACCTGGCTGATGCCCAGCCGCACGATCTGCTCGGCGCGGGATGGTGGTGATGTCCTGCGCCCTTGAAGCGGATCGACGCCGCGTGCGCGGGCGCAGCAGCCCGGAGATGGTGCGCAGCGTGGTGGACTTGCCGGCGCCGTTGGCGCCGATCAGCGTGACGATCTCGCCCTCGTCCACGTGGAAGGAGATGCCCTGCAGGGCGTGGATGGCGCCGTAGTAGACGTTGAGGTTCTCGACCTGCAAGCAGCATGCTGGCGACTCCCTTGCCGAGGTAGGCTTCGATGACCTTCGGGTTGTCCTGGATCTCCTTGGGCGTGCCGCGGGCGATCACCTCGCCGAAGTCCATCACGGTGATCCGCTCGCAGATGCCCATGACCACGCGCATCTGGTGCTCGATCAGCAGGATGGTCAGCTTGAAGCGGTCGCGGATGAAGTGGATCAGCTCCATCAGCTGCACGATCTCCGCGCGGGTTCATGCCGGCGGCCGGCTCGTCCAGCAGCAGCAGGCGCGGGTTGCAGGCCAGGGCCCGGGCGATCTCCACCCGGCGCTGCTCGCCGTAGGGCAGGTTCTTGGCGAGCTCGTCCTGCGATGCCCTCCAGCTTGAAGATCGCCAGGAACTCCATGCGCCTGCTCGGTCAGCTCGCGCTCGCTTGGCCGTGAAGCTGCCGGTGCGCAGGAGGCTGTCCGAGCAGGCTGTAGCCGGCGTGCGGGTGGTAGGCGATGCGCACGTTGTCCAGCACCGACAGGTTCGGGGAACAGGCGGATGTTCTGGAAGGTGCGGGCGATGCCCAGGCGGGTGATCTCGTAGGGCTCCAGCCCCGCGAGCGGCTCGCCGCTGGAAGACGATGTCGCCGGCGGTGGGCTGGTACAGCCCGGTGATCAGGTTGAACACCGTGGTCTTGCCCGCGCCGTTGGGGCCGATCAGGCCCGCACAGCGCGCCGCGGCGGAAGCGTCGAGGTCGAAGTTCTTCACCGCGCACAGGCCGCCGAAGAACTTGGTCAGGCCGTCGATCTGCGAGGATGGGGCCGGTGGCGTCGCGTGCGGCCATCGTCAGGCGTCCTCCCTTCGGCAGCCGCCGGCGCGGCTGCGGCTGACGACCGGCGCGACGACCGGCGCCTTCAGGAAGCCCCACTCCACCGTGCCCAGCAGGCCCTGCGGCCGGATCAGCATGAGCAGCAGCAGGGTGATGGGGTAGAGCACGAAGCGCCAGGTGGGCGCCTCGGTGCCCATCTGCGCCCAGCAGCACGCGCAGCAGGCCCTCCAGGAAGAAGATCCAGCCGAAGGAGGCGGCGATGGTGCCGGTCATGCTGCCCAGTCCGCCGAAGACGACGATGATCAGCGGGTTGAAGCCGGCCAGGAAGCTGAAGGTGCTGGGGCTGAGGAAGCCGATGAAGTGGGCGTAGACGCCGCCGCCGATGCCGGCGAAGAGGCTGCCGACCACGAAGGCCAGCAGCTTGTTGCCGGCCACGTCGATGCCCATGGCCTTGGCCGCCGTCTCGTCCTCGCGCACCGACATGATGGCCCGCCCGGTGCTGGAGCGGATGAGGTTGCGCATGACCACGATCACCGACAACCATGAAGAAGAAGGCCCAGACCCAGGTGGTCAGCTTGGGGATGCCGATCATGCCGCGCCCGCCCTTCATCTCCGGGAAGGGCAGGATGGTGTCGGAGTTGACCATCAGGGTGTTGACCACGATGGAGAAGCCGAGGGTGGCGATGCCGAAGTAGTCGCTGCCCAGCGTGCAGCACCGGCAGGCCGAAGAGGAAGCTGATCTCGGCGGCGAACGGCGCCGGCCAGGAGCACCGCCAGGACAGAAGACGATCTGGCGGACCAGGCCGACGTTGCAGCGGGCCCGGGTGCGCCGGGCGTGCCGATCAGCGGGCGAGAGCAGCGGGTTGAGCAGCGCGGCCGGCGAAGATGGCGACCAGCACCGGCGGCGACGCTGGCCGAGCAGGTAGAGCGTGAAGGCGGACAGCACCGGGATGCCCCGGATGCGCTGCAGCAGGCGCGCCGACTGACCAGGATCAGGCCAGGCCGCCCAGGATGACGCCGACGCCGACCACGATCAGCCCGCGGGCGTCCCCGTTGATCCAGCGGTAGGTGATGTCCGCCGCGCACGTAGGCGCCGATGCCGTAGAAGCCCCACTGGGCGAGGCTGAACTGCCCGTTGAAGCCGTAGATCAGGTTCAGGCCCAGGGCGACCATGGTCATGGTGCAGGCCTGGAAGAGCAGCCCCTGGTCGAAGGCGTTGAAGATCTGGAAATCCGCCGAAATTGCAGGGAGAACGGCGAGCTGGATGACGCCGAAGGCGGCCAGGATGCCGACGACCTTCCGCCACCAGCTGCTTCGGTCCCAGCACCCACAGCAGGCCGTAGATCCAGGCCAGGATGGCGGCGATCTTGACGACGCGATGCCGAAGAGAATGCCGATCTCCATGGCGGCCTCCTACGCCTTTTCCTTTTCCGGCTCGCCGAAGATGCCCGTGGGCCGCACCAGCAGCACGATGATCAGGATGGTGAAGGCGACCGCGTCGCGCATCGGGCGTGGAGATGTAGCCCATGGTCAGGGCCTCGGCCTGTCCCATGATCAGCGCGCCGACGAAGGCGCCGGGGATGCTGCCGATGCCGCCGAGCACCGCGGCCACGAAGGCCTTCAGGCCGGGCAGGATGCCCAGCTGGGTCCAGATGGAGCTGTAGGCGATGGCGTACAGCACGCCGCCCAGGCCGGCGAAGGCCGCGCCGATGGCGAAGGTGAAGGAGATCACCCGGTCCACGTTGATGCCCATCAGGCGGGCGGTGGGCTTGTCGAAGGAGGTGGCGCGCATGGCCACGCCGATCTTGGTGCGGCGCACGAGGAACTGCAGCAGGAGCTGCACCAGGATGGAGGCGGCCATGATGATCAGGAGGATGTTGGAGAAGGTGATCGCGCTGGCGGGCGGCGCCTGCCCCGGGACGACCGGGTGGATGCCGTCCTGCTGATGAACCAGGCCACCACCTCGAACGGGCGCTTGTAGGGGATGAAGCGGGGCGAGAACACGAAGTTCAGGGCCCCGAAGTACTCCAGGAAGAACGAGACGCCGATGGCCGTGATCAGGGCGGCGATGCGCGGCGCGTCGCGCAGCGGCTTGTAGGCCACCCGCTCGATGGTGACGGCCAGCAGCATGCAGACGACCATCGACAGCAGGATGACCGTGATCGAGCCGATGACCGACGGAGAGGCCCGCGGGGAAGCCCGCGGATGAGCGCCGCCGGCCACTGGTGCAGGCGGAAGCGGGTCACCGCGTAGATAGCTGACGAAGGCGCCCACCATGAACACGTCGCCGTGGGCGAAATTGATCAGGCGCACGATGCCGTACACCATCGTGTAGCCCAGCGCGATCAGGGCGTAGACGAAACCCAGCTGCAGGCCGCGAGGTGAAGATCTTGGCGAAGAAGCTGGGATCCTTGATCAGGTTGGACACCATGACGTAGAGCACGAACAACCCCAGCAGGATGAGGAAGCCCTGGCCCAGCCAGGCCAGGGGCTTCCGGCGCCGGGTTGGAGCGGCCGCCGCCTTGGCTCTTGCTTCGGTAATGTCGTTCATCGTTGCACCTTCAAGGTGGGATCGGCGAGTCTGCGAAAAGGGAGGGCAACCCGCGGGCTGCCCTCCCTGATGTTCAATTCACCGGATAACTTTCCGTCCGCCCGTCGGTTACGGGTTGACGACGGCTTCGAACTTCACGCCGTCCGCCCTTCACCGCCAGGATGGTGGCGGACTTGACCGGGTTGTGCTGGGCATCGAAGGTGATCTTGCCGGAAACGCCGTTGAACTTGATCTTGGCCAGGGCGTCCTTCACCTTGGTCGGTGTCGTCCGCGCCGGCTTCCTTGATGGCCTGCAGCAGCAGGTTGGTGGCGTCGTAGGCCAGGGTGGCCAGGGCGTCGGGAACCTTGGCGTTGCCGCTGTCGTCCTTGAACTTGTCGCCGTAGGCCTTCACGAAGTTCTGCACCTCGGGCCGGGGGTCGTCGGGCGAGTAGTGGTTGGTGAAGTAGCCGCCCGTCGGCCGCCTTCAGGTCCAGGTCCGAGGAATCCCAGCCATCGCCGCCCATGAACGGGGCGTTGATGCCCTTCTCCTTGGCCTGCTTGGTGGCCAGGTTGACGATGTTGTAGTAGTCGGGCAGGTACACGATGTCCGGCTTGGCGGTCTGCGACCTTGGCCAGGATGGCGGAGAAGTCCGTGTCCGTGGCGGTGTAGGTCTCCTTGCCGACGATCTTGCCGCCGCCCTGGCGGCGAAGGCCTTCTCGAAGAACTCGGCCAGGCCCTTCACGTAGTCGTTGGCCTGGTCGAGCATGATGAAGGCGTTCTTGGCCTTCAGGTTGCTCGATGGCGAACTTGGCGCCCACCGTGCCCTGGAAGGGGTCGATGAAGCAGGCGCGGAAGATGTACGGCTTGGTCTGTGCCGTCGGCGTCCACCGTCACCGACGGGTTGGTGGAGGTCGGGCTGATCTGGATCACCTTCTTGGCGTTGGCGATCTCGGAGACCGGGATCGAGGCCTTGGAGCAGACCTCGCCGATGATGTACTTCACCTTGTCCTGGTCGATGACCTTGTTGGCCGCGTTGACCGCCGGGTCGGGGGTGCACTGGCTGTCCTCGACGATCGGGCTCGATCTTCTTGCTTCAGGACGCCGCCCTTGGCGTTCCACTCCTCGATGGCCAGCAGGGCGCCATCGCGGGTCGACACGCCGAAGGTCGGCACCGGGCCCGGAAAGGGGCGCCAGGATGGCGACCTTCACAACCTTGGGAGCGGCGGGTCCGCAGCCGAAGAAGCCGACCAGCGCCACCGCCAGCACCAGGGCGATCGCCAACATGACAACGATTCGCTTCATAGTACCTCCATTTGGTATTCTGATTAGCCGAAATGGTATAACAGCCCCGGCGCGATTGTCAAGGTAAAAAGCCGTTTTGCCCAACATTGACAGCGCGGCCGGGCCATGGTAGCATCCGGGGTCTATGGCCAAGAGCGCGTCCTCCGCCAGGCTGCTGGTCTGGGTTCTTTGCCTGGTGCAGTTCATCCCCCTGCTGCTGTTCCCGCCCTCCTCTTTTTCGCCCAGCTCGCAGGAATGGTGGCTGCCGGTCTTGAGCGCGGTGCTGGCGCTGGTGGGAGCCCTGCAACTGATGGTCCGCCGCAGTCCGCAGGCCTGGCCCTGGTACATCATTTCCTTCGCCCACGGCATCAACATCATCAGCCGCCTGATGCTCTTCCTGCCGCGCGCCACGGTGCGGGTCGAAGGGGACCTGCGCTTCAACACCCTCTACGTGGTGCTGGCGGTGGCCTCCATGCTGATCTCGGCCTTCTACCTGTGGTATCTGGAGAGGTACGAGGTGCGCAACGCCTTCCTGCGGCGTCCGGGCTGAGGGGCTCTACTCCTGCCGGCGCCGCCGGGATTTCACGAAGCGCTGAAAATCGTTGATATTCCTCACCACGATGCGCTCCGGGAACAGCTCCACCCGGCGCTGGTTGATGAAGTGGTTGATCACCTCCCGGCACTTCTCCGGGGAGATGGCCGCCCAGTGGGCGATGTCGTCGACGGTGGTCTTGAACTCGATCTTCTCCACTTCCTGGGTGTTGATCGGCTCTTTTTCCGCCAGCATCAGGAAGACGTCGGCCACCCTGGCCTCCACGTCGTCCAGGGTGAGGATCATGAACTTGCGCTTCTGGTCGTAGATGCGCATGGTGAACAGCTTCAGCAGCCTCAGGGCGATCTGCGGGTTGCCCTGCATCAGCACGTCGAAGTTCTCCCGGTTGAACTCCAGGACCGTGACCGGGTCCAGGGCCAGGGCGGTGGCCGTGCGCGGGGCCTCCTCCAGGATGGCCATCTCCCCGAACACCTCCCCGGGCTGCAGGATGTCGATGTTCCTCTCGATTTCCCCGATGATCTTCACGATCTGCACCCGGCCCGTCTGGATCAGGTAGAAATTGTCGCCGGGCTCGTACTCGCAGAAGATCACGTCGCCCTTCTGGAAGGTCTTGCGGAAGCGGTTGAAGACGTCCGCGTTGGTGTCCATCAGCCCGCCTCCGATAAGTCGCGCAGGGCCTTCTTCACCTTGCGGCTGAGGGCGTCCTCCGCGCTCACCAGGGTGAGGATCTTCTTGTAGAAGGCCGCGGCCTTGGCCGTGTCCTTCTTGGCCTCGTAGCACTTGCCCACGAAGAACAGCGCCTCGCGCTGCTCGGGGTGCTTGGGGTAGCGCTGGAACAGCGCCCCGAAGGACTGGATGCAGCCGTCGAACTGGGACAGGTAGTACAGGCAGCGGCCCATCTCGTACTGGGCCTTGGCCGTGTACTCGGGGTCCTGGTCCGCGGCGGCGATCTTCTTGAACTGGTTGAAGGCTTCCTGGTACTTCTGCTGGCTCATCAGGCTGACCGCGTTGTAGTACTGCTTGGCCACTTCCGACATCTCGCCGCGCTCCCCGCCGGAAGCGGGCGCCGAGGCTCCGGGCGGCTGCGCGGCGGCCGCGGACTTCCGGCCCGTGCCCGCCGGGGGCTCGGAGGCCGAAGGCCGCTCATCGCCGATCGCCGGGCCCTTGCCCTGGCCGTATTTGGAAAGGAACTCCTCGGCCTGCTGCAGCTTCCGGGTGACGTCGGCCGAATACCGCCCGGAAGGGTAATAGGTCAGGTAGCGCTTGAAGGCGTAGAGGGCCTGCGAGTAGCGCTTGTTCTTTAGATAGTACTCCCCGATGTTGTACAGCCCCTGCTCCGGTTTGACCTGCTCCTCGCGAGCCGATCAGGTTCTGCACCTGGCTGTGGACGTGGCGCAGCTGCTTGGAGAAGACCTTGAGCATCTTCATGATGATCCTGGTGTTCTTCATGGCCAGCTGCTCGAACTCCGGAACGGTGAAGGCCATCACGGAGGCGTCGCCGAGCACCTGGGCGGTCTCCTCGCGCGGGTAGCGGCCCAGGGCGGACTTGACCCCGAAGAACTCGCCGGTCTTGATCAGGTCGTGCACTTCCTCTCCGGTCTCGATGTCGATGGAGTTCAGGGTGACCTTGCCGGAGTTCAGCAGGAAGACCCGGTCGCTCACGTCGCCCTTGAAGAAGATGATCGAGTTGGCCTTGTACTGCATCGACTTCGGTGACACCGGTCCTGCTCCTCGTTGCTATCCAGCTAGACTAATCGTCCAGGGGCAAATAATCAAGAACCTTCCTGAAACCCACCGCGCGGCGCACGTCGGCCAGCAGCCCCGCCGGATCCCCATTCACGCACATCGCCCGCCCGCGCACCCGCACCCGGGTGTAGGGGCATTCCCGCAGGGCGAACAGCTCTTCGTGCTCCGCGCTGCCCAGAAGCGGCGTGCCCTCCATCAGCAGCAGCTCGATGTCCTCGATCTGCGCCGCCAGCAGGGCTTCGTACGGATCGGCGACCCGGGGGCGCAGCACCAGCAGGTCGGCCTGCAGTCCCGCGGCGATCCCGCCCGTGCGCTCCTGCAGGCGGAAGGCCCTGGCGGGGTTGGCCGTGACCATGTCCACGATCCGGCGCGCCGCGAGGTCCTCGCCGTACATCCGGCGATAGGTGTCGCGGGCCAGGCGCATCTCCTCCAGCAGGTTCACGGAGCCGGTGTGGGTGGAGTCGGTGCCGATGGACACGTTCACTCCCGCCTCCAGCATCTTGCGCACCTTGCAGGTGACGTTGAACATGAAGAGGTTGGAGGCGGGGCACCAGGCCACGCTGGCCCTCGCCGCCGCCACCCGGCGGATGTCCTCGTCGCTGAAACCGATGCAGTGGATGAACACCCCGTGGTCGTCCAGGCAGCCCAGGCGCTCCAGGATCCCCACTCCATCCTGGGATTCGGCGTCGAAGCCTTCCTCCAGGTGGGTGATGAAGGGATGGTTGCGCTCCACCGCCCGGCGGTGCTCGACCTCGATCCCGTCCCCCCATTTCAGGTCGAAGGAGGAGCATTCGTGGGCCAGGGTGTAGTCGCGGATGACCCGGATGGGCAGGCCGGGAATGAAGGGCTCGTTGAACTCGTGCGGGAAAGTGGTCGTTGACGGTGACCACGCCGGAAAACAGGTTCTTGTAGGCCGAAAGCTGGTACATCTGCCCCACGGGGATGTTGGCCCGCTCGTCCAGCACGACGGCGGAGGCCCGCAGGTCGTTCTCCCAGTAGGACCAGTTCAGGTAATAGGCCCCGTTGGTGGGGCCGATGCGCGGCAGGTAATTGCCCCTCAGGTGATCGTGCACGTTCAGCAGCGCCGGGTAGCAGAACAACCCTTCGGCGAAGCGCACCTCGTGCTTGGCCGTATCCCCCAGGGCCCGGATACGGCGGTTTTCGACCTTGAGGGTCTTTTCCGGCAGGACCCCTGCTGAAGAGACCATCGTCAGCCCGCTCAGGCTATAGGTGTGCAGCAACCTGCTGTCCTTTCTGTGTCGCGTCGCACTTTCTATTATCGACAGCATAACCATACTGTTCAGAAATAAATGTTGAATTGAAGGTTAAAATATGGTAGGAAGCCTAGCTGGTGGCTACGCCATGATCGGACGCCTGGGCCGCTCCTTCAACCAGGCCGCGGGGGAACTGGCCTACGCCAGCGGGCTGCTGTTCGCGGTCCTCAAGGAATCCCTGCTTTTCTTCCGCCGCCGCCAGGTGGGCTTCCGGGTGTTCATCCTGCAGATCCTGTTCACGGCGGTGGAGGCGCTGGCCATCATCGCCTTCATCAGCCTGGCCCTCGGGGCGCTGATCATCGTCCAGGGCAACTCCATCCTGCCCCGCTTCGGGCAGGGCAAGCTGCTGTACACCCTGCTGATCATCGTGATCACCCGCGAGTTGGGGCCGCTGCTCACGGCCTTCATCATCATCGCCCGTTCCGGCACGGCGATCGCCACCGAGCTGGGCAACATGGTGATCTCCCACGAAATCGAGGCCTACGTGGCGGTGGGCATCAACCCCATCGCCTACCTGGTGGTGCCGCGCTTCCTGGGGGTGACGGTCTCCGTGGTGCTGCTGACGCTCTATTTCAACTTCTTCGGCCTGTTCGGCTCCTTCCTGCTGACCCAGTTCGTCCAGCGCATCCCCTTCAACGAGTACCTCGTCAACCTGCTGGCCGCCCTGGCCCCGGCGGACATCCTGTCCTCCCTGGTGAAGAGCGTGGTGTTCGGGGTGATCATCTCCTTCGTGGCCGTCTACCAGGGCTTCCGGGTGAAAGTGTCCTCCACCGAGGTTCCCCAGATCGCCATCAAGGCGGTCGGCCAGGGTTTCGTGCTGTGCATCCTGGCGGATGCCGTGATCACCCTGATCTACTATTTATAGCGATGGCCGAGCCGCTGCTGGAACTGAAGGACGTCGTGCTGGCCACCCAGGACTACGTGGTGCTGGACCGGGCCAGCGTCAGCTTCGGCAAGGGGGCCAGCAGCGTGATCATGGGACCTTCGGGCTGCGGCAAGAGCACCCTGCTGAAGGTGGCCGCGGGAATCCTCCTGCCGGACTCCGGCGAAGTGCTGCTGGAGGGCCGGCCCCTGCAGCGCCTGAGCGAGGCGCGCCTGCTGGAGTGGCGTCGCTCCAGCGGCTTCATGTTCCAGGACGCGGCCCTGTGGGCCAACAAGACCATCTTCGAGAACCTGGCCCTGCCGCTGCAGTTCCACCACCCGTCGCTGGCCGCGGCGGAGGTGCGCCGGCGGGTGCGGGCCAGCCTGGAGCGGGGGGGGCTGGAGGCTTCCGAGGACCTGCGTCCCGCCCAGCTTTCCATGGGCGAGGCCAAGATCGCCTCCTTCCTGCGGGCGGTCATCCTGGAGCCCGAGCTGCTGTTCCTCGACGAGCCCACCCCCTCGATCGACCACGCGGCCCTGGAGAAGATGATGGCCATGATCCGGGAGATGAAGCAGCGGGGCTGCACGATCATCAGCGTGACCCACGACGCCCATCTGGCCTCCATGCTGGCCAACGACCTGGTCGTGCTCAAGCAGGGCCGGGTGCTGGCGGCGGCGGACTTGAGCTCCATTCGCCGCAGCCGCGACCGCGAGGTCATGGAAATCCTGTCCCAGGTCTTGAGCGACGCGGCCGCCTACGACACCGATCTGCTGGACCTGCTGGGAGGCTGAAGAACGATGTACTGGGAACAGAGCCTGGAAACCATGGAACGGCGCGAGCTGGAAAGGCACCAGCTGCGCCTGCTCAACGCCAGCCTCGCCAGGGCGCGCCGCTCGCCCCATTACGGCCAGGCCCTGGCCGGCCTGCCGGAAACGGGCCTGGCCAGCCTGCGGGCCCTGGAGGAGCTGCCCTTCACCGGGAAGAGCGAGCTGCGCGCGGGTTTCCCGTACGGCTTCCTGGCCGTGGACCCGGAGGAGGTGGTGCGCCTGCACTCCTCCTCCGGGACCACCGGCAACCCCACGGTGGTCTACCACACCCGGGGGGACATCGCCGACTGGGAGAACCTGATCGCCCGCTGCATGTACTCCACCGGGGTGCGCAAGAAGGACGTCTTCCAGAACATGATGGGCTACGGCCTGTTCACCGGCGGCATCGGCTTTCATTACGGCGCCGAGCGGCTGGGGGTGATGACCATCCCCATCGGCCCGGGCAACTCCAAGCGCCAGATCTGGTTCCTGCAGCACCTGGGGACCACCGTCATCCACATCCTGCCCAGCTACGCGCTGCACCTGGCCGGCTATTTTCCCGAACTGGGCATCGACCCGCGCCGCGACCTGAAATTGCGCATCGCCTTCATCGGCGCCGAGCCGCACAGCGAGGCCATCCGCCGGAAAATCGAGGAGATCTACGGCCTGAAGGCCTACAACTCCTACGGCCTTTCGGAGATGTGCGGGCCGGGGGTGGCCTTCGAATGCCTGCTGCAGAACGGCCTGCACCTGTGGGAGGACCATTTCTACCCGGAGATCATCGATCCGCTTTCCGGCCGGATCCTGCCCGAGGGGGAGGAGGGGGAGCTGGTGCTGACCACCCTGAAGCGGGAGGCCATGCCCTTGATCCGCTACCGCACCGGCGACCTGACCCGCATCCTGCCCGGCCCCTGCCCCTGCGGGCGGACCCACCGGCGCATCGAGCGCATCAAGGGGCGCAGCGACGACATGCTGATCATCAACGGGGTGAACCTGTTCCCCATCCAGATCGAGAAGACCCTGATGGCCATCCCGGCCGTGGGCCGCAACTACCTGATCGAGGTCCGCAAGGTCGACCACATGGACCGCCTGGAGGTCAAGGTGGAGCTCAACGAGGATGTGTTCCGGGGCACCCTGGCGGAGCTGGAGAAGCTGCAGGCCAGGGTCGTGGCGGAGCTGCGGGCGGAGCTGGGGGTGAGCCCGGTGGTGAAGCTGGTGGAACCCTCCAGCCTGCCGGTGTCGGAGGGCAAGGCCAGGCGGGTCTACGACCTGAGAGGAGGCTTGGGATGAGCGTGCAGCTGGCGGTGTTCCTGGAGAACCATCCGGGCAAGCTGGAGTCCATCACCAAGGCCCTGGCCGAGGCGGGGGTGAACATCCGCGGCTTTTCCATGGCCAGCGAGGGGGAGTACGGGGTGCTCAAGATCCTGGCCGACGACCCCGAGAAGGCCTACCGCGTGCTCAAGGAGCGGCACTACACGCTGAGCCGGCGCACCGTGGAGATCGCCCTGATCGACGACCGCCCCGGCGGGCTGCACGAGCTGCTGACCACCCTCTCCAGCCGGCAGATCAACATCGAGGACTGCTACGGCATCACCCTGGAGGAGGGCTGCCGGGCGGCGATCGTGCTGGACGTGGAGCGCTTCCCCGAGGCCGAGGCCGTATTGAGGCAGAACGGGGTCCGCCTGCTGGGCGAGGGGGAGCAGCTCTAGGCAGGGAGGCCGAAGCCGGCGCCGCCAGGGACGGCGACAGCGCCGGCTCTAGGCAGGGAGGCCGAAGCCGGCGCCGCCAGGGACGGCGACAGCGCCGGCTCTAGGAGACCCGCTTCTCCTTGCGCCACCAGCCCTCGATGCGGTCGAAGGCCTCGCCGATCTGCTCGCGGCTCATGCAGTAGCTCATGCGGATATGTCCCTCGCCGGTGGGGCCGAAGGCGCTGCCCGGCACCGCCACGACCTTGGCCTCCCGCATCAGGCGCACGCAGAAATCCACGGAGTTCTGAAGGCCGGCAGGGATTACCTTGGGGAAGATGTAGTAGGCCCCCTCCGGCTTCTGGTAGGAGAACAGCTCGGCAAGCGAGTCCAGGCGCCCGCAGATCAGCTCGCGCCGCTGCCGCATCTCCTCCACCATGTCCAGGGTGGGCTGGTAGCTGCCCTGCAGGGCGATCAGGGAGGCCACCTGGGAGATGGTGGGCGCGCAGATGACGAAGGAGTCCTGCACCTTGAGCATCTGGTTGATGACCCCCTCCTCCGCCCAGACCCAGCCCACCCGCCAGCCGGTCATGGCGAACTCCTTGGAGAAGCTGGAGCAGGAGATCACCCGGTCGCGCACTTCCGGAATGGAGCGCAGGTAGAATTTCTTCTGGCCCCCGTACATGTACACCTCGTAGGGGTCGTCGGTGATCAGGTACAGGTCGCGCTCCAGGGCCAGGCGCGCCAGCTCCCGCAGCTCCTCCTCCTTGAACACCGTTCCCGTCGGGTTGGCGGGATTGACGATGACGATGGCCCGGGTTTTCGGGGTGACCGCCCTGCGGAAGGCGTCCAGGTCCAGCTTCCAGCCCTCCTCCTCGAGCAGGGGCACCCCCACCGGCTCGCCGCTGGCCAGGGTGATCTGCTCGTAGTGCGAGGAGAAGCCCGGGGAGGTCAGCAGCACCTCGTCGCCGGGATCCAGGACGGTCATGAAGCTCATCATCAGGGCCTGCATCCCCCCGGCGGTGATCAGGATCTCGGTCTGCGGATCGGCGGGCAGGCCCTTTTCCCGGGCCAGGCGCTCGGCGATCTTGGCTTTCAGCGCCGGCAGCCCCGGCGGCGGGGCGTACTTGCCGATGTCCGGATTGGTCAACAGCTCCTCGGCGATGCGCTGGCGGATGGCCAGGGGGGTTTCAAAGGAAGGAAGCCCCCAGGCCAGGCTCACCGTGCCGGGGATTTCCATGGCCAGCAGCGACATCTCCTTGATGGCCGACACGGCCATGCTGCGCACGCGCGCGGAGATCCTCTGATTGGAGAACTTCTTGCCCACTTTTTCGAAAACCGAGTGCTTTGCCGGCATGGCTACGGCTCCTTTGTCGTCAGATTTGTCAGCCCGGCGGTCCACGACCCTGCGGATCTTGCCCTCCCCGCCCAGGGAACGCGGCTCCACCAGGGACACCTTGGCCTGCAGCCCCAGGCCGGTCTCGATGCTGCGGGCCAGCGAGTCGCGCAGCTTCTCCAGATTCTTCAGCTCGTCGAAAGAGGGAAGCGCCTCCGATATTTCCACCTGCACGTCCATCGTGTCTACCCCCGCCTCCCGGTCCAGCACGATGCGGAACTGGGGCGTGGTCCCCTGGGCCGCGCTCAGGATCTCCTCGATCTGGGAGGGGAAGAAACCTCACGCCGCGGAAGAAGATCAGGTCGTCGGTCCGGCCGGAGATGCGCGGCCATGCGGGCGAAGGTCCGGCCGCAGGCGCAGGGCGCCGGGCAGCAGGCGGCGTCATGTCGCCCGTCCGGTAGCGGATCAGCGGGAAGCCTTCCTTGGTGATCGTCGTGAGGACCAGCTCGCCCTTCCTGCCCCGGCGGCAGCGGGCTGGAGGGTCTTGCGGGTCGATGACCTCCACGATGAAGTGGTCCTCGTTGATGTGCAGGCCCGGGCGCAGCGTGGCACTCGCCGGCGACGCCCGGCCCCATGACCTCGGTCAGGCCGTAGGTGTCGGTGGCGGCGATGTGCAGCCGCTCCTCGAGCTGCCGGCGCAGCGGCTCGCTCCAGCGCTCGCCGCCGAAGAGGCCCAGCCGCAGGTGCAGCCGCTCCGGGTGGACGTGCAGCTGCGGCGAGGCCGGCGGCGATGCTCGCCGGCGTGGCCCGGGGCGGAGATCAGGACCGTGGTCTTGAAGTCCCGCATGATCACGATCTGCTTCTCGACGCTGGCGGTGCGAGGCGGGGATGACCGAGGCCCCGATCTGCTCGGCCCCCTGGTGGAAGCCGAAGCCGCCCGGCGAACAGGCTGTAGTCCAGGGCGATCTGGACGACGTCGTGCTCGGTACGCCGGCGGCCGCCAGCAGGCGGGCGGTGCACTCCGTCCAGTTGCGCAGGTCGTTCCGCGTGTAGCCGACGACGATGGGCTTGCCCGTGGTCCCGGAGGTGGAGTGGATGCGCACGATGTCGCGCAGCGGCACGGCGAACATGTCGTAGGGGTAGCTCTTGCGCAGGTCCTCCTGGGTGGTGAAGGGCAGCTCGCGCCAGGGCGGCCAGGTCCTTGAGCTGCTCCAGGTTGACGCCGTGGGCGTCGAAGGCCGTGCGGTAGAAGGCGACGTTGCGGTAGACCCGGTTCAGCGTCGACTGCAGCCGCTCGATCTGGAGCTGCTCCAGCTCCTCGCGCGGCAGCGTCTCGTAGCATCGGGTTGTAGAGATCAGCTGGTCATGGCGTTGCCTCACTCGTCGATTCGCTTGTATTCCTTGCCCAGGTAGGCCCGCTGGACCTCCGGGTTGTCGCATCAGCTCCCGGCTGGTGCCTTCCAGGACGATCTGCCCGGTCTCGAGCACGTAGCCGCGGTCGGCGACGGCCAGGGCGGCCCGGGCGTTCTGCTCGACCAGCAGGATGGTCAGGCCGCTGCGCTTGCAGGCTGGGCGATGGTCTGGTAGATGTCGTCGCACGACCAGGGGCGCGACGCCCAGCGACGGCTCGTCCATCATCAGCAGCCTGGGCCGGGACATCAGGGCCCGGCCGATGGCCAGCATCTGCTGCTGCGCCGCCGGAGAGCGTGCCGGCCAGCTGGCTCTGCCGCTCCGTGAGGATGCGGGAACAGGCGCGTAGACCTCCTCCAGGCTCGCGCCGCGACTCTGGCCGGCAGCGCCGCGGCGCCGTGCAGGTAGGCGCCGAGGAGCAGGTTCTCCCGGACGGTCATGCGTGCCGAAGACGTGCCGGCCCTCGGGCACCAGGCAGCAGCCCAGCGCGACGATCCGCTCCGGCGGCCGGCCGGGGATCTCCTGCCTGTCGAAGAGCGACCTTGCCCGAGCGCGGGCGCAGGATGCCGGCGATGGTCTTGAGCAGCGTGGTCTTGCCCGCGCCGTTGGCCCCGATGATGGCGACGACCTCGCCCGGCGACGACGTGCAGCGAGATGCCCTTCAGGACCCGCAGCGGGCCGTAGCCGGCTTCGAGATTGAGGATCCTAAGCATGGTCGTCCCCCAGGTAGATGCGGATGACCTCGGGGTTGCGCTGGATCGTCCGCGGGGGGCCCTTCGGCGATCTTCTGGCCCTGGTCGAGGACCACCACCTCGTCCGAGATGTTCATCACCAGGGACATGTCGTGCTCGACGACCAGGCAGGTGATGCCCCGGTCGCGGATCCGGCGGATCAGGGCGGCCAGCTCCTCGGTCTCGTAGATGTTCAGCCCGGCGGCCGGCTCGTCGAGCAGCAGCAGCGCCGGCTCGGTGGCCAGGGCCCGGGCGAACTCCACCAGGCGCTGCCGGCCGAAGGACAGGTTGCGCGGCCGTCTCGCCGGCGCAGGCGGCCAGGCCCAGGTCCTCGAGGATCGCCAGGGCCTTGCGCCCGGATCGCCCGCTCCTCCGCGCCAGGTCCGCGGCAGGTTCAGCATGCCGGCGAGGAAGCCCGAGCGCGTGCGGGGGTGCCGGCCGACCATGACGTTCTCCAGGACGGTCATGTGCGGGAAGAGGCTTGGTGGTCTGGAAGGTGCGGGCGATGCCCAGCGCGGCGATGGCGTGGGGCTTGCAGCCCGGTGATCGGCCGGCCGTCGAAGCAGGACCTCGCCCGCGTGCGGCGCGAGCGTCCCGGCGATCAGGTTGAACAGCGTGGTCTTGCCCGCCCCGTTGGGGCCGATGACGGCCTTGATCGCGCCGCGCGGCACGTCGAAGCTCACGTCCTTCACCGCGTGCAGGCCGCCGAAGGAGCGGTGCAGGTCCCGCGTCTCCAGGAGGACTCAGCTCATGCGACCTCCCGGCACGCCGAGGCCGCAGCGCGCCGGGGCGCCGCAGCAGGCCGTGCGGGGCAGAACAGCATGATGGCGATCAGGATGGCCGCCGAAGACGGCGTCGTCGTAGGTGCCGAAGACGCCGCGCAGGGAGAGGAAGTTCAGCAGGACGCCCATGGCCAGCAGCGCGCCCCACAGGTTGGCCATGCCGCCGACGGCCACGATGGCGACGTAGCGCACCGACTTCATGACGGTGGCCTCGGAGGGGCCGATGCTCGCCGTTGTAGTGGGTCAGGAAGCGCGCCGCCGACCGCCGGCGAGCACGGCGCTGAGCGATGAAGGTGGCCAGCTTGTAGCGAGTAGGTGTCGACGCCCAGCGAGTGGGCGGCCTCCTCGCTCTCGTGGATCGAGCGCAGCGCCCGGCCGACGCGCGAGTGGACCAGGTTCACGGCCAGGACCATCGCCGCCAGCACCAGGCGCCCAGGCGATGTAGTAGTTCTGCACGCGGAAGGCCGTGCCGCCGTTGACCT
The DNA here is from genome assembly GCA_963745745.1 of uncultured Spirochaetota bacterium. Taxonomy (GTDB): domain Bacteria; phylum Spirochaetota; class Spirochaetia; order SZUA-6; family DRHE01; genus MIBK01. The sequence continues at coordinate 26,537 of CAVUYS010000013.1, read as the reverse complement.
GCAGCCGCCGAACAGCGGAAGGGCCGGCACGTTCGAGATGCCGTCGGCCTGGCCCGAAGACGGCGTGCCCAGGACGACGCGGTAGATGATCAGGCCGAAGCCCAGCGTCGCCATGGCCAGGTAGTGGCCCTTCAGGCGGATCACCGGCAGGCCGATCAGCAGGGCGATCAGGCCGGCGGCCAGCAGCGCCGCCAGCAGCGCCGCCCAGGGGGAGACGGCCAGCAGCAGGTTCTGCCGTAGAGGTCCTGCCGCTCGGCCAGGAGCCCCAGCCGCGGCACCAGCGATCGCGCGGCGGGCGCCGCCGCGGCCAGGTTGCAGGGTGGTCAGGACGGCCGAGGTGTAGCCGCCGATGGCGAAGAAGCCGGCGTGGCCCAGCGAGACCTGCCCGGCGTAGCCCATGAGCAGGCACAGCCCGATGACCACCAGGGCGTAGTACGGCGGCCATGGTGATCTGGGTCATGTAGTAGCGTCGCGCCGGCCGCCGCAGGGCGAGCTGCAGCGCGACCACGACCAGCGCCAGCCGCGGCGAGACGGGCAGGTACATCGCAGCCGCATCAGACTGCCCTCAGCGCTCTGCACGTCGCGGCGGGCGAACAGGCCGCTCGGGCCGCAAGAACAGGATGACCAGCAGCACCGCCGAGGGACACGGCCTCCTTGTAGGCCAGCGGGCAGCTGGCTGACGCTGAAGGCCTCCAGCAGGCCCAGGAGCAGGCCGGCGGCCACGGCGGCCATGCTGTTGCCCAGGCCGCCGAGGATGGCCACGGTGAAGCCCTTGATCGCCAGGGGGGCGCCCATGTCGTACTGGGTCTGCGTCATCGGGCGAGATGACGCAGCCGGCCAGCGCGCCGATGCCGGCGCTCAGCATGAAGGAGAGCGTGACCAGCCGGCGGGTCGTTGATGCCGCACAGCCGGGCGGCCATGCGGTTGGCGGCGCAGGCCCGCATGGCCCGGCCGGTCAGCGTGAAGCGGAAGAACAGCGTCAGGGCGGCCACGATCACCGCGGCGATGCCCAGCACCCACAGGACCTGCGGGGAGATGTGCGCGCCCAGGATGCGGACCGAGGAGACCTCGCGTGCCGGTGAAGTACGGCAGGGAGCGGACCTTCTCGTCCCAGACGTGCAGCATCGCCTCGCGGATCAGGATGGACAGGCCGATGGTGATGACGATCAGCCGCAGGACCGAGGCGCTGTCGCAGCCGGCGGATGAAGACCAGCTCGACCAGCGCCGCCCAGCAGCCGTGGTGGCCGCCACGGCCCGCAGGCATGGCCACCGGCAGCGGCAGGACGGCGGCCAGGGTGATGGCGGTCATCGCCCCGACGATCAGGAACTCGCCCTGGGCGAAGTTGATGATGCCGGTGGTGTTGTAGATGATGTTGAAGCCGATGGCGACGATGGCGTAGATCGCTGCCGACGGTGATGCCGGCGAAGAAATACTGGAGCGAGCTGCGCGAGGGGCACCGGCTGCAAGGCCGGCGGCGGGCCGGACTCTACTGGTTTCAACAGCACGAACTTGCCGTCCTTGACGGTCAGCATCTCGAAGGCGTCCATGTCCAGGCCGTTGTGGTCCTGGGGCGAGAAGTTGAAGATGCCGGCGGTGCCGACGACGCCCTTGAGGTTCTCGATGGCGTCGCGGACCTTGGCCGGGTCCGTGGTGCCGGCCTTCTTGATGGCCTCGGTCAGGATGAGAAGGCGTCGTAGGCGTGGCCGCCGAAGGTGCTCACGTCTTCCTTGAACTGCGCCTCGTAGTCCTTCTTGTACTCCATCAGCAGCGCCTTCTGCGGGTGGTCGTCGGGCAGCGACGTCGGCGACCAGCAGGCGGCCGCAGGGGAAGACGATGCCGTTCGGCGGCCTCGCCGCCGGCCTGCACGTACTTGATGTTGCCGAAGCCGTGGCTCTGGAACAGCGGCACGTTCAGGCCGATCTGCTTCATGTTCTTGGCCACCAGGGTCTGGGCCGGCACGATGGACCAGTTGACCACGGCCTGCACGTCCTGGCCCTTGACCTTGGTCAGCACGCCGGTCAGGTCGGTGGCCTCCTTGTCGTAGACCTCGGTGATCAGCGATCGTGATGCCGTTCTCCGGGGCGAGCTTCTCCAGCTGGGCCTTGCCGGCCGTTGCCGAAGCCGTCGTTGCTGGTGATCACGCCGATCGTGGTGATGCCCTTGTCCTTCATCGTGCTGGTAGATCCACTGCGTGGCGGCGTCGCTGTCCTTCTGCGGGGTCTTGAACACGTAGCTGGCCACCGGGTTGACGATCGTCTCGGCGGCGGCGCAGGAGAGCAGGATCGTCTTGCCCTCCTGGCAGATGTTCTTGATCTCCATGCGTCTCGCCGCTGGTGGAGGGGCCGATGATCGCCAGGACCTTCTCCTCCTCGATCAGCTGCTTGGCGAAGGAGATGGCCTTCTCCGGGCTGGCCGCCGGAGTCCTTGACGATCAGCTGGATCTTGCGGCCCAGTGATGCCGCCGGCGGCGTTGATCTTGTCGACGAGCATCTGCGCGGTCTTGGCCTCCGGCGCGCCGAGGAAGGAGGCCGGGCCGGTCACCGCGAAGATGGCCCCGATCTTGACGGTATTCTGCTGCGCTCCCGCCAGAAACGCGGCCGAAACCAGGACAAGAGACACGACGAGAACACGAAACCATCCCAACGGCCTGCTCATGGTCTCCCCCTTTGGGCGAATAAAGATGTCTAACACGTATTAATATACAGGAGCGCTTTTGTCAATAATGGCGCAGCCCAGCGCCGGCCGGGCACGGGCCGGGGGATCGCCGGGCCGGGAATCGTGCCCGCGCTACAGCTTCTCGACGGCTTCCTCGTTCAGCACGGTGATGCCTTCCCCGGCCAGGGCTTTGGCGGCCTTCTCGGGCTGGTCGGTGCGGAAGATCACGATGGCGTTGTCCGCCCTGCGCTCCACGAAGGCGTACAGGTACTCGATGTTCAGGTCGGCCCGGTCGAAAACCTCCAGCACGCGCTCCAGGCCCCCCGGGCGGTCGCTGATCTCCACGGCCAGCACCTCGGTCTTCTGGGCCACGAAGCCGGCCTTCTTCAGGGCGGCGATGCATTTCTCGGTGTCGTTCACGATCAGGCGCAGCACCCCGAAGTCGGCGGTGTCCGCCAGCGCCAGGGCGCGGATGTTGATCTTCTCCCGGGCGACCAGCCCGAGCGCTTCGCTCAACCTGCCCTTCTTGTTCTCCAGGAATACCGAAATCTGCCTGAGGGTCATGCTCTCCTCCCCTTGCTCACTTGCGTTTGTCGATGACCCGCTTGGCCTTGCCCTCGCTGCGCGGGATGGCCTTGGGCTCGACCAGCTTGACCCGGGTCTGGATGCCCAGGGCCGCGAACAGCGCCTCGGCGATGCGGCGCTCGGCGCGCTCCAGCTGCTTGATCTCGTCGGAAAACAGCTGCTCGTTCATCTCCACCTGCACCTCCAGGCAGTCCAGGCGCTCCTCCCGCTCCACGATCAGCTGGTAGTGCGGCTCCACCCCCTCCAGCCGCAGCAGCACCTCCTCGATCTGCGAAGGAAACACGTTCACCCCGCGGATGATCAGCATGTCGTCGGTGCGCCCCAGCAGGCGGTGCATGCGCACCGAGGTCCGCCCGCAGCGGCAGGGGGCGTGGTCCAGGAAGGTGATGTCCCGGGTGCGGTAGCGCAGCATGGGGGTGCCCTCCTTGTTGAGGGTGGTCAGCACCAGCTCCCCCTTGGCCCCGTCCGGCAGCACCTGGCCGGTCTGCGGGTCGATGATCTCCGGATAGAACAGGTCCTCGCAGATGTGCAGCCCGTCCTGGGCCTCGCACTCCGAGGCCACGCCGGGGCCGATGACCTCGGTCAGGCCGTAGATGTCCAGGGCCTTGAGGCGCATCTTGGCCTCCAGCTCCAGCCGCATGCTCTGGCTCCAGGACTCGGCGCCGAAAAGCCCGACGCGCAGCGGCAGCCCCTGGAAGTCCAGGCCCTGCTCGCCGGCCGCCTCGGCCAGGTGCAGCGCGTAGGATGGGGTGCAGGTGAGCACGGTGGCCTTGAAGTCCCTCAGGATCGAAAGCTGGCGGACGGTGTTGCCCCCCGAAATCGGGATGATCGTGGCCCCGATCAGCCTCGCCCCGTAGTGCACGCCCAGCCCTCCGGTGAACAGCCCGTAGCCGTAGGCGTTGTGCACCACGTCCGAGCGCGCGGTGTCGCCCATGGCCAGGGTGCGGGCCATGGACTCCGCCCAGATGCCGATGTCCTTGGCGGTGTAGGCGTCCACCACCGGGGTGCCGGTGGTGCCCGAGGAGGTGTGCACCTCCACGATCTCGGACAGGTCCACCGCCAGGAGCTGGAGCGGGTACACCTCGCGCATGTCGTCCTTGGTCAGGAAGGGCAGCCTGGCGATGTCGGCGATGCGGTTGATGTCCGCCGGCTTCAACCCCCGCTCCTCCATCCGGCGGCGATAGAAGGGCACGCGGCGGTACAAGCGGTCCACCAGCTCGCCGAGGCGCTCCCCCTGCAGCCTCTCCAGCTGGGACCGGCCCATGGATTCATACTGCGCGTTCCAGATCATAGGCGCATCGTAGCCGAAGAGGCTCAACTTGACAACGGCGCGGACCCGGCGCTAGACTCACGGTCAATGAGGTTCCGCATCCGCTTCGCCGACAAGATCGTCGGCCTTTTTATCCTGCTGGCCATCCTCGGCGTCGCGGCCGCGCTGATCCTCCTGGGCCTGAACCAGCGCTGGTTCGCCCGCAACTACGCCTACTGGACCCGCTTCTCCTCCGCGGAAGGGCTGTCGGTGGGCATGCCCATCAAGCTCAAGGGCTTCGAGATCGGCAAGGTGGACCGCATCAGTCTGGGGCGCGACAACTTCGTGGAAATGGAGTTCCACATCTACGACACCTACTCGGGCAGGCTGGTGGCCGGCTCCGTGCTGGAAAAATCCTCCAGCGCCCTGGGCCTGGGCACCGGCCTGGTGCTGCAGCCGGGTCCGGGCGACGCCCAGGCGCTGCCGGAGTTCGCCCTGGTCCCGTCCTCGGACATGGAAGAAGGGCGCCGGCTGATGGCGGCCAGCCGAGCCGCCGCTCCCGCCCAGAACGACGATCCCATCGCCGCCTTGCTGTCCCAGGTGCAGCCCGTGCTGGAGCAGATCGACCTGACCGTGGTGGCCATCCGGAAGGTGGCCGAAACGCTGAACCGCGACCTGCAGGGCCAGGGCAGCGGCCCCCTGGCCTCCACCCTGAAGGACGTGGCCGGAACCGCCCGCGAGGTGAACGCGATCGCCACCCGGCTGGAGGGCATCGCGGCCAACCTGGAGACCTTGAGCGCCGGGCTGACCGACCCCACCGGCCTGGCCAGGCGGCTGCTGGATCCCAAGGGCTCGCTGAATACCATCCTGGACGACGACAACCGGCTCTACGACCAGATCCAGGGCAGCCTCCAGGAGCTGCAGGCGGTCATCGCCCAACTGGCCGAGTTCACCCGCTTCGTGAACAGCGCCCAGCCGCAGATCGTCGGCCTGCTGGAGCAGGGGCGGACCACCCTGGACCAGGGCCAGGATGTGCTGGAGGCCTTGAAGAACAATCCGCTGCTGCGGGGCGGCGTGCCGGACCGCCGGGAGCAGCAGACCACTTTCGAGAGCTACCGGGACGAGGAGTTCTGATGCGGCGCTTTGCTGCCCTGCTGGTCCTGCCTTTCGCCCTGGCTGCCGCCTGCTCCACGGCCCCTAAGCGGAAAGCCGAGGTGGTGGAGCGCAAGGAGCGGGCCGTCGAGTACGCGGTGGCCGGCAACGCCCGCTACGCCAGGGGCGACTACCGGCAGGCGCTCCTTCTTTTCCGCCTGGCGCTGAACGAAAACCTGGCCGTGGACCATCAAGCGGGGAGCGCCGCCTCCTACAACTCCCTGGGCAAGGCCCACCTGGCGCTGGGCGAGCTGGAGGAGGCCGAGCGCTACTTCCGCGAGGCCCTGCGCCTGGCGGAAAAGCTCTCCGACCCCCGCCTCGAGGCCCAGAGCTCCAGCAACCTGGCCGAGATCCACCTGGCCCGCGGTCAGACCGGGCAGGCCGAAGAGCTCCTGCGCGCGGCCTCGGCCCGCCTCCCGGCCGGGGACCCGGGACCCGAGCAGGCCATCCTGCTGCACAACCTGGGCGCCGTGCTCAAAGCCCAGGATCGCCTGCCGGAGGCCCTGGACTTCTTCCGGCAGGCCCTGGCCCTGAACCTCCGGCAGGAGCGCTTCGAGGAGGCGGCCAGCAACCACTACATGATCGCCTCCATCCAGTCCAGGCAGGGGGACGCCGCGGCGGCGCTGGCCAGCCTGGGCGAGGCCCTGCGCTACGACCGGCTCATGGAGCGGTCCCTGGGCATCGCCAAGGACCTGGCCGCGATGGGCCTGCTGTACCGCAGACAGGGGGAGGAGGCCGCGGCCCTGGACGCCTACCGCCGCAGCCTGCAGGTCTACCAGAGCCTCTCCCTGGTCGAGGAAGCCCGGCGCCTCCTGCCGGCGCTCATCGAGCTGGCCGAGCGGGCCGGATTCGCCGGAGAAGCGCAGACCTACCGCCGCCTGGCGGCCGAAGCGGCCGAACCGGCGGGGCGGAAGTAGCCTTGCGCAGCAGCGGCGGGATAGGGCGCCTCCTGCGCCGCGCCGGGCTCGCCCTGCGGCCGCTGGCCCTTCTCCTGGGCCTGCTGGCCCTGATCGCCGGCCTGTCCTTCCTGGTGGCTTTCCCCCTGTGGTACTTCTCCTCCCGCTCCCGGCCGGTCTTCACCCTGGTCGTCGGCGGCCTGCTGGCCGTGGGCCTGCTGTACCTGCCGGTGCGCGGGCTGCGCCGGGCCAGCCGGCGCGCCGGAGGGTTCGGCCCCCTGTGGCGGGGGCGCATCCTGCCGGCCCTGCGCACCGCCGCCCTGGTGCTGGCCGGCCTCGCGGCGGCCTACGGCATTGCCCTGCTGGCCGCCAGGACGTTCCGATAATAGAATCATAACCATGCGCCGTGCCTGGGCCTGCCTGCTGCTCTTGCTTTCCGCCGCTGCCGCGCGCCCGGATTACCCGCCGATCCGGAGCCTTTCCCCGGAAGACGAGCTGTTCCGGCAGATGCAGGCCGATCTTTCCGACTATTTTCAGGCCGTGAACCGCGGGCTGCCGGCCCTCCCCGGCGGCGGACGGACCGCTCCGGCCGGCGGATCGGCCGGGCTGCCCCCGCTGCGCTTCTTCGCCCTGGCCAGGCCCGAAAAGATGGACCTCTTCGCCCTGGCCGCCCGCCTGAACCTGCCGTACGCCACGCTGGCCACCCTGAACGGGGCTTCCGGCCCGGGCCGCTTCGTCGAGCTGCGGACCCTGGTGGTCCCCAACCTGCCGGGACTGTTCGTGCCCGACGAGACCCGCTCCTCCTTCGAGGAGATCCTCGCCTCGGTCACGGCCAACACCCGGCGCGACCCCCAGCCGGTCGTCGTGCTCCTGCCGGGCGGCACCCGGCGCTTCTCGTTCTACCCCGGGGAGGACTTCACCCCGGTGGAGCGGGCCTTCTTCCTGAACATCCTTTTCCGCTTCCCCCTGGCCCTGGGCCAGCTCACCTCGATGTACGGCCCGCGCTCCCATCCCCTGACCGGATCGCCGGATTACCACCACGGAGTGGACATCGCCGCCCCCGAAGGCATGGAGGTCCAGGCGGCCCGGGACGGGCTGGTGGTGCAGGCCGGTTTCGACCCGGTGCTGGGCAATGTGGTGGTCCTGGCCCACGAGGGGGGCTACCAGACGGTGTACGGGCACCTCCGCCGGATCCGGGTCGCCTTGAACCAGCGGGTGCGTTCCGGTATGATCATCGGCGAGGTCGGCAGCACCGGGCGATCCACGGGGGCGCACCTGCATTTCGAGGTGCGCCGCAAGGGTTCCAGCCGGGACCCGCTCCCGCTCCTGCCGCCGGGGAAAAACCAATGAGCTGGCGGGCTGTCGCGGCCGCGGTCGGGCTGGGGTTTCTCGGCACCCTGGCCTTCGCCCAGAACCTGCGCGGGCTGGTGGTGGAAGAGCTGCGCGTGCCGGGCGACGCCGCCTACGAGCGGACCGTCGGCATCGCCCTGGAGGAGATGGCCGCCCTGTCATTGGAGGGTGACCCGCGTTTCCTGCGGGGCATCCGCCTGGAACTGCGCCTTTCCAACCTGCTCAAGCAGCACTTCGACAGCTTCGCCCTGGCGGTGTACCGGCGCCTGGACCCCGAGCCCAGGAAGGGCGTGACGGCCTATCGCGGCGAGCGGATCTTCTTCCAATACCTGCCCTACCTGAACCGCGTCCAGGTGCAGCTTCCCCTGGCGGCCGAGGTTGACGGCGAGGCTCCAGCTGAAGCCGGCGACGGCATCTATCGCCTGCAGTCTCCCCTGTCCCGCGAGGACTTCCCGATCCTGGTGGCCATTCTGCCGTTGATGAAAGGCATTCCTGACACGGTGGCCGAAGCCAGGTTCTACCTGACCGTCAAGCCGGTGCTGGCCCGCCGGGGGACCATCCAGCTTTCGCTGCGCTCCGCCCCCGGCACGCCAACCGAATCCATCACCGCCTGGCTGGACGAGCGGGAGCTCAGCCCCGCGGAGCTGCAGGGGCTCAAAGCGGGCCAGGAGCTTCCGGCCGGCCTGCACCGGCTGCGCCTGACCTCCCCCGGGCTGCAGGAGGCGAGCACCAGCTTCACGGTGGAGCCCGGGAAGAACGGCCTGCTGGACATCGAGCTGCGCTCCCTGGCCACACTGCTGACCATCGAGGCCCCCCAGAGCGCCGAGGTGTACCTGGACGGCGAAAAGCTGTCCTCCCTGACCGCCCTGTCCATCGCGGAAGGAACCCACCAGGTGCGGGTAAAGATCGCCGAGTACAACGTCACCAAGAAGTTCAGCGCCCAGAGCGGAAGGCACTATCATCTTTCCTGCGTTTTTGATATAATAATCAATGAGGATTAAGCTTTTCGGGCGTAGCGTCGATAATAAGTGTGTCGGTACCTAATATAGTTCCCCTCCCAGTTTACTATATTGTCGACCGACACCTTAGACGAAGGCCGGTTCCTCTGGAACCGGCCTTTTTTTCCCCCTGCGGGCCGCCCGACCGGCCTTGACATGAGCACAAACCTGTCCGTATCGTGAGCGCGTATGCCTGAAAAACGCCGCCTGGTGACCCTGATCCTTCTGGGCGCCGGGTTTCTGGTAGCCGTCGTCCTGGGAATCACCCTGGGCCTGACCCTGGGGGCCACCCGCAACATCCAGCGGACCGGCTCCCTGCAGGAGCACAAGCCGGCGCTGCCCACCCAGATCCTGGACCGCAACGGCGAGCTGGTGACCGAGTTCTTCTCCGAGGAGAAGCGGGAGCTGGTCTCCATCGACCAGCTGCCCCGCCACCTGATCGACGCCCTGCTCACCCGCGAGGACCGCGACTTCTACAAGCACCGCGGCTTCCGCCTGTGGTACATCATCCGGGCCGCCCTGGACATCGTCACCGGCCGCTCCTTCCGCGGCGGCTCCACCCTCACCCAGCAGCTGGCCGGCTACCTGTACGCCGACCGCACGGACATCTCCATCAAGCGCAAGCTGGTGGAGCTGTGGTGGGCGCTGCAGCTGGAGCGCAACCTCACCAAGAACGAAATCCTCGAGCTGTACCTGAACAAGATGTACTTCGGGCACAACACCTACGGGGTGGAGACGGCCTCCCAGTTCTACTTCAAGCACTCCGCCCGCGACCTGACCGTGGCCGAATCGGCCATGCTGGTGATCCAGCTGGCCTCCCCCGGCCGCTACTCCCCCATCAACAACCCCAACCGGGCCAAGAAGCTGCAGGAGGAGATCCTGGACCAGATGGTTTCCCTGGGCTACGCCGCCGGGGAGGAGGCGGAGCGCTCCTTCCAGGACTACTGGACGCGGCTACGACTACACGCGCTCCAACCTCACCTCGGCCTGGTTCGAGCGGGAGGACAAGGCGCCCTACTTCTCGGAGTACGTGCGCCAGCGCCTGGAGGAGCAGCTGCTGGGCTCCATGGACCTGTACAAGGAAGGCCTGATCGTGCACACCACCCTGGACCTGGACCTGCAGCGCACCGCCGACCAGGTCATGGAGAAGTGGATCCAGGTGGTGAACAACCAGTACCAGGCCCAGGCCGCCAGCCGCCTCTCGGTGGCCGACGCCACCTTCCTGCCGATCGTGGACCTGCTGTCCTTGGGCTTCAACATCGAGGGCATCCGCTTCGCCGGCTCCAAGCAGCGCTCCCGGGGCCTGACCCAGTTCCTGGACTCGGTGAACCCGGTCATGGACCTGAGCGCCTCCCTGTTCGGCCTGGAGGGGGTCAAGCTGGCCTCCCAGGAGGCCTACGCCAAGTTCTCCCTGCGCTCGAAGAAGACCAAGGTGGAAGGGGCCCTGGTGGCCATCGAATCCACCACCGGCCGGGTGCTGGCCATGGTGGGCGGGCGGAAGTTCGAGAGCACCAACCAGTTCAACCGGGCCGTGCAGTCCAAGGTGCAGCCCGGCTCGGCCTTCAAGCCGCTGTACTACTCGGCGGCCATCAGCTCGCGCAAGCTCACCGCCGGCCTCGATGATCGTGGACGCCCCGGTGGTGTTCTGGAACGACGACAACACCCCCTACATCCCCCTGAACTTCAAGGGGGAATGGAAGGGGCGCGTGCTGCTGCGCGACGCGCTGCAGCACTCGATGAACGTGCCCTCGCTGCGGGTGCTGGACACCATCGGCTTCGACGCGGCCATCGAGCGCGCCAGCCGCATGCTGGGGATCACCGACCCCGCGGAGATCGAGCTGGTCTTCCCGCGCAAGTACCCCCTGGGGCTGGGCATCATCACGGTGTCCCCCCTGGAGATGGCCCAGGCCTTCGCCACCTTCCCCAACCAGGGCCGGGAGGTGGACCCGGTGGCCATCCTGTTCGTGGAGGACCGCAACGGCCGCATCCTGCTGGAGCCGGAAAAGGAGCTGCGCGCCGCGCAGCTGCGCGCCGGCAGGGCCCAGCAGATCATGCCCCCCCAGGACGCCTACGTCATGACCAGCCTGCTGCAGGGGGTGGTGAGCTCCGGCACCCTGCGCGGCGCGGCGGAGTGGGTCGGAGGATTCGGCCGGCCGATCGCCGGCAAGACCGGAACCACCCAGAACTGGTCCGACGCCTGGACGGTGGGCTTCACGCCGCAGGTGACCACGGCCATCTGGTTCGGCTTCGACGAGCGCGGCTACTCGCTGGGCATCAACCAGACCGGCGCCACCTCCGCCGGCCCCGCCTGGGCGGAGTTCATGAAGAGCGCCCACCAGGACCTGCCCGTGGCGGAGTTCGGCCGGCCGGCCACCGGCCTGATCGACGTCGGGGTCTGCGCCCGCTCCGGGAAGCTGCCCACCAGGTACTGCAACGAGGGGATCATCAAGGAAATCTTCCTGTCCGGCACCGAGCCGCGCGAGTTCTGCGACCTGCACCAGTTCGAACAGGAGCGCAACGAGGGCCTGAAGCAGACCATCAAGAACTCCCTCCTGCTGGGAGGCGAGCTGGGCGGCGATTCCGGCCCGCCGGACATCCTGGACATGCTGGACCTGGAGGAGGCCCCCTCCTCCGGCTCCGGCAATCCCCTGCTGGACTGAAAGCGGGAGCCATGGGCAGCCTGTATTTCAGCCGCGATCACGCCTGGGTGAGGATCGAGGGCAGCCGCGCGGTGGTGGGCATTTCCGAGTTCGCCCGCACCGAGCTGGGCGAGGTGTCCTACGTGGAGCTGCCCCCGGCCGGCAGGCGGGTGGCCCGTGGGGAGGTGGTCTGCTCGATCGACTCGCTCAAGTCGGCCAGCGACATCTACGCACCGCTCTCCGGCACCGTGGCGGAGGCCAACTCCCGGCTGGCCGGGGAAGCCGGCTGCGCGCTGGTCAACGACGACCCGCAGGGCGAGGGCTGGCTGTTCGCCCTGGACCTGGCGGACCCCTCCGAATTGGGCGAGCTGCTCGACCCGGAGGGCTACCGGCGCTACCTGGAAGAGGGATAGCTGCCGCCGACCCGGCGGCGCAGCCACCGCCAGGCCAGCACCAGGGGATTCCAGACCGGCCGGCCGAAGCGCTGGCGGAAATCCTCGGCCGCCTTGGCCAGAGGGTAGCCCTGCCCGTACTGCCGCTTCAGCACGTCCCAGTGCCCCACGATCCACACGTACAGATCCGCCGCCTGGCGCCCCTGGAAATGGGCCAGGATGTTCTCGGAGCGGACCAGGCGCACCAGGGGCTCGTACACCTTGTCGTACCAGGACAGCAGCGCCTCCTCGAAGGGGATCTCGTAGGGCTTGGACTGGTTGATGTAGTACTTGTGGGCGTGGATGTGGCGCAGGACCTCGTCGTAGCGGCCGGTATCGGTGAACTCCATCGACAAGTCAGGGCGCAGCTTATCCAGGCCGGTCTGCCGGAAAAACTCCCGCTTTTCCAGCTCGATGACCGCCGCTTTGAGCTCCTCCCGGCCCATGCCCGGGGACAGGGCCAGGCGCGACTTCAGGCTGATCACCTCCGCGTCGATGAACTCCGCCCCCTGGGTGCGGGCCACGGAGACCCGGTGGTTGCCGTCGCGCACGAAGTACACGCCTCCGATCTCGTAGAGGGTGACCGGCGGCAGATGCACCTGCTGGTAGTGGGCCAGGTCCACCCGGGTCCAGCGCCCGCGCAGGTGCTCGCGCTTGGGCAGGAAGATGCGGTTGAAGTCCAGGTAGCGCCCTTCGCTGCCCACGATGCGCTCGATGGGCACGGTGCGCAGGCCGCGATAGCTCTCGGACTCGGGCCGCAGGAGCGCCTTGACCTCCTGCAGGGACAGCAGCTGGTCCTTCTCGTTGCGCAGCAGCGCCAGGGCCCGGCCGAAGATCGCGCGCAGGCGGGCGCGGTTGAAATCCTCCTTGGCCAGGCTGTCGAAGGCCATCCGGCTCACTTGGGCACCTCGATCAGGGCATGGTCGTAGGCGTTCACGACCGTGGTCTGGTCATAGCTGCTGACCCGCACCGCGTCGGCGGAGTAGAGGTGGATATGGCCGTGCACCAGGTAGCGCGGCTTGAAGACCCGCATGAACCAGAGCAGCGCCCGGAAGCCCCGGTGGCAGGGGTCCTGCCCGTCGTGCAGGCCCAGGGGCGGGGCGTGGGTGAGCAGCACGTCCAGGTAGCGCCCGTGGAGCAGCCGGTTCAGCAGCAGCCGCGGCATCAACAGGGCCAGGCGCAGGTAGACCTGCAGATCGGTGTACTGGTTTTCCCCGCCGTTGTACCAGCGGCTGCCGTCCAGCCCGGCCAGCAGCAGCCCCTTTTCCCGGCGAACCCTGCCGTTGAGATAGACCGCTCCCGTGGCCGGGGCTTCCACCTCCCGGCGCAGCGCCGAGAAGCGGCCCAGGGTGTCGGAAACTCCCCGGAAATGCTCCATGCCCTTGAGGTTGTGGTTGCCGAAAACGAACAGCAGCGGCTTGTTCAGGGTGGACATGATGAAGTCGTAGTAGCTCAGGGGCAGGTCCCCGGCGCTGAGCACCAGCTCCACGTCCTGGAAGCGCTGCTTGATGCCCGCGCTGTACACCAGGGGATCGATATGGTCGGCGATGCAGAGGATCTTCATTTATGCCGATTCGAAAGTAGTATGATAGTCGTGGAAGTGTCAAATAGGGCACGATATATTCGATGGTAGACAGATGAACATCCTGACGACCGTGGCCGCGCTGCTGCTGCAGTTGAGCGCCCTGCAGGAGGGGGAGAAGCTCTTCCTGGAGAACCGCCCGCGGGAGGCCCTGCCCCTGCTGGAGCAGGCCCTCAACGAGAATCCGGACAATGAGCGCCTGTACCTGTACCTGGGCATCGTCTACGAGCAATTGCAGAACCCGGACAAGTCCATCCAGGTGATGCGCCGCGGCCTGAACGTGGCCCGGGGGGTCAAGGACCTGCTGTACTTCAACATCGGCAACAACCTGTTCCGCCAGAAGGAGTACACCCTGGCCGAGCAGATGTACGGCAATGCCCTGGAGGTCAACCGCGTCCTGGAGGACGCCGTGTTGAACCGGGCCAATGCCCGCATGGAGCTGGAGAGCTACGCCGGCGCCCGGACCGACTACATCGAATACCTGCGCCTGGCCCCCGCCACCCCGCAGCGCGAGGCCATCGAGAAGATCATCGCGCTGCTGGGCGGGATGCTGGACGAGGCGGAGCGCCTCAAGCAGGACGAGCTGGCCCGCCAGAAGGCCCTGCTGAACGAGGTGCTCAACTCGCTGCAGAACGCCTCGGAGGACACCCGCAACCTGTCCGCGGGCAGCGAGGACATCCAGGAGCAATACGACGAAGTGGACATCGAGGATTGAAGCATGGAACGCAAGCACGTCCTGATCATCATCCTGGCGGTCATCCTGCTGGCCCTGGCGGCCGGCGGGACCTGGCTGGCCATCACCGCGCGGGACCGGGCCGCCCGGCAGCAGGCCGACGAGGAGCGGGCCAACACCCTGGAGCTGGCCCGCGGCTACATGGAGCGCCAGGAATACGAACGGGCCATGGAGCTGCTGGACAGGCTGCTGCTGAAGGATCCCAAGGACCAGGAGGCCTCCGCGCTGCTGGACGAGATCATCCGCCGCAAGCAGGCCTCGGCCCTGGAGTCCAAGCAGCAGGAGCTGGCCGCGATGCAGCGGCAGCAGGCCCAGCTGCAGGCGGGGCTGCAGGAGCTGGGCAGCTCGCTGAAGGAGAAGCCGCCGCAGGAGCGGACCCCCGTGGTGGTGGCCCCCAAGCAGGTGCCCGAGGACGCCAGCGCCAAGGAGCGGGAGCGGCTGAAAAAGATCAACTCCCTGATGGCCCAGGGGGTGCAGAAGCTCAACGACGAGCAATACGCCGCGGCCCGCAAGCTGTTCGGGGAGGTGCTGGAGCTGGACCCGGACAATGCCCAGGCCAACGCCTATTCCGGCAAGGCCTGGTTCGACGAGAACCCGGAGAACCCCGCCAACGTGCAGGCCGCGGTGGATTCCTCCACCCGCGCCGCGCGCAAGGACCCCAGCCTGTGGCTGCCCCACTCCACCCTGGGCCAGATCTACGAGAACGCCAAGAACTACGACAATGCCATCCAGGAGTACAAGGAAGCCTCGCGCCTCAAACCCGACGACTACTACCTGCTGTACTCCCTGGGCAAGGTGCAGTACTACGCGCGCCGGTACTCCGACGCGCTGCAGTCCTTCGACTCCTCCATCCACCTGCGCTCCGACTTCCCGCAGGCCCATTTCCGCCGCGGGCAGACCCTGATCCGGCTGGGCGAGACACCCAAGGCTATCGGGGCCTTCAGCCAGGCGGTCAAGATCAAGAGGGACTACGCGGAGGCCCACTACACCCTGGGCACCCTGTACAACGAGACCGGGGAGATCTCCAAGGCCGTGGAGGCCTTCCGCCAGGCGGTGAGCTACGACTCCTCCAACCCCGTGTTCCTGCGGGGCCTCGGCACCGCCCTTTCGGCGCGGGGGGACTACGCCCAGGCGGAGCGCTACCTGGACAACGCCCTGCGCCTGGACCCCGCCAACGCGGTGACCAACTACAACATGGCCATCGTCAAGATCAATCTGAAGAAGTACGAGGAGGCGCTGCCCTTCGCCCAGAAGGCGGTGGAGCGCCAGCCGGACGCGGCCCCCTACGTGTACACCCTGGGGGAGGCCTACGACAAGCAGGGCAGGAACGACGACGCCATCCGCCGCTACAAGGAGGCGGCGGCGCTGGACGTCAAGTACGTCCCGCCCCTGATCAACCTGGGCCGGATCTACGACGACAGCGGCCTGTACGACGAGGCCCTGGGCTACCTGACCCAGGCCGTGAAGCAGGCCCCCGATTCCTTCGAGGTGAACAACAACCTGGGCAACGTCTATTTGCACAAGAGCCTGTACCAGGATGCGGTGCGCCATTACCGCAAGGCCATCAACCTCAAGCTGGACGCCGCGGCCACCCGCTACAACCTGGGTCTGGCCTACCAGGAGCTGGGGCAGGCCGACGAGGCCCAGGTCACCTTCACCGAGCTGATCAAGATCTCCAGCACCTACTGGGACGCCTACCACCAGCTGGCCCTGATCCTGATCAAGAAGGGCGACAAGCCGGGCGCCAAGGCTCTGCTGGAGAACCTGCTGGCCAAGAATCCGAACTATGCCAAGAAGGACGAGGTGAAGAGCCTGCTGGCCAAGCTGTAGGGCTTCAGGTTTCGGGCGGGCGGGCCACGGCGCGCAGCAGCTCGGCGCGGCGGACCTGCATCCAGATCGGCCGCCCGTGCGGGCAGCGGGCATTGTCCAGGGCCAGGGCCCTGCGGGCCAGCTCCGCGGCCGTCCGCGGGTCCAGCTCCTGGCCGTCCTTGACCGCCGTGCGGCAGGCCGCCAGGCTCAAGACCCTGTGCTCCAGCTCTTCGGGGCTGAGCGCTCCGGCGCGCAGGCTTTCGCCCAGCTCCTCCTCCACGCAGAGCAGCTCCTCCGGCAGGGCGGTGAGCGAGTAGACCCCGTCCTCCCCGCGCTCCACGCGGATGCCGAGGCGGGCCCAGGAGGGGCCCTTCGCGCCGAACCCGCTCCTCCCCGACTCCTTCCAGCCGCAGCGGGAGGAGCAGCTCCTGCGAAGCCAGCCGCCGGCTCTTCAGCTCCTCGAACAGCAGCCGCTCGTGGGCGGCGTGCTGGTCCACGATGAACAGGCTGTCCCCCCGCTCCACCAGCAGGAAAAGCCGGAAGAGCTGACCCCGGTAGTGGATGGAAGCGCCGTCCTCGGCTGCCGCCCCAGCGGGCTGCTCCGCCGGGGCCGGATAGGACGTCCCCGCCGCTGGGGCTCCAGCAGCTCCTGCTCGGCCCGCGCCCGCCTCGAAGGTCCAGGCCTCCTGGCCCGCAGGCTGGACCCCAGGGCCTCCCCGCGGAGCTGGCGTGACGGGCGCGCCGGCGCCCGGAGAGCCCGCCCGCAGGCCGAAACCGACCAGCAGGCCGTGCAGCGTCCCGATGATCAGCTGGCGCAGCTCCGCCAGGTTGCGGAAGCGGGCCTCCTTCTTGGCCGGGTGGATGTTGAAGTCCACCAGGGCCGGATCCACCTCCAGGAACAGGAAGGCCACCGGGTGACTGCCCCCGGGCACGTACTGGCCGAAGGCGTATTCCGCGGCCTGCAGGAGCGACCAGTCCGCAATGCGCCGGCGGTTGACGTACAGGTGCAGGTATTTGCGGTCCCGCCGGGCCAGCTCGGGCCTGCCGGCCACGATGAGGGCCCGTGCCCCGGTGGTCTTGCCCTCGCTCACATGCAGGTGCTGCAGCTCCAGGCCCATGGCCGCGGCCACCCGCTCCCGCGGGTCCTGGGCCGGCAGGAACAGGCGCAGCTCGCCGTCGACGAACAGGCGGAAGCCTACGGATGGGTGCGGGAGGGCTTTTTCCAGGAAGGCCTGCCGGCAGCCCAGGCCCTCCGACGCGGCGCTTTTCATGAAACGCTTGCGCGCCGGCAGGTTGAAGAACAGCTGGGCCACGTCCACGGCGGTGCCGCGCAGGCCGGCCACCGGCTCCAGGGCCAGGCGACGCCCGCCCTCGACGACCAGGCGGTAGGCGCCCGAGGGGCGCTGGGCGCCCGCGGGGCCGGCAGGGTCGCCGCCCTCGGCGGCAGATGCGCTGGTCAGGGTGAGCCGGGCGCAGGCCGCCATGCTGGCCAGCGCCTCCCCGCGGAAGCCCAGGGTGGTCACGCGGGCCAGGTCGTCCTCGTGCTCGATCTTGGAGGTGGCGTGCGCGCTGGGCGGCCAATTCCAGGTCGCTGGCGGCTCATGCCCTGCCCGTCGTCCACCACCCGGATGCGCTCCAGGCCCCCGCCCTCCAGGTACAGCTCCACGCTGCGGGCTCCGGCGTCCAGGGCGTTGTCCAGCAGCTCCCTTACAACGGCAAGCGGCCGGTCGATCACCTCGCCGGCCGCGATCTTGCGGGAAACCTCCTCCCGGAGGATTTGAACCCTCCGGGAGGATGGATGCTCAGGCATGCTCAGCCGTTGATGCGCGTCAGGATGCTGAAGGTCGGATACACATTGGCGCCGACCACATTGGTGGTGGCCTGCAGCGCCAGCTCCACGATCGGCGAGAAGGGGTAGACGATCTCGCCCGAGAAGCGCAGGTCCGCATCGAAGAAGTCCAGGTTCTCCCCCCTCATGAGCGGCGCGCCGATGCCCACCCGGTCCAGGGCGATGGAGCCGTACAGCGGCAGGAGGCCCTTCAGGATGCCCAACTCCACGTGCAGCGTGTCGTTGATCCAGGTCGCGTTGTTCCGGTCCGCCGGGTCCACGGGCCACGGCCAGTAGTAGCCGCCCTTGATGTAGAACACCCGCTCCATGGTGAAGCCCAGCTCGCCGTACACGCCCATGGCCTGCACGTTGTAGGTCGCCGGGTCGCCCAGGTAGGTCCAGCAGGTCGATCACCCGCTGCGGGCTCTCCCGGTCGTACAGCGGCCCGTAGAAGCCGGGCTGGAAGATGCCGTCGGAGTAGCGGAACTCCAGGCGGTAGTCGATGAACAGGATGTTGCCCAGCACGCCGGCCATGGCCCCGTAGTTGTGCAGCGCGCCGTTGTTCCAGACCGCGTCCATGGCGAAGCCGGAGTCCACGGTGGCGAGCAAGTCCGGCTCGCGGAAGAAGGGCAGCATGATGGCCGCGTCCACGTACGGCACGACGCTCAGTCCCTTGCCCTCCACGATCGAGAGCTCCAGGTCCAGGCCGCCGTTGAGGAACAAGCGGCTGGCCATAGGTGGCCGCATCCCCGTAGGGCACCTGCTCGGGATTCAGGTCCGTCAAGGCCGTGAAGCCCATGGCGAACCTGCCGCCGCCCGGCTTCCAATAGGGGCGGAGGCCGAAGAGCTGCGGCTCGGCCGCGTCGCTGATCATGGCCTCCAACCCGCCCTTCTTGCCGTCCAGGCCGAGGTTCAGGCCCAGCTTGCGCTCCGACGGGAAGTCCAGGTCGTTGGCGTAGTGGCGCATGATGGAGCCGTGACCCATGGTCAGGTCGCCCCAGTTCCCGAACTTGAAGAAGAACGGATCGCGCTGCTCGCCCCACTCGATGTAGCGGATTTTCAGAAAGAGGTCGTTGACCAGGTCGACGGCCACCTCGTCCCAGCCGGACTGGTCGGTGCCGAAGCTCCACTCGTCGTTGCCTTCCGGCCGGTACCAGTCGCCGGAGTCGAACAGGTCGTTGTGGTAGATGATGGGCAGGTACAGCCCGGCCTTGAGCTTGCCGATCTTGAACCGCGGCTGGATCACGGCCTTGGCCCAGGTCTCCCCTTCCAGGGTGACGGTGCCGATTTCCATGCCCAGGAAGTCCATCAGGCGCTGGACCCACTTGGGGGTCTTGTCCTTGGCCTCGGCCGGTCTCCTCCGCCGTCTTATCCTCCCCAGGGGTCCCAATGGTCGCCGGCTCGCCCTTGGCCACGTCGTCCTCATTGAGCTGCTGGAACTGGGTGCCGCCCTCCAGATCCTGCTGCAGCTCGGCGGGCGGGGTGAAGCTGGCGAAGGAGGAGGCCAGGGCGTCGGCGGCCATGCCGGCCTGCAGGGCCAGGACCTGCCCCGCCTGGTTGGTGAAATCCACCAGCCCCTCCAGCACGTAGGCCAGCTCGCGCTGCCCCGGCAGCACGGAGAAGATGAATTTCGTGCCGCGCACCCCGCAGACGGCCGTGTTGCCCTCGAAGCTGTACACGGCGCCCTTGGTCTTGGAGGCCACGGTCTTGACCTTGCCCACGGCCAGCCCGAAGGCGTTCTTGCTGGCCCCGTCCCGGCCCTGCACGCTCTTGACCGTGAAGTTGGTGTTCTCGGACACGCGGACGATGGTGCCGTTGGGGTCCAGGCGCAGCTCCGCGAAGTCCCCCTGCAGGGTGATCAGGGTGCTGCCCACGGGAAGCTCGTCGCCGAAGGTGATGGCGGAGGCCTCCTTCTCGGCCCCGTCCGCGCCGCGCACGTACAGCCCCCCGGAATTGTTCTCGAAATACTCGATGACCATCCTCGGGGCGGCGAAAAGGGCCGCCGCCGCCAGGAGAAAGACGGCCGTCAACAGCAGAATGCTTTTTCGTTTCATGGCATACCTCCGTTCCTAGAACAGTTCGATGGCAGTCTCAATCCCGGAATGGGTGATGAACTTCCCCTGCACCGGGTCCCAGCGGATGTCGTAGAGCAGGGAGAGCACCGCCGCCCCGATGCTGTAGTTCAGGCGGCCCTGGATGACCGAATCGGCGAAGCTGAACAGGTCCTGGAAGAAGCCCTCGTCGGCGGCCAGGTTGCGCTTGTCGTAGGACAGCTCCATGGACACGTTGGGCACCAGGCCCTTGCCCACGATGAACTGGGCGAAGAAGTGCGGCCAGTCCAGGTAGTTGCCGGTCCCCGACTGCTGGAACGGACCGTCCAGGGTGGCGTTGAAGACCAGCAGGTCCGCGAACAGGGAGAAGCCCAGGCTGGCCAGCCACCCGGTATAGGCGGGCACGGCGGTCGCGCCCGAGGCCACCGCGTACTTGTCCGCGCGGAAAAGGTCGTAGGTGGAATCGAAGTAGACCGGGACGAAGTTTTCGCCCAGCATGCGGATCTGGGCGCCGTAGGTGATGACCCCGGCCAGCCGCCCCCCGATGCCCACCATGCCGCCCACGGAGCCCTGGTTGCCCAGCACGGCCACGTCGGTGAAGGCCGCCAGGCTGATCGCCCGGCTGTTCAGGATGGGCTGGCGCAGGTCGGCCCCGTACAGGTAGACCGCGTCCGGGTCCAGCAGCGCGAGCACCGGATCGTGCAGCCCGGGCACGCGGTCCATGGCGAAGGTGGTGCCCAACTGCAGGTTCTTCAGCAGGGGGATTTCGGTGCCGGCCAGGGGACGGGCGTACAGGCGGGCGCCGAAGACGTCGAAGCGGGACACGTTGCCGACGAAGGTCTCCAGGCCCAGATAGGGGAAATTGAACAGGGCCCCGTCCAGGTCGAAAGCCAGGCCGAAGATGCGCTGCCCGGGCAGGAAATGGGTGTTGTCGTAGTTGTTCATGATGAAGCCGTTGCCAAGGGTGCCGTCCTCGATGGAGCCCAGCTTGGCGTACAGCGGGTCGCCCTTGAAGCCGTAGCGGATGTACATGAACTTGGGCAGATAGACGTCCAGGTAGTTCTGGTCCAGAGCCGGATCGGGGATCCAGTCCCCCTCGGTCCGGATCGGGTCGACCCCCGCCTCGTCCGTGAAGGTATAATGCAGCGTCAGCTCCAGCCCGATGCCGAACTTGCCGAAGGCGATGTCCGGCGACACGGTCAGTTTCTGATAGGTCACGTAGCCGATGGTGTCGTTGATATAGAAAGTGTCGGCGCCGATGCCCAGCTTCAGGCCGAAGTCGAAGCCCCCCTCCGTCTCCTGGGCGGAAATCGCCGAGGGCAGCAACATTGCCAGCACCGCGAGCACAACAAGCATGCGCTTCCTGAGCATATCAGCCTCCTATGTGCCTAAGTATATTGCTAAAGTTGCCGAATTCCAGGGTTCCAAAGCTTCTCAGAACTGGATCTGGGCCTCCAGCGTGGCTTTCAGACCGATTCGCCAGTAGACTCCCTCGCCTTCTACATCTTCGGCATCCAGACCCAGGGAAATCCCGCCTTTCAGCAGGCCGAAATCAGGCAGGATCAGGGAGCTGGAGTGGGCCAGCACGAGATTGAAGGGGTGCAGGGAGGTCTGTTCGAAGGGCTGGCCGCCGGCCACGGTCGCGGAAAGGCTCTCCTCATGGCTCCAATAGCCCCTGGTCCCAGCCTCCTTGGGCAGGAGAGGTACCCGCACACCGCCGGGCGGGTGGCGTTCCCAGGAGTACAGGGCCCCCACGGTGTCCGACCAGACCCCCGATTCCTGGTAGGTGTAGCTGAAGCGGTTTTCCAGCGTGAGCCGGGCGCTCAGCCAATCACAGGCCAGGTACTGCCCAGCCAGCAGGGAGAGCTGTTCGGTGGTCCCCTCCGCCTGCGTGGCGGTGAGCTGCAGGCTGCCGCTGGCCTCGTCCGTGCGGTAGGCAAACAGGGGAAAGGCCCCCAGGGTGCCGAACAGGTTCAAGGCACGGCTCTGCAGGGCCAGGCGGTAGTTGTTGCGCGAGCCCACCAGCACCCCCTCCCGGCGCAGCTCCCGGTTCAGGGAGAGCTCCAGGGCCGAGGGCAGGACCAGGTCGTACAGGCGCGAGGAGGAGAAGCGGGACATGGTCAGGAAGACCTCCGGCGTGTACACGGCGGTCAGCGCCGGCAGGCTCATCTGGTTGAACTGGCTGGCGGTGGAGGGGGAGAACAGCTCGTCCAGGGGAGCCTCCCGGAACCAGTAGGTCTGGCCGGCCAGCTCCGCCAACCCCTCGCTCAGGTCCAGCCCCAGGTCCCCGGGTGCGGAAAGCCGCTCGACCAGCTGCACCTGGCGCCGGTAGCCCGGGGTCAGGGAGAAGAGCACCGCCTCCCGCCTGCGCACCGTCACCGGCAGGCTGGCCTCCAGGCGGAGGCTGCTGGTCTGGGTGCGCCCGGTGGGCTGGATCTCGGCGCTGTAGGTGTCGTAGCCCGCGGCCAGGCGCACCCCGACCGTCCGGGTCATCAGGCTCCAGACCAGGTCCGCCTTGCTCAGGCGCTCCTCCTCCACCCCGCCCTCCCAGGGAGCCAGCAGGGTGTAGGCTCCGACCCAGTTGGAGAAGTAGTCCTGCTCCGGGACCTGGTAGCCGCTGCGCGTCTCGGCCAGCTCCAGGCGCTGGCGCAGGTCCAGGCCCAGGGGGGTCAGGTTCAGGTCCGCGCTCCAGGTCTGGGTCAGCAGGCCTTCCTGGGAAATGGCCTCCGCCTCCAGCCCCAGGCTGCCCAGCCCGCCCATGACGGCGTTCAGGCGGTTGCTGCGGGCCAGGTCCAGCCCGGCGGGCCCCTGCCTCAGGCTGAAGGCGTCCGCGAAGGTGACGGGGGAGCCGGAGGTGGGAAAGGCCAGCCGGTGACCTCCGGCCAGGCTCACCTCGGCCCCCGAGGCGGCCACCTGCAGGTCGGCGTCCAGGTCCAGGAGGGAAAGGCCCACGGACAGCTCGGTGCGCGAGGACAGGGAGCTTTCCTGCTGCGGGATGCCGTACAGCGAGGAGAATCCTTTCGTGCCGGCGGAAGCCTCCTGCCGCAGGGAGAGGTCGTGCAGCACCGGGTGGCCTCCGATGGACAGCAGGGTCCCGGGCAGCTCCAGCTCCAGGCGGCCTTTCGCGGCGGCGCCCACGGCGCTCTTCGGGTCGGTGAGGTGCAGCTCGTCCAGGTACAGAAGGCCTGGCGTCGCGGCGGTATCTGACTGACCTTGAACAGGGACAGCGAGCCGCGGCCCGCATCCTGCGGACACAGTCGCACAGAGGGATGGCCGCCGCGTCCCGGTACACCACTCCGTCGTCCAGCGAAACCTCGATCTTGGACCAGGCCGTCTTGTAAAGCCGCAGGGTAGCTCCAGTGGATGCCCTTGCCGGTGTCATCCACCAGGTCGAAGCTCAAAGTGCCGCCCGGATTTCCCGGGAGCCGGTAGTAGTAGACGATCCGCCGATAGTCGATGCCTTCGGTGGGCGGCATGGGTATAGCTTCGCACGCTCCAGGGGCCGGCCGGCCCGCTGACTTCCAGCACTTTCTGCGTCTCGCCGTAGGGATGGAACGTATCGCTGCACCTCCGGGAAGGCATCCTCGAGCTCGCGCCGGCGGAAGGTCGGCGGTAGCGCCCATTCCTCGATCTCGCGCACCGAGGTCACGTTCGCATCGCCGTGGAACAGGCTGCCCTCCAGGTTGAGCCGCTCCACCTCGAAACGGCCGACCGCGCCCGTCCCCCCGTCCACCAGCAGCAGGCGCAGCGAGCGGGCCCGGCGCAGGCGGGCGCGCTCGGCCGGGGTGAAGGTGTGCGGAAAGCGGAGTCGAGCCGATCGGCTGAGTGGAACCGGCGCGGTCAAGGCAGCCACCAGGTTCGGCGATCGCGCCGAGATCCTCCTCGTCCAGGTTCTCGTTGCCGTCCACGTCCTCGCTGTCCAGGCGGCTGTTGCCCAGATTTTCGGGTCCGCTGCCCACGCGCAGGATGGCTCCAGCGGAAATGTCGTTGAACAGGAAACCCGCGGAGCTGGCCGAGGCTTCCTCGTCGAGGGTCCCGTCGTCGTCCAGGTCCTCGCCGATCTCCCCGATCTGCAGGTAGGCGGTGAAGGTGCTGGTCGTGCTCGGCACGCGATACGACAGGGAGACGGATTCCAATCCGGAAAGGTCCGCCAGCCCCTGCCCCGGGGCCAGCGGAATCTGGGTACCCGCCCACTGCCCGGTCGGCCAGGTCGAAATCCAGCACGAGGTTTTCGGAAGCCACGTACGGCCCGGGCTTGGAGCCGGTTTCATAGGGCAGGCCCTTGTAAAGAAGCCGGCCCCGGTTCGTCGCGGTCCAGGATGCCCGGCGCCACGCCGGGGTTGGCCGGGAGGAGCAGCCGGCCAGGCGGTGGACTCCGAAAGCGAAATCTCCCTGCCCTGCCCTTCCATGCCCAGCAGGCGCATGCGGCCCGTGGTGTCCGGGTTGGTGAAGCCGACCGCCGCGCTCACCTCGTAGCGCAGGGGGCCCACCTCCCCCTGCAGGCCGGCGGAGACCAGGGCGCTGCCCGTGCGCTCGTAGGCCTCCTCCGTATAGGTGCCCGGCACCACGTTCCAGCGCAGGCCGGTGGCCACCTGCAGGATGTGGGCATCGCCCAGCGGGATGGTGTTGCCCCAGATGAACAGCAGGTCCCCGTTGCCGGCCAGGGCCTGCTTGCGGCGGAAAGTGATGACCAGGCGGTCGTCCGGGGCGATCTCGGTCAGAAATTCGACCGCTCCCAGGCTGGGGTCGAACTCGAAGCGGTTCTCCGTCACGCCAGTTGCGCAGCACCTGCACCGAACCGGGCACCACGTCGGAGCCCAACCCGAAGGAGCTCACCGGCGTGAGCAGGCTCACGCGCACCCGGTGCTGCAGATAGCCCGCGCTGGGATCCGCGTTGGGGCCGTACAGGATATTGTCCGGATCGAAAAGCCGGGTCGCAGGAAAGGATAGAGGTTGCGCAGGTCCCGCGCATCCTCGAAGAGGTACGCGGTCAGGTAGTCGGCCCCGGGGGTGAGGCGGAACTTCACGCTGGAGCTTACCGGGTCGTCCTCGTTGCCTTTCTTCAGCACCTGCACGCGCATCCGCGAAGCCTCCTCGGGAACGGCCGCCGGCGTGGCGTAGGCGCCCAGGATCTCGAAGGGGGAGAACTCCCCCGGCTTCCACAGGCGCAGAGCGGTTCTGCCGTTGACCGTAACCTGGCGGTCGGCCATGATCGTGGCCGAAATCGTCCGTGACGTTCCAATCGAAGTTATCGGGCAAGGTCAGATCCAGAACCGCCGCTGCCGTCGTCGCCCGGCAGGGCGCCAATGCCCATGTCCACCAGCGGCGTGCCCACGCTAGTTGAGACCGACCCAGGTAATACACCAGCACCGCGCCCGCGGACGCCTTCTTCAGCGTCACCGTGCCGCCGGCCGCATCGAGGTTCGCGTCGTCCACGGTGGCCAGCCGATAGTGTCGGGACCCCCCGGTGGCCATCCTCCTGTACGCCCCGTCCGGGTCCTCCAGGTAGACCTCCAGGTCCTCGACGCCGGCGTCCGGCAGCCGGAAGAAGCGGCCGCGGATGAAGCCGTCCAGGTCCAGGTTGCTCTCCTCGACCCGGTTCTTGCCCAGGAAGATCGCCTCCGCGGGCTCGTTGTTGTCGTAGCGCAGCATGAGCTGGTGGCTGGAGCGGCCGGCTCCCATCAGCGCCGAGGCGCCCAGGGAGCTGGAGCCCGTCTCGGGGACCTCCAGGAAGGGGTACGGGTCCACCGCCACCTCGCGGTTGCCGACCAGCACCGAGCGGAGGAACTCTCCTTCCATGCCCCGGTACCCGGCCAGCCAGTAGTTCTTGTCCCACCAGGTGTAGTCGTAGCTGGGGTTCTCCACGAAATCCCAGACCACCGAGGATTCCAGGAAGAAGCGCTGCCGCAGCCAGATCGTGAAGGTGAGCCGGGGGAAGTTGCGGAACACCGGGGGCCACAGCGAGCCGAAGCCGGGGAACTCCTCAGCGTAGACCAGGCCCTCGGGGGTGATCACCAGGCCCAGGGCGGCGGCCAGCTCGGTGCGCCAGCTTCCCTCCAGGACGAAGTCCACCTCCGAGTCGCCGATCTGCGCCGAGAACAGCGTAGGCGGCGCCTCCCCTTCGGGGAGGTCATACGGCAGCGACGGAAGGGCTTGGGCGAACACCGGCCCCCCGGGGGCGAGCAGCAGCGTAAGCAGCGCGGCCAGGAGGGTAGCCTTCAACAGTCCACAACGTATCACATGTACAGTCGAAAAAAAACATGACATAATGCCCCGCCATGGAGCCCGAGCGCGCCAGGGCCGCGGCGGTGGCCGCGCGCCTGCTGGCCAGTCCGGTGCTGGCCGGCTTGAGCCCGCTGGAGAAGGAGGAGCAGGCCCTGCTGCTCCTGCGCTCCCGGGCGGCCGAGATGGCCGGGCTGCTGGACGGGTCAGGGCCACCTGCCCGGGCTTTCCTGGGAGCAGGCCCGCGCGCTGCTGGTGGAGGAGCTGCGCCGGGCGACGGACCGCGAGCTGGAAGGGCTTCCGCAGACCCTCGCGGCGCGGGACGGGACCTTCCCGTTCGCCGCGTCGCTGCAAAG
>CAVUYS010000012.1:0-10016 GCA_963745745.1 uncultured Spirochaetota bacterium | reverse complement strand
AGGCGGCCCACCAGGTCGCCCATGGGGTCGGCGGCGGCCGGGGCGCCTGGGGCGCCCGGTGCGGGAGCCCCGCCCTGCGCCGGGCCTGCCGCGGCCGCCCCGCCTGCGGAGGGCAGCCGGTCCAGCTTCACTTCCAGGCCCTGCAGGAGACCGCGGCCGCGGACCTCCCCCAGGAATGCGTATGACCCCGCCAGCTTCTCGAGGCGCCCGCGCAGGTATTCGCCCTTGTCCCGCACCTCGGCCTGAAAGCCGGGGTCGCCGAGCAGGTCCCAGACCCGAGCGCCACCGCGGTCGTGACCGGGTCGCCGCCGAAGGTGGTGCCGTGCTCGCCCTACGTGGAGGAGCCGTTGACCTTCTCGGGGATGAGCACCGCCGACAGGGCAGTCCGCCCGCGAGCGGCTTGGCCAGGGTGACGATGTCCGGCTCGAGCCCCGCGCCCGCGAGGCGAAGAGCGCCCCGTGCGGCCGAGGCCGGTCTGCACCTCGTCGGCGATCAGGATCACGTCGTGCGTCCGGCAGAGGCGGTTCAGCGCGCGGCGAACTCCGGGCTCATGGAGGCGAGGCCCCCCTCGCCCTGGACCACCTCGACGATGACCGCCGGCGAAGCCTCCGTCGAGCGTGCGCTCGAGGGCCGTCGCGTCGTTGTACGGGGCCACCGCGACGCCGGGGACGAGCGGCGCGAACGGATCCTGGTACTTCGGCCGTCGGGGTGCACGAGAGCGCCCCCAGCGTGCGGCCGTGGAACGCGCCCGAGAAGCACAGGAGGCGGTGGTGTCCGGAGCCCTTGCGTCCGCAGCGCGTAGAGGCGCGCGTACTTCAGCGCCGCCTCGTTGGCCTCGGAGCCGCTGTTGCCGAAGAACACGGCCGCCAAGTCCGCTCGCGCGCAGCCGGCGCGCCAGCTCCAGGGGCGGGCTCGCTGGTGAAGCAGGTTGGAGATGTGCGGAGCCGCAGCATCTGCTCGGTAGGCCGCGCGCGCGAGGTCCCGCGGCCGTAGCCGAGGGCGTTCACCGCGATGCCGCCGGCGAAGTCGAGGTACCGCTGCCCCGCGGTCCTGCAGGCGCACCCCCTCGCCCCTCCTGATGACCAGCAGCTCCGCGGCGTAGCACTTGGCGCGGGGCCGAAGCCAGCGCAATGGTTCTTCGTTCTGCATCCGTCATGTCTCCTCCTCGACGTGGATCCCAGGCCGCCCTCCAGCAGGGCGGCCAGGGGCCCCGGCCCCCGTACTGGCCGATCACCACCGGGCCGACCCCCGCGGCGAGCGCCTCCAGCGACGGCGGTCACCTTCGGGATCATGCCCCCTGTGATCGCCCCGTCGCAGATGCCTCGGGCCTCGGCCGCGTCCAGGCGGCGTCAGGACCTGCCCCTCGTGCAGCACCCCGGGGATGTCGGAGAGGAACACCAGGCTGGAGCTGCCCAGGCGCAGCGCGAGCTCGAAGGCCACCGTGTCGGCGTTGATGTTCACCCCGGTCCCCGCTCGTCGACGGTGGTGGAGGCCAGCACCGGGAGGAAGCCGGCGCCCAGCAGCAGCTCCGACCAGGCCCGGGTCGACCCGCTGCGACGTTGCCGGTGCGGGTCTCCGCGCTCCAGGATGCCGCCGAGCGGCCGGCCCGTGAAGATCCGCCCGTCCGCGCCGCTCAGGCCCACGGCCGGCAGGCCGCCGGAGTGGAACAGGCGCACGAGCGCTTGTTCACCCGGCCGCAGAGGATCATCTCGACGATGTCCATCTCCTCCGGCGAGGTGACGCGAACCCCGTCGTGGAACATCGGCTCGATGCCCAGCCCCGGCTCAGACGGCGTGACCTCCGCCCCGCCGCCGTGCACCAGCACGGGTAGCTCCCGGCCTGCGCAGGCCTTGAGGTCCAGGGCCAGCTCGCGCAGGGCGGCTCCTCCTCGGCCATCTTGCCGCCGATCTTCAGCAGTACGACCGGTCTGTCCAGCTCTGCCTGCCCCCATGCCTCAGATCTCGCTCGCCAGGGGCAGCCCGGCGGTTTCGTCCAGGCCGAAGCGCAGGTTCATGTTCTGCACCGCCTGCCCCGAGGCCCCCTTCATCAGATTGTCGATGGCCGAGAACAGCAGCAGAGCCGCCCCTTCGCGCCGCCAGCCGATGTCGCAGCGGTTGGAGCCGCGCACCTCCGCGGTCGCGGGCAGGCCGGCGCCGCGCAGCCCGATGAAGGGCCGGCCGCCGTAGGCCTCCGGTAGGCCTCGCCGATGCGGTCGCTCCAGGCCCTGCGCGTCGCCGACGGCCTGCCTGCGGGCCGCGGGGCTCAAGGCGGCCACGGTGGTCACGCACATGCCCTTGCGCATGGGCGTCAGGTGCGGGATGAACAGCACCGAGGCGCCGCGGTCCACCGGCGCGAGCTGCTCCTCGATTTCCGCCACGTGGCGGTGGCTCTTGCCGGGGTTGTAGGCCCCGGCGTTCTCGGCTCGCTCGCAGTACAGGTACTCGGGCGCACCTTGCGCCCGGCCCCGGAAATGCCGGACATGGCGGCCACGTGGAACTCGCCCTGGATCAGGCCTTCCTTCAGCAGCGGTAGAAGGGGCAGCAGCGTGGCCGTGGGGTAGCAGCCGGGGTTGGCGATGAGGTCGCTGCCCCGGATGGCCTGGGTGTGCCACTCGGCCAGTCCGTAGACCGCCCCGGCCAGCAGGTCGGGGCGCCCCGGGGAGCTCCCCGTAAGCCTTCCGCGAAGACCTCGGGATCGCGCAGGCGGAAGTCCGCCGAAAGGTCGATCACCACCGCCCTGCCGAAGAACGGGGCGCAGAGCCTGGCGCTTTCCAGATGGGGCAGGGCCGAGAAGACCACCTCCGGCTTGCCGGCCAGGGTCTGCTCCAGGGTGAGCAGGCGCTCGCCCGCCTTGGCCGCCGCCCCCGCCAGCCCCGGGTCCACGTTGGTGAGGCTTTCCCCGGCGCGCGAGGAGGAGCAGGGCAGGATGCGGCTCACCTCCGGGTGCACGGCGAGCAGGCGGGCCAGCAGCTGCCCGGTATACCCGGTGACCCCCAGCACCGCGGCGATCATTCGCCCGTCCTCCCGCATGCCCGGGATGCGGGCCCGAAGCGCTGCGACCAGCGCGGCGCGCCACCCCGTCCCGCGGAATGACCAGGATCGTGTCGTCCCCGGCGATGGTGCCCAGCACCCCCCGCACGTCGCAGGTTGTCCAGGGCGAAGGCCACGGAGCTGGCGTGCCCCGGCAGGGTCTTGATCACCCCCTGGTTTCCCGAGAACTCGATACTCATGAACCCCCGGCGGAAATCCTCGATCAGGCCGGCCTCCGAGGCGGGTGCGCCGGTCTCCGCCAGCCCGTAGCGATAGCCTCCCTGCCCGTCGGGCAGCTTGCCCACCCGCAGGTATTTCAAGTCGCGCGACAGCGTGGCCTGGGTCACCGCGAAGCCCTCCCTATGCAGCAGGCCGAGCAGCTCTTCCTGGCTGTGGGCCCCGCCCCTGGCCACCAGCTGGCGCAGGCGGGCCAGCCGCGCCCCTCTCCCCCTTGTCTGCATTTTTATCGAACCTCTCTGTATCTTTATACAGGATCGGCCCGGGAGTGGCAAGAGGCGGGGTTCGTTTGAGGGACCGCTGGCTATTCTGTTCTGACTCCTGCTGCCCACCACTTGCCAGCAGCCGAGCTTTCGATTGACTCGGGCGGGGGCCGGCCGCTACTATGGTCTGCCATGCAGCCGGAGACACAATTGCTGAAAGTGCTGGGTTTCCCCGACCTGCGCGTGCACCGCCTTCAACCATTTCGACTTCACCCGGGCCTCGCGCCGCATCCTCGTCATCGGGTCCATGGGCTCGGGCAAGACCGAGTTCTCGGCGCGGGTGTGGCGCGACGCGGAGGTGGCGCGGGCAAGACAGACGGGGCCGCCGCCGAGGCGACGCGCACCGACGGCGCGGACCGCCGCGGTGGTGTTCTTCATCCGCTCGGCGCTCGACCGCTCGCGCTTCCCCCAGTACCCCCCCGACGCCCTGCCCTACCGCAGCGGCTACGTGCGCTGCGGGAGGAACATCGCCGAGATCGCGAACTCCTTCGACCTCGAGCGCGTCATGGCCGCCAACCCCGAGGCGGGGCACCTGGATCGTCGACGAGGCCTCGTTCTACGAGGAGCGGCTCGCCTACGTGGTGGAGAAGGCGTCGCGGACGCGCGGCCCACGTTCATCTTCCCGTCCGCTCATCCTCAACTTCCGCCGCGAGATCTTCAACACCACCGCGCGCCTGCTCCTGGACACGGCCACCGACGTCTTCCCCCTCACCGCCTACTGCGAGCACCCCGAGTGCCTGCAGGACTCCTTCTACACCTACCGGTATCTACACCGTGGACGGCGAGGAGTGCCCGGCCCTGTACTTCGACCCGCTCCTCGTCATCGGCGGCGACCGCGAGGTCAGCGATCCCCGGGAGCCGAACTACTGCACCCGCTGCGACGAGCACCACTACCTGCCGGGCAAGGAGTACACGTTCCTGGTCCTGAAGCCCCTGGGCGAGCAGGCCGCAGGCGGCGACTTGGGCCCCCTGCGGCAGGAGCTCGCCTGCCTTTCCGGGGACACGGAGCGCTCCGAGCTGGCCCGCCACCTGGACAGCCGCGGGGCCCAGGGCATCCAGCGCAACGCCCTGAAGGTGCCCTGCATCGCCAGAAAAGGCCATCGCCTTCCTGTACTGCGAGCGCAACCTGCTCTCGCGCCAGCAGGTGCTGGACCTGGTCGCGGAGCTCGGCCTGGACGCCGCGTACCTGTCGAAGCGCATCCAGGACAACGGGCGCGTGCTGTGAGCAGGCCCGCCGCCCGCGCTTTGCGCCTGCTGCTGGGTGCCGGCCTGCTGGGCACTGGCCTCCTGGGCGCCGGCCTGCTGGCCTCCTGCGCCGGCAAGCCTCCGGAAATTCTGCGCGTGCTCTGGCAGGTGACCCTGGTCGACGACCGGGAACTGGACGCCCACTATACCGCCCTGAGCCTGTTCATCAGGCCCAACGACCCGGACGGTCTCGACGACCTGGCCGAGCTGTACCTGATCAACGACCAGGAGGACCTCTTCTGGAGGCTGGACCCGGACACCTGGCAGAAAAGCGGGTCCGGGGACTCCTGGATCGGCAGCAACGGCCTGGTGCTGCCCGACGGCGCCCCGCTGCCGGCCGGGGAATACCGCCTGCTGCTGCGGGACCTGGGCGGGGAATCCGCCGAACAGTCACTGCAACTTCCGGCCGTCGGCCTGGCGGAGCTGGAGCGCCTGGTGCCGCGGGTGGAGGTGCGCGCGGGGGAAATCCGGGCGCAGGGCCGGGGCCTGGCCCGCCAGCTCTGGCTCTACGACGCCCGGGGCAACTACCTGGGCATCCGTCCCCTGGCGGGGGATCGCCAGCCGGTGGCCGAGCTGCTCGCCGCCTACCCTCAGCTGGCCGGGGGCTTCCGCTTCAAGATCTACACGGCCTCCGGCAGGCAGAACATCGGAACGCTGAGCGGGCCTTATTTCTGGGAGCCGTAAGCCCGCCCTTGCCGGCGGCCCTGGATCCCCCGTCTAGCGTATGGCCTGCATGAAGGAGGCCAGCACCTGCAGGGCCTTCTCGTTGTTGCCGCCTTCCGGGATGATCAGGTCGGCGTAGGCCTTGGTGGGCTCGATGAACTCCAGGTGACCGGGCCGCACCACCTCCAGGTACTGGCGGACCACCGACTCCAGGGTGCGGCCGCGCTCCTTGATGTCGCGCTGCAGGCGCCGGATGAAGCGGATGTCGTCCGGGGTGTCCACGTAGAGCTTCAGGTCCAGAAGCTCGCGCACCCGCGGGTCCACGAACACCATGATGCCCTCGAACAGCACCAGCCGGTGCGGGGCCACCTCCACGGTTTCCGGGCTGCGGCGGTGGTGCACGAAGTCGTAGACCGGCACACGGATGCTCTCCCCCCGCTTCAGGGCCCGCAGGTGCTCGACCATCAGGTCCGTGTCGAAGGCCGAGGGGTGGTCGAAGTTGAAGGCGGTGATGTGCTGGTTGTCCATGAACTCGGCGGACTTGTAGTAGCTGTCCTGGGCGATGCACACGAAATCCGGCACCACTTCCGCGATCTGGCGCACGATGGTGGTCTTGCCGGAGCCCGATCCCCCCGAGATGCCGATGATCTTCACCATCACAGTCTCTTTTCGTACACCCGGTAGACCTTGGTCTGGGTCAGCGCCAGCTTCTCCAGGGCGTTGCGGATGCGGGCGTTGTCCTCGAGGATGTAATTGGCCTCCAGATGCACTCCCCGCGGCTGCAGGGCCTCGAACAGGCTCACGTACAGCAGCACGTCCAGCCCCAGGCCGTGGTAGGCGGGCAGGACCGCCAGCCCGAACAGGCGGTAGTCCCGCAGCCGGCGGGCCCCGAAAAGCAGGGTCAGGAAGCCGAAGGGCAGAAGGCGGCCGTGGATGCGGCGCAGCAGGATGTTGAGGTCCGGGAATCCCAGGGCGTAGCCCACGGCCTGGCCTGAGTCTTCCACCATCCAGACGGCGTCCGGGTCGGCAATGGGCTTGAGCTGGCGCAGCACGTCTGCCAGTTCCTCCCGGTCCAGGGGCACGTAGCCCCAGTTCCCGCTCACCGCCTGGTTGGTGATGCGCCAGATGGCCTCGGCCTCCTTCTCTATCCTCCTCAAGTCCAGGCGGCGGACCGCGAGGCCGGGCCGGCGCTCCAGCAGGCGGCGTCGGAACTCCAGGAAGCGCGGCGGGAGGCGGTAACCCTCCAAGGCGTCGGCCTCGTACACCAGCAGGTCCTTGACCTTGGCGAAGCCCCGACCCAGGGCGTAGTCGTTGTAGCGCGGCGGGTTGTAGGGGGACATGAAGGTCGCCGGCCGACCGTGCCCCCGCAGCAGGAAACCCCAGCACTCGGACACCGGGTTGATGGGGCCGCGCACGACGTTCATGCCGCGGGAAGCCAGCCAGCCCTCCGCCTCCGCCAGCAGTGCGCCGGCCGTCTCCTCGTCCTCGCTCTCGAAGGAGCCGAAGAAGCCCGTGGAGCTCCGGTTAAAGGCGTTGAAGTTGCGGTCCACGTAGGCCAGGACGCGGCCCGCGGGCCTGCCGTCCCGCCGGGCCAGCAGCAGCCGGTACTCGGAATGGGCCAGGATCGGGTTTTTCGTGGTGAAGGTCTTGCGCTCGTCGGCCCACAGAGGAGGCGACCAATTCGGATCGTCCCGGTACAGCCGCTCCGGCAGGCGCAGGAATTCCCTGAAGCCCGTGGCCCCCGCCGCGTCCTCGGCGCGCACTCCCATGGCCGTGAGTATACCCGCTTTGCCGCCAGGCGGCCACTTGCTCACCGCAGCTGCGGGCTAGGCCCCGGGGGACGTCCCGCCTTCCTTCACGAAGCGCACCGCGTTGGCCAGCATCCGCTCGATGGGGTACTGCGGGTGGTAGCCCAACACCCGGCTGGCCTTTTGGATCGAAAGCTCGTACGGCTCGATCCCCTTCACCGGTGCGCTGCCCCAGGGCCGCCCCAGCTCGCGGGCCAGGTTCTCCGCCAGGTCCAGGTAGCGGAAGTTGGCCGGCCCGGCCAGGTTGAAGGTCCCGCCCAGCGCCGCTGCGTGCCGGTCCACCCCCAGGCAGATCCCTTCGGCGATGTCCTCCGGGTCGGACACGTGGTCCACGCCCGAGCCGCCGTCCGGCATGAGGGGGGCGAACACTCCCCGTCCGGCCAGGCGCGGGCCCAGGCGCGAGCGGTCCTCGGGGGAGAGCCCTCCCTCCCAGAAGTCGTAGCCGAAGATGCGCAGGATCTCGTCCACGTCCAGGCACCAGCAGATCCTCACCGCCAGCCAGGGCAGCCCGTAGAGCTGGCCGTAACTGCGGCACAGGGACTCGCAGGCGATCTTGGCCAGAGCGTAGAAGCGCGAAGGCTGGAGCTCCGTTTCCTCGCCGATGGGGCCGGCGAACTTCCTCGGGCCGGTGGCGTAGACCGCGTCGGTGGAGGCGTACAGGAAGCTCTTCAGCCCGGGCGACAGCCGGGCGGCCTCCAGCAGGTTGTAGGTTCCGCGGATCACGCTCTCGAACAGCTGGTTGTTCTCCTTCTCGTGCACCGCCGGCGGGAACATGTCCCAGGCCGCGGCCAGGTGCACGACGAAAGAGCAGCCGGGCAACAGCTTCTTCAGCCCTTCCTGGTCCAGGATGTCGCCCTGCACCGGCTCCAGGGATGGGTGGGCGCGGGCATCGGCGCGCCGGCGGTGCACCAGCGAGCGCACCGCGTAGCCCCGCTCCAGCAGCTTGCGCTCGACCCTCCGCCCGATGCGCCCCGAGCCCCCGGTCAGAAAAACCCTCTCTGCCACCCGCGCCTCCTTCACACCCGCACCTTGAGCACCAGCTTGCGCACCAGCCCGCCGCGGCCCGCGCCGCCGGCGCTGCCGGCGCTGCCACCGCTGCCGACAACCCGGCAGCCCGGCTTGTGGGCATCCTGAGGAAAAAGCACGATAAAAGAGCCAGGGTCCAGCAGCAGGCCGGCTCCGCCGCCCGGCGGGTCCTCGAAAAAGGCGACGTCCTCCGCCTCCGAGTAGGCGCGGCGTACGGCCAGGTCGGCCAGGGGGGCCCAGTACAGCAGTTCCCGCCCGCTCAGCACGGCCTGGATGTCGATGTAGCGGCGATGCGCCTCGAAGCTCTTCTCGGCGGGATTTCCGGTTTCGTAGGTCGAAAGGCTGGCGTAAAGCTCCGCGCCTTCCAGCTCGTGGCGGCCATCGGACGCCGGGGCGTCAGCCCTGGCGGCGTCGCCGGCCAGCCGCCGCAGCGCCTCCAGGCCGCGATCCAGCCGCGGGTCCAGCCCGCGGTAGCGCTCCAGGTGGTCCAGGGTGTCCGCGATCATTCCAGCCGCCCCGGCAGCGCCGCCCTACCCTCCGCGCCCAGGCGGGCCAGCGGAGGGCGCACCTCCCCCACCGGCACCCCGCGCAGGGCCAGCAGGGCCTTGAAGAAGGAAAGCTCGCTGACCCCTTCCCGCCCGGCGATGAAGCGGTCCAGCTCCGCCTGCTTCGCCGCGGCCTCGCCCCTCCGCCCCGCGCGGAACAGGGAAAAGAGGCTCACCAGGAGCTCCGGCCTCGCCGAGGCGTTGCCGGACGCCATTCCGTCGGCCCCCAGCTCGAGAGCGGGCAGGGCCAGGCTGTCGTTGCCGTTGAACAGGCTGAAATCCGGGCCCATGACCCGCCGGTACTCGGCGAAACGCTCCAGGCTGTCGCCGCTATACTTTAGGCCGATCACGTTGTCCGCCTGCCGGGCCACGCGCAGCAGCAGCCCGGGGGTGATGTCGTTGCCCGCGTACTCCGGGAGGTTGTAGAGGAACACGGGAAAGCCGGGCACCGCGCGGGCCACCGCGGCGAAGTGGGCCAGCAGGCCTCCGGGTCCAGGGGGTAGAAAGGCGGGCTGATCAGGCTGGCCGCCGCCGCGCCGGCCTCGCGCGCCGCGCGCGCCAGGCGGATGGCCTGGGCGTGCCATGGGCCCCGGCGTGCACGATCACAGGCACCCGGCCCGCGGCCTGGGCCACCAGCGCGCGCGCCCCGCGGGCCCGCTCCTCCTCGGCGAGCAGGGGCCATTCCCCGGTGGTGCCGAAGGCGAACAGCCCGCCGATGCCCCGGCCAATCAGGAACTCGCAGTAGGCCGCCAGGCGTGGCTCGGAAAGCTCGGCCCCTTCATCAAAGGGGGTCACCATGGCGGCGTATGGCCCGCTGGAAGGCGGCGGCGCTCATGTTGCGGCTTCCAGCCGGCCGGCCAGCACGCGCGCCTTTTCCAGGTCCTCGGGGGTGTCCACGCTGAGGGGGACGTAGGGCTGGCGGGTCTCCACCACGCGCAGGCGGTAGCCGTGCTCCAGCACGCGCAGCTGCTCCAGGGACTCCAGCTTCTCCAGCGGGGTCTGGGGCAGGCCGGAGTACTTCAATCAGAAAGTCCCTGCGGTAGGCGTACAGCCCGATGTGCTCGAATACCCGGTGCCCTTCGCTCTGGCGCGGATAGGGGATCAGGGAACGTGAGAAGTACAACGCCTCCCCTGCCAGGTTCACCACCACTTTGACCACGTTGGGGTTGCCGAAGTCCCGCGGGTCGGCAATCGCGTGCA
>CAVUYS010000011.1:0-12029 GCA_963745745.1 uncultured Spirochaetota bacterium | reverse complement strand
GCGTCGTTGCCCTTGCCGGTGCAGCCGTGGGCCACCGCGTCCGCGCGCTCCTTCAGGGCCACCTCCACCTGGTGCTTGGCCTGCAGCGGCCGGGCGATCGAGGTTCCCAGGAGGTACTTGCCCTCGTAGAAGCGCGCCCGAGCGCAGCATGGGGAAGAGGTAGTCCCGGACGAACTCGCCGCGCGCGTCGACGGAGGTGCAGCGACGATGCGCCCGAGGCCTTCGCCTTGCGCTCAAGGCCCGACAGGTCCTCGTTCTGTCCGACGTTTGTGCAGACCGCCACGACCTCCGCGCCCGCGTAGTGCTCTTTCAGCCAGGGGATGATGATCGAGGTGTCCAGCCCGCCCGAGTAGGCGAGGACGATCTTCTTCACGTTCTTCTTCGGCGCCGGGTTCCTGGACCCCGTTCGCGGTCCTTCGCTCATTGCAGTGCGCTCCTCGATGATGCGTGACGCCTTCGGCGATCTGGTTCCTTCTGGTGATGACGAGCGGCGGGGCGATGCGCACCGCGTCCGCACCCGACCGCAGCACGAGCAGCCCCTTCTCCTGGAGCCGGGCCACGAGCGCTGCCACGTCGCCCTTGCCGCCAGCGCTTCCAGCTTCACCTCCAGCCCCGCAGCAGCCCCCGACCGCGCACCTCGCCCAGGAAGGGGAAGCGGGCGCCCAGGCCCGCCAGCTTCCCGCGCAGGTAATCGCCCTTCTGCACCACCGCGGCCAGGAACCCGGCCGAGAGCTCACCAGGTCCCAGACCCGGGAAGCCACGGCCGTGGTGACCGGCCCGCCGCCGAAGGTGGTGCCGTGCTCCCCGACGTGGATCAGCTCGTTGACCTTGGCCGGGATCAGGGTCGCGGCCAGGGGCAGCCCGCCGGCCAGGGGCTTGGCCAGGGTGATCAGGTCCGGCTCCAGCCCCAAGGCCCGGGAGGCGAACAGGGTCCCCGTGCGCCCCAGGCCGGTCTGCACCTCATCGGCGATCAGGATCACGTCGTGGGCCCGGCACAGGCGGTTCAGGGCCCGGGCGAACTCCGGGGTCATGCAGCTCAAGCCGCCCTCCCCCTGGACCACCTCGACGATCACCCCTGCGAAGCTGGAGTCCAGCAGGCCGCTCCAGGGCGGCGACGTCGTTGTAGGGGGCCGTCTCCGTGCCGGGCACCAGGGGCCGGAAAGGGTCCTGGTACTTGGCCGAGGGGGTCATGGACAGCGCCCCCATGGTGCGGCCGTGGAAGGCGCCCGTGAAGGACAGCAGGCGATGGCAGCCCTCGCCCTTGCGCCGCAGCGCGTACAGCCGCGCGTACTTCAGGGCCGTTTCGTTGGCCTCCGAGCCGCTGGACAGGAACTGCACGGCGGCGAAGCCCCCGGAGGCCAGCATCTTGGCCCCCAGCTCCAGCAGCGGCTCGGTGGTGTACAGGTTGGAGATGTGGGTGAGGCGGCGCATCTGGCGGGCGGCGATGCGCGCCAGGTCGGCCCGGCCGTAGCCCAGGGCGTTCACGGCAATGCCGCCGGTGAAATCCAGGTACCATCTCCCGGCGCGGTCCTGCAAGCGCGCCCCCCTGCCCCGCCGGATGACCAGCAGCTTTTCGGCGAAGCACTTCGGCAGCGGATGGCCGGAAGCCAGCGCGGAGCGGTTCTCCTTCTGTGTCTGCATGTCCTACTCCTCGAAAGTGGTTCCCAGGCCGCCCTCCAGCAGGGCGGTCAGGGAGCCGCGGCCCCCGTACTGGCCGATGACCACCCGGCCCACGCCCTTCTTCAGGGCTTCCAGGGCGGCGGTGGCCTTGGGGATCATGCCCCCGGTGATCGTGCCGTCGCGGATGGCTTCATGGGCCCCGGCCCGGTCCAGGCGGGCCAGGACCTTGCCCCCGCTCAAGACCCCGGGGATGTCGGACAGGAACAGCAGGCTGGCGCTGCCCAGGGCGCAGGCCAGTTCGAAGGCCACCGTGTCGGCATTGATGTTGACCCCGATTCCCGATTCGTCGGCGGTGGTGGAGGCCAGCACCGGGAAGTAGCCGGCCTCCAGCAGCACCTTCAGCAGGCCCGGCTCCACCCGCTCGACGTTGCCGGTGCGCGTTTCGCGCTCCAGGATCCGGCCCAGGGACCGGCCGGTGAAGATCCTGCCGTCCGCGCCGCTCAGGCCCACCGCCGGCAGGCCGCAGGACTGGAACAGCCGCACCAGGCGCTTGCCCACCCGGCCGCAGAGGATCATCTCCACGATGTCCATCTCCTCCGGCGAGGTGACCCGCACCCCCTCGTGGAACAGCGGCTCGATGCCCAGCTCCCGGCTGATGCGGGACACCTCCGCCCCGCCCCCGTGGACCAGCACCGGGTAGCTGCCAGCCTGCAGGAGGTCCTTGAGGTCCAGGGCCAGCTCGCGCAGGGAGGGCTCCATCTCGGCCATCTTGCCGCCGATCTTCAGCAGCACGACCGGTTTGTCCAGTTTGTGCGCTCCCATGCCTAGATCTCGCTGGCCAGGGGCAGCCCGGCGGTTTCTTCCAGGCCGAAGCGCAGATTCATGTTCTGCACGGCCTGTCCGGAGGCCCCCTTCATCAGATTGTCGATGGCCGAGAACAGCAGCAGCGCATTGCCCTCGCGCCGCCAGCCGATGTCGCAGCGGTTGGAGCCGCGCACTTCCGCGGTCGCGGGCAGCGCCGCGCCGCGCAGCCCGATGAAAGGCCGGCCGCCGTAGGCTCTCCGGTAGGCTTCGCCGATGCGGTCCTCCAGGCCCCGCGCGTCGCCGGCGGCCTCCCTCCGGGCCGCGCCGCTCAGGGCGGCCACCGTGGTCACGCACATGCCCTTGCGCATGGGGGTCAGGTGCGGGATGAACAGCACTGAAGCGCCGGGGTCCACCAGGGCGAGCTGCTCCTCGATCTCGGCCACGTGGCGGTGGCTCTTGCCGGGGTTGTAGGGGCCGGCGTTCTCGGCCCGCTCGCAGTACAGGTACTCAGGGCGAACCTTGCGCCCCGCCCCGGAAATGCCGGACAGGGCGGCCACGTGGAACTCCCCCTGGATCAGGCCTTCCTTCAGCAGCGGCAGAAGAGGCAGCAGGGTCGCCGTGGGGTAGCAGCCGGGGTTGGCGATCAGGTCGCTGCCCCGGATGGCCTGGGTGTGCCATTCGGCCAGCCCGTAGACCGCCCCGGCCAGCAGGTCCGGGCGCCCCGGCGGCTCCCCGTAGGCCTTCCGGAAGGCCTCCGGATCGCGCAGGCGGAAGTCCGCCGAAAGGTCGATCACCACCGCCCTGCCGAAGAACGGGGCGCAGAGCTTGGCGCTTTCCAGATGGGGCAGGGCCGAGAAGACCACCTCCGGTTTGCCGGCCACGGTCTGTTCCAGGGTGAGCAGGCGTTCGCCCGCCTTGGCCGCCGCCCCCGCCAGTCCCGGGTCCACG
Organism: uncultured Spirochaetota bacterium; assembly: GCA_963745745.1. Taxonomy (GTDB): domain Bacteria; phylum Spirochaetota; class Spirochaetia; order SZUA-6; family DRHE01; genus MIBK01. Next base: position 8,657 of record CAVUYS010000011.1, on the reverse strand, counting down.
CTGGCCAGGCTGTCCCCGGCGCGCGAGGAGGAGCAGGGCAGGATGCGGCTCACCTCGGGGTGCGCGGCCAGCAGGCGGGCCAGCAGCTGCCCGGTGTACCCGGTGATCCCCAGCACCGCGGCGATCATTCCCCGCCCTCCGCCAGGCCCGGGATGCGGGCCCGAAGCGCTGCCGCCAGCGCGGAGCGCCGGACCCCGTCCCGCGGAATGACCAGGATCGTGTCGTCCCCCGCGATGGTGCCGAGCAACCCCCGCACGCGCAAGTTGTCCAGGGCGAAGGCCACGGAGTTGGCGTGCCCGGGCAGGGTCTTGATCACCCCCTGGTTTCCCGAGAACTCGATACTCATGAACCCCCGGCGGAAATCCTCGATCAGGCTGGCCTCCGAAGCGGGCGCGCCACTCTCCGCCAGCCCGTAGCGATAGCCTCCCTGCCCGTCGGGCAGCTTGCCCACCCGCAGGTATTTCAAATCGCGCGACAGCGTGGCCTGGGTCACCGCGAAGCCCTCCTGATGCAGCAGGCCGAGCAGCTCCTCCTGGCTGTGGGCCCCGCCCCTGGCCACGAGTTGGCGCAGGCGGGCCAGTCGTACGGAACGCCGGCCCGCGCCGGCTCCGCCGGTAGCGCCGGCCCCACCGGCTCCGGTGCTGTCTGCCTGCATATTCATCGAATCAACCTGCAATTTTATACAATAGGGCGCTGAAAAGGGCAAGGGGGGGAGGAGGACCGGCGAGGCCGCCCCTGAGACTCCGGGCGGCGGACGGTGCAGTCAAGTTGACGCCGGCGGCGGACGGCCGCTACTATGGTCTGTCATGCAGCCGGAAACACAATTGCTGAAAGTGCTGGGCTTCCCGGACCTGCGCTTCCACACCGCCTTCAACCACTTCGACTTCCGTCGGGGGGGGCGGCGCATCCTGGTGATCGGCCCCATGGGCTCGGGCAAGACCGAGTACTCGGCGCGCGTGTGGCGCGACTCCCTGGTGGCGCTGCGCAAGTCCGGCGGGGTGGCCGCGCTCACCAGCACCGCGGGCGCCGACCGCCGCCAGGTGTTCTTCATCCGCTCCCTGCTGGACCGGGCGCGTTTCCCGCAGTACCCGCCCGACGCCCTGCCCTACCGCAATGGCTTCGAGCGCTGCGGGGGCAACATCGCCGACATCCGCGACTCCTTCGAGCTGGAGGCCATCCTGGCCCGGCGCCCCGAAGTGGGCACCTGGATCATCGACGAGGCCTCCTTCTACGAGGAGCGCCTGGCCTACGTGGTGGCCAACGACTCCCAGGCCCGGGGCACCGTGTTCATCTTCCCCACCCTGATCCTCAATTTCCGCCGCGAGCTGTTCAACGCCACCTCGCGCCTGCTGCTGGACACCGCCACCGACCTGTTCCCGCTCACTGCCTTCTGCGAGCACCCCGACTGCCTGGAGGACTCCCTGTACACCTACCGCTATTACCTGGTGGACGGAGAGGAATGCCCGGCGCTGTACTTCGATCCCCTGATCATCGTGGGCGGGGACCAGACCAAGACCGATCCCCGGGAACCCAACTACTGCACCCGCTGCGACGCCCACCACCACCTGCCGGGCAAGGAGTACACCTTCCTGATCCTCAAGCCCCTGGGGGAGAAGGCCGCGGGCGGCGACTTGAGTCTCCTGCGGCGGGAGCTGGCCTGCCTTTCCGGGGACAAGGAGCGCTCCGAGCTGGCCCGCCACCTGGACAGCCGCGGGGTCCAGGGCATCCAGCGCAACGCCCTGAAGGTGCCCTGCATCGCCGAGAAGGCCATCGCCTTCCTGTACTGCGAGCGCAATCTGCTCTCGCGCCAGCAGGTGCTGGACCTGGTCGCGGAGTTGGGCCTGGACGCCGCCTACCTTTCGAAGCGCATCCAGGACAACGGGCGCGTGCTGTGAGCCGGCCCGCCGCCCGCGCCGTGCTCCTGCTGCTGGGCGCCTGCCTGCTGGGTGCCGGCCTGCTGGCCGCCTGCGCCGGCAAGCCCCCGGAAATCCAGCGCGTGCTCTGGCAGGTGACCCTGGTCGACGACCGGGAGCTGGATGCCCACTATACCGCCGTGAGCCTGTTCATCCGGCCCAACGACCCGGACGGCTTCGACGACCTGGCCGAGCTGTACCTGATCAACGACGCGGAGGACCTCTTCTGGAGGCTGGACCCGGACACCTGGCAGAAGAGCGTGTCCGGCGACTCCTGGATCGGCAGCAACGGCCTGGTGCTGCCCGACGGCGCCCCGCTGCCGGCCGGGGAATACCGCCTGCTGCTGCGGGACCTGGGCGGGGAGTCCGCCGAGCAGTCCCTCCGGCTTCCGGCCGTCGGGCTGGCGGAGCTGGAGCGCCTGGTGCCGCGGGTGGAGGTGCGGGCGGGGGAGATCCGGGTGCAGGGCCGGGGCCTGGCCCGCCAGCTCTGGCTCTACGACCCCCGGGGCAACTACCTGACCATCCGCCCCCTGACGGATGATCGCCAGCCGGTGGCCGACCTGCTCGCCGCCCACCCGCAACTGGCCGGGGGCTTCCGCTTCAAGGTCTACACGGCCTCCGGCAGGCAGAGCATCGGAACCCTGAGCGGGCCCTGGTTCTGGGAGCCGTGAGCGGGCACGCGCCGGTCGCCCTGAATCCCCTGCTCTAGCGGATGGCCTGCATGAAGGAGGCCAGCACCTGCAGGGCTTTCTCGTTGTTGCCGCCTTCCGGGATGATCAGGTCGGCGTAGGCCTTGGTCGGTTCGATGAACTCCAGGTGACCGGGCCGCACCACCTCCAGGTACTGGCGGACCACCGACTCCAGGGTACGGCCGCGTTCCTTGATGTCGCGCTGGAGGCGGCGGATGAAGCGGATGTCGTCCGGGGTGTCCACGTACAGTTTGAGGTCCAGCAGCTCGCGCACCCGCGGGTCCACAAAAACCATGATGCCCTCGAACAGCACCAGCCGGCGCGGGGCCACCTCCACGGTTTCGGAGCTGCGGCGGTGGTGCACGAAGTCGTAGACCGGCACCCGGATGCTCTCCCCCCGCTTCAGGGCCCGCAGCTGCTCGACCATCAGGTCCGTGTCGAAGGCCGAGGGGTGGTCGAAGTTGAAGGCGGTGATGTGCTGGTTGTCCATGAACTCGGCGGACTTGTAGTAGCTGTCCTGGGCGATGCACACGAAGTCCGGCACCACCTCCGCGATCTGGCGCACGATGGTGGTCTTGCCGGAGCCCGATCCCCCCGAGATGCCGATGATCTTCACCATCACAGTCTCTTTTCGTACACCCGGTAGACCTTGGTCTGGGTCAGGGAGAGCTTCTCCAGGGCGTTGCGGATGCGGGCGTTGTCCTCCAGGATGTAGTTGGCCTCCAGATGCACCCCCCGCGGCTGAAGGGCCTCGAACAGGCTCACGTACAGCAGCACGTCCAGCCCCAGGCCGTGGTAGGCGGGCAGGACCGCCAGCCCGAACAGGCGGTAATCCCGCAGGCGGCGCGCTCCCCAAAGGAGGGTCAGGAAGCCGAAGGGCAGAAGGCGCCCGTGGATGCGGCGCAGCAGGATGTTGAGGTCCGGGAATCCCAGGGCGTAGCCCACCGCCGTACCTGAGTCCTCCACCATCCAGATGGCGTCCGGGTCGGCAATGGGCTTGAGCTGGCGCAGCACGTCGGCCAGCTCCTCCCGGTCCAGGGGCACGTAGCCCCAGTTCCCGCTCACCGCCTGGTTGGTGATGCGCCAGATGGCCTCGGCTTCCTCCTCCATCCTCTTCAAGTCCAGGCGGCGGACGGCCAGGCGGGGCCGGCGCTCCAGCAGGCGGCGCCGGAACTCCAGGAAGCGCGGCGGGATGCGGTAGCCCTCCCGGGCGTCGGCCTCGTACACCAGCAGGTCCTTGACCTTGGCGAAGCCCCGGCCCAGGACGTAGTCGTTGTAGCGCGGCGGGTTGTAGGGGGACAGGAAGGTCGCCGGCCGCCCGTGTCCCCGCAGCAGGAAACCCCAGCACTCGGACACCGGATTGATGGGCCCGCGCACGGCGTTCATGCCGCGGGAGGCCAGCCAGCCCTCCGCCTCCGCCAGCAGGGCGCCGGCCGCCTCCTCGTCCCCGCTCTCGAAGGAGCCGAAGAAACCCGTGCAGCTGCGGTTGTAGGCGTTGAAGCTGCGGTCCACGTAGGCCAGGACCCTGCCCGCGGCCTTGCCGTTCCGCCGGGCCAGCAGCAGCCGGTACTCGGAATGGGCCAGGATCGGGTTTTTCGCGGTGAAGGTCTTGCGCTCGTCGGCCCACAGCGGCGGCGACCAATTGGGATCGCCCCGGTACAGCCGCTCGGGCAGGCGCAGGAATTCCCTGAAGCCCGCGGTCCCCGCCGCGTCCTCGACGCGCACTCCCATGGCGGTAGAGTATATCCGCTTTGCCGCCCTGAGGCCACTTGCTCACCGCCGGGCCGCACTTGAGCCTCTCCCTGCTCACCCGTATACTACCCGTGGGATCGTGATGGAAAACCGTGCCGTTCTGCTGATCGACGACGAGGTGCCCATCCTGGAGCTGTTCTCGACCATCCTCTCCGAATGGGGCCGGGCGCGGGGCGTAACCGTCCGGACCGCCGCCTCCTGCGCGGAGGCCCTGGCGCTGCTGGAAAGGGAGGCCTCCTCGATCGACCTGATCGTCTCGGACCTCAACATGCCCGTCAGGCGGGGCAGCGACCTGCTGCTGGAGGTGAAGGACCGCTACCCCGAAATCACGACCATGATCGTTTCCGGGGCCGGAGACCTGGAGGAGATGAGCAAGGTCATCGGGGCCGGCGTGTTCTCCTACCTGACCAAGCCCTGCCACCCCTCGGCGCTGATCGCCGAGGTGGAGAAGGGGCTGGCCTTGACCCGCCTCAAGCGGGAGAACCTTCTCCATGAGCAGAGGATCCGCGACGAGCTCGCCTGGGCGGGGGAGCTGCAGCGCACGCTCCTGCGCGCCGATCCGGTCGAGGACCCGGGGCTGGAGATCGAGGTCACCTACCTGCCCCTGCCAGAGCTGCAATGCGGCGGGGACTGGTACGAGGTCGCTTCCCTCTCCCCCTCGAGGACCCGCTTGCTGATCGGGGACGTGGGCGGTCACGGCATCCGGGCGGCCCTGGTGGCCGCCATGCTGAAGGTGCTGGTTTCCGGCAGCGGCCCGGCCTCCCCGGGCGCCCTCCTGGAGCATCTCAACCGGAGGGTCTGCGCCGATTTAGGGAAGCTGCCCGACCTGATCATCACCTCGCTGGCCTGCCTGCTGGACTCCTCTGCGCTGACCCTGACTTGCGCCAACGCTGGACACATCCCGCTGTTCGTCCTGCGCGCCGGCGAGGCGATCCGCGTGCTTCCGGAGGGCATGGGCCTGGGCTTCAGTCCGGAGGCCGCCTATCAGGAAGTGGTCGTGTCCCTGCGGCCGAGCGACCGCCTCGTGCTGTGCACCGACGGGCTGCTGGAGGGCCTGGCCGCCTCCCCCGCGGAGGCGGAAGCGGGCTTCACCCGCATCCTGCAGGAATGCGCGGGCCGCCAAGACTTCAACGCCGCCGTGGTCGAGACCGCCCGGCGGGGCGCGAAGGATGGCTTCCGGGACGACGCGGCGCTGCTCAGCGTCCGGGTCAGGTGATCCCGCGGGCCTTTACCGCGTTGGCCAGCATCCGCTGGATGGGATATTGCGGGTCGTAGCCCAGCACCTGGCGGGCCTTCCGGATCGAAAGCTCGTACGGCTCGATCCCCTTCACCGGGGCGCTGCCCCAGGGCCGCCCCAGCTCGCGGGCCAGGTCCTCCGCCAGGTCCAGGTAGCGGAAGTTGGCCGGCCCGGCCAGATTGAAGGTCCCGCCCAGCGCCGCGGCGTGCCGGTCCACCCCCAGGCAGATCCCTTCGGCGATGTCCTCCGGGTCGGACACATGGTCTACTCCCGAACCGCCGTCCGGCATGAGGGGGGCGAACACCCCCTGCCCGGCCAGGCGCGGGCCCAGGCGCGAGCGGTCATCGGGGGAAAGCCCCCCCTCCCAGAAATCGTAGCCGAAGATGCGCAGGATCTCGTCCACGTCCAGGCACCAGCAGATCCTCACCGCCAGCCAGGGCAGCCCGTAGAGCCTGCCGTAGTTGAGGCACAGCGACTCGCAGGCGATCTTGGCCAGGGCGTAGAAGCGCGCAGGCTGGAGCTCCGTCTCCTCGGTGATGGGCCCGGTGAACTTCCTCGGGCCGGTGGCGTAGACCGCGTCAGTGGAGGCGTACAGGAAGCACTTCAGTCCGGGCGACAGGCGGGCGGCTTCCAGCAGGTTGTAGGTCCCGCGGATCACGCTCTGGAACAGCTGGTCGTTCTCCTTCTCGTGCACCGCCGGTGGGAACATGTCCCAGGCCGCGGCCAGGTGCACGACGAAAGAGCAGCCGGGCACCAGTTTCTTGAGCCCTTCCTGGTCCAGGATGTCGCCCTGCACCGGCTCCAAGGCAGGGTGGGGGCGGCCATCGGCGCGCCGGCGGTGCATCAGCGAGCGCACCGTGTAGCCCCGCTCCAGCAGCTTGCGCTCGACCCTCCGCCCGATGCGGCCGGAGCCCCCGGTCAGGAAAACCTTCTCCCCCACCCGCGCCTCCTTCACACTCGCACCTTGAGCACCAGCTTGCGCACCGTTTCGCTGCCCCCCGGGCCGGATGGCAGCCCGGCTTGTGGGCATCCTGGGGGAATAGCACGATAAAAGAGCCGGGCTCCAGCAGCAGGCCGGCTCCGCCGTCCGCCGGATCCTCGAAAAAAGCAATGTCCTCCGCCTCCGAGTAGGCTCGGCGCGCGGCCAGGCCGGCCAGTGGGGCCCAGTACAGCAGTTCCCGCCCGGCGAGCACGGCCTGGATGTCGATGTAGCGGCGATGCGCCTCGTAGCTCTTCTCGGCGGGATTTCCGGTTTCGTAGGTCGAGAGGCTGGCGTACAGCTCCGCGCCTTCCAGCTCGTGGCGGCCATCGGAGGCCGGGGCGTCGCCGGCCAGCTGCCGCATCGCCTCCAGGCCGCGATCCAACCTCGGGTCCAGTCCGCGGTAGCGCTCCAGATGCGCCAGGGTGTCCGCGATCATTTCAGCCAGCGTTCCAGGGCCGCGCGGCCCTCCGCGCTCAGGCGGGCCAGCGGGGGGCGCACCTCCCCCACCGGCACCCCGCGCAGGGCCAGCAGGGCCTTGAAAAAGGAAAGCTCGCTCGACCCTTCCCGCCCGGCGATGAAGCGGTCCAGCTCCGCCTGCTGCGCGGCGGCCTCCTCCCTCCGCCCCGCGCGGAACAGGGAAAAGAGGGTCACCAGCAGCTCCGGCCTCGCCGAGGCGTTGCCGGACACCAGCCCGTCGGCTCCCTCGCCCAGCGCGGCCAGGGCCAGGCTGTCGTTGCCGTTGAACAGGCTGAAATCCGGGCCCATGACCCGCCGGTACTCGGCGAAACGCTCCAGGCTGTCGCCGCTGTACTTCAGGCCGATCACGTTGTCCGCCTGCCGGGCCACGCGCAGCAGCAGCCCGGGGGTGATGTCGTTGCCCGCGTACTCCGGGAGGTTGTAGAGGAACACGGGAAAGCCGGGCACCGCGCGGGCCACCGCGGCGAAGTGGGCCAGCAAGGCTTCCGGGTCCAGGGGGTAGAACGGCGGGCTGATCAGGCTGGCCGCCGCCGCGCCGGCCTCGCGCGCCGCGCGCGCCAGGCGGATGGCCTGGGCCGTGCCGTGGGCCCCCGCGTGCACGATCACGGGCACCCGGCCCGCGGCCTGCCTCACCAGCGCGCGCGCGCCGCCGGCCCGTTCCTCCTCGGCGAGCAGGGGCCACTCCCCGGTGGTGCCGAAGGCGAACAGCCCGCCGATGCCTTGAGCAATCAGGAACTCGCAGTAGGCGGCCAGGCGCGGCTCGGAAAGCCCGGCTCCTTCATCGAAGGGGGTCACCATGGCGGCGTAGGGGCCGCTGAACCGTGCGCTCACGCGCCCGCCTCCAGCCGGCCGGCCAGCTCGCGGGCCCGCGCTAAATCCTCCGGGGTGTCCACGCTGAGCGGGACATAGGGCTGGCGGGTTTCCACCACCCGCAGGCGGTAGCCGTGCTCCAGCACGCGCAGCTGCTCCAGGGACTCCAGCTTCTCCAGCGGGGTCTGGGGCAGCGCGGCACATTGCAGAAGGAAGTCCCGGCGGTAAGCGTACAGCCCGATGTGCTCGAACACCCGGTGCCCTTCCCTCTTGCGCGGATAGGGGATCAGGGAGCGCGAGAAGTACAGGGCCTCCCCGGCCAGGTTCACCACCACCTTGACCACGTTGGGATTGCCGAAGTCCTGCGGGTCGGCAATCGCGTGCATGGAGGTGCACATGGGCAGGCCGGCATCCGCCAGCAGAGGCTCCACGATCTCGTCGATCATCCCGGGGTGCACGAAGGGTTCGTCCCCCTGGATGTTCACCACGATCCTGCATTCCAGGCCGCGCACCACTTCCGCCACCCGGTCCGTGCCGGTCTGGTGGTCCCGGGAAGTGAGGGCCGCCCGGCCGCCGAAGGCCTGCACGGCCTCCACGATGCGCTCGTCGTCCGTGGCCACGATCAGCGCCTCCAGCAGCCGGGAGCGGGAGGCGCCCTCGTACACGCGGCGGATCATGGGCTTGCCCAGGATGTCTTGCAGCGGCTTGCCCGGCAGGCGCGTGGAAGCCCAGCGGGCCGGGATGACGCCCACCACCTTCATGACCGGCCTCCAGCCGGGCCCCCCGCGAGGCGCTCG
>CAVUYS010000010.1:0-60283 GCA_963745745.1 uncultured Spirochaetota bacterium | reverse complement strand
TGATCGCGGTAACGGAGCCGGAGGCAGTGACTACCGCATCCGCAGACGCCCCTGAACCGGCGCCGGTGATATCAATGGTCGCCGTGGTATAGAGGCTGCCGGGCTTGGTAATGTTGATGGCGATGACCGAACCGTTCGCCCCAACCGTGGCAGAGGCTTCTGCCTGTTCACCGCCTGCGGGCGGAGCGGAAATCGCTACCGAGACGGCCGGCAGCGTGTAGGGACTGTTGGCCCAGTTCGGCCAGGGGCCGAAATAGTGCGGGACCTTGGTGGAGTCAGTCGGGCTGATCGGCGCAGAGATTGGCTGCGCCTTGGCCTGGCTGACCTGGCCGGTTGCGCTCAGCAGGAGCGAAGCGACCATGAGCAAGGAAAAAATGAGCTGTAGATTTTTTCGGTTGAACACGAGATTCTCCTTCAACTTGATTTCTTTTCACGGGAATGTTGGGAAAAATACCGGTTTTTGATCTGTTTCATGGTTAATTGTTTACGCCTCCTTGGTTCTCACCTGCAATGCAGGAAGGGCAAGTCGCCAGCTTCCGGGATTGTTCCAGGATGTCGGCGGAATTTCTTGAATGGACGGTGAGCTGACTTTCTAATACCGTTTTTAGTTCGTGCACCTCGCTTAACGAAGCCAGGTGAGGAGAGGATGATTGATTGATTTCGTGGAGAAGATATTGAATATCGGTAGAAATATCCTTTATGCGTTCCTCCCATTTCAACTGGTTATCTATGCCATCGACCAGGCGGTTCCCACGGCTGCTGCGGCTGTAGCTGACATACCAGTGGGGCAGGATCACGCTGCGCAGCCAATTGGCGTCGCTGATCGCCAGGGCTTCCAATGCCCGGTACATGGCTTCGATCAGCATCTCCAAACGATTGCTCTGGCAAATCTCCACTAACATGTAGTCAGCCTGCAGCGGGTGATCGGGACAAGATTTCAACAGGCCAAACGCCGCCAGGCGGTCCACCAGAAGCTGATAGGTCGCCCGGCTGCAGTCGCCGGCGAATAACTGCTTGCGAAACTCGCACAAACTCGAGGGGTTGAGGCGAGGCAGGCTGAGCGGCAGGTGCAGGGCGTATTTCAAATCGACCCGATTGCGAACCGCATCAAAGATTCTCCGATCGGTCATATCTTCGGCAAACTGAAAAGCGGAAATCAAGGCGAAAAAATAGCTGTTGGCGAACGATCTTTCCCCGGAGATCTCCACCTGCAGATCGTCCAAATCGCTCAAGAGGGTGTCCAGGTTTTCACCGATGCGCAGGTAAATATTCCCCCGACCAAATAAAGAATGGGCGGCCTGGAGCGTATCTTTCGGGATTGGGGGTAGTTTTTCCGATTGCATAAACATTGAATCTTTCCTCAGCCTGCTAGAATTATAGAGATTTGCGCGCGGAAAGGTAAGCGTAAAAATTCACAGTATTTTGTGCGGGTTTTTGGGAGTAACTACGGGAACGCTTGCGTAAAAACCGATAGTGGAGGCGTAGAAAATACGGATTGGAGCCCATGCCCCCGCGTATTAACTACGAGGGGGCTAAACATTGACATAAACCAACACCGGCGAGGACGGCGGGGGTGGCGGTCCGGCGGAAGAAAGATTAGAGAGGGCAGGATCAGCTCGGCGATGGAACGCCAGGCGGGGTTGGAGGGGCCGTGCTGCATCAGGTGCAGGCGGCGGATGGGGGCGGTGAAGACGCCTGCCGCGAGCGGATCGGATTGCAGCGCGGCCAGCATCATTTGGGCTTTGGCGGCTTTCAGGCGCATGGCCAGGGTCAGGTGCGGGGCGAAATGGTTGGCGTGCTTGTCGGGGCCGAGGGCGGCCTGCAGCGCCTGACGGGCAGCCAGCAGGCTAAAGCTCAGCTCGACGCCGAGATAAACGACCGGCTTGTCCTTTTGGGGGAACATTTTAATGCCGCCGAGCGCCAGGTCGATGGGCCGGATTGCGAGGGAGGCGGCTTCCAGCCGGGCGATGGCGGCGGTTTCGTTCTCTGCGGTGGCCGGCCCGCTGCGCCAATAGGCGCCGGCGACGGTTACGTGCGGGGCGGTGATGCGGGCGGTGACGGGGTCATACTGCAGGCGGATGGCCTGGATGCGCTCGGCCAGCTCACCTTCGGGGAAAGCGCCGACGAAGATGCGGTAGTCGTGGGACATGACGGATAGTTTACCCGCAACCGGCGGCGAGAGTCGATATCATCGCCCGGATGGGAGGCGTGATCATGCATGCGGCGATATTGGTGAAAACTCCGTCCGGACCTATGTTTGCAGCAGAGACAGGTCTTTGGTCACCAGCAGCGCATGCAAGCCGAGGTCTTGACCAGGGCCAGACCCGCGGGCGGGTTCCATCGAGCATGAGGGTGGTGGCGAGGGCGTCGGCCAGGGTGAGGCTCGGGGTGCGATGACTGTTGCGCTGGCCAGGGCCGGGGATGAATGGCCGGTGCGCGGGTTCAGGATATGGTGCTGGGTGAAGTCGGGGGTGAACGGCTGCATGTAGTCGCCGGAGGTGGCGACGGCTTCATTGGAGCGTGGAGTCGGGTTACCAGCCGTTCCCCGGCGGGGCGGGAGACTGAATGCCGATCTTCCAGGGGCGATTCGAGCCCGCCGCCCGCCGGCAACCAGGTCACCGCCGGCTTCGACCAGGACATCGGTGAAGCCATACTCGACCAGCCGGCTGACGCCCTGCATCGACGATATAGCCTTTGGCGATCCCATCCAGGGTGATGCCCATCCCTGGCTCGGTGAAGACCAGATCGGCTCTCTCGGTCCAGGCAGCGGTAATCGACTTTGCGGCAGGCTGTTTCGATTGCGGCTGCCGGCGGCAGCCCCTGGCCTGGCGCCTGGTACCCCTGGTAGAGGGCAAGCACCGGCAGGATGGTAATATCGAAGAGCCCGTTGGAGAGCTGCGCTGATCTGGATCGGGACTGGCGGACCAGGTCCAGAAGCGCGGGGTGGGGGTTCTGCACAGGCTGCCGGTGCGGTTCAGGATCGAGACCTGGCTGTCGGGCTTGAAAGCGGCTGAGGACAGCTTCCAGCTCCGCCATGCGGGACAGGCAGGCGTCGAATGGCCTGCTCGGCTGCCGCGGCGGTTTCCCGGTCGCGGGACGATCAAAGTCAGGTTGACGATGCGTCCCCATCAGCAAGCGGGTCTGGCTGGACAACCGTTGGCCGCCGCCAGAGTTCTCCAGGACGGCCTTGCCCACCAACCGGCAATGCCCACGCCGGCGACGATCCGCAGGAAGCCGCGGCGCGAAAGCCTGGGTGGATGGCACGGTCTGTTCCGGAGGGTAGGAGCGCAGCCGATCGCCATCTTCAGGCTCCAGAGCAGAATGGCACTGGGGGGACACCGGCGTCGACTGGATGAGTGCCCAGCCGAGCGCAGGACGGGCGGGGATAGGCGTCCAAGCTGTGAGGCGGGTGGACGTGACCTGCGGGGTGCGCCACCAGAGCGTGGGGGTCAGCGTCGGGCCCTGGTTGGAGCAAGGGAACGATGAGCCGCTCATATTCACCCACAGGTGCGACAGGATCAGCGCCGTGCACACCAGCACGATTGCCAAAATGATATAGGGATAAATCATGTAATTTCTGCGAACTTTTTACTTCCATAGCTCGAAAATCCACCTTCGCATCATCTGAATAAACTCGACCACCGGGTGCAGCGGGCAGAGATAGGTGCACCAGGGGCGTTTGATGAAGAGCGATGCGATCAGCACGATGCCGAGCAAGGCGAACACGAGGTCGACCCTACCCTGGCAAACAGGGCGCCGAAGACTTCGTAGCTGGAGATGCCGGGATTGCGAAAGATCAATGCCAGGACGATCGCCAGCCAGGCCAGCCCGCGGCTGCAGCCATTTGAGATAATCTTTGAAATTCCCCGGCGAGCGGCTTTGCCCGCCCACGAGGCGAGGCACTCCTGGGCGGCCCCAAACGGGCAGAACCATTCGCAGTAGGGGTTCTTGTTATCGGCGGTGAAGACCAGGATGATCCCACCGATCAGCAGGTACCAGTAGAGGTTGGTCTGCCAGGGAGGCCAGAAGCCCAGCAGCAGCTGGTTGATGTTGGCGATGGTCAGCGGGCGGTTGAACCAGAAGCCCAGGATGAGCATCCCGGCGATCATCGAAAACCAGCGGGCCTGGCGCGTGTATTTAAACTTCTGGCGGTGAGCGAAAAAACCGACCCCAAAGAGCAGGATCACCGTGATTTCGGGGATACCAAAGCCGAGGTGCGCCGATGGATTGGCCGGTAAGTTCGGTCCAGCGTCATTGGCGACCACTTTTCGGCAGCCTTCCCCTACCGCTGCGGCAATCGCAAAGGATGTATACGTCGCCCCGGTGACTCCATCCACGTCCTGGTCGACCCGGAATGGGTCCTGGCAGGATTTTCCCATCAGCGTATCGAGAAAACCATCGTTCTCGACCCGGTGAAGATAGTCAGGCGTTTCTACATCATCGGTGATGACGAAATCGGAGACCGTGCCCTGCGGGCTGACGGCCACTGCCACCTCCAGCAAGCCCTCCGTAGCCGATGAAATCGCCGGTGGTGACATAGCCGATGATCCGCTCACCCTGATAGCCGGCGTAGACGGCGTCGGAAACCTCCTCGAAGCGCTGTGCGGAAGGCAGCAACTGTTGGAGCACGGGTGACGCCTCTTGCTGAGCACGTGTGAGCCCGAAAATGTAGGCGGCTATAATGGTCGATAGGGCGACGATTGCCAATACTCGGTCAAGGAATGCTCGATTACGTTTACGGGATAAGGGGGATACAGATGTCAATAGAATTCCTCGATAAAACGTGACTACGGGATAAGGCGAAATCACCTTATCCCGATCCGACGGTGAATAATTTAGCAGGTTGTGGGTTCGAGGGCAACCCACTAGGGTATATAAATGCAAGCTCTAGCAGGTAGAAAAGATGGCCCGATCGGGTACCGGACGAGGTACCCGATCGGGCCATACCAGACCTCGGATTGAGTACCCGATGGCAGCCTAATTCTTATCCAATATTGGCACTAATCAGTATAGGTGGATGGGAACCAGCTGTTATATTAGGGGCAAATTAGGGCCGATGTTTATTGTTTTTCTTAAAGAGAGAGAGCCTATGTAGCTTATTTTATATTCCCCAGTCATTTTCTTATGATCCTGAGCCTCAAAAGTATACTCCACCCGGAGCAGACCTGGAGATTGCCGGTCTGGATGCAGTGGCCGGTACATCTTAGAAAAAGAGAGGAAAAAATGGAAGAAGAAACCGAAGGAAAGGAAAAAACGGAGGGGGCGAAGAAAGTCTCAAGGCGGGATTTTCTTAAGAGTGTAGGTTTAGTAGCCGCCGGAGGAGCAGCCGGGGCGGTGGCCGGGGTTGGGATTTCTTCCAGCCTGGCTCCACAAGGAGCAGCCACAACAGAAGGGGGAGCCACAGGGGCGACGAGCCACCGAGGTCGTCAAAGAGGTCATTAAAGAGGTACCGGTAGCGACGACCGGTGTGCTTCCTCCGCCCTGGAACCGGAGACGACGAATGTCGTCCAGATTCAGCATCTGATCGCCTTCGACACGAAGAACGGTCGGATCGTCCGGGGCCGACGGGTCCACTATGATGCAGGATTATCCCGGAAATCAAGCCCTGGACGATTACGGCGCGTGGCAAGACCTGGACGTGCACCGACGAAAGTCTCCTCCGCCGGCTTACTATCTGTCCCACAGAAAGCGCACCGACTCTCCCAACCGGATCCTGTATCCGCTGAAGCGGGTAGACTGGGAGCCCGGCGGGGACCCAGCGAAGATCAACGCGCAGAACCGCGGCGTCAGCCAGTACAAGCGGATCACCTGGGAAGAGGCGGCAACCCTCATCGCCGGCGAGATGAAGCGGGTTGCCGATAAATATGGGACCGAGGCGTTAGCCGCCGTCTACAGCGGTGGTCACGATGAAGGCCATAATGTGGCCGGCAGCCATGGACTGCAAGGCACCTTCATGCAGTGGTGGGCACTGAAGGAGTACGGCACGCCGATCACAAACCAGGAAGCTCCGGCAACCAGCAGCTCGGGCGGGCAGTTGGGCGGAAGGTACGTTCTGGGCACCGACTACGAGCCGATCGACGTGCTCAAAGACGTAGCCGAAAATGCCGATATGATCCTGATGTGGGCGAGCCGACGTCGAGGCCAAGACGTGGCGGTATCCGATTGGCCTGACGCAGGGCATGTGGTATCGCTGGTTCGGCGAGCTGGGCATCAAGCGCGTATGCCATCAGCCCGAACCTGAACCTGGGTGCAAGCCTGCTACGCCGACAAATGGATCCCGGTGATACCCAAAACCGATGCCGCCATGATGTTGGCCATCGCCTACACGTGGATCACAGAAAACACCTTCGATCAGGCCTACCTGGACACGCCACACCGTTGGCTTTGACAAGTTCAAGGCTTACGTCATGGGCGACGAAGACGGCACTCCCAAGACACCGGAATGGGCTTCGCCGATCTGCGGAGTTCCGATCTATACCATCAAGGCCCTGGCGCGAGCCTGGACAAGCCAAGCCAACCTCCATCGGCTATGGGCGTTCCGGCGGTGGGGCTGTCGGTCGGACGATCTACGCCGATAACCCCCAGCGCATCCAGCTCTACCTGCAGTGCATGCAGGGGCTGGGAGGACCCGGGCAAGCACACCATCCACCAGCTCAGGCGCATCATCGGCGGCGCAGCCAAGGCCCCGAGTGTTGGCGGCGGTTGGCGCCAATTCCAAAATGTCAGCCGCCATGGCGGAAGATGTTGAAGATGCCCGAAAGCAAAGACAGCCAAGCTTTCCCGAGAGGCTACTTTGACAAAGCCGTTCTGGACCCGCCGGTTGAGTTCTATCCCGTTGGCGACCAGTTCACGAAGCATACCTATCCCGATGCCGGGGAAATCCGAGAGTCCATATGATCTGGGGAACCAGCGCCAGCTACACGGGCAGCGCTCAATGGGGGTTTGGAGCGCAAAAAGCCATGCAAAGCCCGAAGCTGGAGTGCATTGTTCACCAGACGATGTGGATGGAAGATGCCCTGACCTTTTCGGATATCATCCTGCCGATCACTTCCGCCGCCGGAACATGCCCGACATCAACTTCCGGCGATCGATATCTATAACAGCCTTACCCTGCGCACAGAGCCCTTCATTCACCCGGTGGGTGAAGCCAAGACCGACCTTGCGGCAGTTCTGGAGGTCGCCAAGAAGCTGGGCTGGTACGATAAGCTCACCGGCGGCAAGAGCTACGAGGAGCTGATCCAGGAACGCCTCAAAGAAGGCTACGAGAAATCGGGCGTCAGCGACCTGGTCAGCTGGGACAAGCTGATGGAGAAGGGCTACTTCCCGCAGATGCCTGATCCCAAATGGTACGACCGGGAGCCGGCCTACAAGAAATTCTATGATGACCCGAAGGCAAATCCCTTGAAGACGCCATCCGGTCTGCTTGAGATCGAATCCGGCCTGCTGATAGAGAACTTCCCGGACGACAAAGAACGAGCCGCCGGTGGCGCACTACGTCACCGGCGGGCCGGCATCCGAAGGCTGGACCCACGATGAAGACCTGACGAGCGAAAGAGCCAAGACGTATCCGATGGTGGTCGTTTCCGACACCTCGACCTGGAAACACCATTCCATGTTCTCCGACGTGCCCTGGACCCGGGAAATCGAAAAGGTCATGGGTTGGGACGGATACGCCTACTCACCGGTGTGGATCAACCCGATGGATGCTGAAAAGACGAGGCATCAAAGATGGGGACATCGTCAGGGTCTTCAACGAACGGGGCAGTGTTCTCGGCGGCGCGGTTGTCAGCGAACGGATCATCCCCGGAGCGCTGCGGTTTGAAAAGGCAGGCGGCGGACACCACATCATCCCGGGCGAGCTTCATCGAGGCGGCAACCCCAACTGTATCAACCCCAAGATCGCCTTTCTCGAAGAATGTCTATGGTTTGGCCTGCACTCACTATCCTGGCCGAGATCGAGAAGGTAACCGGCGCCCAGATGGACGAGTGGCGAGAGAAGTACCCCGAAGCATTTGCGAGCAGACTATGACCCGGCTTACGGTCCATTCTTTAGCGGCTGGGTTGAAGGAGGTGTGTGATGAAAGTCTTTGTCTTTGATGCTGCAAAGTGCAATGGATGCTACAGCTGCCAGATTGCCTGCAAGGACGAGCACGGCGGCAACGACTGGATGCCCTATGCCAAGCCTCAACCGGAAACCGGGCAGTTCTGGTTCAAGCTCAATGAGTATGTCCGGGGGTCGGTGCCCAAGGTCAAGGTAGCCTACGTCCCCACGCATGTGCATGCACTGCGACGATGCTCCCTGCATCACGGCCTGCCCCAATCAAGGCGATCAGCAAGCGGGAGGACGGGCTGGTCCTCATCGACCCGGCAAAATGCACCGGGCTGCCAGCTGTGTATCGGCTGCCTGCCCCTACGGCACCATCTCCTTCAACCAGGCGCTCAAGCTGGCCCAGAAGTGCACCGGCTGTGCCCACCTGCTGGACAGGGGCTGGCCGATCAAGGAACCCCGGTGCGTGGATGCCTGCGTCACCGGAGCGCTGAAGTTTGGCGAGGAGGCGGACCTTCAAGGACCTGATCGCCAAGGCTGAGGTGCTGCAGCCCAAGTTTGGCCCCACGCCCAAGGTAAGGGTCTACTATCTGAACCTGCCCAAGCGGTTCATCGCCGGAACGGTCTATGACCCCGCGACCGAAGAAGTGGTTATCGGCGCCACCGTCACCCTGAGCGGTGATGGCCACGCGCTACCGCCACCACCGATGAGTTTGGCGACTTCTGGTTTGAGGGCTTGAAGGTCGGCAACTACTCGGTAAAGATCGACGCGGCTGGGAAGACCAAGACCATCGAGCCGATATCAACACCGAGAAGGATGTCAACCTGGGAGACATCGCACTGGAGTAGGGTGAAGCCTGGCAGAGATTTTATGCCAGAACAGGGGGTGAGCGTCTGATCCTTCCGGGATTAAGCGCTCACCCCCTTCTACAAATCAATGAGGCCGCTGAGTTGTCATTGCGAGGCATTGCCCCGCAATAGAGAAACGGAGGTAATGAGAATATGAGCAGCTCTGGAAGTATCAGCAGCCCGGGGGCGATCAGCAGCTCCGGGCGTATGAGCAGCGTCAGGACCTGGATATTCGGTGTTTTGACCTTAGCCGGCGCCGGTGTGTTTCTGTATTCATGGTTCCAGCCATGGTGGACAGCCTATATCGAAGCGCTTAGCGAGAACGGTGTCACCATCTTCCCGTATGCAATGGTCATTGGCGGCACCTTGCGAGATTATCCCGCAGTGGATGGTCGGCGCTGAAATGCCTCGCTGGTTTTTCCCGATGATGTGGGTTTACCTGGCGAGTATGTATAGGAGTACTTGTCTTCAGCCTGTTTGTCAGTGATGAGGACACGGTCAGACTGGGCAAGCTCAAGTTGTCGCTGCCCAAGGTGCTGGTTGGCGGCGTCGGCCTGGCATATCATCGTTTTCGTGTCGGTATTCGCCATTGTCATCGCCATACGCGCCCCTCAATTTTACGGCGCACCGCTGCAAGGGACCGTTTTCATTCATATGCAAGGGCATGAAGGAATGCCGAGAGTTACGTAAATACAGCCTTGCAAATTGGCTACTGGATTGCTTGCGGTGTCGGAGCGTATCTGGTTGTTCTGGCTTTACTCCGTGACGTTATCACGGGCAAACCGGCGTCCAAGACTAAGTAGTAATCTCTGAGGGGCATTTGAAAGTATCAAACGGGGATAGGGACCTGAGTCCCTATCCCCGTTTGCGTTGGCAGCGTTTCCAGGACGGACAGGGTTTATGATTTTTTCTTACCGGCGTCATCCGCGGAAATTGCTTTCCGGAAATTGTGGATGGCCCGCCCGAAGTCTGCTCCCAGGCGGCTGATGCGGCCGACGCCAAAAAGGACGATGACGATCACCAAGATGATGATCAGCTCCGAAGTTCCAAGGTGTAGTAATGGCATACTGCCTCCTATACAGCTAATTTAGCAGGTTGTGGATACGAAGGCAAGGCTCCAGGGTATATAAAAATTGGCTCCGCCGAGTAGAATCAATGGCCCATCCGGGTATATGAAGAGGGTACCCATCCGGACCATAAGCGTGCCTTTTTATCGCAGTCAAATGGTCCGGGTTGGTATAGGAGAGAAAAGTCGAAGATGTTATATTAGTGATGTGTTAATGGGTTCATCGTTAAAAGGAATTGCCTATGTAACCAGTACCCAAATTTCCGATCTATTCTTTTTTAAATGTGTTGTTGAACGGTTACTCCGCCGGGAGCAGAGCTAGAGTTGCCAGTCCGGAGAAATTTGCGGGCGACCCTCAAACAAGGAGAAGAATAAAATGGAAGAAAACGAAAAAGAGCAGGGGGCCAAGAAAATCTCAAGGCGCGATTTTCTAAAAAGCGCCGGGTTAGTTGTAGGTGGTGTAGCAACCGGAATGGCAGCCGGATGCAACCCAGCTACGGGACCGGGTCCCGTCGAAAAGACCGAGGTGGGAGTAGTCAGCGGAACGCCCAAACCGGTCGAGGTAACGGGACTTCAGCCAGCAGCCCTTGAAGAAGAGACATCGGTCATCCGAGGCTCCAGCTTCTTCGGGCTTTGGCCGGGATGGAATCCCGACCAGGGTCGAGGTAAAGAACGGCAAGATCGTCAGGATCAGACCGCTGCGCTACGCCGACGAAGGCTTTGGGCCGGACTACATGAAGCCCTGGAAGATCGAGGTAAAGGGCAAGGTCCTGGAGCCGTGCTTACAAGAAAGACGCTGGCGACCCCGCTTGGTCTGAGCTACAAAAAGCGTGTTTACTCTCCCAACCGGATCCGCTACCCGCTCAAGAGAGTTGACTGGGAACCCGGCGGCGATCCGGCAAAGATCAACCCGCAGAACCGCGGCATCAGCAAGTACAAGCGGATCTCCTGGGACGAAGCCACCACGATCATCGCCAGCGAGCTCAAGCGCATCCAGGAGAAGTACGGGTATCTTTGCCGTCCTGGCGCAAGGGCGATGGGCACGGCGAAGGCAAGATCGTGCACGGTCCGCACGGCTGCCAGACCCAGCTTCTGCGGCACATGGGTCCCGATCTCGCAAAGCAGCTACACGCTCGCAGATCCGAGTCGCCGACAGCTGGGAAGGCTGGTACTGGGGCGGCAAGCATGTCAACGGTTGGGAGACGCAGGGTACGAATGCCCCCGCCACCAATATGACCATGGAAATGGCGGAGAACTGCGAGATGCTGCTGTTCTCGCACCGACAAGGAAACCACCACCTGGATGGTTCGGCGACCAGTTCCCCAGCCGGGTGCATGTACTGGCTGATCCGATGTCGGCATCGAACAGGTCTACATCACCCCCGATTTGAACTACGCAGCGGCGATTCATGCCAATAAATGGATCCCGGTGCTGCCCTGCCAGGATGGAGCGCTGTACCTGGCAGTCGCCTACGTCTGGCTGACCGAAGACACCTACGACAAAGAGTACCTGGCTACCCACGCCGTCGGCTTCGAGAAGTTTGCCGATTACGTTCTGGGCAAGGAAGCAGGGGACCCGGAAGGGCCCAAGACGCCGGAATGGGCTTCCCCGCGGTGCGGCGTGCCGGCATGGACGATCAAAGCGCTGGCCAGGAACTGGGTCAAGAAGAGGACCTCGATCGTCGGTTTTATGGGTCCCGGAATGCGCGGCACCTACTCAACCGAACCGTGCCGGATCCAGGCCTGCGCCGAAGGGATGCAGGGCTATGGAGCACCGGGACGCAACCGCTATGCCTTAGGCGGCGGTCTGCCCGGGCGTGCCGCCAACATCGCCTTTGACAAGACGCTGAACAAGGGAGAGCCTGCGCCTGCTCGTGGCCTGGAAGAGAATGAAGTCGCCGCAGGACTACTTCCGCCCGCACCAGTACATTCGCAAGGTCGAAATCCATGAAGCCATCCTCAACCCACCGATCTCATGGTATGGCGTCGGCTCGCCCTGGATGGCGGCATCAGACCAGTCCCGCCCGTTCACCTTCCCGATCCCGAAAGAAGCAGGGCGGCACCGACATCCACATGATCTGGACCGATACCCCGTGCTGGACGACCTGCTGGAACGGCGGCAACCAGTACATCGAGGCGATGCAGCAGACCCGAAGATCGAGTTCATCCTGACCGAGCACCCCTGGATGGAGAACGATACCCTGCTGTCCGACATCATCCTGCCGACCACCACCCGATTCGAGGAATACGACATCAGTGCCGGCGGCGGAGATGTGTGGATGGTCAACAACTGCATCGCCCCCATCGGTGAAGCCAAGACCGACTACGAGGTCTCTCTCGAGATCGCCAAGAAGCTGGGCGCCGACTTGGTGCAGAAGTATACCTGGGGCAGGTCGGTCGAGGACTGGATGAAGTATGGCTGGGACACCCGGAGATCGAAAAGATCAGCGGGATGACCTGGGAGCAGTTCAAGGAGAAGAAGTTCTGGGCAGCCCCGTTCGACCCGAAGTGGCAGAAGAAGTCTGGAAGGCCAAGCCGGGCGCCAGAGGCTTCTACGAAGACCCGAAAGCCAATCCTCTGAAGACGCCAACCGGGCTGCTAGAGTATGAATCCACCTTCATGGTCAAGAACTTCCCCGACGACGAAGAGCGGCCTCCCGTGCCGCACTGGATCCCTGAAGGCGAGACGCACCAGGACAACCCGCTCGGCGAGCGAGGCGAAGAAGTATCCGCTTGCTCTGCCAGTCGAACCACCCCAGATGGCGAGTTGCACGCCGAGCACGATGACATCTCCTGGCTGCGTGAAATCCCGACCTGCAAGGTCAAGGGCATCGATGGCTATCTGTACGAGCCGATCTGGATCCACCCGAACGAGGCTGCAAAAGCGCGGCATCAAGAACGGCGACATCGTCGGCATGTACAACGAGCGCGGCATGGTCCTCGGCGGCGCCTACGTAACCGAAAGGATCATGCCCGGGGTAGCTTACCAGGACCACGGGGCAAGGGTGGACCCGATCGTCGCTGATCCGAACCTGCCGCAGAGCGAGTTCATCGATCGCGGCGGCGCGAATAACCTGATCTGCCCGGAGAAGATCCTTTCGCAGAACTGCGGTGGACAGGTTGGCAGCGGTTTCCTGGTCGAGGTCAAGAAGGTCGACATCATGAGCCCTGAAGGCGAAATATCCTGAAGCATTCGCAAGAGACTATGATCCCGGCCAGCGGGCTGCGGTTCAGCGGCTGGGTTGAAGGAGGCGAACTGTGAAAGTCTTTGTTGTAGATACCACAAAGTGCAACGGGTGTTACAACTGCCAGATTGCCTGCAAGGACGAGCACTGCGGCAATGACTGGACGCCCGTATGCCAAGCCTCAGCCCGACACCGGGCAGTTCTGGCTCAAGATGAATGAGTACAGTCCGCGGGAACGTCCCTCAGGTCAAGATGTCCTATGTCCCGGTGATGTGCCAGCACTGCGAAGATGCCCCCTGCATGGCGGCCTGTCCGGTCGAAGGCGCATCATGACGTGCGGGATGACGGGCTGGTGATCATCGATCCGCAAGAAGTGCACCGGGTGCATGAACTGCGTGGATGCCTGCCCGTACGGCGCCATCTACTACAACAAGGACCTGAACCTGGCCCAGAAATGCACCGGCTGCGCCCACCTGCTGGATCAGGGGCTGGAAGGAGCCCCGATGTGTGGATGCCTGCCCGACCGGAGCGCTCAAGTTCGGCGAAGAAGCCGACTTGGACGACCATGATCGCCAAGGGCGAGACACTGCACCCAGAGTTTGGCCTGAAGACCAAAGTTACCTACATCGGACTGCCCAAGAAGTTCATTGCCGGAACCGTCTACGACCCGGCGGCTACATGAAGTCGTGATCGGCGCCACTGCACCCTGACCGGTGAAGGGGACACGTTCACGCCAGGACACCAATCACTGGGGCGACTTCTGGTTTGACGGTCTGAAGGACGGCACCTACTCGCTGAAGATCGAGGCGGCTGGAAAGACCAAGACGATCGAAAACATCAACGCGACGCAGGATGTGGGCCTGGGCGACATCGCGCTCGAATAAGTAGTATGCGGATTTAGATTTGAAGAGTGAGGGTTCGTCTACTTCCCGAACCCTCACTCAGCTTAATAAGAGAACTGGAAGGAAATTATGAATGCAATTGGAACGATGCCAAAGATTAAAGATCAGAAGGCAGCCGCCGGCAAGCTGTGGACGTGGCGGGGTGGGGTGGTATTGGGCGCGGCGGTGATGCTGGTATCCTGGTTCCTGCCCTGGTGGAATTTTGACATTGAAGAGCTGGGCTACGACATGGTCCGAATTCGCCCGTGGGGCCTGGATATCGATAAGCGGCTGGGCAGTTTCGAGATCCTGTTAAAGGGAGCGCCGATGCCGGCATGGTTTGCCCCAATGATGTGGGCTTTGCTGGTTGCTTGTCTGCTGGCCTTGCTGGTTGGCATGTTCATCGGCGGCAAAGAACTGCGCATTGGTAAAATCACCATCAAGCTGTCCCAACTGCTGGTTGGCGGCGTCGGCGGCGTTTTCATCCTGGTTGCGGTTGTGGCCGCGGTGTATGCCCAAATGCGGATGGGCTCGATGTTTGGCGCAGCGCTGGTTGGGCGTACTTCCGTCGACCTGGGCGGCGAGCTGCACTCTTTTGTGGAAACCCGTCTCCTGCCGGGGTACTTCCTGGCCTACGTTGCCGGTCTCATCCTGCTGGCGCTGGGTCTCCTGCGGAACAAAATCACAGGCGAAAAGTAACCAAAAGCCGAAATTAGCGGTTAAAAACATTGTATTTGAAGCACCTATCCAGCGCCGCCTTGACGCCAGGGCGGACTGTTCCGCGCCGCCCGCCCTGGCGCTTTTCTCCGGTTGACTTACCGGTACGGTTAGGTTAGAATGCATTGAATCTCTACCCCTAAAGATCAACGGAACCTTTCTCCTAATCCTGCTGCCCATGGCAATCCAGGCCAGGCAGGCGGACCGGTATCCCTGTTGGATCTTATCTATGTGCGAGCTACAGGAGGTATCATGGGTTACGACGTTGTTTTGATCCACCCACCATCCATTTACGACTTCCGCGAGAAAGCCATATTTCCAGGCCCAATCGCTTATACGGTAGGCGGAACCACCACGCAGTTTATCATGCCTCCGATCGGCATGCTCAGCATCGCCGATACCCTGGACCGAAACGGGTACAAAGTTGTGCTGGATAATATCGGCGAGCGCATGGTGGCCGGCCCGAGTTTTAGCGTGACGGAGTATATCGGCAGTCTTTCAGCCACTGTATTTGCCGATCGGGCTGCATTGGTGCGTGCACTCGCAAGGGGCGATCGAAATCGCCCGGTTGTGCAAGAAGCTGCACCCGAATTCGCTGGTGGTCATGGGGGGGCTCACCGCGACCGTTTTTGCGGAAGAGATCGTGCGGAAATACAAATTCGTCGATGCGGTGATCCGGGGCGAGGCCGAAAAGCCGTTCGTAGAGCTGATGAGGATGCTTGAAGGGCAGATCGAACTGGATGCAGTTCCGAACCTGACCATCCGGGGCAACGAAGGCGAAGTCCAAAGCACGCCGTTGATGAAACCCAGCGATGACCTGGATGATTACGAGTTTACCCGGTTGGATTTACTGGAACCGAAGCGGTCAATTTTCACCCCCGGCTTGCTGCCCAGTTGGGTCATCCCAATTTCCGCGCGGCTGCGTGCATAATTGCGCTTCTTGCGGGAGGCTCGGCTTACAGCTACCGGACCTACCTGGGAAGGGAAAAGCCGGCTTTTCGAAGCCCCGAAAAAATTGTTGAAGACCTGCAAAAACTTAGCGAACAAGGCGTCCGAGCCGTATTTCTTTGCCACGACCCGCGCATCGGCGGAAAGGAATATTGGGCGCAAGCTGTTAACGGCATTGCAAAATGCAGAAATTCATCTGAAACAGCTCACCATGGAGATTTTCAGCCCGGCTGACGAAGAATTTATGCGGGAGCTGTCCAAGATCAATGTGCCGGTAGTGCTTACCATATCGCCGGAATCAGGCGTCGATACCGTGCGCGGAGCCCACGGACGAAAATATACCAATGCGGACTTGTTCGACACCATCGAATTGTGCAAGAAATATAATATCCGTCTGGGCAGCTTTTCGATGATTGCGCTGGCAAACGACACGCCGGAAACGATCCGGAAGACCTGGGAAGGGTGGGAACAGATCACCGCGATGAACCTGAAGGAGAATGCCCCGGTCGATTATGCATTTGGGCCGATGGTTCTCCTGGATCCGGGCCCCTTCGCCGCCGCGGCCACTGCGGCGATCGCCGGGGAACTGGCCGGGGTGAACGCCCGCCTGGGCGGCACGCCGTACGTGTTGATCGGTTTCGGGCGCTGGGGCAGCGCCGACCCCTGGCTGGGCATCCCGGTGATCTGGAGTCAGATCTCCGGCGCCCGGGCGATCGTGGAGGCCAGCCTGCCCCAGATGAGCCCCGAGCCCAGCCAGGGTTCGCACTTCTTCCACAACCTGTCCGGCCTGGGCATTCCCTATTTCACCGTGTCCGACCCCTCGGGCATCGCCTGGAGCCAACTGGAGCGGATGCCGGCGGTCGAGGATTTGACCTACGTCCGCCACGTCGAAAGCCCCGCGGAGCTGCGCGTCCTGGTGGACGGGAGCACGGGGCAAGGAGTGATCGCGCGATGAACCAGGAACAGGACCAACAGGACCAACAAACAATGGAAGAAAATGCTCAATGATCTCAACGAGCGGGCCAAGGAGCTGAACTGCCTTTACCGGGTGGAGGAGATCCTGAAAAACGGCGACGCCGACCCGCCGCAGCTGATCGGCGAGCTGGTGCGGGTGATTCCGCCCGCCTGGCAGTACCCCCAGATCTGCCGCGCCCGCGCCCAACACGAGGGCCAGGAATACGTCTCCGAGCCGTTCCAGCCCACCCGCTGGCTGCAGAGCGCCGAGGTCGAGGTGGAGGGCCAGGGCGTCGGCCGCCTGGAGGTCTACTATCTGGAGCAGGCGCCTTTCCTGCCGGAAGAGCAGAAGCTGCTGGACTCCATCGCCGACCGGCTCGGCCATTTCCTTTCCCGCCAGAAGCTGCGGCGGGCGGTGACGGACTGGGACAGCGCCCGCCAGGGCCTGGCCCGGGGCCGCAAGAAATGGGAGATCATCATCGAGCTGCTGGACCGCACCGATCGGCGCCTGGCGGACCGCATCGCCCGCAAGATGCTCAACTTCCTGGCCTGGAGCGGGATCGAGGAGGCCCGGCGCCTGCTGGCCGACTTCAGCCAGCAGCGGGCCGGCGGTCCCGAAGGGGGGCCGGAATCCAACCGCCCCAGCCGCAAGACCGGCCTGAGCCTGGACGACGGCCTGCGGCGGCGCATCTTCGAGCTGGCCAGCCAGCACCTGAGCGGCGAGGAGATCTTCGAGCAGATCCAGAAGTGGGTGCGGGAGAACCGGGTGGGTTTCCTGGTGCAGGCATTGGAGAACCTGGACACCAGCTTAAGCGACATCTTCGACGCCCTTTCCCGCTACCACCACCTGGCCGAGGAGGACATCGAGTTCTCCCCTTATTCCCGCAAGAACATCGCCATCCTGCTGACCCAGCGCCTGCTCACCGAGCACCTGGAGCTGGTGAGCATCGCCAAGGACTACGTGGACATCCCGGACTTCTACGACATCCTGCAGCGCACCATCTTCCCGCGCAACAGCCACGGCAAGCTGGGGGGCAAGAGCACCGGCCTGTTCCTGGCCTCCCTGATCGTGCGCAAGGCCGGTCAGGGCAATCCCGACCTGGCCGGCATCCGCGTGCCCCGCACCTGGTACATCACCTCCGACACCCTGCAGCGTTTCCTGTCCTACAACGACCTGGAGGAGATCCTGGAGCAGAAGTTCAAGGGCGCGGAGCAGATCCGGGAGGAGTATCCCAACATCGTGCAGATCTTCAAGAGCTCGGGCTTCCCGGGGGAGATCGCGAACTGGCTGGCCGCCTGCCTGGAGGACCTGGGCGACACCCCGATCATCGTGCGCAGCTCGGGCCTGCTGGAGGACCGGGTGGGCACCGCCTTCTCGGGCAAGTACAAGAGCCTGTTCCTGGCCAACCAGGGCGACCGGCGGGAGCGGCTGGAGGCCCTGATGGACGCCATCGCCGAGGTGTACGCCTCGGTGTTCGGCCCGGACCCCATCGAGTACCGCAAGGAGCGCGGCCTGATCGCCTTCCACGAGGAGATGGGCATCCTGATCCAGGAGGTGGTGGGCACGCGGATCGGGCGCTACTACCTGCCGGAGTTCGCGGGGGTGGCCTTCTGCAACAACGACTTCCGCTGGTCGCCCCGCATCCGCCGCGAGGACGGCCTGATCCGCCTGGTCCCCGGTCTGGGCACCCGGGCGGTGGACCGCCTGAGCGACGACTACCCGAAGCTGATCGCCCCGGGTCAGCCCGCCCTGAACGTGAACGCCACCGTGGACGAGATCCTGCACTACTCCCCCCGCGACCTGGACGTGATCGACCTGTCGCGCAACACCTTCTCCAGCATCAGCCTGAAGGACCTGCTGCGGGAGTCCGGCGAGGAGTACCCGGGCATCGAGAACATCGTCTCGGTGTACCGCGACCTGCGCCTGGCCCAGAAGCACCGCCTGCAGCTGGACTTCCACAACGACGACCTGGTGGCCACCTTCGACGGGGTGGTGGCCCGCACCTCCTTCGTGCGCGAGATCAAGGCCCTGCTGGACCTGCTGCGCGACAAGCTGGGCCGGCCGGTGGACATCGAGTTCGCGGTGAGCCGCGGCCAGCTCTACCTGCTGCAGTGCCGGCCGCAGAGCTCCGCGCCGGAGGACCGGCCCGCGCCCATCCCCGCCAACGTGCCCCCCGAGCAGGTGGTGTTCGCCGCCAACCGCCACGTCTCCAATGGAAAGGTCCCCGACATCACCCACCTGGTCTACGTGGACCCGCGGGCTTACGCCGAGCTGGCGAGCGCGGAGGACCTGCGGCAGGTGGGACGGGCGATCGGGCGCCTCAACGCCCTGCTGCCCAAGCGCCAGTTCATCCTGATGGGCCCGGGCCGCTGGGGAAGCCGGGGCGACATCCGCCTGGGGGTGCCGGTCACCTACTCGGAGATCAACAACACCGCCATGCTGATCGAGATCGCCCGCAAGCAGGGCAAGTACCTGCCGGACCTATCATTCGGAACGCACTTCTTCCAGGACCTGGTGGAGTCCTCGATCCGCTACCTGCCCCTGTATCCGGATGAGCCGGGCAACCAGCTCAACGAGGAGTTCCTGCTGCAGGCCGAGAACCTCCTGCCGCAGCTGGCCCCCGAGCACGCCGCGCAGGCGCGGGTGATCCAGGTGGTGGACGTGGCCCGGCAGGCGCCCGGCAAGGTGCTGCGGGTGCTCATGAACGCCGAGTCGGACGCGGCCCTGGCCTTCCTGGCCGAGCCCTCCGCCGCGGCCGCCTGGGAGGAGAGCCTGGCCCAGGCCCCGCAGCCGCGGGCGGGGGACCACTGGCGCTGGCGCATGCGCATGGCCGAGCAGATCGCCGCCCGCCTGGACGCCCGGCGCTACGGGGTGAAGGCCGTCTACGTCATCGGCTCCACCAAGAACGCCACGGCCACGGCCGCCAGCGACATCGATCTGTTGCTGCACTTCACCGGCAGCCAGGACCAGCGCCGGGAGCTGGAGGCCTGGCTGGAGGGCTGGAGCCTGAGCCTGGCGGAGGTGAACTACGCGCGCACCGGCTACCGGGTGGACCGCCTGCTGGACGTGCACCTGGTGACCGACCAGGACATCGCCCTGCGCTCCAGCTTCGCCGTGAAGATCGGCGCCGTGACCGACTCCGCCAGGCCGCTGCCCCTGCAGTGACCCGCTGCCTTTTCGCCTCGGACCTGCACGGGCGCAGGGAGCGCTACCGGAAACTGTTCGCCCGCCTGCGTGAGGATCCGCCGGCGGTGCTGCTGCTGGGCGGGGACCTGTCTGCCCCGGGCGACCCGGGGCTCCTGGAGCGGCTGCTTGGCGATGGCTGCCGGAGGCTGAAGCGCGGCCTGGGGGAGCGCTACCCGCTGCTGCTGCTCATCCCGGGCAACGACGACCCGGGCACTCTGGAGCCGGGCCTGGAGGCGGGGGAGCGGGAGGGCCTGTGGCGCTGCCTGCACGCCCGCAGCCTGCCTTTCGGGCGGCACCGCTTCTACGGGTACGCCTGCATTCCGCCCAGCCCCTTTCTATTGAAGGATTGGGAGCGCTACGACGTCTCCAGGCACGTGGACGTGGGCTGCGTTCCGCCGGAGGAGGGCTGGCACAGCGTGCCCGCCGGGCCCCCGCGGACCATCCGGGAGGAGCTGGAGAGCCTGGCCGGAGAGGACGACCTGTCCGCGGCGGTCTTCCTGTTCCACGCTCCCCCGTACGGGGGCCCGCTGGACCTGGCTCGAATCGGGGGCCGCGAAGTGGACCACGCCCCGATGGACGCCCACGTGGGCTCCATTGCGGTGCGCCGCTTCATCGAGGCCCGCCAGCCCCTGCTCACCCTGCACGGGCACGTGCACGAAAGCTCGCGCCTCAGCGGCTCCTGGCGGGAGCGCATCGGGGCCAGCCTGTGCCTTTCGGCGGCCTGGGACGGCCCGGAGCTGGCGCTGCTGGCCTTCGACCTGGAGGAGCCGGAAGCCGCGGAGAGGCTGCTGCTTTAGAGCAGATGCCATTGGACGTGGCCGGCGGCCACGGTGATGGCCGCCAGGTGCCGCTCCGCCTGCAGGCAATGGGACACGATCCAGGTTTCCGGGCCATAGGCGAGGCGCAGCTGCCCCGCGTCGATGATTTCCGTGATCGAGCAGCGGGAAAGGCCGCCCAGCCCGACGCCGACCGCCTTGAGCACCGCCTCCTTGGCCGTCCAATAGCGGCAAAACAGAAGCTCGTCCACGGTGGAAAGCTCCCATTCCCGGCTGCCGGCGACGCGTTCCTTCAGGGCCGCCGTGAAGGCCGTGATCCTCTCGATGTCGATGCCGACCCGGTGCGGCGCGGCGACCGCCGCGACCTGCTCCGTGGTGTGGGAGAGCGACCAGTAGACGCCCTGGCTGGGCAGGGGCTGTCCGCGTTCGCCCTGGCGCAGGGCCCCGAGGGTGAGGCCGCTGAGGGCGGCGGACCGGGCCAGCGCCGTTCTGGCGTGGCGGCGAAGGCCCTGGATCTTTTCCCGGCCGCTGAGCTCCCGGATGGCGGGGGGCACGGGCATGATGACCGGGTGCAGGATCCGCCGGTCATCATGAGGGTCCTCCACGCTACGGCGCCTTGGGCTCGAGCAGCTTTTCGAAAACGAACGGCAGGCAATCCTCTTCCGCCAGCTTTTTGCCCGCCAGCAGCCGATGGGTGTCCAGCCATTCCCGCTTGTTTTCGGCGATATAGGTCGGCAGGTCGTGGGTTTCCAGGAAATTGGCGGTGCGCCGCTGGACCTGGGCCGTGGCGAGCTCCAGGAAGCGCGGGTAGGCCCGGATCAACGCCGCGGCCCCCTCGATGTAGTGGGACCACTTCCGGTCCTCCACGGCGATGCTGCGGATTCCCTCCGCCTGCATCATCTGGCCGAAGGCCGGGTTGTCGAAAAACTCCAGGTACACTTCCAGATAGAACTTGACCATTTCCAGCACGCTGGAGCCGAAGAAGGAATTGTGGGCGTTGTCGTCGATATAGGCATCCGCGAGATACATGAAGTCCCGGTCGAGATAGTTGTTGTTGTACATCCGGGTGCTGCCGCACAGGGCCGCCGCCTCCGGGCTGCTGCGATGGAAGCCCAGGCAATTGACCACGATGTCCGCCCCGACCCGCCGCTCCCCGACGATGACCCCGTCCTCGAACAGCCCGCTGACGCTGCCGGCGACGGTGTCCAGGCGCTTCAGGAAGTGGGCGATGAACCAGATGTCGGAAACCGAGATCGTGTGCCCCTCGTGCTTGATCTTCCCCATCCAGCACTCCGGCTGGGTGGCGCCGCTCAGGTCGTAGAGCCTCTTCCAGAGCATCATGTTGCGGATGTTGCCCTTGCGGTCGTGCTCGAAGCGCTCGTTGTAGGCGGCGGAGAAGTTCAGGTAGTCGATGATTTTCGGGCAGACGGTGCCGTGCCTCCGGCACACCACCGTAACGTGGCGGGCCCCGGCTTCCAGGGCCGTCCGGGCGTTCTCCACGGCGAAGGCGCCCATGCCGACAATGACCACCCTGCGGTCCCGCCAGTCGACGCCGGCCGCCTCGTCGCTGATGCCGTTGACCAGCGTCCCACGGAACTGACCCTGGTTCTCCCAGGTGACCCTGCGCGGCGTGCCGACCCGGTCGTTGATCGCCAGGATCACCCCCCGGCAGGCCAGGCCGGCGCTGTGCCCGTCGCGGCTGATCGTGGCCCGGTAGGCCCCGTCCTGCTTTTCGATCCGCTCGACGCGGGCCTGGGTGAACAGATCGGCGGAGACCCGCTCGGCCAGGTGGTGAACGTCCTGCAGGATCTCGGCTGTGGGCGAGTGGTCGCGGTTGGCCCGCACCGCCGGTTCCCGCAGGCGGTAGGCCGCCTCGGAAGTGTTCACCTTCGAGGAAGCGTTGGCGTACTGCGACCAGATTCCGCCGACGCAGTCGCTTTTTTCGGCCAGGCAGACCGAAAGCCCTTTCTCCTTCAGCTTGTTGGCGGCATACAGGCCGGTGATCCCGGCCCCCACGATGAGCACGTCGACCCGCTCCGGAAGCCGGGCCTGGTTGCGAAAGTTGAGCCGGGACTTGTCGAAGACGAATTTTGCTCGGGCGTAGCGTTCGATCGCGGCGCCCAGGCTCGAGAGGTCGTCGCCGGCCACCAGAATGACCTCCACCTCCGGGTCGGCGGGGAACGACGCCGGGCCTCCCAGGACGAAAACGGCGTAGGGATAACAGGGCGAGCGCACCTGCTTCAGGCGCCCCAGCACTTCGGCGATGAGCGCCGACTGGCCCTCGCTGATGAGGAAGACGAAGGGCAGATCCGCGTATCGCCGGATT
Organism: uncultured Spirochaetota bacterium; assembly: GCA_963745745.1. GTDB lineage: Bacteria > Spirochaetota > Spirochaetia > SZUA-6 > DRHE01 > MIBK01. The sequence goes on along the minus strand of CAVUYS010000010.1, from coordinate 37,349 downwards.
TCGGCCACCAGCTCCTGCGCACTGCGCGCCGCGAAGCTGACCACCGCCTGCTGGGCGATATCCACTTCCGAAAAATTGGCCACCCTCACCAGGGCAGGCCTGGAGTCCGTCGGTTGCACTGCTAAAAAGTAGCACTATCTGCTATGATTCGTACAGTGAAGATACGCACGACGCATGTCGGTTCGCTGCCGCGCCCTGCGGAGATGGCCAGCCGCCAGCCGGGCCAGGAGGAGATCGGCATCGAAGAGCTGGCCGGCCACGTGGAGGCAATCGTCGAGCGGCAGCTGGCCCTGGGACTCACCTACGTCAACAACGGCGAGCTGCCCCGCGCCGACTACATCCGCTCGACGCTGCAGAGGATTTCCGGATTCGAGCAGCAGGGCGGCATCGCTCCTCTGCCCCGGGACCTGGAGGAGGTGCCCGAGTATTCCAGGCGGTTCAGCGGCAGGAACGGCCTGATCACCCTCAACCCGAAAGCCCCGGTCAGCCTGCCCGTCTGCACCTCGGAGCTGGACTACGTGGGCGAGGCCTCGCTGCGGGCGGAGCTGGAAATGCTGGTCGGAGCCTTCGCCAGGGCCAAGGCCCGCCACCCTGGCAGCGAGGCGGCGTTGTTCTTCACCGCCCCTTCCCCGGGGACCCTGGCCCTGTTCCTGGCCAACCGCCACTACCCCGATCCGCAGCGCTATCTGGAGAGGCTCGGGGAGGTCCTGCGCCGCGAGTACACGATCATCCACGGCTATGGCCTGCTCCTGCAGGTCGACTGCCCGGATCTGGCCATGGGCCGGCACACCGCGTTCAAGGCCCTGAGCGACGAGCAGTGGCTGGCTATCGTGGAAGCGAACATCAGCGTCCTGAATGCGTCCCTGTCCGGCATCGAGCCGGCCAGCTGCCGGGCCCACATCTGCTGGGGCAACTACCCCGGCACGCACCACTGCGACATCGAGCTGGGCAAGATCTATTCCGCCATCCTGAAGCTGCGCCCCCGCCACCTTTCGCTGGAATCCTGCAACCCCCGGCACGCCCACGAAGCGGAGCTCTTCGAGCAGCTCCCCTTCCCGGAGGACAAGGTGCTGCTGCCGGGTCTCATCGACACGAAATCCAATACGGTGGAGCATCCCGATTTCGTGGCCCAGCGGCTGCTGCGCTTTGCCGGCGCCCTGGGCGCGGAGCGGGTGATCGGCTCCACGGACTGCGGTTTCGCCTCGACCGCCGCCGCGGCCAGCGTGTCCGGCGAGGTCGCCTGGCTGAAGCTGGCCGCGCTGGTCGAGGGGGCGCGGAGGGCCAGTCTCAGGCTCTAGGCAGCTCTCTTCTTTTCCAGGAAGGCTACCAGCTGATCCACCAGGGGGTGGTCGAAGAGCAGATCGGCTTCCAGTTCGACCCCCAGACGCTGTTCGAGGGTGGTGAGGAACTGGGTGGCCCCCAGCGAATCCAGTCCCTGCTCGGTCAGGGCGACGGAGGCATCGATCGTCTGGATGTTGGTCACGGCGGCGAAGGCCTGTTCCACCAGGCCCCTGACCTCCGCCGGGGCCTGCGGCGCGTGCCTCCCCCGGCCGTTTTCCGGGGCCTCCTCCAGCCGATAGTACTCGGACAGCGCCAGGGACCGCCGGCGGTCGAAGGGAAGCGGCAGGTCCTCTACGGCTTTCCGGACCTGCTCCTGGACCCCGGCGAGCAGGACGTGGGCGTTGGCCCCGCCGAAACCGAAGCTGCTGACTCCGATGATGGCTCCCGGATCCAGGGGGGTCTCCTCGGCAACGACCCGCAGGTGATGCGAGTCGAAGTCGATGAATTGATTCGGGGTCTGGAAGTGGAGGTTGGCCGGGATCCTGCCGTGATTGAGCATCAGCACCGCCTTGATCAGGCCGGCGATCCCCGCGGCCGATTCCAGGTGCCCGATGTTGGATTTCACCGACCCCAGATAGCAGACCTTGCGCCGGCCGCGGGCAATGGTGTTCTGGATCGCCGAAATCTCGATGGGATCGCCGATCCGGGTCCCGGTGCCGTGGCACTCCACGTAGTCGATTTGCCCGGGCTCGATGCCGGCCTCCTGGCAGGCCTCCAGGATCAGCTCCTCCTGCGCCTCGGGGTGCGGCGCGGTGATGACCTGCGCCCGCCCGCCGTTCTGGTTGATGGCCGAACCCAGCACGGCGGCGTACCAGCGCTCCACGAGGTTGCGGTTGGCCAGCAGCACCAACCCGCCCCCCTCGGCCCGCGCGTAGCCGTTGGCCGAGTCGTCAAAGGCCTTGCAGCGCTGCTCCTTCGAGAGGAACCCCGAGCGCTTCATCTGGCTGGTGAAGGCATTGCCCAGGATCAGGTTGACCCCGCCGGCAATCGCGTAGTCCACGCGTCCGGCTTCGATGTCCTTGCAGGCGTAGTGCAGGGCCACCAGGGAGGAGGAGCAGGCCGTGTTGCTCACCCAGCTCGGACCGCGCAGGTCGTAATGATAGCTGATGCGCGAGGCGACGATGCTGGGATTGGTCCCGGTCGGGTAGTAGACCGAGGCCGGATCGCCGCGGTACTCCTCGTTCCACACCCCGAGGTAGACGCCGACCCTTCTGCGGTTCAGGGTGGCCGGGTCGATGCCGGCGTCCTTCCAGAGCATCTCCGCCAGCTCCAGGGCCAGGATCTGCTGCGGGTCCATGCTCCTGGCTTCGGCCTCCGGGATGTCGAAATACCGGTGATCGAAGCGGGAGACCTCCGGGTCCAGAAAACCCGCCTCGAAATCGCCCCGCAGCGGGTCGGCTCTCACCTGGTCCTCCCCGCCCAGGAGCGCCCGCCAGAATTGGGCCGGGGTCTGCGCCGAGGCGGGAAAGCGGCAGCTCATCCCGGCGATCACGACTTCCTGCTTGCGCCCGCCCTGCCGGGCCGCTTCCTGCCCCGGGGAGGCCTCGCCGAACCGCCGGATCAGCTGCTCCACGCTTTTATATCGATAGAAATCCTGCGGGGCCAGCCCCGGGAAATAGGGCTCCAGAGCCGCGGCGAACTCCACGAAAGTCCGGGAAGTGAAGCCCTGATAGGCCAGGCCGGCGGCCGGGTCCAGGCCCGGCCGGAAGGCCTCGACCGCCCGGGCCAGCGCGGCGAGGAACGGCCCCTGGTCGAGCTTGTTCCGCTGGAACAGGATCCACTCGATCTCATCCTCCCCGCGGTACATCGAGGAAACGTAGCGATGCGCGGCGAACACCTGGCAGCAGTTCTCCAGCACGGGATGGAAGCCGATCTCGATGACCTCGAGGTCCTGGTCCGGGTACAGATCGCGGACGGCCTGCATCGAGGCAATGAAGTCGATGGGCCGACTCAACCAGCGCTGCCAGTGATCGGCCTGCAGGCTGCGCTGCACTCCAGCGGTCACCCCGGAAACGAACAGCGCCCCGTCGCCGCGCCGGGAGGGGGCGGTCTGCAGGCCATCCAGGTGCCGGCCATAGTCGCGGTGGTGCCAGGGGTGCGGCGGCCGCATCGGCGTGAATCCCGGGTTGTCCTCGAGAAACTCCGCCATCTGCTCCCGGTAGCCGCTGACGGTCACGTGCTTCCCGGCCCCATCGCGGAAGTTCAGCGAGGACAGGCTGACGGGCAGCCCGGCGATCTGCCGGTCCGACAGGGTCCCGTGCATCATCACCCCGTCGAGCTTCGCGGCCGCCTGGCCGATCCGCAGGGTGAGCCGGAGGATTTCCTCCAGGGAGTAGAAACCCGCCTGGAAGGCCGCGGCCAGCTCGCCGATGCTGTGGCCGATGACCACGTCGGGAGCGTGGCCCCACCGTGTCCAGAGGTCGGAGAGGCAGATCTCGCAGATGATCGTCAGCAGCGGGCTGTACGGGCAGCGGTGCTGGCCGATCTCCCGGCGCCAGAGCTGCTCCAGGTCGAGATCCAGCTGGACGCGAAGGATTTCCCGGATTTCGGCCCAGTACCGGGAGGTCTTGAGCAGCTTGTAGCTGCTCTCGGGATTGCTGGTTCCTTCGCCTGAATAGAGGAACAGGGTCTTGCTCATCCGGTTGAGAATTTGCATAAATAGCGCCCGATCGTCCAGGAAAAGCGATCGCGGTGCGACGCCTAGCGGCGCGAAGAGGACAGCGCGACCCCCGCCAGCACCAGCGCCGCCCCCAGGTAGAACACCCATGAGAAGCGCTCGTCGAGGATGAGGAACGAAAGAATCACCGCGAACACGGGGGTGAGGTAGACGAAGACCGAGGCTCGGGAGGCCGGCAGTTTTTTCAAGGTCTCGAACCAGGCGGGGTAGGCGAAGCCGATCATCGAGACCCCCAGGAGGATCATCAGCCACCAGGCCTGCCCGCCCGCCCGCCCCAGGGAGGACAGGCCGACCAGCCCGGAGGTCACCGCTCCGAGCAGCAGGGCTCCGGCCAGCAGAGCCAGCCCCGTGACCAGCAGCGGATCGTTGCGCTCGACCAGGCGCTTGCCAAGTATTGTGTAGAGCGCGAAGCACAGCGCGGCCAGCAGCGAGAAGGCGCAGCCCAGCAGGTCGATGCTCCCCCCCAGCTGGAAGCCGCGATTGAAGGTCACCAGCACCACCCCGGCGAGGGCGATCAGGATTCCCGCGACGCGCTGCCAGCTGATGCGCTCCTTCAGGAAAACCGCGGACAGGATGGCGATGAGCACGACGTTGCTGGAGACCAGGATGGCGTTCATGGAGGCGGGAATGCGGGCCAGGGCGCTGAAGGTGAGGACCTGGTAGGCGGCGAAGCCCAGGACGCCCAGGGCCAGCGAGCCGGCGATGTCCCCTGCCGCGCATGCGGGCCAGCAGCGGCAGGCGGCGCGCGGCGGCCAGGTAGAGGAACACGCAGAGAAACCCGATGGCCAGGGTCATGCTCCCGAGCTGGAAGGGGTGGACGGTCTGCAGGATGATCCTGCCCAGGGGGTGGCCCAGGGCCCAGAACAGGGTGGCCAGCAGGATCGGCAGCAGCAGGAAGGAGGAACCGGATTTCCGCATCAGCTTACTCGCTCCATCGTGAGGCCAGCAGGGCCAGCGCCTCGGTCAGAGTGTAGATGTCCTCCAGGAGGACCCATTCGTCCGGCGCGTGCAGGTTGTCCCCGCGCGGCCCGAGGATGAGACAGGGCATGCCGCCGGGGTCCCCGTAGACCCCCAGATCGCAGGAAAACGGGGCGCCCCCGACCACCGGCTCGCTGCCCGTGACCTCGCGCATGGCCTCCACGGCCGCGCGCACGCCGGGGTGGTCGGCCGGGGTCTCCCAGGCGCGCACCGGGTGGTAGGTCGGTTCGATCCGGACCTCGAAGCCGGCAAGTCCCGGATCCTCGGCGATCTTCCGCTCCCAGAACTCCCGGAAGGCTTCCCGGAAGGCCTGCTCGCTTTCGCCGGGGTAGCACCAGACGATCCAGGAGATCACGGCCAGCAGCGGGGTCCCCAGCTGGGCGAACTCGTCGGGGAGCGTCGAGCTGATGCCGGAAAGCACCAGGTTCAGCTGCTTGCCCTCCTCGTGGAACAGGGCGTGCGAGTTGCGCGCCCGCCACCGGTCCTGCCATTCCCGGAAATGGCCGATGGCGCTGGCGGCCGCGAACAGGGGATTGGGGATCTCCGCTCCCATGAAGGGCATGCCGGCCCTGCCCTTGATGGTGAGGTTGCCGAGGAAAGCGCCCAGGCAGGCGGGACAGACCTGCAGGCGGGTGGGCTCCAGAAGCACGGCCAGGTCGGCGTTGAAGCCGGCCAGGCGCGCCGCCAGGGTGCCGTTGCCGCCGGCGAACTCCTCGTCCACCAGGCTCTCGAACAGGAGGTCGCCGGCGGGACGGAAACCCAGGTCCTGCAGCACCCGCAGGGCCCAGAAGGCGGCCGCCAGCCCGCCCTTCATGTCCGCCGAGCCCCGGCCGTACAGCCGGCCGTCGGCGACCAGCGGCTCGTATGGGCGGCACACCGTCCAGTTGTCGGGCTCGAAGGGGGCCACGTCCGCGTGCCCGCTCAGCAGCAGGGAACGGCCGCCGCCGGATCCCCGCCAGCGCGCGGTCACGTTCCTGCGGCCGGCGGGGTACTGCCTGCCGGCCAGCCAGTAGGGGTGGGACTGGATGTCCGGCACCTCCGTGGGCAGGAACTCCTGGACCTGCAGGCCCGCCGCCCGGCACTGCCCGGCCACGAAATCCTGGGCCGCGGCCTCGTTCCCGGAGGGGGGACGGTTCTCGCTGGGGAGGCGGAGGAAGGCCGACGTCCAGTCCAGGATCTCCGTCCTGGCGCTCCCGGACGGCGCGGCGGACGTCGGCCGGCTGGGGAGCCCTCACAGCTGGATGGCCTCCCGGCGGTAGGAGGTCAGCTCGCGAAGCCCTCGCCGGTGACCAGCACCCCGTCCTCGATGCGCAGCCCGTGCGTGCCGTCCGAAAGCCAGACGTCGATGTTGAACAGCATGCCGGGCTGGATCAGGAAGTCCGCCCGCCGGCCCAGCCAGAAGCCTTCGACCTCGGAATGCCCGGTGCCGTGGGCCGGGCCGTAGAGGGTGAAGTTTTCGTAGCCGTACCGCGACAGGATGGCGTGGTAACCCTGGAACACTTCGGCCGCCGCGCGCCCGGGGCGTATGGCGGAAAGGGCGTAATGCACCGCCTCCAGGGCCACGTCGACCAGCTTGCGGGCGGGGGCGGGCATCCTGCCGATGGCGAAGGGCCGGCACATGTTGCCGCAGTAGCCGGCGTGCTTGGCCCCGAAGGTGAGCTGCACCAGCTCGTCCTTCTGGATCACCCGGTCGGTGGAACGGCAGAGGCTGAGCGGGGAGTGCGGGCCCGAGCACACCCAGGGGGGGTACGAGTAGCCTTCGGCCCCCTCGGCAAGCATCACGGCCCGCGCGGCCGCTTCCAGGTCCCACTCCGTCTTTCCGGGCCTGGCCGCCTCCAGGGCGGCCTTCATGGCCAGCTCCGTGATGCGGTAGGCCTCGACGATGTAGGGGACCTCCGCCTCGGTCTTGATGGACATCACCTTGAGCAGCACCTCGTCGGCCGGTACGAACTGCGCGGCCGGCGCGCCCTTCTGCAAATCCTCGAAGATCACGTGGGGGAAGATGTTCCAGCCGCCCACGCCCACCCGCTTCGGAGTGCTGCCGCAGACCGAAGGCAGCAGAGTGGCGAAGCTCTCGCCCTGCACCTCGGGCACCCACTCCGGCGGGGAGGTTTCCACCAGGAGAGGATTCACCCGGATCTGCGGCGCCCGGGCGAAGCTGGAGGCGAACTCGAAGGATTCCGGTCCGCCGGTCACCAGGGCCGCCTGGCCGCGGGCGGGCACGACCACGCAGGTGAAGTCGAAGAAAGGCCAGAAGCCGGTCAGGTAGCGCGAGATGCCGGACTCCGATTCGCTGGAGTAGCCGACGAAGACGTCCAGCCCGGCCGGAGGAGCTCCGCCTGGAGCCTGCGGACCCTGTCCTGGTACTCGGCTGCCGGCAGCGGGGGAAGCCTCATGTGTTTTTCCCGAACCATTTGCCCTGGTCCAGATACTGCATCAGCTCGACGACGGTGCCGTCCTGGTACTCGTAGAAGCCGACCCGCACGAATCCGCCCACCTCGAAGGGCGCGAGCAGCACCTTCAGGCCGCGGGAGGCCTCTTCCAGGTTCTCCACGCTGTAGGCCACGTGGGACTTTTCGCGCACCGGCCCGGTGACCGGGCTGTCCGGCTCGTAGCGCAGCCATTCCACCCGGAAGGGGTGCTCCTTGGGGTTGGTGACCCAGACCCGGGTGGCTTCCACCCAGTCCTCGCCCGCCTTCTTCTCGTTGGTGATCAGGCCGATGTGTTCGAACTGCATGACAGACCCCTTTCCCGCGTCCTAGAAGGTGATCGCCCGGTTTTCCTTGGCCGAGCGCTCGGCCGTCTTCATGGCCTGCACCACCAGGCGCGATTCCTGCGGCGTGATGACCGTCGGCTTCCTGCCCTCGCTGATGCAGCGGGTGAAGTAGTCCAGCTCCTCCTTGAGGAAGCCGCGGCGCAGGCCGTGCACCTTGGGCCAGTAGGTGGACTGGGGAAAGGAAAGCCCTTCCTTCTTCAGAACCGTGTAGCCGACCCCGGAGTTGTCGATGTAGATCGCCCCCTTGGTGCCGATGATCTCCATGCGGGCGTCGATGGCGAAGGGCGCGTTTTCGGGCAGGCACCACACGTTTTCGATCACCGCGATGGCCCCGCTGTCCAGGCGGAACATGGCCCAGCCCAGGTCGTCGTTGGGAAGCTCGGGCCGGGTGTTCAGGCTCTGGGCGTACACGCTCTTCGGTTTGGCGCCGCTGTACCAGAGCATCAGGTCCAGGTCGTGCACCCCGTCGCCGAACAGGGCGGAGATCTTCTTGAGGTGCGAGGGGGTGATCCACTTGGCCAGGTTGCGCCGGGCGTGCATGGAGAGGATGGTGCCCAGGTTGCCGGCCTGGATCTCTTCCTTGGCCAGGGCGTACACCGTGTCGAAGCGGCAGATGTGCCCGACCATGAAGCAGGTGCCCGCCTTCGCTGCGGCGGCGATGATCCGGTCGCAGTCCTCCATGCTGTCGGCCATGGGCTTTTCCAGAAATACGTGCTTGCCGGCGGCCAGGGCGTCCACTGTCGGTGCGACGTGCTCCTTGATGTGGGTGACGATGCTGACCATGTCGATGCTCTTGTCCGCGAGCAGCTCCTTGTAGTCCGTGTAGGCCTTGGGCACGCCGTACTTCCCGGCCACTTCCTTCAGCCGGCTCTCCGTCCGGGTGCACACGGCCGCCAGCTCGACCAGGGGGAGCTGCTGGAGGGTGTCGACGTGGTGCTCGCCGAACCAGCCCAGCCCGATGACCCCGCAGCGAATGCGCTTCATGCTTGTTCCTCCTGCAGGTGCATCGTACACCATGGGCGGAAATTTGACAAATCGCACATGCCGATGTACGCTAGGGCCACATTCTGGACAAGGGAGGTTCAAAATGCTCAGGAAAGCATTGCTTGCGGTCATCCTTTTGCTGGGTCTGGCCGCTGTGGCCTTCGCCGGCGGCTCGAAGGAGCCCGGCGAGCTCACCAAGGTCACCTTCATCACCCCGCGGGGCACCATCGAGGTCATGGACGACTACAACCTGTGGGTGGCCATCGAGATGGGCTACTTCAAGGAGCTGGGCCTGGAGGTGATCATGGAGCCCGGTCCCGGCGAGGCCTTCGCCCCGACGAAGTTCGTCGACCAGAAGCAGGCCGACGTCGGCTACCCGTCCCCCGGCATCCTCACTTCCAGCGTGGATACGGGCATGGACGTCATCATGGTCTACGAGATGATGATCGACCAGGTGTTCGGTTTCGCCGTGCGCAAGGACAGCCCGATCAAGTCGGTCAAGGACTTCGCCGGCAAGACCATGAGCGTGTGGGACGTCGGCTGGCAGGTCATCATCGACCCGATCCTCGTGGAAATCGGCGTGGATCCCGAAGTCCATCACCTACGTGCCGGTCGGCGCCCAGTGGGGCCAGGCGGTTTCCCAGGGCAAGGCGGACATCGCCCTGACCTGGCTGGCCCTGGCTCCCCAGTGGGACGCGGTGGGCCTGGGTCTGCGCTACTTCTACGGCGAGGAGTTCTCCAAGATGCCCGCCAACGGCTACTGCGCCCGCAAGTCCGATCTGAAAGACGCGGCCAAGAAGGCCATCCTGGCCAAGTTCCTGAAGGGCACCTCGATGGGCATCCACTTCGCCCGGCACAACCCGCGCGCGGCGGCCCAGATCGTCTACGGCAGGTTTGCGGCCGTGCGCGAGCAGATGAAGCCCGAGCTGGCCCTGAAGAGCATGCAGGAGCTGCACTGGGGCTACACCGCCGGCGTGCGCAAGGGCCAGGGCTACGGCTGGTTCGAGGAGAAGGGCTGGAGCACCTACCTGGACATCATCGCCAAGCTGGGCCAGACCAAGCGCAAGCTGACCCTGGCGGAGACCGTCACCAACGAGCTGATCAAGGAAGCGAACAACTTCGACCACGCCCGCGTGGAGAAGGACGCCAGGAACTTCAAGCTCAGCGACGAGTGGGCAAATGTGCCCGTGACGGGCAACTGGTAAGAGCACCGACGCTGCCCTTTTTGCCCGCGGCCCGCCTCGGCGAGGCCGCGGGCTTTTTCGGGTCAGGACACGAGGAGTTGGCATGGGAGTCGTAGTCGAGGTACGCAGCGTCAGCAAGGTCTACGCCAGCGAGCGGGGGCCGGTGAACGCCTTGCAGAAATTCTCCATGACCGTGGAGGAGGGGGATTTCGTGGCCATCGTGGGCCCCAGCGGCTGCGGCAAGACCACCCTGTTGTGGGGTCTGACCGGCCTGCACCCCTTCACCGGCGGGGAGGCGCTCATGCTGGGCACGCCGATGCACAGGCCGCGCAAGGACATCGGCATCATCTTCCAGCAGGCGAACCTCCTGCCCTGGCGCACGCTGCTGCAGAACATCCTGTTCCCCCTGGAGATCATGCGGGAGAACCTCGCCAACTACCGTGAGCGGGTGAAGGGGCTGATCGCCAGCGTGCAGCTGGACGGCTTCGAGAACCACTTCCCCCGCGAGCTGTCGGGGGGCATGCAGCAGCGAGCCTCGATCGCGCGCGCCCTGTCCTTCGATCCCAAGATCCTGCTCATGGACGAGCCCTTCGGGGCGCTGGACGCCTACACCCGCGACGAGATGGATACGCTGATCCTGGGCATCTGGAAGCAGACCCGCAAGACCATCGCTTTCGTGACCCACCGCATCGAGGAGGCGGTGTACCTGGCCAACACGGTGTACGTCATGACCCCGCGGCCGGGGACCAACTCCGCGGTGTTCCACATCGACCTGCCGCGGCCCCGGCCCGAGGGGATCACCATGGACCGGAAGTACTTCGAGATCGTCGCCGAGATCAAGCGCAAGATCGTGAGCGACGTCGAGGAGCAGAAACGGCAGGGCCTGTACTCGAGCCAGGCCTACAGCACCGTTACGTAAGGAAATCATGGACATGGATCAATACGACAAGGAGCTGGAGGAGAAGGTCCCCGAGTTCGAGGCCCACGCCGGGCCGGCCAGCCACGGGGCGCTGGACATCTCGGCCACCGTGACCGCGGTGCAGATCCACGGCTGGAAGCAGGTGCTGGGCATCCTGGCGGTGGCGGTCCTGGTCATCGGAGGCTGGGAACTGGCCGTGCGCCTGACCAAGGTACCGGAGTTCGTGTTCCCCACGCCCAGCGCCATCGCGGTGGCCATGGTCACCAACATGCCCACCGTCTACCCGCACTTCTTCATCACCCTGGCCGAACTGGCGGCCGGCTACGTGATCGGGGCCGCCATCGGGCTTTTCATGGCCGCCGTGCTCACCCAGGTGCCCTTCATCGAGAAGGTGATCACCCCCTACATCCTGCTGCTGGTCACCACCCCGACCATCGCCCTGGTGCCCCTGCTGATGCTGCGCATGGGCTTCAACATCTGGCCGCGGATCATCGCGGTGGCCCTGTCCGTGGGCCCCATGGTCATGATCAACGCCACCACGGGCTTTCGCCGAACGGACCTGGCCAAGATCGCCCTGGCCAAGTCCTACGGCGCCACGACCTTCCAGATTTTCCGCAAGATCCGCTTCCCCCTGGCCCTGCCCATGATCAACGTCGGGCTGCTGGTGGGCGGGATCTTCGGCCTGATCACCGCGGTGGCCTCCGACATGTTCGGGGGCAAGTTCGGTCTGGGAAACAGGATCTCGTACTACTCCTCCCTCGCCCGGATGGCCAGCTTCTTCGCCGTCATCCTGCTGGTGTCGCTGATCGGCATCTCCATCTGGATCATCATGGCCGCGGTCGGGAAGAAGTGGGCGAGCTGGCAGGAATAGCGGAACAAGCAAGGAGGAAGTCATGAAGAGCTACAGGGTCGGGATCGTCGGGTTTGGCTGGGTGGCGGGGGCCCACCTGAAGACCTTCTCCGAGCTGCCGAACTTTCAGCCGGTGGCCATCCTGTCGCGGCGCAAGCTGGACCCCGCGGTGCTGAAGGCCCAGTACGGCCTGGAGCTGAAGGTCTACAACGATTACGACAAGTTCCTGGCCGACCGGGACATCGACATCGTGGACATCTGCACCCCCCACCCCTTCCACGCCGAGCAGGCCATCAAGGCCGCGGAGGCCAAGAAGCACCTCATCATCGAAAAGCCCATGGCCATCGATTTCGAGGACTGCCGCCGGATGGTCAAGGCGGTGCGCAAGAACGGGGTGAAGACCTCCGTCTGCTTCGAGTGCCGGTTCATCTCCGTGACCAAGGCCACCAAGGCCCTGGTGGACCAGGGGCAGATCGGGGAGATCTACTACACCGAGTGCGACTACTTCCACGGGATCGGGCCGTGGTACGGGCAGTTCGCCTGGAACGTCAAGAAGGACTTCGGCGGAAGCTCGCTGCTCACCGCGGGGATCCATTCGCTGGACACCCTGCTGTACATCGCCGGCGGGCAGGCCGGTCCGGTGGAGGAGGTCTTCAGCTACCCCACCACCAATCCCCACGAGGTGTACAAGCCCTACGAGTACCCCACCACCTCGGTGACCCTGCTGAAGTTCGCCAACGGCCGCACCATCGGCAAATGCGCCTCAGTGACCGACGCGATGCAGCCCTACGTGTTCAACATGAACTTCGTGGGCTCCCACGGCGCGGTGAAGAACGAGCTTTTCTACAGCAAGAAGATCCCGGGCCTGCGGGGCTGGATGAAGATGGACGTGCAGCTGGTGGACTCCGGCGACGTGGCCCACCACCCCTACAAGGAGCAGTTCTCCGACTTCGCCGCCTGCCTGGAAGCGGGAACCGAGACCGCCTCGAACATCGAGAACGCCTTCGAAACGCACCGGGTGGTCTTCGCGGCGGACAAGTCCGCCGCCTCGGGGAAGCCGGTCTCCTTGAGCGAGTTTCCTAAGCCTTAGACCTTGACGAACTTGCCGCTGCGCAGGCAGCGGGTGCAGATCTTCAGCGTGGTCTTGGTGCTGCCCACCAGGGTGCGCACCTTCAGCAGATTGGGCTTCCAGTCCCGCCTGGTCTTGTTGTTGGCGTGGGACACGTTGTTGCCGGTGGTGGTTTTCTTACCGCAAAGTTCACAGATGCGCGACATAGGGCTGAAATATAGCAGATTCGGGGCGGAGTGTAAAGCGGGCGGCCTTATCGGCGACGCAGGACCCCGGCTATGCCCTCTTCCGCGGCCGAGGCCTGCTCCGGGGTGAGCAGGCCGGCCTCCAACTCGAAGCGCATGCTCTGCCCCGCGGCCAGCGTCTTGAGATTCCCTTTGGCCTTTTCCGCCAGGTAGCCATCCGGCTCCGCGGTCGCGGGAAGGAGCAGGCCGAGGCAGTCCTGGTCGGGGGTCCTGCTGATCCAGCGGACGGCGTGGTCCAGGGTGGCGGCCGCGTACCCGATGTAGCTGGCCCAGCCGTCGGGATGGACCAGCAGGCTGCGTACCCACCCGGCCGGATCCGCCTGGCAGGAAAGGAAGAGGACCACCTCCGGATCGAAGGCCAGCCCCGGCTGGAGCAGCTGGTGCCGGGCGGGGTCGGCGGCCAGCTGGGTCAAAAAGTCCCGGTAGCCGGCCGGAGGGGAGAGATTCACCGGGACGTTCGTGCGCACACGCATCGCCTGGGGCGTGGCGGGGGCGGGGGAGACCAGCCGGCCGCCATCCAGGGGGCGGAAGTTGACGTGGGCCAGGTACATCAATTCCATGGCCGTCCGCCTGCGGTTGCGGATCTCCATGCTGATCGGCAGGACCGCCCGGCCGGCCCCCAGCCTCACGCGGGCACGGGCCGTGTAATCGCAGGCGAAGGCGACGGTGTGCCGGTACTCCCCTCCCACCGCGATGTATGGCCCCTGCTCATCGGTTCCGACCGCGGCCCAGGCCTTCCCGTACGGGGCGTTGGGCAGCTCTCCGTGCAGCGGGTGGGTGTCCTCCCTCGACGGGTTGCCCATGGCCGTGGCCCCGCAGTGCAGGAGGAAGGCCCCGTAGTTGCCCAGGTAGTCGCGCGTGGCCCGCGGCTCGGGGAAAAGGGAGCGCATGGTCAGGACCCGGTCGTCGAACCGGGCGTCCCAGATCTGCTGGCCGTGAAAGGGGAGCACGACGATCTCCCCCCGCGAGTTGCGGACGCGCATCGCGGCCACACCGCTGTCATAACGGAACAGGCTGACGCCCAGCTCCCCGTGCTCGATGAACGGCCGCTCCTTCTCGCCGAAGAACTCGGGCCGGAGCATGACGATCGTTTCGTTCTGCATTTTTCCCCCCGGGGGTATAGTGCACCCCGCGGCAAAGGCTTGACAAGGACCGTGGCTGTGGTACTCTGACAATCGCTGCCGACAACGTTGGCAGTCGTTCTTCAATCATTCCAAAAGGAGCAAGGCATGAAAAAATCCCTCTTGATCCTGTGCGCCTGTCTGCTTGCCGCCGGCCTGGCGTTCGCCGGCGGTCAGGCCGACAAAGGGACGCAGGGCGCGGCCAAGGGCAATCTGCAGGAATCCCTGAAGGCCGACGCCGTGGCCGCGACGCTGAAGGCCCCGGACGGGCAGCCCCTGGTATTCCCGGGGTTCGTCAAGGAGTTTCCGAAACGTCCCTGCCAACCCGGAGGCTCTGCCCAACGAGGACCCGGGCCGCTGGTACGACTTCGAGTACGCGGGCTGGGGCACCGATAAGATCAACATCCCCAAATCGCCGGCGGACGGCTCCATCGGCAAGAAGATCATCATGGTCGCCCAGGGCGAGCACCCCTACTACACCGCCTACACTGACGCGGCCAAGCTGATGGCCAAGACCTACGGGATCGAGCTGAAGATCACCATCCCCAACTGGGACCTGAACACCCAGAACCAGTACATCGACCAGGCCATCAACGAGCGGCCCGACCTGATCATCCTGCTGCCCCTGGACGCCAACGCCGCGCTGCAGCAGTACAAGAAGATCAACGAGGCCGGGATCCCGGTCATCGCCGCCCACATGCTGGCCTCCGAGGAAGCCCTGAAGTACTGCCTGCTGTGGACCGGCCCGGACGAGTGGGCCCCGCGCCGCGAGCTCTCCAAGCTGCTGGCCAAGAAGCTGGGCAACCAGGGCGGCTACGCCATCATGTCCCACAACCCCGGCGGGTCGACCTACTTCTCGCGCGGCTACGGCTACGTGAGCACCCTGTCCCAGATCGCCCCCGACATGAAGCTGCTGGACCTGCAGTCCCCCGGGCTTCGACGCCGAGAAGTCCAAGCAGCTGGCCCTGGACTGGATCAAGCGCTTCCGCGGAGACCTGAAGGCCATCATCGCCGCCGACGACGGCCCCCAGATGGTCGGCATCATCGAGGCCTGCAAGCAGGCCAACCGCGAGGACATCGTGCTGATCGCCGCGGGCAACAGCAAGGTCGGCATGGACGGCGTGAAGGCCGGCAAGATCCTGGCCATCAACTACGAGTCCCCGGCCGCCTCCGCCGCGACCGCCATCAAGGTCGCCGCGGACTGGTTCAACGGCAAGAAGGTCGAGCGCGCCGTGTACCTGCCGCCGGTGATCATCACCAAGGAAAACGTCGAGAGCTTCTATCCCCCGCAGTGGTAGAGATTTCGCGGTAACGGCAAGGCCGCCCTCGGGCGGCCTTGCCCCTCAATAGACTCCAGCGAGGTGGGCTTTGAACGGCCGGGAACGGATCCTTGCCGCCTTGAGCGGCGCGGAAGCAGACAGAATACCGCTGGTGGAAATCGGGATCTGGCCGGAGACCCTGCGGCGCTGGCGCACGGAAGGCCTCCCGCAGGGGGTCTCCCCCCACGAGTACTTCGGCCTGGACCGGATCGCCTTCTTCTCGTTCGACGCCGGCCTCGGGCTGCCGGAAAGGGTCTTGAGCGAGGAGGGCGGGTACCGGGTCTACACCGACGGCGACGGCTGCACCTACAAGATGGCCTTCGCTCAGGTATCGGCGCCCCAGTTCGTCGGCTCCTCGGTGCGCGCGCCGGAGGACTGGCAGAAGCTGAAGGTCAACCTGAGGCCGGACCTGGAGCGCTTCGAGACCTTCCGCAAGGACATCGTGTTCGGGGAGCCTCTGGCCGAAGGCCAGGCGCAGGCCTACGCCCGGGCCAAAAGGGACGGGGTGTTCACCGCGCTGGTGCCGCTGGAGCCCTGCTGGTATTACCTGCGCCTGCTCGGGGAGGTGGAGGCGCTGGCCGGCATCGCCCTGGCTCCCGAGTTCGCCTCGCGGGTCATCGCGGACTACAACGCCTTCACCCTGGCCATGCTCAAGCTGATTCTCCAGCAGGGGTACCGCTTCGACGCCCTTTGGGTGTTCAGCGACCTGTGCTACAAGAACGGGCTGCTGTTCTCCCCGGATTTCTACGAGACCAGCGTGCTGCCGCACCAGCGGCGGCTGTTCGACCTGGCCCGCGAAAACGGGATGAAGGTCATCTATCACTGCGACGGGAACGTCGCCCAGTTCCTGCCGCTGGTGATGCGCGCCGGCATCGACTGCATCCAGCCGCTGGAGGCCCGGGCCGGAAACGACGCGGCGGGCATTCTGCGGCAATACCCGGGCAGGCTCTCCTGCATGGGCAACATCGACATGGACGCCTTCAACGGGCCGCCCGCGGGCGCCAGGCAGAGGATCCGGGCTGAAGTGACCGGCAAGATCCTGTCGGCCAAGCCGTCGCACCGCTACCTTTTCCATTCCGATCACTCCGTCCCGGACAGCGTGAGCCTGCAGGATTACGGCTACGCCATCCAGGTCGCCAGGGAAGTCGCCGGCTATGAGCATCCGTAGCGAGGTGCTGGACCTGCTGCACGGCAGGCCCGGCAGGACGGTGCCGTGGTTCGGCGACCTGTCCTATTACTATTTCTCCCTGGAGCGCCAGGACAAGCTGGAAAAGAAGCATCAGGGGCCGGAAGGCGAGAAGCGCTTCTACGCGGATTTTGGGGTAGGCATCTACCTGTACACCCCGGACGTGTTCAGCATTCACTACAGCCCGAAAGTGAAGTACACCGAGGTGAAAACCGCCGACCGGATCACCTGGCGCTACGACACGCCCGTGGGCTCGATCGAAAGCGTGCAGGACTACGTGCCCGCCCAGTACTGCTTCGCCTACTCCCGGCACTTCGTCCGGAGGATCGAGGATTTGCGCGTGATGCGCTACGTCTTCGAGAACGCCCGGTACTCGGAGAACTACGAGGCCTACCTCTCCTACGACCGGCTCTGGGGCGAGGACGGCATCGGCTTCGCCATGGGCGTGGCCTCCATGGCCCCCATGCAGAAACTGCTGTCGCGCTGGGCGGGCGTGGAGACCACCGTGGCCCTGAGCCAGGACCACCCCGAGGAGCTCGAGCGCACTTTCGCGGTGATCGAGCAGAGCCAGGAGCCGCTGGTGGAGGTCCTGGCCGGCTGCCCGGCGGAGGTGGTGATCCTGCCGGAGAACCTGGCCAGCCAGGTGGTCGGGGAGAGCTTCTTCCGGCGCTTCAACATGCCGTACTACCGGAAGATCGTGGAGCGCCTGCACGCCGCCGGCAAGAAGGTGGCCATCCACATCGACGGGGGCTTGAGGCCCTGCCTGGGCCTGCTCTCCGCCTGCGGCTTCGACATCGCCGAGGCGGTCACGCCGGCCCCCTTCGGCGACCTGCCCGTGGAGGAGCTGCGGAGAGCCGCCGGCCCGGACATCGTCATCTGGGGAGGGCTTCCCGGGGGGCTTTTCTCCCGCAACTACAGCGACGAGTATTTCGAGCAGTTCGTGCTGAACGTGCTGCGGCAGGCGGACGACAGGTTCGTGCTGGGAGTCGCCGATCAGGTCCCGCCGGACGCCGTGCCGGCCAGGATCGGCAGGGTCAGGGAGCTGGTGGACTCCCACCCCAGGAATCCCGGAAAGGAAGCGTCGTGGTAGAAACTGAAAAGTTCGCGCTGCGCATGCAGGGGGTGTCCAAGAGGTTTCCCGGCACCCTGGCCGTGAACAACATCGATTTCGACCTGCGCGCGGGGGAGGTGCACGCCCTGGTCGGGGAGAACGGGGCGGGCAAGTCCACCCTGATGAAGATGCTCTCGGGGGCCTTCGACGACTACACCGGCTCCATCCTGCTGGACGGCAGGGAGGTGCGCCTGTCCTCCCCCGCGGTGGCCAGGCAGAACGGGATCGCCATGATCTACCAGGAGCTGAGCCTGGCCCACCCTTTGAGCGTGGCCGAGAACGTGCTGGCCGGCAGGCTGCCGGCCAAGGGCTTGCTGCTGGACGGCAGGGAGAGCGTCCGGCAGACCCGGCAGCTGCTGGAGCGGGTGGGTCTGGAGGACCTGGATCCCCTCATGGAGGTCGGGCAGCTCTCCCAGCACGAGATGCAGCTCATCGAGATCGCCAAGGCGCTGGGCCGCGACCCCCGGATCATCGTGATGGACGAGCCGACCTCGGCGCTGACCCGCGAGGAGGTGGAGCGGCTGTTCCGGATCATCGGCGCGCTGAAGGGCAGCGGCCTGGCCATCATCTACATCTCGCACCACCTGCCGGAGATCTTCCAGGTGGCCGACCGGGTGACCGTCATGCGCGACGGCCGGAAGATCGGCACCTACGAGGTGGGCGAGGTCACGGCCGGGAAGCTGGCGGAGCTGATGGTCGGTCACACGGTCGACGAGATGTACGCCGGGGTGAACACCCGCTTCGGTCCGGAGGTCTTCCGGGCCGAGAGCCTCTGGCGGTACGGCTTCTTCCGCGGATATTTCCTTTTCCGTGCGCAGCGGAGAGGTGGTGGGATTCTGCGGACTCTCGGGGGCCGGCCGCACGGAGATCGCCCGCAGCATCGCCGGCATCGACCCGCTGGACCGGGGCGGCGTCTTCCTGAGGGGCAAGCGGGTCAGGATCCGGAACATGGGCCAGGCGGTGTCCCGGGGCATCGCCTACCTGACGGAAAACCGCAAGAGCGAGGGCCTGGCCCTGCGCCTGAGCGTGGCCAACAACCTGGCCGCGGTGATCCTGCCGCAGTTGAGCCGCTGGTTCTTCTACAGCCCCGCCCGGGGCAAGCCGAAGATCGGCCGGCAGATCGAGTACCTGAAGATCACCCCCGCGAACCCCGCGCTGGAGGTGTCCAACCTGTCGGGGGGAAACCAGCAGAAGGTGCTCCTGGGCAAGTGGCTGGCCTCCGAGCCGGCGCTGCTGATCCTGGACGAGCCCACCCGCGGGGTGGACGTCGGGGCCAAGGAGGTCATCCACGACGCGATCATGGAGCTTTCCAGGACCGGCCTGGCGATCATCCTGATCTCCTCCGACCTTCCCGAGCTGGTGGGCCTGTCCAACCGGGTCCTGGTGATCCGGGAGGGAAGATTGATCAAGGAAATGCCGCGCGAAAGCTGCACCGAGGAAAGCGTGCTGCTGGCCGCCAACGGCGAGTGAGGATCACAATTTGAGCGACAAAGCTGAAAACGGCAGGTCCGCCAACCGCGGCTTCCGGCTCACGGCGCTGGACCTGATGAGCAGGTCCGGGGTGTACATCATGATCGTCCTGCTGCTCATCGTGGGCACGATCGTGGCGCCGGACATCTTCCTCACCTTCACCAACATGATCGACGTGATCGAGGTCGGGGCCCTGCTGGGCACCGTGGCCCTGGGGGTCACCTTCGTCACCTACTCGGGGCACTTCGTGGACATGTCCGTGCCCTGCATCATGGCCTTCTCGGGGATCATGGCCGTGCAGCTGCTGCCGCTGGGCCTGGCGGCCAGCATCGCCGGCGCGGTGCTGGCCGGCAGCCTGATCGGGGCGATCAACGGCTTCATGGTGGGCAGGCTCAAGGCCAACCCCATCATCTGGACCCTGGCCCTGCAGTTCCTGGTGAGCGGCCTGCTGAAGTGGGCCTACACCGGCAACCAGATCTACCCGGACGCGGTGGTCGGCCAGGACCTGAGGGTGGTGGAGGCCTTCTACGCCATCTACCGCACGCGCCTGTTCGGGACCATCCCGCTGGTGGTGGTCATCATGCTGGCCCTGGCCCTGCTCTGCCAGCTCCTGCTGGCCCGCACAAGATTCGGCATGCAGCTGCGCCTCACCGGCTCCAACCTCAAGGCCGCCCGCTGCTCCGGCATCAACACCTCCGGGATCGTGTGGCTGGCCTTCGTGCTCTGCGGGGCCTTCGCCGGGATCGGCGGCCTGCTGCTGTCCTCGCTTTCCAAGCTCGGCGCCTTCTACATGGGGGAGGGCTACGATTTCAGCACGATCACGGCGATCGTGCTGGGCGGGGTGACCCTGCTGGGGGGCAGGGGCAACTTCGCCGGGGTCATCGGGGGGGTGATCACCCTGGGGCTGCTCAGCAACATCCTGACCTTCATCGGCCTGGGCACCTTCGAGCAGCTGTTCGTAAAGGGCTTCGTGTTCATCCTGATCGTCTGGCTCAACACCTTCAGTTTGCGGAAGCTGGGAAAAGACTATGTCTAAACGAAACCTCAGGCTCTCCAGCCTGATCAACGACAAGCGCATCTATATCATGTTCGCCATCGTGTTCGTCCTGATGGCGGCCATCGCCCCGAACTTCCTGAACCTGTTCAACATCGGCAACATCCTGAAAGGGGCCACCCTCTGCGCCGTCGTGGCGGTGGGCTTCACCGTGGTCCTGATCACCGGCTACCTGGACCTGTCCGTGGGCTCGGTGATCAACCTGGGGGCGGTGATGGTCATCGCCGTGGGCAACAAGGCCGGACTGGCGGCGGGCATCCTGGCCGCCGTGGCGGCGGGCATGCTGGTGGGCCTGGTCAACGGCCTGTTCGTGACCAAGGGCAAGATCCACGCCTTCATCGTCACCCTGGGCATGCTTTCGACGATCAAGGGCCTGCTGTACATGATCACCGGCAGCGCCTCGATCAACATCAAGGGTTTCCAGGTCGTGAACTTCATGGAGTCCAGGGTGCTGTGGCTGTTCACCCCCAAGGTGCTCATCACCCTGGCCCTGATCCTGATCGTCGCCCTGGTGCTGGCCCGGACCCGGACCGGGAGGGTCTTCTTCCTGATGGGCGGAAACCGGGAGACCGCCTGGTTGGCCGGCTACAACACGGACAACTACGCGATCCTCTCCTTCGTGATCTCCGCGGGCCTGGCGGCCATCGGCGGGGTGCTGTTCGCCCTCAGCGCCGGGGTGGCCGTGCCCAACATGGGCGAGAAGGGGCTGAACCCGCAGCTGCTGGTCATCGCCTCCACGATCATCGGCGGCACCTCGATGAGCGGGGGCAGGGGCAGCGTGGTGAAGAGCGCCTTCGCGGTGCTGACCCTGACCACCCTGTTCAACGGCTTCAGCTGCCTGGGCTCGGGCTACGAGGTGCAGATCGCCGCCTCCGGCCTGATCCTGGCGGCGATCGTTTCCTTCGAGGCCTACAGCGACTACAAGGCCGACCTGCGCAAGGGCCAGCGTCAGAAACTGCTCAAGGAGAAGGTATGAAACTCGGCTACTCGTTCCCCAGGGAGATCGAAGCGGCCAGGCAAGGCCGGGTGCCCCTGGTGATCCCGGCCGGCACCGTGGAGTACCACGGGCCGCACTGCGCCTACGGCTGCGACACCTTGATCGTGGAAGGCCTCCTGGAGAGGCTCTCCCGGACCCGGCAGCTGGTGATCGCCCCCTCCCTCTGGTACGGGCCTTCCAGCTACGCGGTGGCGGGGCCG
This sequence comes from uncultured Spirochaetota bacterium, assembly GCA_963745745.1. Classification (GTDB taxonomy): domain Bacteria; phylum Spirochaetota; class Spirochaetia; order SZUA-6; family DRHE01; genus MIBK01. Next base: position 15,868 of record CAVUYS010000010.1, on the reverse strand, counting down.
GAGAAGGGCTCGATCGACGTGGATTACGACCGCTTCGAAGGCCACGTGTTCGACATCCTCAAGGCCCTGATCGACGGGGGCTGGCGGAACATCTACGTGCTGATTCACCACCAGTACGAGGAGGAGAACCTCCTGCCCATGACCCTGTGCTTCAAGAAGGCGGCCATGAAGATCGTGTTCGCCCATCTGGAAGCGACCATGGGCCGGGGCTGGTGGGGCGACAACAAGAACAAGGACTTCTACGAAAATCTGGAGCAGAACGACTCCCCCTGGAACTGGATCAAGGTGCTTCCGGCCATGAGCAAAGAGGTCCAGCACGCCACGGGCTACGACCACGCCGGCCAGTACGAGACCTCGCTATTGCGCGCCCTGTTCCCGGAAACCGTGGACACGGCGCGCCTGGCCGGCGACGATTCCTGGTTCATCCAGGGTGCGAAGGAGTCTTCGGTGGAGCTGGGCGAGCGCATGGTGGCGCTGTGCCTGAAGGACCTGGCGGAAAAGATCCGCTGAGCTATGTACAACCTGATACCCGAAGTGAAGTTCATCGAGGCCGGGCAGGGGAGCGAGCGGGAGTTCTCGCATCTGCGCTTCCAGCTGCCCGACCCCGGGCAGGAGGAGATGGTCCGCGGCAAGCTCTGGGACCTGCCCGCCCTGGGCTGCTCGTTCGGCACGCCCGGCTCCGACCCCGGGACCCTGCAGGTCCTGGTCAGGGAAGGCCTTTCCGAGGCGAAGCTTCCCGAAAAACTGGACGCCAGGAAGCTGCGGGAGACCGGGTATGCGCTCGCGCTGGAGAACGGGAGCTGCCGCATCGAGTTCTCCACGCGGGAGAGCCTGGTCAACGCCCTGTCCACCCTGAAGCAGCTGTTCAGCCGCGACGGGGCCAAGGTGCGGGCCGGGGGGGTCACGATCTACGACTACCCCAGCCTCGAGGTGCGCTCCCTGTCGACCACCTTCGCCTGGTACGCCGGCTACGGCCGCATCGGCTTCGATTCCCAGCTGTGGGGCTTCGAGGAGTGGAAGCAGTTCCTGAACATCGCCTCCGACTACAAGCTGAACCAGCTCAACCTGTGCATGTACGGGTACTGGCCCTTCGAGTTCCCGGAGTACCCGGACACCTGTCTGGCGCAACATCCCCATGAAGGTCTGGAACCCGGAGAGCCGCAACTGGGTGCCGATCCTGTACACCCACCCCAACCTGACCGAAGAGTTCCTTTCCCGGCTCATCAGCTACGCCCACGTCCTGTCGATGCGCATCTTCACCTACATCGGCCTCAACTCCTACAACGGCGGCTTCTCCAACATCCACCGGGAAAAGCGCATGAAGCTGCCCCCGCACAGCAAGTACGTCAACGACTTCGACTCCCTGTGCCTGAGCGACCCGGAGAACATCGAGTATTTGAAAAAGGCCATGCGCCGGATCGTGCGGCTGGGCCTGGATGGCATCGTCTTCGAGGAGAGCGAGGAGGCCTACTGGTTCTGCAACTGCGATAGCTGCCAACAGCATTACGGCGCAAAGACCGCCTCCCCGGCGGAGGCCAAACACGAAGCCAACTACTGGCTGCTCAAGACCCTGCACCAGGTCATCAAGCAGGAGAACCCTTCCTGCGAGGTTGGCCTGCGGGCCTGGCGGGAGCCGCCGCTGGAGAAGAGCAAGGAATACCTGCGCCACTGCCGCGACAGCATCCCCAAGGACGTGTGCCTGTACTGGGCCCCCGGCCTGTACGTGCCGGAATCCGAGTTCGCCAAGTGGGTCAAGGTTTTCGGAGCGCAGCGCATCTGCGCCCGGGACACGCGAGTCCAACGCCTGGTCCTCGACCCAGGGGCGGCTGGTGCGCATCTTCAAGAGCAACGTGCTGCGCGTCGCCGAGGAGGGGGGCGAGCAGTTCATCGAGAAGGACATCGAGCAGCACCGCGGCTCGGTGAAGCGCAAGGTGCGGGGGATCAACGGCTACCTTTTCGAGTGGTACGGCTACTTCCTGCACCTGGCGGCCCACGCCAACTACGGCTGGGGCTCCCGGATGGCGGAGAAGCTCTTCTACCCGCGGGCTGTGCGGCGCTTCTTCGGGGAGGAACAGGCGCGCAACATCCTCTACGTGCTGAAGAACCTGCTCACCATCCATGAGAGCCAGATCAGGCTGTTCCCGGCGGATTTCCCCTTCCTGAAAAACAACGTCAGCCTGGCCGACGTGCCGGCCATCCAGGCGGCGCAGAAGAAATGGCCGCGGATCGACGCCCTGCTCGCCGGCATCATCGCCTGGTGCGAGGCCGACGGACGAGTACGCGGTGCACGCCGGACATTTCCGCAAGATCCGCAATGCCCACCAGCGCAACCGCCACATCTACGAGCTGTGCCTGGCCGCGGTGGAGTACGACAACGAGCAGGACCAGGCCAGGAGGCAGGAGCTGCTGAGGCAGATCGACCGCCACAACGAGGCGGACTTCGCGCTGGTGCGGGAGATGTTCTTCGACGTGCTGCCCGTCGACCGCACGGGGGTCAAATCCTGCATGTACCCCTACCACGAGCTCAAGCGGGTGCTGGACAACAAGCTGGGCCGCCGGGTGCCGCCCGACGCCCAGATGATCTATCTGGGCGTGGAGGCCCTGGGCTGGCTGTGGATCTGAGCGGGGCCGGAAGGGGAGGCGCTCCATCAAGAGGCTGAAGGACATCGCCGCGGAAACCGGCTACTCCATCAAGACGGTTTCGCGGGCCATCCACAACCACCCGGACATCAAGGAGGCGACCCGGGAGCGCATCATGGAGGTGGTGCGCAAGCACGCCTTCACCCCGCAGTGGGCGGCCCAGAGCCTGCGCATCCGCCGGACGCAGACCATCGGCTTCGCGGTGCCCAACCTGACCAACGGCTTCTTCGGCCAGATCGCCATGACCATCGACGCCCACTTCCGCCAGGCGCGCTACAGCACCCTGATCTGCTTCACGGCCAAGAACTACCAGAACGAGCTGGAGTCCCTGGGCTCGCTGGTGAGCAAGAACGTGGACGGGATCATCTTCGCCCCCTCCGGCTGCGGCGGGCGCTACCTGCAGGACCTGCCCCAGCTGCGCGAGAAGCCGCTGGTGCTCATCGACAACGCCTGCGAAAACCTGGACGGCTGGTGCGTGCTGCACGACAACCGCTTCGGCCTGAAGCTGCTGGCCGACCACCTGGTGGAGCGCGGCTACCGCCGGATCGCCTTCATCGGGGGGCCGCTCGAGGAGTCATCGGCCGCGGAGCGCCTGGCCGGCTACCGCGAAGCCCTCCGGGCCCACGGCCTGGAGCCGGCCGAGGAGCTGGATGCGCATCGCCGACTGGGACCAGGTCAACGGGGGCTACGAGGCCACGCTCGATTTATTGAACAAGGCGCGCGGCCGGGTCCGAGGCCATCCTGTACGGCAACTCGCAGCTGCTGCTGGGCGGCTACAAGGCCATCCACGGCCTGGGTCTGCGCCTGCCCCAGGACCTGGCGGTGGCCGGCTTCGACCCGCCCTACGTGATCGACTCCCTGGTGCCGCGTCCCACCTGCCTGGGAAAGGTGGAGGAGTCGATCGGCCTCACCGCCGCGCGCCTCCTGCAGGAGCTGATCGCCGGCAGGGAGCCCGCTCCGCCCAGAGAGATCCGCATCCGCAGCGAGCTGGTCATCGGCGGGTCCAGCTAGACCTCGTGGATCTTTCCGATGGGCGACGAGAGCAGCTCGCAGCGGTCCTTGCGGATCACGATGCCCGTCTCCCAGCGGATGCCGAACTCCTCGGCGGAGACGAACGTGTCGACCTGGAACGTCATGCCTTCGCGCAGCGGGTAGTCGGAAGATGCTCTCCATCCACGGCGCTTCGACCTCGATCAGGCCGGTGCCGTGGCAGGGGCCGTACAGGTAGTTGTCGTAGTAGCCCCGGCGTTTGAACAACTCGATGTAGCCCTTGGCCACGTCCGCGGCGAGCACTCCCGCCCGCAACTGGTCGTAGGTCCAGCGGTGGGCCTCCAGGCCGAACTCGACGATCTCGCGCTTGCGGCCGGCCAGCGTCCCCATGCTGATCGGCATGCCGATGCTGGGCGAGTAGCCGTCCACCTTGGCCGAGAGGTTCAGCTGCACGATGTCGCCCTGCGGATTTCCCGGTAGGTGGAGCGGGAGATCGCGTGCCGGGTGGACTTCTCGCTGAACACGTACATCGGCAGCCCTTCGTATTCCGCGCCGTTCTCGTAGATCGTCTTCTGGGCGATGCCCACCAGTTGCAGCTCGGTCATGCCGGGCCGGATGGCCTGATGACCTCCTGCGTGGCGATCTCCGTGATCCGCAGCCCCTCGCGGATGCAGGCGATCTCGTTTTCCGACTTGACGCTGCGCAGGCTGACCATGATGTCGTCGGCCCGCACGATCGTCGCCTGGGGGAAGCACTTTTCAGCCCTTCCAACTGGATGGGGTTGGTGACCAGGTAGCCGCCGACGCCGATCCTCAGCTTCTTGCCCTTCACGCCGAGAGAGGAAGCACGTCGGTGTAGTTCGAGGCCTTGACCTCCGGGTAGGCGGGGTCGGCCGACTCGCGGTACTCCATCAACTGGAAGATGTTCTGGATCATGCTGCGGTCGGCGGCGTACTTGCCGCTTTCGGGGCCGACCATCAGCGCCGCCTTGCCCGCGGGGGTGATGGCCACGCCCGCGGTCTCGAACAGCGGCCAGAAGTTGGAGAAGTAGCGGACGTTGGCGTAGTCGGCCTCGTTCGAGTTGACGACCAGCACGTCCAGGCCCTTCTTCGCGGCCATCTGCGCGGCTTTCTTCAGTCGCTGGGCGTATTCTTCGTCCGGAATTTTGATTCGGTTCGCCATCGGTGTTCCTTTTTGAAGTGATTGTAATCGTTGTCGGCAACGATTATACTGGCATTATAACTTCCAACCGGGAATTGTCAATCAATGCCGGGACTGTCGGTCGCGCTGTTCTCCTTGTTCTTCACGCTCTCCGCATTCGCCATCTCGGCGAACGCGGTTGCCCCGCTCATCTCGACCCTGGCCGAGCGCTTCGGGGTCGGCGCCTCCAACTTCGGCTTTTTCATCACCCTGCAGTTCATCGCCTTCTCCCTGGCCTCCTTCGTGGGAGGCTGGGTGAAGCAGCGGCTGCGCCTGACCAACTGGCATCTGGTGACCGCCGGGCTGATCATCATCGCCGCCGCCTTCTTCGCGGGCACCGTGCTCCTGCGCTCCGTCTGGTCGCTGGCGCTGTGGGTCGTCCCCCTGGGACTGGCCGGCGGCGCGGTGGAGACCTTCTCCTCGATCGCGATTTCCGCGCTGAGCGACCCGGGCTCCAGCAAGAACCTGTGCCTGTCCCAGGTCTTCTATTCGCTGGGCGCTTTCGCGGCGCCGCAACTGGTGTACCTGTGCTTCGGGGCCGGGCTGGGCTGGCAGGCCACCTTCCTGCTGTTCGGCGCGTTCTCCGCTGCGGTGAGCCTGTTCTTCGTGCTGGCCGGCGCCAGGCGCGGCGACTTCCGCCCGCACCCGCGGGAAGAGGGGCCGCGGGCCGGGGAGAGCGGGGGGAGCGGTCGGGTGTTCATCTTTCTGCTGCTGCTCATGCTGTTCTACGTGACCCTGGAGAGCCTCTCGGCGGCCTGGCTTTCCTACATCTTTGAAGCCCGCTACGGACTCAGCGCCCGGGAGGCGGCGCTGGCTCTGATGCTGTTCTGGGCCGGAATGCTCGTGGGCCGCTTCTACATCGTCTTCCTGCCGGTCCGCTGGACGCTGTGGCCTGCCCTGCTGGTCTCCTCCCTGGCGATCGTGGCCGCGGGCCTGCTGCTGGCGCTGGTCGAGCTGCAAACCGTGCGCTACGCCGGCCTGATTCTGCTGGGGGCCGCCGCCGGCCCCATGTGGCCGGTCATCGTCATGACCACCGGCGTCACCTGCGGCTCCGAGCGGCGCACCTCCGCGGTCATCGGGGTGGGGGCGCTCGGCTTCGCTTCGGGTCCGCTCCTGGGTTCGCTGCTGCTGAAGGCCGGCCTCGCGGCGCGTTTCTTCACGGCGCTGCTGGCGCTGGGCGTACTGGTGCTGGCCTTCTGTCTGCTGGCCGCGGCGGGCCGTTTCAGCTTCTGCGCCGGCGGACGATGTCCAGGTATACGGCGCCGATGACCACGATCCCCATGGCGACCTGCTGCCAGAACTGGGAGACGTTCATGAGATTCAGGCCGTTTTTGAGCACGCCCATGATGAGCGCGCCGATGATCGTCCCCAGGATCGTGCCTTCTCCGCCGGAAAGGGAGGCGCCGCCGATCACCGCCGCGGAAATCGCGTCCAGCTCGTAGGACAGGCCCGCGGCGGGCTGCGCCGAGTTCAAGCGGGCGGTGAGCACCACCCCCGCCGCCCCCGCCAGAAAACCGCAGATCGAGTAGGTGAATATCTTCACCCGCTCGACGCTGACCCCCGAAAGCTTGACGGCCACCTCGTTGCTGCCCAATCCGTAGATGTGCCGCCCGATGACCAGCCTGCGCATCACGAAGCTGGCCAGCAGGGCCAGGGCGAGCAGGTAGAGGATCGGGTAGGGCACGGCGCCGAACAGCGAGCCCTGGGAGATCAGCCGGAAGGAGGGGGCCGCCAGGAAATACACGGGCCGGGCCTGGCTGATGACCAGGGTGAGCCCGCGGGCGATCATCATGATTCCGAGGGTGGCGATGAAGGGCGGCAGGGTGGCCTTGGCCACCAGGAAGCCGTTCAAGAATCCCATGACCGTGGCCACCAGTATTCCGAGGATGACCGACACCCACACGGGCAGCCCGGCGTTGGCGGCCTTGCCGATGATCATGCCGGCCAGGGCCAGGACCGCTCCCAGGGAGAGGTCGATACCGGCGGAGATGATGACGAAGGTGACGCCAATGGCCAGGATGCCGATGACCGAGGTCTGCAGGATGACCGTCATGAGGTTGTCGAAGCTCATGAAGAAGGGCGAGCCGATCGAGAAAAAGCCGATCATCAGGACCAGGCTCAGGAAGGCGGCCGCCTTCTGGATGGCCTGGGTGGAGGACTTCCATTTTCCACTGGAGGCTGCGGCTTGCTGCGGCGCGGCGGCAGCTGGCTGCACCGCCGCCGCCGCGGGGGCGACGGAAAGCGCGGCCTGGCCGGCGATGATCATGCGCAGGATCTCGTCGAGGGAGGTTTCCTCCTTGCGCCGCACCCCCACGAGCATGCCGGTCTTGAGCACGACAAACTTGTCGGCGACGTCGAAAACCTCATTGATGTTGTGCGAGATTATGATGACCGCGATGCCGTTCTGCCGCAGTTCGCGGATCAGCGCGTACACCTTCCGGGTCTCCTCCACGCCGAGGGCCGCGGTCGGCTCGTCCATGATCAGCAGCCTGGCGTTGAAGTAGATCGCCCGGCTGATGGCCACCGCCTGGCGCTGGCCGCCGGAGAGGTTGAAGACCTTGCGCCTGATGTCGGGGACCTCGATGTTCAGTTTCCTGAGTATCCGGACGGTCTCCTCCGCCATCTTCGCATTGTTCAGGAAACGGATGGGACGGCCGAGCCCGCCTCTCACGATCTCCCGGCCGATGAAGATGTTCGGGGCCAGTTCCAGGTCATCCATCAGGGCCAGGTCCTGGTAGATGGTCTCGATGTTGAAGCGTTTGGCGTCCGCCGGTGACTCGATGCGCACCTTGCGGCCTTCGACGAGGATTTCCCCCGCGTCGGCCTTGTAGGCCCCCGAGATGATCTTGATGAGCGTGCTCTTGCCCGCCCCGTTGTCGCCGACCAGGGCCAGGACCTCCCCGGGGCGGATGTCCAGATCGATGTCCTTCAGGGCGCTGACGCCGCCGAAGTGCTTGCTGATGCCCCTCAGGGAGAGGTAGGGGCGCTCGCCTGCCGCTGCCAACATGCAAAAGATGCGGGAGGAGCCTTACGGCTCCTCCCTGCGCATCTACTTCAAAGGATAGAGGATTTTCTGGATGTCGGCCTGTTTGAAGTTCTTCATGTCGACCCAGACCACGCCGGTGTCGATCCGCGGGGGGGCCTTCTTGATGTCGGCCAGGTGCTCGTAAAGGGTCTTTACCGCGAGGTACCCGATCTGGAAGGGGTTCTGCACTACGAAGCCGGTGATCACGCCCTTCTGGAGATAGTCGATCTCCTGCTCGGAGGAATCGAAGCCGATGACCTTCACCCGGCCGACCTTCTTGGCCTGTTCGACCGCGAGGGCCACCCCGACGGCGCCGCCCTCGTTGGTGGCGTAGATGGCCGCCAGGTCCGGGTGCGCCCTCATCATGTCCGTGGCCTTGTCCAGGGACTTCTGGTGGTCGCCGTCGCCGTAGACCGTTTCCAGCAGCTGGATTCCCGGGAACTCGGCCCTGATGACATCCACGAAACCGCCCACGCGTTCTCGCGTGTCCATGGTGGCGGCCAGGTGGCCCACCACGCCGACCTTGCCCTTGCCGCCCAGCAGGCGGCCCGCGTTCTTCCCGGCCAGCTTGCCCGCCGCGTAGTTGTCCGTGGCGATGAAGCTGATCCGGTTGTCAGTCTTGTTGATGTCCGTGTCGAAAGTGGCGACCACGATGCCCTGCCTGGTGGCCTTCTCCACCAGCGGCACCAGGGCCTCGGAATCGCACGGCGCCAGCAGGATGCCGTCGACCTTCTTGGCCATGGAGTTCTCGAACATGCCGATCTGCACATCGACCTCGGTTTCCACCGCGGGTCCGTAGAACGGAACCACGATGCCCAGCTCCTTGGCCGCTTTCTCGGTGCCCATCCGGACGGTCTGCCAGTACTCGTGCTGGAAGCCCATGCAGATAACCTCGATCTTGATGTCCTTGGGGGCGGCGAACAAGGCCGCACCAGACAGCAGGCAGATCACCACCAGCGCCAGAACTCTCTTCATGTCATGCTCCTTTCTTTCGCCAGGCCATTGCCTCAGCGATTATCATATCGGGGCCGATGCGCTTGTCAACCCGGCGGCGGACAGGCAAACTCTATCGATAATAAGTGCGTACCAGTCGATAATTATATCCATGGTATGGAACACTATACCTGTTCTGACGATGGCCGTGATTACGGCGTATATTTTCTTATACCATCTGGTCAAATTCCTGCTTCAGAAGAGGACGTTCGAAGACCTGTATTTCGCCCTGCTCTGCCTTTCGGTGATCCTTTATGACGGCTTCAGCATCGGATTGTACAACTCTACGGATGTATCCATCAGCATCCTGTGGCAGCGTGGCCAGCTGTTTTCCGTCGCGCTGATCGCGACCTGCACGGTCTTTTTCATTTACAAAATGACCGAAACGAAGGTCAATACCGTTTTCTATTGTCTCGCCATAGCCTATGGCCTGCTGGGTCTCCTGGCGTTCCTGCCGTTCGACTTCGTCCTTTCCACAAAGCAGCCGTTGATCCGGTCTTTCAATCTGTTCTCGCTCACTGTCCGCTATTACGAGGCCAGACCGGGCTGGCTGATGAACGCGCTTTTCGTCGTAATCGTCGCGGGGATGGTCTATGGTTACAGGCTCCTCCTCAAGTCCTATTCCGCCGGCAACCAGAAAAAAACGCTTCCCCTGCTCATCGCTTTCACCTTGTTCTTCTTGACCGATATCTCCGACATGCTCAACGCGGTCGGCATCATTCGAATGGTCTATTTGATAGAGTATTCGTTCCTGGGGCTCGTCCTGGTCATGGAATATTCCCTCCTCAAGCAGTTCGTCGAGCTGCACACCCAGGTGGAGTCGATGAACGTCGTGCTCGAGGAACAGGTGCAGAACAGGACGAAAAAAATCGAAACCCTGATCCACCAGCTCAGCCTGAAGAATCGGGAGCTCGAGGCGAAGAACGTCCGGCTGCAGGAAATCGCCGAGCGGGACAGCTTGACGGAGCTCTTGAATCATGCGGCTTTCCACAAGCGCTTGCGCGAAATTTTCAACGAGTCCCGCCGGAACCATTTCCCCTTCGTGGTACTGATGTTCGACGTGGACTCCTTCAAGAGTCTGAATGACACCTTTGGCCATCCCGTGGGTGACACTTTGCTCAAGAAAATTTCCGATGTGTTGCGAGGGCAGGCAAGAAGCTATGATGTCAAATCCCGGCTGGCCGACAGCAGGGAGGGCCTGCACTTGCGCAATTATGACGTCGCCGGCAGGTACGGCGGAGATGAATTCGCCCTGATACTCCCATACTGCGCCGAAGCGGAAGCCGAAATCGTTTGCAGGCGGGTCAGCTTGAATGTCCAGGCAATCCAGCTGGAAGAGCACCCGGAGCTCAGGATCACGATCAGCCTTGGCGGAGCCATCCTGGGAAAAGAGACGGAATGCGAGAACGAGCAGTTTCTGATCAAAACCGCGGACCGTGAGCTCTACCGTGCGAAAATGGAAGGGAAAAACCGGTACCACATCGTGCCCTATCAGAACGTTCAATGATCCTTCGGGCTGGCCGCCGCCGCGAAAACGACGGCCAAAGTCCGACAGGCTCCTAGGGCAGCTCCTTCACCGCGTCCACTGCGTCCAGGTCCCGCAGCACATGGGCGAGACTGCGGCGGATGCGCCGGATCCGGCCGGCGTCCCGGAACCGGCTCCCGAGCCCGGAAACGGCCGCCTGCAGCTCGCGCAGCGCCGCGCGATAGCGGCCGCGGCCGGCGCGGTTCAGGTGCACGGCCAGGTAGGAAGGGAACCCCGGGGCTGAGCCCAGGAGTGGTTCCAGGAACAGCTCCCCGGGGACGGCCCGCTCGGGATGCTCCTTCGACCACTCGAACAGCGGCTCGATGCCGTCGGTGTAGGGCGCGGGCAGGCCCCAGTTGCGTCGCGGCGACCAGGCCTCGAAAAAGGCCTGCTCCGCGCCGAGGAAGATATCCCGGATGCGGGTGTTGTCGGTTCCGGCCTTGGGGCGGTACAGCAGCTCGATCCCCTCGGCCAAAACCTCCGCGGGATCGCGGCTCACCTCCGTGGCCAGGCGGCCGCTGCAGAAGACGTTCATCTCCGTGGAAGGGTTGGCCAGCGGGCCCAGGTACAGCTCGCAGGCCCGGCTGCCGTCCGCGTGCAGGCTTTTCAGGTGAGCCGCGGTGCTCCGGGTGTACGGCAGGAACCAGCGCAGCCGGTCCCAGCGCTGCGGCGGGTAGATCCAGAAGCCCCCGGAGGTCCCGTATTGGGCGGGGAAGCCGGCGATGAACTCCCGGCGCAGGTCCGGGTGGATGAACAGGCCGTGGTTCCCGCCGTCGATCAGCACGTCGATGGTCTTACCCAGGGTGTGGAGGGCAGGGTAGTGCCGCGGGCTGACGAAATCGCCCCAGGGCAGGTAGCCGGAGGTGTTCACCAGCAGCAGCTTGTCGGGGTAACGCTCCCGCAGGTACTCCGCGGTCTCCCGGTTCAGGCGGCTGTAGTACTCCAGGGCTGTCTCCCGGCCGCAGTCGGCGCACTTGCAGCGGCCCTGGTCGGCCGCTTCCAGGTGAAAGCCGTCCACCTGGAAGTTGCCGGCCACGAAGTCGACCACTCTGCGCATCCACTCGCGGGACTCCTGCCTGGAGCCGCACATGGCGGAAGGGTTGGTCCCCCGCACCCGCGGGTCGTGCCGGATGATGGCGTCGAAACCCCAGCTGTACACCCCCAGGCCGTAGATCACGGGCAGGCCGTGCCGGCGGGCGGCGGCCAGCAGGCGCTCCACCTGCTTCCTGCGCGCCGGGCCGATCACCGTCTCGATCTGCACGGGCCAGTCGTGGTTGGTGAGCAGGCCGAAAACGTCCAGGGCCGTGTAGCCGGCCTGTTTCAGCAGCCGGACGGTCGACTCGAAATCGGCGGCAGTCCGGCCGTCGAGGGTCACGGCTGGCCAGTTCTCCCTGGCCAGCGGCTGGTTGCGGATGTCGTTGATCCAGACTCCGAAGGCGATGCGGTGGGAGAAGCCCCGGTCGCTCATGGCCTTTCACCCCCTTATGCGTTCTTTCAGAATCCGGTCCAGCAGCACGGCACCCACCAGTACGGCGCCCTTCAGGATGCTCTGGTAGAAGGAGTGGATCCCCAGCAGGTTCAACCCGTTGGCGATGAAGCCCACGATGAACGCCCCGATCAGCATCCCGATGACGGAGCCTTCCCCGCCTTCCAGGCTGGTGCCGCCGAGGATCACGGCGACGATCACGTCGAACTCGAAGCCCTGGCCGACCATCGGCTGCCCCACGCCCAGGCGGGAGGCCATCAATACGCCCGAGAATCCCGCCAGGGTGCCGACCAGCACGTACAGGAGCGTGGTCGTGGCGTTGACGTTGACGCCCGACAGCAGGGCGGTGCGGCGGTTGCCGCCGATGGCGTAGGAATAGCGCCCCAGGATCGTGCGGGTCTCGAAGAAATAGAACAGCAGCAGGATGCCGACAGTGAGCAGCAGGGTGATGGGCAGCGGTCCGACCAGGCCCCGTCCCAGGACCGTGAAGCTGGTCCCCAGCCCCAGATGGATGCTGTTGCCGCCGGTAATGACCAGGGCCAGTCCGCGGGCGGCGTACATGGTCCCCAGGGTGGCGATGATGGAGGGGATGCGCAGGGTCACCACCAGGAACCCGTTCAGCAGGCCGATGAGCGTGCCGATGAGCGTGGCGGCGGCCAGCGAGACGCCCAGGGGCAGGCCCAGGGGGATGAAGTAGGCGAAGAACATGCCGGACAGGCCCAGGATGCTGCCGATGGAGAGGTCGAAGTTGCCGGAGATCATCAGCAGAGTTACCGCCGAGCCGGTGATCACCACGAAGGCCACCTGGCGGGTCACGTTGATCAGGTTGGTGACGGTAAGGAACTCCCTGCTCAGGATCGAGAGCACGGTCCCGATCAGGGCGAGCACCCCCAAGAGGACCAGTTTCTGCCACAGCCCGCTGTTGGCTCTCATGGTTTCTGCCTCTTGGTTTGGGTAACCGCCTGCAGCAGCTCCTCGGCGCTGGCCTCGCTGTTGCTCAGTTCCTTGATGATCCTGCCGTCGGCCACCAGGAGGATCCGGTCGCAGAGGTTGAGGATTTCCTGGTATTCCGAGGAGAAGATGATCACTCCAGCGCCTTGCGCCGCCAGGTCCCGGATGATCCCGTGGATCTCCTCCTTGGCCCCCACGTCGATGCCGCGGCTGGGCTCGTCCATCAGCAGGACCGTGGCCTCCGCGTTCAGGCACTTGGCGATCACCACCTTCTGCTGGTTGCAGCAATACGGCACGTTTACTGCCGCCACCGACTGGAGTTTACGTATTGCTTTTTTACCCATAAATCCGTCAGAAAATATCATATTTTGTACCGCTAAATAGCAAAACACAATCTGCAACTTTTTCCCGACCCCACGAAACTTCATTAGCTCTTTTCTTGCTTCTATGGAAGATAAGTTTTTAAGATTTTCAACTTCTACATGACTATCTATGATCATTTTAGATGTTTCTTTGAAATATTTACATCTAAATCCAGCTTTACACTCCGAGATTTTTTCCAATTCAGCTCCAGCAATATGTCTTAACTCCGGAAACCCATAATTCCCATCACCGAAGATATTTCATCTCCAAACAACCTTGATAACAAATCTACAGATTTCATTATCCTGGTATAGCATTATTGGCTGAAATTATAAACGAAACTAATACTTCATTGAAATCTTGTTTTAGTAATCTTATTCCTTGCCCAAAGTTAATAGCTTCCTCCATTATGGCATCTTTACAAATTGCTTTCTTTATCTCTTGTAATCTCTCCCTAAATCAAAGTAATCAAACCAAATATTTTTAAAATCCTCGATATTTGAATTTTTGATATTCAAATTTCCATCTATAAGGCTCATGTTTATCAATTTTCCAAACGCTATACCATTATAAGATTCATCTTCTTGCTTTTTCCACCTAAAGCATTGACCACATTCAAATACATGCTTAGGTATAAAATCTCTTACACCCTCCACAATAACAGTATCTTGCTTTTCAATTAATTTATATCCTTTAAAATTAGTTGTAATTACCTAGTTTAACTCTCCACTTCAATTGAATCTCCAACACTAACAAATCCGCCCTTTAATACCTTTGCAAAAATTCCTTCTTGGGCATTACACAATCGCCCACTTTATGATAAATTGCGCATTTTTGGTGACATTCTTTACCTATTTGAGTCAATTCTAATCTCTCAATTTCCAATTCTTAATTTTGTGCCAATTTTAAGAGAATATAATTCTATCCCCTCAGTCGTGATGTTTTCAGCATATTTCCCATACTTATCATCAGTATTTTCAAATATCTTAGCTTTATTAATACTCTCTATACCCAGAAGGCTTACTTGCCTATGCCAATTTCCTCCATGGGCATCACCCTTCAATCCGAAGTTTTCAATTAATTCTCCGCTTAAAATATTGTTCTTAGATATACCCTTCTTTTCACTTATACAAACAGCCAGAATTTTACCCATCTTTTTTACTTCCTCCAGTTTTGCTTATAAGTTTTATATCACCTATAACCATTCCTTTATCAATCGCTTTACACATATCGTATAAAGTTAAACCCGATACCGCAACTGCCGTCAAAGCTTCCATTTCAATTCCTGTTTTCCAATTACACTTTGCTGATGAAAATATTTCAATAAAACATTCCTCTAAATTTATTTTAAAATCTAACTTTACAGAATCTATAGGAATATTGTGACACATAGGAATTAACTCCCAAGTTTTCTTAGCGGCCATAATCCCTGCAATTCTTGACGTTGCTAAAACATCTCCTTTTGGCATATCCTTTTGAAGTATTTTTTCAAGGGTACACTTTGCCATATATATCTTTCCATATGCTTTTGCTTCTCTTAAAGTTATTGTTTTATCAGATACATCAACCATTTTTGCATTACCATACTCATCCAAATGGGTCAATTCCATATTTATCCCCCAATCCCATCCATTGTTCTGCTTATGAATTTCTCATTAAACTTATTTCCCTTAGGCTTTTGGTCAATGAACTCCAATATTTTTGTCTCTAAAACCTCATCTGGCTGATTCAAGTATTCAAAAATATCAAATTCAACATTATCTCCCAAACACATTCTTAATTTTCCATCACTCATAAGTCTAAGCCTATTACAAGAGGAGCAAAATCCATGCCCCATAGGGCTAATAAATCCAACTTTACCAATATATCCTTTAACACTATAATATTCAGCAGGTCCTAATCTTTCTTTTGTTTCATGTTTTTCAAGCCATGGTCTATCTTTTAAAACATCCTCATTATATATAGTTTTATCCCTATTTTTTCCAGCAAACTCACCTATTGGCATAAGCTCAATAAATCTCACTTCAATTGGCAAATCTCTTGTCATCTCAATAAACTTATCAATTTGGTCATCATTCACACCTTGAATTAGAACTACATTAAGTTTTACAGGGTTTAATCCTATTTCAATGGCTTTATATATGCCTTGAATTACATTTTCAAAGGCCTTCCTTCTTGCTATTATTACTACCAAAAACATCTTTATCAAGAGAATCTAAGCTTACATTAATTCTTTTGAGCCCAGAGTTTTTGAGCTTTTCTCTGCCATCTGATATAATTTAGATCCGTTAGTTGTGAGAGAAATATCATTAATACCTCGAATTGAAGATATTTTTTCAATAATTTCACATATATCATTCCTAAGAAGTGGTTCTCCTCCTGTTATTCTAACCTTTTCAATTCCAAGTTTCAAAAACCCTTGAAATTTTAGTTATTGCATTAGGAGTTAAGAAATCATTGCCGTACTTTTGTTTCCGTCATATACGGTTTGCAATATATACAATTAAAGTCACATTTATCTGTCACAGATATTCTTAAATAATTTATATTTCTCCCAAATAAATCAATCACAAATTTTCACCTTCATTTATTCTCATCGATTTTTATCTGAAAAAATTTTATCATATAAAAACTTATTTTTCATCTTTCAAAAAATTTTTAATTTAATTAGTTTAATTAATAAATAATCCGAAAAG